>JAODME010000013.1 GCA_025465095.1 Microbacteriaceae bacterium | reverse complement strand
TCCGCAGGTCGGGCTTGTCGGAGCCGAACCGACGCATCGCGTCGGCGTACGTCATGTGCGGGATCGGGGTCGGGATGTCGTAGCCGACGAGGGCCCACATCTTCGTGAGGATGCCCTCCATCAGCTCAATGATGTCGGCCTGCTCGACGAAGCTCATCTCGATGTCGAGCTGGGTGAACTCGGGCTGGCGGTCCGCCCGGAAGTCCTCGTCCCGATAGCAGCGGGCGATCTGGAAGTAGCGCTCGAAGCCGCCGACCATCAGCAGCTGCTTGAACAGCTGGGGGCTCTGCGGCAGTGCGTAGAACGTCCCCGGCTTGAGGCGCGCCGGCACGAGGAAGTCGCGCGCTCCCTCGGGCGTGGAGCGGGTGAGCGTGGGGGTCTCCACCTCCACGAAGTCCCTGTCCACGAGCACCGACCGAACCGCAGCGGACACCTTGGAGCGCAGCTTGAGGGGGTACGCGGCCGCCTCCCGGCGGAGATCGAGGTAGCGGTAGGCCAGGCGGGTCTCCTCGCCGGGCTCGTCGTCCAGCTGGAAGGGCAGCACGTCGCTCGCTGCCAGGACCGTCACGGCGGTCGCCTCGAGCTCCACCTCGCCGGAGGCGATGGCCGCGTTGACGTTGCCGGCCGGCCGCTCGCGGACGAGGCCGGTGACGGTCACACACGACTCCACCCGAAGGTCCTCGGCCGCGGCGACCTGCGCGTCACGAAGGGTGACCTGAGCGACGCCGGAGGAGTCGCGCAGGTCGAGGAACGCCACCCCGCCGTGGTTGCGGATGCGGGCGACCCAGCCGGCGAGGGTCACCTCGGAGCCGGCGTCCGATCGGCGGAGCGCGGAGGCGGTGGTGGTTCTGTACATGTGCTTCCCTGCGGGTCGAACGCTGCTCGCGGAGGTGCGGGCGGGGGCCCGAGACCGCCGACCAGCCTAGGACACCTGCCGCCGGGCGACGGCGGGGCCTCGGGGTCTCAGGCTCCGTACTCGAGCGGCAGGGCCGGCACGGCGGACCATTCCTCGAGGGAGCCGTCGTAGATCCGCACCTCGGAAACGCCGAGCTCGGCGAGGGTGAGTGCTCCCGCCGCGGCGGAGATCCCGGCGCCGCAGTAGAGCAGCACCTCCTCGTGGCCGGTGATCCCCTGGCCGACGTACGCGGCCTTGATCTCGCGGGCGCCGCGGACGGTGCCGTCGGGCGCGAAGAGGTCGCGGCTGGAGACGTTGACGCTGCCGGGGATGTGGCCGCGCCGGGTGTGGCGCGTCGGGTCCGCCCCGGAGTAGCCGCTCGCAGGCAGCGTGCACACCAGCGGGCGCCAGTCCCGCTGGGTGCGAGCCAGCAGGTCCTCCTTGGTGACCCACGCCTCCCGAGGAGAGCTGGGCGTCCAGGTCGGCACGGGCACCGGCGGCGCCTCCTCGCCGGACGCGACCGCTGCCCCCGACCGCTTCCAGCCGGCGAAGCCGCCGTCGAGGACGCGCACGTCCATGCCGATCCAGCGGAGGAGGTACCAGAGCCGCGAGGCGAACATCATGCCGGTGCCGTCGTAGACGACCACCCTGCGGTCCGCGGCGATGCCGAGTGCGGCGAGCCGGTCCGCGACGACCTGCGCCTCGGGGTGCGTGAAGCTGAGTGGCGCCGTCGGATCGCTGAAGTCCCGCGCCATGTCCACGTGCCGGGAGGCGGGGATGTGGCCGGCCAGCCACTTGGGGTAGCCGCTCTCCCTGCGATAGTCACCGTCCTCGCGGGGCGGGTGCAGCACGAGTGACGCGTCGAGCACGGCGGGAGGCGTCGCCCCGGAGAGCTCGCGGCGGAGGGCGGTGACGGAGACGAAGGGAGATGCCATTGCCCTCTCCACGTTAGACCCCGCGCCCCCGCCTGCGCAGGAGGGCGGGCATCTCTCACTCGAGAAGGAGCCTGCCGTCGACGCGGACGTCGGCCAGCAGGTCGGGCCGCTCACGTGCGAAGAAGGCGCGCTCCTGCGCCGCCCAGCGCTCCCAGTGGAGGGCGTACGCCTCCCCGTCCCGCTGCAGGGCACGCCGCTTCCGTTCGTCCTCGGCCAGATCGATCCAGATTCCGAAGGTCGCCATGGCGCGGTTCGCCGCGCTGAGAGAACCCGACCCCTCGACCACCAGCGGCCGCCGGGGATCGACCGTCAGCACGTCTTTCGGCCGGTTGCTCGTCCAGTCCCAGCGGGGCACCCGGTGCCGGGCGAGCACCACGGCCGCGACCGCGCTGCTCGCCTGCTGCAGCCCGTCCCAGCCCGGATACATGTCGTCCAGCCGAACGAGGGTGGCCCCCAGCGCGGCCGCGAGCGCCGCACCGACCGTCGTCTTCCCGGAGCCGGAGCCGCCGTCCACCAGTACGACCGGACGGCCTGCGCTCGCCCGTGCCCGACGCTCCAGCTCGCCGAGCATCTCCGCGGGCCCGAGCCCTGCGGTGTCGGCAGAGGCCACCTCAGCCACCGCCGACGAAGTTCCACTCGCCCGCGGCGACCGACGCCGCCACCGCGACCGCTCCGATGAGGCCGCTCGAGGCGAGCAGCACCGCGTCCACGGCGCCGAACCGCGATGCGCGCGCCCAGGTGCGGCGCACGGGTGCACCGAACGCCCGCGCCTCCATGGCGGTCGCCAGGGTGCTGCCCCGGCGGATGGCGAGGACCAGGAGGGCGAAGGCCTGCCCGGCGAACCGTCGCACGCGGCCGGTGTCCGCAACTCCGCGCGCCCGGCGGGCCAGTTCGAGCGCCCGCCAGTCCTCCTGGAAGAGGGTCACCAGCCGGAGCCCGCCGAGCGCCCCGAGCACGAAGCGGGACGGAAGCCTGAGGCGCTGCGCGAGGCCGTCGGCGAGGTCGGTGGGGTCCACGGTGAGGAAGAGCGCGACGGAAGGCAGGCCGATCGCGAGCACGCGCAGCACTGTGGCGATCGCGAGCTCGACGGAGCCGTCGGAGATCTGCACGAGCAGCCAGGAGACGTAGACCCTGCCCTCCGGGCGCCCGTACAGCAGGACGGTGAGACCGGCGAACGGGGCGGCCGCCCAGATCGGCAGGGTGCGGATCCAGAGGGTGCGCCAGGGGACGCCGCATGCTGCCAGCAGCACGCTCTCGAGCGCCAGCGCGACCGACGCGGAGACCCAGTCGAGCGAGAGCACGAGTGCGACGGCGAGCAGGGCGGACGCGCCGAGCTTGGCGACCGGGTTCGCGGCGGCGAATCCGCGCGCCGGGACCCGGACGACGGGCCGCTGGGCGACGGCGGTCATGCCGGCACCGCCACCGTCCGCGACGGGAGGGCGAGCGTCGCGGTGGCGAGCGCCTCCGCGAAGGCCTCATCGTGCGTGACCGCCACCACGCCGGTTCCGTCGTCCACGAGGGAGCGCAGCAGCAGCACCAGCTCACGCCAGGTGCGGGCGTCCTGGCCGAAGGTGGGCTCGTCGAGCACCAGGACCGCGGGCCGGGTCGCGAGCGCCGTTCCCACCGACAGGCGTCGCTTCTCGCCTCCGGACAGCGTGAAGGGATTCGCGGCGGCGAGCCGGACGAGACCCAGCCGCTCCAGCAGCTCGTCGACCCGGGCGTCGATCTCGCCCTGCGGCAGGCCGAGTGCGCGCGGTCCGACGGCCAGCTCAGCCGCCACGTCGGCCGCCAGGAACTGATGCTCCGGCTCCTGGAACACCGTCCCGATGCGGGAGAGCAGATCTCGCGAGCGCCAGCGGATCGGCTCCGGTCCGCGCCCCGCCGCCAACCGCTCTCCCGCTCGGAGGGAGCCGCCGACCGGCGGAAGCAGCCCGGCGAGAGTGAGGCCGAGGGTCGTTTTCCCCGCCCCGTTCGGTCCGGTCACGGCGAGCGCGCTGGATTCGCGCACCCCGATCCGTCCCACCTCGGCGAGAGCGGCACCTCCTCGGCCGACGGTCAGCTCCTCGCCGGTCAGGAGCGGACCGCCCGGCGTGGGATGCCACGTGGGGAGGTCGATGGCCCGGCCGGGGATCCAGACCCCGTCCGCGGCGAGCCGGTCGGCATCCCGCTGCAGCAGGCTCGGCGGGCCCGCGGCCGCCACGCCGCCACCGGGAGCGAGTACGACGACGCGGTCCACGAGGTCCGCCCACACCGCCGTCCGGTGCTCGACGACGACGAGGGTGGCGCCCGTCCGGTCGAGGAGGCGTTCGACGGCCTCCCGGACCTCCCGAACGCCGACCGGGTCCAGATTGGCGGTGGGCTCGTCGAGCAGCACGATGCCGGGGCGCATGGCGAGCACCCCGGCGAGCGCGAGCCGCTGCTTCTGCCCGCCTGACAGCGTCGAGGTCGCTGCGTCGAGCGGGAGCCGGAGCCCGACGCCGTCGAGTGCCTCTCCGACCCGAGGCCAGATCTCCCCCGGCGGCACGCCGAGGTTCTCGCAGCCGAACGCGACGTCGTCGCCGACCCGGGCGAGCACGATGCCGGCCTCCGGATCCTGCAGGACGAGGCCTGCACGACCACGCTGCCCTGTCGCCGGCCGTCCGTCGAGGAGCAGACTGCCCTCCTCCTCGCCCTCGTCCTCGCCGCCGAGGAGGCCGGCGATGCCTTGGAGCAGGGTCGACTTGCCCGCGCCGGACGCACCGAGCAGCAGCACCCGCTCCCCCGGCGCGATGGCGAGGTCCAGCCCGCGGACGGCGAAGTCGCGCCGTCCGGCGTGCCGCCAGCCCCACCCGCGGGCGACGACCGCCGCGGGAACCGTGCTCGCCATCGGCCGGCGGGTCAGACCCTGGCCGTCGACTCGCGGCCGGAGGCGAACCGCGACAGCGCACCGGTCCGCGCGATCGCGCGGGCGAGCAGCCACGACAGCAGCCCGGCGATCACGGCGCCGGACAGCACGGAGCTGAGCACATAGACGACGCCGAAGGGGACGTCTGCTCCCGCGTACCAGAGCACGAGGTCGTTGACCCCGTTGAAGAGCCCGGCCGCCGCTCCCGCGAGGACGGCGACGGTCGGCGTCCAGCGGGAGTAGAGGAACAGCGCGAGCACGATCTCCGCGCCGAGGCCCTGCACGATGCCCGCCTCGATGGTGAGGAAGCCGCCCCAGACATTGCCGACGAGGGCCGAGACGACCGCGGCGACCACCTCGGTGAACAGAGCCGCCCCGGGCTTGCGGATGATGATCCCGCCGAGCACGCCGGCGAACAGCCAGACGCCGTTGACGAGACCCTGCAGCCCGGGCAGGGCCGCTTGCAGGAAGGAGCCGGGAACCTGGTAGCCGAGGTTCCAGGCGAGGAACACCAGGCCGGCGGCGACGCCGAGCACGGCGGCCACGACGATGTCGACGACCCGCCAGCGATAGCGGGAGCGCCGGGCGGTGGAGGAGGGTGCGGTGGTGGTCACGATTCGTGCCCTTCGGTGAGGAAAAGAGGGCACGGGTTAGAAGAGATGCCTCCCTGCGCTGGCATGATCCAGATCAGGTTCGACGGTCGAAGCTTGGAGAAGCTTCCTCTCAGCCCGGCTCACCGGACTCCCGTGTTCGCGCTCCAGTCTACGCCGCCTCCATCCGCCCCCGCCTGCGGCTTCCCCTCCCCCGCCTTCTCTTTCCTTGCGCAACCCAGGAACACCTGCACTCGGTCGCGCCTGGTTGCCGTCGCCTCGGAAACATCGCGACCAGGAATCGACTGGTTGCGCGGGGGTCACTGGTCGGGGCCTCACGCGGGCTCCGAACGCACCTGGCGGGACGCCGCTCGCCGCGCGCATCATTCGGGAGGTGGTGGCCGGCTCGGACCAGGAGACTGCGGTCCCGAATCGGTCGCGCGTCAACGATGCGAGAGGCTTGGGCTCCCGGTGCTCCAACAGGTGAGGTCTGCGGGCATCCGCGGCGTGGACAATGCGGATCGGGCGACGACTGATCGTCGAGATTGACGGGCGCACGTACCAGGCTCTCGTCGAAGCCTTCGAGAGCGACCGTCGCGAGGACGATGAGCTGGTCGCGCTCGGCCACGTCGTGCTCAGATGCACCTGTCGACGGGTGATGTTCGACTGGCCGTTCGTCGAGCGGACGGTGTAGGTCGGGAGGGAAGGAGTAGGTAGAGAAGTAGGAAGGGCGGACGCGCATGTCAAGCGTTTTCGACAAACGAAGGTGGCCACGGCGTTGCGGGTTACGGTAGAACTCCGCCGTCTATGAGGAGTTGCATGGAAACCTGGCCCGGATCGGCTTACCCGCTCGGAGCTACCTTCGACGGGAGCGGAACGAATTTCGCTCTGTTCAGCGAGTCCGCCGAGAAGGTGGAGTTGTGCCTGTTCGACGAGGAAGGCGTCGAGACACGCATTCAGTTGCATGAGGTCGACGCGTACGTCTGGCATTGCTACCTCCCGCAGCTCCAGCCGGGCCAGCGCTACGGATACCGCGTGCACGGCCCGTACGATCCCAAGTCGGGCAAGCGAGCAAACCCGAACAAGGTCCTGCTCGACCCCTACGCCAAGGCGACGTGCGGCGATTTCGACTGGGATCCGTCACTCTTCTCCTACAACTTCGGCGACCCGTTGTCGGAGAACAACGATGATTCAGCCGGTCACGTGATGCTCAGCGTTGTGGTGAACCCCTTCTTCGATTGGGCGGGAGATCGACCGCCCCGCATTCCTTACGCCGAGACCGTCATCTACGAGGCCCATGTGAAGGGGCTCACCCAGTTGCACCCC
Source organism: Microbacteriaceae bacterium (assembly GCA_025465095.1). Lineage (GTDB taxonomy): Bacteria > Actinomycetota > Actinomycetes > Actinomycetales > Microbacteriaceae > Marisediminicola. Next base: position 204,303 of record JAODME010000013.1, on the reverse strand, counting down.
GACATTCCCGCAGAGCTCCGTGGGACGTATGCGGGTCTCGCCCACCGTGCCGTGATCGAACACCTCCTGCGCATCGGTGCCACGGCAATCGAACTCATGCCCGTGCACCAATTCGTGCAGGACGCGACCCTGCTCGAGAAGGGGCTGCGCAACTACTGGGGTTACAACACCATCGGGTTCTTCGCCCCGCACAACGGATACTCCTCGACCGGCGACGACGGTCAACAGGTGCAGGAGTTCAAGGGCATGGTTCGCGCAATGCACGACGTGGGGATCGAGGTCATCCTTGACGTCGTCTACAACCACACAGCGGAGGGCAACCACCTCGGACCGACGCTGAGCTTCAAGGGCATCGACAACGAGGCCTACTACCGCCTCGTCGAGGACGACCAGCAGTACTACATGGACTACACCGGCACGGGCAACTCTTTGAATGTGCGTCACCCGCACTCCCTGCAGCTGATCATGGATTCGCTTCGCTACTGGGTTACGGAGATGCACGTCGACGGGTTCCGCTTCGACCTCGCCTCGACTCTCGCACGCGAGTTCTACGACGTCGACAAGTTGTCGACCTTCTTCGAGCTCGTGCAGCAGGATCCCGTCGTGTCCCAGGTGAAACTCATTGCGGAGCCGTGGGATGTCGGGCCCGGTGGCTACCAGGTGGGCAACTTCCCGCCGCAGTGGACCGAGTGGAACGGCAAGTACCGCGACACCGTGCGCGACTTCTGGAGGGGAGAGCCTTCGACGCTCGGGGAGTTCGCGTCGCGTTTCACGGGCTCCGCGGACCTCTACGAGCAGGACGGGCGTCGCCCCGTCGCATCGATCAACTTCGTCACGGCGCACGACGGTTTCACGATCGCGGACCTCGTCTCGTACAACGAGAAGCACAACGAAGCCAATGGTGAGGACAACAATGATGGCGAATCACACAACCGGTCCTGGAACTCCGGAGTGGAAGGTCCCACCGACGATCCTGCCATCCTGACCCTCCGGGCACGGCAGCAGCGGAACTTTCTCGCCACGCTGCTGCTTTCTCAGGGCATTCCCATGCTGCTTCACGGCGACGAACTCGGGCGAACGCAGCAGGGCAACAACAACACCTATGCGCAGGACTCCGAGATCTCCTGGGTGCACTGGGACCGCGCCGATGGGCCGCTTACCGAATTCGTCGCAGCCATCACGCGGCTGCGGCGGGAGCACCCCACCTTTCGGCGAGTACGGTTTTTCGACGGGCGCCCCGTTCGACGTGGCGAAGGCGAGCCTCTTCCCGACATCGTGTGGCTGGCACCCGAAGGCAAGGAAATGGCACCGGAAGACTGGGACACAGGTTTCGGCCGTGCCATCGGGGTGTTCCTCAACGGAAACGGCATCCGCGGGCGCGACGCACGCGGTGAACGCATCACCGACCGCAACTTCCTGCTGTGGTTCAACGCTCACGACGAGCCGGTCGACTTCACCCTTCCGACCGAGGAGTATTCGCCTGAATGGGAGATTGTCGTCGATACCGCCGGTGTAAGCGCCGACACCGCCCACGTGAAAGCCGGACTTGTGATCTCGGTCGAGGCCAAGGCGCTCGTCGTGCTCAGGGCGTTCACCCAACCGGAAGTAGAGCCGGACCACTCGGTCGCCGCGTCGCTCGCATCGCTCGCCGGATCGCAGGCGCAAGGGGCAGCCTCCGCCGCCGCGGGCGCGCCACGGTCGCTGTAATGCGCGTCCCGATCTCCACCTACCGCCTGCAGATCCGGCAGTCCTTCGACCTGCATCAGGCGGCGGCGACAGCGAAGTACGTTCACGATCTCGGGGCGGACTGGCTCTACTTCTCCCCCCTGCTCAAGGCGGAGGAGGGGTCGGACCACGGCTACGACGTGACCGACCATTCCCAGATCGACCCGGCACGCGGGGGCGCGGAGGGACTGGCTGCCGCGGCCGCGGCCGCGCGGGAACTCGGGCTCGGCATCCTCATCGACATCGTCCCGAACCATGTGGGGGTAGCGACACCCGCGCAGAGCGTGTGGTGGTGGGACCTGCTGACCCACGGCCGCACCTCCCGCTATGCCGACGCCTTCGACGTCGACTGGGAGTTCGGTGCCGGAAAGGTGCGCATCCCGGTGCTCGGCGACGAGGATGAACCGCAGTTCACCGTGGAAAACGGCGAACTGCGGTACTTCGACAACCGCTACCCGATCGCGCCGGGAACCGCCGACGACGGGGCATCGCCCGCCGAGGTGCATTCGCGGCAGAACTACCAACTGATGAACTGGCGCCTGGCCGATGCCGAGCTCAACTACCGGCGCTTCTTCGCGGTCAATTCCCTCGCCGGCATCCGCGTCGAAACCCCGTGGGTGTTCGACGAGTCGCATGTGGAGATCGTGCGCTGGTTCACAGAGGGCCTCGCCGACGGCCTGCGAGTGGATCATCCGGACGGGCTCGCCGACCCAGGCGGGTACCTCGACGCGCTGACCGCGGCGACCGGCGGCACCTATGTACTTGTGGAGAAGATCCTCGAGGGCGACGAGCAGTTGCCTGCCTCCTGGGCGACGGCCGGCACGACCGGCTACGACGCGCTCGCCGACATCGACAGGCTGCTCGTCGATCCGAACGGGCGCGCCGCCCTGGACGCGCTCGACTCGCGCCTGCGGAGCAACACAGGGCTTGTCCCCTGGAGCGAGCTCATCCATCAGACCAAGCGGAGCATCGCAGACGGCATCCTGCGCTCAGAGGTGCTGCGGCTCGAGCGCGACCTCGGCCTGACCGTACCGCAAGTCATCGCTGACGAGGGAGCGGAAATCTCCCCTACCGCCGACGCACTTGCCGAACTGCTCGCCTGCTTTCCCGTCTACCGTTCCTACCTTCCGCTCGGAATCGAGCACCTGCACGAGGCGGCCGGCCTCGCCCGGGAGCATCGTCCCGACCTCGCTGACACGATCGAGGCGCTCGTTCCGGAGCTGTCGAGCCCTGGTCATCCGGCTGCGGTCCGCTTCCAGCAGACCTCCGGCATGGTGATGGCGAAAGGCGTAGAGGACACCGCGTTCTACCGCTACACCCGGCTCGGTTCGCTCACCGAGGTCGGCGCCGATCCTGCGGAGTTCTCGATCGACGTGGCGGAGTTCCACCGTCGTCAGCAATCGCGCCAGGCGACGTTTCCTGCTTCGATGACCACCCTGTCGACGCACGACACCAAGCGAGGAGAGGACGTGCGCGCGCGCATCAACGTGCTCGCCGAGATCCCGCTGGAATGGGAGGCGACGCTGCACGCATTGCGTGAGGCGGCGCCGCTCTTCGACGGGCCGCTGGAGCAATTGCTCTGGCAGGCGATCATCGGGGCATGGCCCGCTTCCCGGGAGCGCCTGCACGCGTACGCAGAGAAGGCGGCGCGCGAGGCCGGCGACTCCACCACGTGGACCGCGCCTTCAAGGGACTTCGAAGATCGGATGCATCAGCTCGTCGACAGCGCCTTCGACGATCCGCGCGTTAGCGACCTCCTCGACAACCTGCTGGCCAGAATCACGCGGCCGGGCTGGAGCAATTCGCTTTCGGCGAAGCTCATCCAGCTGACCGCCCCTGGTGTGCCGGATGTGTACCAGGGCAGCGAACTGTGGGAGAGGTCACTCGTCGATCCCGACAACCGGCGCCCCGTCGACTTCGACCTGCGGAGGTCCTACCTCGCCGCGATAGACGCCGGGGCGCTGCCGGAGATCGACGAGTCCGGTGCGGCGAAGCTGCTCGTGACCGCGAAGGCGCTGAGGCTCCGGCGCGACCAACCCGAGCTGTTCAGCCGCTATGCGCCGCTGGAGGCGTTCGGCCCGGCCGCGGGGCACGCCGTCGTATTCGACCGCGGTGACGCCGTCACCGTCGCCACGCGGTTGCCGGTCGGGCTCGAGGCAGCCGGTGGTTGGCAGGACACCACGATCATGCTCGCCGGTCGGCCGGTCGTGGACGTGATTACCGGACGTGAATTCGATGGAGGAGATATGTTGCTCAGGAGCGTTCTCGACCACTACCCCGTCGCTCTGCTAGTGCCGAGCGACCGGCTGCGGGTGACCGGCGAGGTGACGCCGTGAACTACGAGGTGTGGGCGCCCCTCGCGGCCAGGGTGACTCTGCTTCTCGACGGCACGAAGCATCCAATGTCCGTGTCAGCCGACGGATGGTGGTCGGCCGAGCTCGGCGTCGTCGGCGCGGACTACGGCTTCCTTCTGGACGACGACGAGACGCCGCTGCCAGACCCCCGCTCACGCTGGCAGCCCGCCGGCGTACACTCGCTCTCCCGGGTCTTCGACGCCTCAGCGTTCGTGTGGACGGATGACGCGTGGACCGGGCGTCCCCTCGCCGGCGGCATCATCTACGAGTTGCACCTCGGGACGTTCACGTCGGCCGGCACGCTCGATTCCGCCATCGAGAAGCTCGATCACCTCGTCGAACTCGGCGTAGATTTCGTCGAGCTACTGCCGGTCAACGGGTTCAACGGCACCCACAACTGGGGCTACGACGGTGTCCTCTGGTACGCGGTCGACGAGAGCTACGGCGGACCGCAGGCGTACCAGCGCTTTGTGGACGAGTGCCACGCCCGCGGGCTCGCTGTCATCCAGGACGTCGTTTACAACCATTTGGGACCCAGCGGCAATTACCTGCCCCGGTTCGGGCCGTACCTGCATGAGGCGAGCGCGAACACGTGGGGCGCTTCGGTGAATCTCGACTCTCCCGAGGTGCGCCGCTTCATTCTCGACAATGCGACGATGTGGATGCGTGACTATCACGTGGACGGGCTGCGGCTCGACGCCGTGCACGCACTCGTCGACACCTCACCGAAGCACATCTTGAAGGAGATGGCGGAGGAGACCGACGCTCTCTCCGCGCACCTCGGACGCCCGCTAAGCCTCATCGCGGAATCGGACCTCAATGATCCCGTAATGATCCTCCCGCGCGAGGCGCGGGGGCACGGCCTCGCCGGCCAGTGGAGCGACGACTTCCACCACGCCGTGCACGTCGCGCTGACCGGCGAGACGACCGGGTACTACGCCGACTTCGAGCACCTCGACGCTCTGAAGAAGGTGCTCGAGAAGGGGTTTTTCCATGACGGAACTTACTCGTCCTTCCGGGAGCGCATCCACGGCAAGCCGCTCGACATCGAAGCGACGAACTCCTGGCGACTCGTCGTCGCGAACCAGAACCACGATCAGGTCGGCAACCGAGCGATCGGTGATCGTCTGACGGCGACGCTCGACTACGGGCAGCTCGCGATTGCCGCCGTGCTGACTCTCGCCGGGCCGTTCACACCGATGCTGTTCATGGGCGAGGAGTGGGGTGCGTCCACGCCGTGGCAGTTCTTCACCTCGCATCCGGAGCCGGAACTAGGCAAGGCAACCGCGGAGGGCCGCATCAGAGAGTTCGAGAAGATGGGGTGGGACCCGGCCGTCGTGCCCGACCCGCAGGAGCCGGCGACCTTCACGAACTCGAAGCTGGACTGGGACGAGGCATCTCAAGGCGTGCACTCCCGCCTGCTCACCCTCTACCAGGACCTTGCACGTCTGAGACGGGCCGTACCGGATCTGACCGATCCGCGTCTCTTCCGCACGAGTTGCGAGTATCGCGAAGACGAAGCTGCGCGCTGGTTCCTCCTGCACCGCGGATCAACGTCGATCGCGATCAACTTCGGGTCGGAACCGGTCACGCTCGGCTCCTCACGCACGTCGCTGCCTCCCGACTGCATGCTCCTGCTTGCCACGGATGTCGCGGTCGCCGTCTCATCGGTCGGCGTCACGCTCCCCGGCCGCAGTGCCGCGATCGTCACGGCGTGAGTGCGGCCTTTCGCCAAGCAGGGAGGCCGGCCTCAACGCGGCACGCCCGAACCTCTCCGCGACACCGTCGATGGTGCGCTCGGCATCCCGCCAGCCGCCATCCTCATCCCACAGTGACAGCCGTTGGTCGTCGCCGCGCGACAGCTGCTCGACGCGAACTCCGATGAGCCGCACGTGGGCGTGGGCGCCGAGAGCTTCGTATATAGCCCTCACCTCGTCGTAGATGCGGCGTCCGAGATCGGTCGGCTCGGCGAGGGTCCGGGAGCGGGTGATGGTCGTGAAGTCTGAATAGCGGAGCTTCAACACAACCGTGCGCCCCACCCAGCCCCCGTGGCGAAGACGCACGGCGACGGCGTCGGCTTGACGCAGCAACTCTCGACGCAACAACTCGGCATCGGTGATGTCCACCTCGAACGTCACTTCATGCCCGACGCTCTTCTCCTTCCTGTCCGGCGTCACTGCCCGAGGATCGATTCCGTTTGCGAGCTGGTGCAGTTTCCGGCCCGCTGCGTCCCCCACCGCACGCTGGAGAGAGGCGACGGGACTGCCTGCGACGTCACCGACGGTGTGAAGGCCTCGGCTGGTGAGCGCCTGCTCGGTCGTCGCACCGACTCCCCAGAGCGCCCCGACGGGGAGCGGATGCAGAAAGGCCAAGGTTTCGTCGTGGGGTATCACGAGCAGTCCATCGGGCTTGGCTCTGCCGGAGGCGAGTTTCGCGACGAACTTGACGGAGGCCGCGCCCACCGAACACGTGAGACGCGTCTCCTCCTGCACCCGTCGTCGAATCAGCTGACCAATCTCGGCGGGGTTGCCGAGAAGGTTCCGTGCCCCGGCCACGTCGAGAAACGCTTCGTCGATGCCGAGGCGCTCGACGAGGGGGGTGACGTCGTCGAAGATCGCCATCACGCGTCTGGAGTATTCGCCGTACTTCTCGTGGTGGGGCTCGAGGACGACGGCCTGCGGACACAGCCGCAGCGCTTGCGACAACGGGATGGCGGAGCGCACACCGAACTTGCGGGCGGGGTAGTTTGCGGCGGTGACGACCGACCTCGCTGACCGCCCCGCGACGACCACCGGCTTGTCGGCGAGCTCCGGGCGATCGAGCAGTTCCACCGACGCAAAGAACGCATCGAGATCGACGTGCAGGATCGTGGCGCTCGAGCTGTCGACGGAATCGGCGCTCACCTGCCGATCGCTGCCATCCTGCCTGCTCATCCCAGCCCGCTTCTCTGGAGGCCGCCGCCACGACCCCTCATACCCGTTCCAATTCTACGAGCCACCACCGTCTGGGTACGCGACGCGGGCGTCCGCTCCGTTCAGGCGGGCGATTCTCGAGCGAGCAGCATCCTCGGACGTGGAAGAACTGCCCAGTAGTAGGCGCACCGTATCGAGGACGACGCGTGTCGCCCAAATAGCCGGCAGTGGCGAACGCTTCAGACCGAGCATCGCCCGATAGTTAGGTGGAATCGAGGCGACTGCTCCCGCGAACATGATCCGGTAGGCCGGCATCATCGAGGGCCTGAGCGGGGGTTTCCGAATGAATCGCACCGCTTCAGCCACTCGCTCGTCACTCTTCAGCACGCCGGCATCGCGGAAGGCGTCGAGTTGACGCCGCAGTTCTGCAGTCGAACGGGGCGGGTTCTGCACACCGATGAGTTCGCCGGCCTTTGCCCACTCGCGCACATAGGCGTCGGCGCCGCCGGGAATGTCGCGGCCCCAGATCGTCTCGCATGCGAGGAATGCGTCGGTGAAGACGACGTGCACCCATGACAACAACTCCTGGTCGCCGGCCGCGTATGCCCGCTCGACTCCCCGAGAATCCAGGTAGGTGCCGACTACCCGCTCGTGAAACCTGCCGACGCGGGAAGACTCGAGTCGTGCGACAGTGGTGTCGGCGAACGTCACTGTGACAAGCCACTGAATGGTTCCGGAGAGCCTCCCGAGGGGATCCTCCCGGTAGCGTGACCAGTCGTGCACTCCCGCCATGGCTCCAGGATGGAGAGTCTGCATGAGCAGGGCGCGAATGCCAGCGACCATCGTCGGCACTCCGCCGTGGACCGCCCATGCGGCGGAATCGGGACCGAAGTACCCGATGTCCTTGCCCTCTGCGATCCTGCCGACCCAGTGCGGGTGTCCGTCATCGTTACCGGAGAGCGTGGTGAGGAGATGTGATCGCCAGCGGTCCGCGAGCCTGCCCATGCGGGAAGACTAACTCCCAGTCGCTGGGCGAACGCCCCGAGGTCAGACGCCGCGCGAGCGCAGCCAGGCCGCGGGGTCGACTGGGGCGCCACCGCCCGGGTGAATCTCGAAGTGCAGGTGGTCGCCCGTGCAGCTTCCGGTGCATCCGACGGCACCCACCGTCTGGCCTACGGAGACCGTCTGGCCTACCGCCAGCGGCATCGAGCCGGCCTGCATGTGGGCATAGAGACTGTTGACCTTTTGTCCGTCGATGACGTGTTCGATCACGACGTGAACACCAAATGCTCCGCTCGCCCCTGCACTCGCCTTGGCCACCACGCCGGCGGCCATGGCCCCGATGGGCGTCCCGCCACCGGGATTGAGGTCGAGGCCCTGATGGTTACTCGAGCAGCCGGCACAACTGCGCGGACCGAAGTCGCTGCTCATCACGGTCGAGGGAGACAGCGGCCACTGGACGGCGGGCGGCGGCGGAGGCGGCGGCGGCGCGGTGACGCCGTACCCGTCGCGGACAATGGGAACGGCCTCGACAGTGCCGGTTACCTCGAAGGTCTGCGCGACTGGCGCGGCCTCAGTCGTCATCACGTTTTCGATGGCAGCTGCGTTGGGGATGACGAGTGAGACGGATGTCGTCAAGGCGAAGGCCATGCCGAGGGTCCCGAGGAGACCTCGGCTCGCGTGCTTCATGCCGAGAGCGGAACGAGTCGTGCGATGGGCGGGGGCGCTTCGGTGGACGGGGCGGGTCGCGTCAGGGGTGACGATGTCCACGGTGGCACGCGGGAGGGAACGATGAAATGGCAAGGAAGAAGCAATCTGTGACTATGAGCGCCATCAAGCCGCAGCGACATGCGGCAATAAGCACGTCTACGAGCTGGGATGAGAGATGCATCCCTCGCGACCGTCATGGGCTATCAAGGAAGAGACGCATGAGAGCGTGCCGCTGAAATCCGGCGGAGTGAACGCACCGGACATCGCGTGGTAACAGCGCCCTCGGGAGATAAGACTGCGCGATGTTTCTGAGAGAAGACTGGTAACGAATTCGTAACGGTGGGCGATTCACGCGCGTCAGCCCCGCGAACCCCTCCGGTTCGCGCGCACACGGGCGGCAAATCGGCGTCTAGCGCCCCAGATGCTCACGCGGGCGAGCGCGCCTCGCAGTCGCCCTGCGAGGCGACGGGTCCCCGGTCGATTCCCGGTGTCGGGCCGGAGCGGAATACGACGAAGTGGTATGCCAGATATCGAAATGTCATCCCGAGCACGAGACCTACTCCATTGCCCGCAATGTTGTCGGCGAGCTTGGAAGTGAAGCCGAGGAGGTAATGCGACACGAACAGGCATCCGGCGGCGATCAGCAGGCCGATGACGTTCATCACCGCGAACAGGAGTGCTTCACGGGCCACCGGCCGTGATCGCTCCCGCCGGAAGGTGACGTGCCGGTGCCCGATCCAAGCGACGAGGGTGGCGACGGCAACCGACAGCACCTTCGCTCCGATCGGCTTGTCGTCGAGAAGCGTGCTGCGCAGGAGATTGTAGACCCCGACGTCCACCGCGAATGCCACTGCCCCGATCGCACCAAAGCTCGCAAACCTGTCCACCCATCGCCGCATCACCTGCGGCCGAACGCTGGAGCGAGTGCGGGTCGAGAAGGACATTTTCGGGATCGAAGCCCTTTCGAAGTCGGTCGGTTCGTTGCACGAATTCCCAGCGTCGCGAATACCTCAACGCTACGTGGTGGCGTCGGAATTCGCGAAGTCGGGCGGAGCCTGTACTCGTGATTGCACATCCGTTAGCATTTCGGGGAATATCCCGCACTTCGATGCGCTTGCATAGATTCGAGCGGTCGGCTTCGCACCGCACCACGTCAAACAAAGGATCAATTTCATGGCCATCACCGCCGAAACAATTCCCGGATACGTTGCCGGAACCTGGGCCCTCGACGCAGCACACTCCGAGGTCACCTTCTCCGTTCGCCACCTTGCAATCTCGAAGGTTCGTGGATCCTTCGAGAAGTTCGACGTGACCGTAGTCACCGGCGAGAACCCGATGGACACCAGGCTCACCGCGAGCGTCGATGTCGCCTCGGTCAACACGAAGCAGAAGGACCGCGACAACCACTTGCGCACCAGTGACTTCTTCCAGGTCGATGAGTACCCGACGATCGATTTCGTTTCGACCGGAGTACGTGAGTCGGGCGACAAGCTCCTCCTCGATGGCGAGCTCACCATGCGCGGTGTCACCAAGCCCGTGACCTTCGCCGGCGAGTTCGGCGGCATCATCGTCAACGGGTACGGCCAGACCGTGGCCGGAGCATCCTTCTCCACGAAGATCAACCGACACGACTTCGGCGTGAGCTGGAACGCCGCCGTCGAGGCAGGCGGACTCACGCTCGGCGAGGAAGTGTCGATCACGATCGACGCCCAGGTCGCGCTTCAGCAGTAATCACATACGCTGTCGACATGTCAGCAGAACGACGCCAGCGCTCGCCGGCGTCGTTCTGCTGTTTCGCAGCGGCACGACCCGGGAGCATTCGATGACGAGCATCCTGATGATCTCCGACACTCATCTTCCTGGGCGCGGACGAGACCTCCCGCCGGAGGTGTGGCAGGCCGCGCATGACGCCGAAGTAGTGATCCACGCCGGAGACTGGACGGAGGAGTCCCTCGTGGATCGTCTTGAGCGGCGCTCTCGGCGTCTGATCGCCGTGTGGGGGAACAACGACGGGCCGCGGTTGCGCGCGCGCATGCCCGAGATCGCCTACGAGACGATCGGCGGAGTGCGATTCGCCGTGACGCACGAGACCGGCGCATCCACGGGCCGCGAGAGACGGTGCGACGAGCGGTTTCCTGCCGCGGATGTGCTCGTATTCGGGCACAGCCACATCCCTTGGGACACCACCACGCCGGGAGGGTTGCGCCTTCTCAATCCCGGGTCGCCCACGGACCGTCGACGCCAGCCGTTCTGCACATACCTGACCGCTGAGGCATCCGACGGCGCTCTGTCGAACGTCGTGCTGCACAACGTCTGACCGCCCGGTTACACCGGCGGTTCCGCTGCCGCGGCCAGGAGGGCCACCTGCACAGTGTCTCCCTTCGTTGCCTGGCGTGCGACCTCCACGAAGCCAAGCCGCGCGTGGAAGGCGAGAGATCGCGGATTCGGCGGTTCGACGTTCACCTCGCAGGTCACTTCCGCTCGTCCGTCGGCACGCGCGAGCTCGAAGACGCGGTCGTAGAGCAACTGCCCAATTCGCTGTCCGCGCGATTGCTCGGCCACCACAATCCTGTCGACGTAAAGAAAATCGGTGCTGCGCGCGACGAAGAATCGGTAGTTCTCACTGGCGTAGTCGCTGCCGGGGTTCATGGCTATGACGAACCCGCGCGGAAATCGGCCCTCCGCATCCTCATCTGCATCGACGATCACGAAGGCATGATCGCTCGCCGCGAGCAGTTCGGTGAATTCCGCCGCCGAAGTATGCGGCACAGCCGGGGTCGCGGCGTTGTTGAGCGTCACGAGACCGCCGATGTCGGCGAGGGTGACGTCGCGGATCAGCAGGGGCACCCGTCGACCCTAGCGCTGAAATAGACGCGAGGCTCGAGTGGTGCGTCCGCTAGAGCGGTCGGACATCCTCCTCGGCCGGGATCATCAACCACAGCACGACGTACGCCACCCAGAGCGGCCCCGGGATGAAGCTCAGAACGACCCACAGCACGCGAATGAGTGTCGGGCTCCAGCCGAGCCGGTTGGCGATGGCGGCGCAAACTCCGGCGAGTATTCGGCCACGTTTCGGTCTGACGAGAGTAGGCATGCCCCCAGCCTGCCCCATGCGCACGGCTGGCGACAGGACATTCGACGAATCAGGCTCCGCGCCGCCGCGTCCGCCGGATGACGAGCCAGAGGATCACGGCCGCAAAGCCTGCGGCGACGACGACGTTGAGCACGGAGGAGTACCTGTCGACGAGCGCGTACTGCTCGCCGAGAGCGAAGCCGGCCCCCACCAGCGCTCCGTTCCAGATCAGGCTGCCCGCGATCGTGAAGACGCTGAAGGTGAGTAGCGGCATTCGTTGAGCGCCGGCCGGCAACGAGATGAGGCTTCGCACGCCGGGCAGCAGGCGCCCGAAGAACACAGCGGAACGTCCGTGTCGTGAGAACCAGGCGCTGGCGTGTTCGAAGTCGGAGCGATCGACGAGCGGCAGCTTCGACAGCAGACGGATGGCGCGCTCCTCGCCGAGCACGCAGGCCAGCCAATAGAGCAGCAGGGCGCCCGCGTAGCTGCCGATCGTCGAGGCAACGATCACCAGCCAGACGTTCAGGTCACCGGTGTTCGCGAGAAAGCCCGCAAGGGGCAGGATCACCTCGCTCGGCACAGGGGGGAATATCGTTTCTCCAAGAGTGAGGAGTCCGACGCCGACCTCCCCGAGCGACTCGAGCACGCGCGCCGCGACGCCGACAATGCCGGAGAGCCCGTCCGCCGCGGAGGAGGGAAGCACGCTCAGGTCACTCGTGAGTCACGCACGGTCACGGGGGTCAAAAGCCGAAGTCGCCGCCGAAACCTCCGCCGTCGAAGCCGCCCCCAAAGTCGCCTCCTCCGTCGCCGCCGGCCGCGTCTGCGCTCGCGTCGCTGCCAGCTGCGTCGCCTGAACCATCTGCTCCGCTTTCCGTGCCGGGCTCACCCTCGGCGCCCGCATCCGTTGCTCCCGCCTCCGGCGGAAGAAAGCTCGACACAAGCGCCGAGCCGATGACGTAGCCCGCGACGGTACCGAGAATCGACCCGCCGACGATGCCGCCGAAGCCGATGCCGCCCTGCGCACCCTGGCCCGGATTGCCGAAGGATCGCGTGAGAGTTCCCGGTTGCCGCAACTCGGCGCGCGTAGCGGCCTTCGCGAGAGTGTCGGGCTCCGCGTTCGCCGGTCGCTCGCTCGCGTTGGCATTCTCGCCCAGCTGGCGGAAAAGGAGCTCACGCTGCTCCTCGGTCAGCTTGCCGAAGGCTTCCGCGTGCACCTGCTCGATGGTTTCGGGCGGCGCAGTGCGAAGAAGGTATTGGTAGCGCTCGACGGCGATCTCGTCTTCGCTGCGCTGCGAACGGTGCGGACGCGGCAGCAAAGGGTCGCGCTGAGGTTCCTGCTCTTCGCGGCCCAGAATGCGGTCTAGGAATCCCATGGGTCTGCTCCTTCATCGAGGCTCAGCTCACACGCTTCCACTCGATGCTGGGCGCGGGCTGAAATCATATGACTGTTACTAGTCCTGTGTGACGAAGTCGATGAGCTGCTCCACCCGGCCGAGCAGTACCGGTTCTAAATCGGCGAAAGTATCGACCCGCCCGAGAATGCGCTGCCATGCTCGCGCGATGTCCTCCTGCTCTGCGTGGGGCCAGCCCAGCGCATCACAAATGCCGTGCTTCCACTCCACCGAACGCGGAATTTCCGGCCACACGGAGAGCCCGAGTCGGGCGGGCTTCACGGCCTGCCACACGTCGACGAAAGGATGCCCGACCACGAGCACGTGCGCGCCGTGTGGGCCGCGCGCCACGGCGTCCGCGATCCTGCTCTCCTTGGAACGCGACACGAGATGATCCACGAGCACGCCGACTCGTCGTCCGGGTCCTGGACCGAATTGCTGCACGATCCGCTCCAGGTCGTCGACTCCCTCGAGATACTCGACGACGACGCCTTCAATTCGCAGGTCGTGCCCCCACACCTTTTCGACGAGTTCCGCGTCGTGGCGGCCCTCCACGAAGATGCGGCTGGCCCGAGCGACTCGAGCCTTGACGTCGGTCAGCGCGAACGAACCGGACGCAGACCTGGCCGCGCCGACGGGGGCCCGTGCCGGGGCGACCAGCACGACGGGCACTCCCTCGAGCAGGAAGCCGGGCCCGAGCGGGAAGACACGCACGGAACCGTGGTAGTCCTCGAGTTCGACGAGCCGCCCGTTCACACGCAGGACCGCGCCGCAGAAACCGTTGGACGCCACCTCGAGCACCAGGTCGCGCACGGCTTCCACCGAGCGGGCGGCAGCGCGGGGGGCGCGCCGCGAATAGTCCGCAAGAACGTCGCCGCCATACCTGTCGTCAGTCATGCAGCGAGGCTAATTCGTGGCGTGCGCGATGGCACAGTGACACCCCGATCGTCGATTTCAAAATCGGGAGTGGTGGAATCATAGGAATACAGGCTACGCTTGCACGAGAAGTTGATGTGCATCGCATGTCGCAGCGTCTCCGTTCACGTGGAGGCGTCTCACAGTGAGAGCGACAGCGGGCTCCTCGGCGCGAGGCCCCGACGTTCGGGTCCCGCATAGCACTCCAGGAGGAGCTTGCAATGACTACAGGTACAGTGAAATGGTTCAACGCTGAAAAGGGCTTCGGCTTCATCTCCCCCGACGACGGAAGCGCCGACGTGTTCGCGCACTTCTCCGCGATCGCTGGCAACGGCTACAAGTCGCTCGATGAGAACCAGAAGGTTGAGTTCGACGTCGCCCAGGGCCCCAAGGGTCTTCAGGCTGAGAACATCCGCGCCCTCTAAATTCGGCGCTCTCTAATTCTTTAGAGTCACCACGAACGGTCCGGTCCCCTCGGGGGCCGGGCCATTCGTCATTTCTGCACGCCGCCGATCTCACCGTCGGCGATCGCTTCGGCGTACTTCCGGATGTCCGGCCCCGGTTCAAAATCGATGAAACGGCCTTTCATCCGATCGAAGAGCTCGGCGTAAACCTCTTCCCACGGCCGACCCACCATCGTCTGGCCGAGGTCGACAACGGCTTCGCGGAGCACTTCGTCAGAGTCGGCCAGGATCTTCCCCCTGGCCTCCTCGTTCCAACGGATGTCTGCTTCCTTCAAGGTTCTTCCCTTCCTCGGCGCGCGGCGGGTCAGCCGACACTCGACGCTACGCGGGCGGGAGCGCCGCACGCGAGGGGTTGCGATCCCCCCGGTGTGCCGTCGTAGGCGCCGAGAGCATTCACCTATCGTCGGGGTGTCCGAGCGGTCATCCGAGCGAGCGAAAAGAACCGACGGCGCCGCTAGCTGTACAGCTAGCCGTCGACGTGCTTGAGCAGGTGGAACGGAATGAAGATGCCTGCCGATATCGCGACCAGTCCGGCGGTGAACATGAGGGGGAGGAAGTGAGTTCCGTCCCACGCATACCCGAACAACACGACGCCTCCGATGAAGAGTACGAAACCGATGACGAAGGCAACGATGTTCATGGCGATCCTCTACTGCGTTGGGCTCCGCTGAGCACGGTGGTGGAACCCAGTTTAGTCAGTACCGCATTCCCTCTCGTCGCGGCGACAACCCGTTGATTTCTCCCAACGCGTATGGAACGTTTGCCTGAAGCACCGCCACCAGGTCGCAATCGATCAGACAGAGGAGCAAGCATGAGTGATTCCCCGGATAGGCCGAGGGTGGATGCCGAGCTGCACGACGCCGTCGACTCGATCAGGGCCGTGCACGAGAGCTCCTCGCCCCGTGGTGCCGAGGAGGCCGACGATTCGTCGCCCGACGCCGGACCATGGACCGGAGGGAAGGGCGGCGCCGATGAGTGAGGGCGAGCTGGCCAAGGGCGACCGCGTGAGTTGGAACACCTCTCAGGGTGAAACGCACGGCCGGATCGTCGAGAAGAAGACGAAGGACTTCGAGTTCGATGGTCAGCACTTCACCGCGTCATCCGAGGCACCCTCCTTCATCATCGAGTCCGAGAAGTCAGGCAAGGAGGCCGCACACAAGGGCAGCGCGCTGAGCAAGCGCGCGAGCGACTGACCATAGTCCGGCGGGCATGAGAAGCATAGAGCTGACCTTCGGAGACGACGGGGATGCCGCGATCCTCGCCGATTGGGCGGAGCTCTCGAACGCCGGACTCGAGAGCCTCGCGCACCACCCGGGCTCAAGCAACCGCCCGCACGTGACTCTCGCCGCCGGCCTTCACCTCGCCGACAGTCCTGGGCTTCGCGCGTCTCTGGCGGGGCTCCCCCTCCGTGTGCGATTCGGCGGGCTGGTCGTGTTCGGTGTTGGGCGGCGCAGTTTTGTGCTCGCGAGGCAGGTCGTCGCCTCCAAGAAGTTGCTCGCGCTGCATGCCGCGGTGCATGAAGCCGCACCGGGGGCTGTCGAACTGACGCTGCCCGGCCACTGGACGCCCCATGTCACGATCGCGCGACGGCTCTCGGCCGAGTCTCTCGCCCTCGCCCTGCCGCTGCTCGGGGCGCTCCCGCCCGCCGAGGCGACCGCGGCGCGACTCTGGGACGGCATGACAAAGCAGTTGACACCGCTCACCTGAGGAACTCGGGGTGGAGTTGTGCGGTCAGGCGTGAAGGAACCCCGTGACGAGCAGTTCGCGCGCGCGCGGCAGCAGGTCGCCGCGGAGCGCGCCGTCGTCGGCATTCAAAAGCTGCGCGAGCGCGCCGATGATCACGGCGACGCTCAGATCTCCGTCGCATGCACCGACGAACGCCGCGAGCGCTGTGTCGAGCGGAACGGATCGCCCGAAGCCCGCCCCCTGATGCAGGGTCATCACGGTCGGGTCCTCGGCGCCTGGCCAGTAGTGGCGCTCCTCGGTGACATCTCCGGCTACCGTGAGGTGCGATCGAAGTAGGTCGTCATCGTCGCCGGAGGCCTGCCAGTCGTGTGCGGCGAGGCATGATGCGAGGTGCTCCCCCAGCCCGGTGGGATTGTGCCCGAGAGGGCCCGGCATCCGCTCCAGGCGCAGCAGTGTCGGGGCACCGGGTGGGCGACGGAGGGTGACGTATCCGAAGCCGACCGAGCGCACCTCCCGCGCCGCGAAGTCGTCCAGCCAGGCGTTGTACAGGGCGTCGAACTGGCGCCCGGGGCGGGTTCCGCCATCCCGGATCCATGTCTCGGCGTACAGTGCGGCATCCTGAACCTCACGCTCGATCACCCACGCGTCGAGCCCGGTGCCCTGCAGCCACTCCGCGACCCTGCCGAACGCGTCGCCATCACCTCGGTACTCCCAGTTGCCGAGCAACTGGGCGACGCCGCCGGGCGCTAGGTGTTCGGCCACCCCGCGCACCACCGATGCGACGAGTTCATCGCCGACCATGCCGCCATCCCGATACTCGTACGCGGGAACGTCGACGTCGCGAGGCGTGATCACGAACGGCGGGTTGGACACGATCTGATCGAACCGCTCACCCTTGACCGGATCGAACAGGCTTCCGAGCCGGAACTCGATGTTTTTCACCTCGTTGAGCTCGGCATTGAGTCGTGCGATCCGCAGTGCCCGGGCAGAGATGTCCGTTGCGACGACGCGGCCGGCATGCCGGGCCGCGTGCAGCGCCTGGATTCCGCAGCCGGTGCCTAAATCCAGGGCGCTGCCGACCGGTGTCTGAACCATCAACCCGCTCAGGGTCAGGGATGCTCCCCCCACTCCCAGCACGTGATCCTCGCGCAACTCGTGTCCGAGCGCGACCTCGCCGAGATCGGAGAGGATCCACCACGCTCCGATGCCGTTCGAATCGACGAAGCGGTAGGGGCGCAGGTCGAATAGAGGCCGGACGTCTGCGGCGCCGGCGTCCTCCGCAAGCCCCAGCGCGACCGCTCCGTCGACGCCGAGCGAGGGCAGAGCCGAGGCAAGGGCATCCCGGGGCACCTGGGCGTTCAGCACGAAGAACCGGGCGAGGGTGCTGACCGGATCGGTGCGCACGAGCGCCCGGAAGGCGGGCACCCGCTGCCCGCGGTAAAGGGCGGCCGCGGCATCCGTTCCCCACAAGTCCGAAAGGGTCTCGACGTTAAACCGCGCGGTCTCGAGGTCGTTGCGCAGTCGGGAGATGAGATTCGGCTCGGTCACCTCCCCATTCAACGCCATCCTCCCGCCGTGCTCAGCCGACCCGCGGCACGCTCGCGCGACTGCTCAACATGGTCGACCGCGGCCGCTGGCCACGGCCTCCGCTTCCGGGGCGGCTCGACCCCCGGATCGCCTTTTCGCACGAGTCCGGCGCGAGTACGCTGAAAGAACCGTCACCCCCGCGAGGAGAACGTGAAGCCGCTCAGCGCCACCGACATCCGTGAATGCATCGTCAACGCTTCGCACGGAGAGATCGACAGGATGCCGCTGCCCGGTTTGCACGAGGTGCTGTGGGACAGCCGGGAGTACCTGGGCTGGCGCGACGCGAGGGCGCCGCTGCGCGGCTATCTCGTGCACTGGGTCGATGAGGAGCCGATCGGCATCGTGTTGCGTGCTGCGGGGAACCGGCTTTCGCCTGGAATCTCCGCAATGTGCTCCCTGTGTCGCACCCCGCAGCCCGCCGACCAGGTGCGCCTGTTCACAGCTCCCCGGGCCGGGCAGGCGGGACGTGACGGCAACACGATCGGTACCTACATCTGTGCCGATCTCGCGTGCTCGCTGCTCATCCGTATCATCCCACCCCCGTCGGCCGAACAGCCCGATCCCGCGGCTGTCATTGCCGCGCGCGCGGAGGGCCTGCTCAGCCGGGTCATCGCGTTCACCGCGGGGGTGGCGAACGCGGCGTAGCCGCGGTTCAGCACGGTGATTGCGCCGTCGCTACTTAAGCGCCGGCACCCCCACCTTGTAGCCCGCACCCTTGTGCTCCTCGGGCAGGCGGTCGCCCCTGCCGTGCAGCTTGTTCCGCAACGTGCCCTCCACGTAGGCCTCCGGGTAGGCGCCGCGCTTGCGCAACTCCGGAATCACGAACTCCACGACGTCCTCGAACGTGCCGGGCGTGATCGCGTACGCAAGGTTGAAGCCGTCGACATCCGTCTCCTCCACCCACTCCTGCAAAGTGTCGGCGATCTCTGCACCGGAGCCGACGATGAATGGGCCTAGCCCCCCGATTGCGCCGAGCCGGGCGATGTCGCGCACGGTCCACTCACTGCCGTCCTCGTTCGCCTCCTGATAGTTCGCGACAACCGACTGGATCGCGTTGCTCTTCACGTTGCCGATCGGCTCGTCGAGACCGTACTTCGACAGGTCGATGCCCATCCAACCCGACATGAACACGAGCGCCCCCTCCTCGCTCGCGTACTTCTGATAGTCCTCGTACTTAGCGCGTGCCTTCTCCGGCGTCTCGTCCGTGATGATGGTGAGCAGTGTGTAGATGCGGGCGGAGTGACGGTCGCGTCCCGCCGCTTCGAGGGCGTCGCGGATCTTGCTCACGGTCGCCTTGAGGCCCGCCTTCGTCGATGCTGCGACGAAGATCGCCTCGGCATTCCCGGCCGCAAACTCGATGCCGCGGGGCGACGCCCCCGCCTGGTAGATCACCGGCGTGCGCTGCGGCGACGGCTCGGAGAGGTGGATCCCAGGAACGGTGAAGTGCTTGCCTCTGTGTCCGATCTCGTGGACCTTGCTCGGGTCGGTGAACACCCCAGACTCGCGGTCGCGGACCACGGCATCGTCTTCCCACGAGCCCTCCCACAGCTTGTAGAGCACCTCGAGATATTCGTCCGCATGGTCGTAGCGGTCGTCGTGTTCCAACTGGTCATCGGCGCCCATGTTTCGGGCCGCGGACGGCAGGTATCCGGTCACGACGTTCCAGCCGACCCGACCGTTGGTGAGGTGGTCGAGCGTGGACATACGCCGGGCGAAGGGGTACGGATGCTCATAGGCCGTGCCTGCGGTCACCCCGAATCCGAGATTATTCGTCACCGCCGCCATTGCCGAGATGAGCAGCACGGGGTCGTTCACCGGCACCTGCGCGCCGTGCCTGATCGCGGCCTCGTTCGAGCCGCCGTACACGTCGTACGTGCCGAGCACATCCGCGATGAAGATGCCGTCGAAGTTGCCCCGTTCAAGGAGCTTCGCGAGCTCGGTCCAGTAGCTCAGTTCCTTGTAGCGGTACGACTGGTCGTCGGGGTGACGCCACATCCCGGACGACTGGTGAGCGACGCAGTTCATGTCGAAGGCGTTGAAGCGGATCTCTCTGGGCATGCTTCCATCGTGCGGGCGAGCGTCCCGGATTGCGCGGCCTGGCGAAACATAAGGTCACACTCCGCAATATGCTCGCGCAATCGCGCACGGGGCACCAACCTTGACCCACGACAACATCCGCCTTCCGATTGGAGCTTCATGTCGACGAACCAGATGCTTCGCTCGGCCTCCGACACCGACGACGCCGAGCGTCGTCATTTCGCCGGCCTGGGCCCGGATGCCTTCAAGGGCGCCTTCCGCAATCATCCAGCGGGGGTCGCCGTCATCACGGCCGACGCGGGCGACGGTCCGGTCGGGCTAACCGCCACCTCGGTGTCGTCGATCAGCGCGGAGCCACCGCTCCTGGTCTTCTCGCTGTCTGGCCAGTCCTCGAGCACGCCGGTCATCCGGCGCGCCGATACCCTCGTAGTGCACCTGCTCGGCTCCGAGCAGGTGCACATCGCGAAGCTCTGCGCCACGAGCGGGGTCGACCGGTTCGCCGACACCTCCCTGTGGTCGCGGCTTCCCACCGGTGAGCCCTACTTCCCGAGCGCGCATTCCTGGATTCGCGGGCGCGTGATCGACCAGTTGACGGCGGGCGACTCCACGGTGGTCGTCGTCCATGCCCTGGAGGCCGTGGTCACGGACGGCGGCAAGGAATCCGCCCCGCTGGTGTACCACAACCGAACATGGCACCGCCTGGACGAGCACTCCGCGTTGGTCGGCTGACTGCCTCCGACTCGTCGCCCGCTGGATCTGCCGAGATCCGTGACGTGCGCGTCGACCGGGCCTCCGCAGCAGGGTTCGTCGGCAAGGTGTCTCAGCCGCTCGTCTGCAACACGCTCAACGTGCCCGCAATCCAGCTGGTGTTTCGCGAATTTCTATCTCCGAACTGCTGCACGACAAGCGCGAGAGTCTCACCGAACGTCGACGTGGCGAGGTTGCGGTGCGAGTCACCGCGGCGAAACTGCGGATCGTCGAGGACGACTAGAGACCGCACCCAAGGTGTTCGAATTGACCGGCGCTCGGGCATCCGCGTAGTCGGTGGGACTCGACATCTTCTGGCGGAATCTGCGCACGCACAGTCTTATGACCCACTTCCGTACAAGAGGCGCGAGGTGGGCCAGTCGTGCTTTTGAACGAGGTGCCGGAGGCGTCCTGGTACACCTGGTCGAGTCGATTCTGAGAAAGGGATGTACCCCAACCCGGTCGAAGAGGCGTAGTCTCAGCTGATTGAAGCCGTTCGAGCTTCCGAGGGAGGGATGCCTTATGGCAGACAAATCACCTAAGAAGAGCAGCGGCAAGACCGTCGCAGCAAAGTCTCTCAAGGAGAAGCGCGCCGACAAGAAGGCCAAGTCATCCACAAAGAGCAACAGCGCCTAAGCGGCTCTGCCGTGCTTCGGGAGCCGGACCCAACGGGTCCGGCTCCTTTCGTTCACCACCGTCAGTCGAGGCGACGTTCGAGCCGCCAGCGCCACAGTTGGGCTCCGTCCGCCGCGTGAGCCTCGCCGGCTCTCGTGAATCCGCAGGCTCGCAGTATTCGCACCGAGGCGTTTTCGGCGGCGAGGGACTCCGCTTCGATCGCGTCGATATCCTCCTCCGCGAATACGCGGGCGATGAGTTCGCGCGCGGCAGCCGTCGCGTAACCTCTCCTGCGATGAGCGGGAGTTACCTGAAAACCGATCTCGATGACGCGCTGGCCGGAGAGTCGCTTGTAGCCGGCCGAACCGACGATCTCTCGCCGTTCAGGATCGACGACCTGGAACATCCGCCATCGACTCTCATCCCGATCTTTCCGCAGCGAGTCGGGCGAGCGTATGAGGCTGATGCGCGGAAGCGAGGTCGCCACGGTCCTGGCTCCGGCGGTGGGTCGAGCGCCTGTTCCGCGTCTATTTCTTGAGCGCGCGGATAACGCGCGCGAACGAGTGTCCGCCCACCCACAACACCGGAATCGACACGATGAGCAGGGCGATCGGGTTCGGTTTGAAGGTTGGGCCGTCGAATCCGGTCACATAGGCGCCGATGGGGATGCTCGCTCCCCCTCCCCCGCCTCCCTCGCCGCTGCCGGCGGGCTGCTTGTCGTCTCCTCCTTCGCTGCCCTCGCTCTCGCCCTTGCCTCCCCCGAACCCGAAGTACACCAACGCGACGGGAATCAACTCCGCGCCACCGATCGTCACGGGCTCGCCATAGGCGCGCCTCACGCCGAGAGAGCTCATGGATTCAGCAATTCGTTCCACCAGGTTCGACATGGAATCGACCCTATCCCTGTGCTCGGTGGGTTGTAAGGCCGCACGCAAGGAAATGTCCCCGCCCGTCGCCCGGCGCCGGCTCGCGGTTGATTCACGTTGTCACGGCGAGCAGCGCGTCGAGGCGCTCGTACCCCTCCCTGACGCCTTTCTCCATGCCGCCCGCTGCCATCGCGTCACGAGCCTCGACGGACTGGTAGGCCGCGTGGGCGACGACCCTCGTGCGGCCGTCGAGATCTTCGAAGCGCACGGACTCGAGGCTCACATGGCCGGGCATCCCTTCGAACTCGAAAGTCTGCACGATGCTCTCGTTCGGGTCGACACTGTGAAACGTGCCGTGGAATCCCCATGAGTTGCCGTCGGGGTCAAGGTGGCTGAAAGCCCACGAACCGCCGGAACGAACGTCGTACTCCGTTATGGTCATCGCGTAACCGTGGGGACCGAGCCACTGCGTGACGAGCGCCGGCTCGGTGTACGCGCGGTATACCTCGGCACGCGGGGCATCGAATTCGCGCACCATGTCGATGAAGGGAACGCCGTCAGGTACGGTGATCGAGGTCGGATTTGTCATTGTTCCTTCTCCTACTCCTTCTGGTTCTGCTGCTGCTTTTGCAGCACTGCGTCAAGGCGACGGAATTGCCGCTCGGCGTTGAGGCGATAGGTGTCGATCCAGGTGGTGAGCGTTTCGAGCGCCGCGGCGTCGAGATGGCACGGCCGGCGCTGGCCGTCCCGTGTCCGGGTAATGAGACCAGCGCTTTCGAGTACCTGGATGTGCTTCGAGATTCCCTGCTTCGTCATCTCGAACGGCGCGGCGAGCTCGTTCACCGTGGCGGAACCGCGGGACAGACGCGCGATCAGCTTCCGCCGCACGGGGTCCGCGAGGGCGAGGAACGCGCGATCAAGGCGAGCTTGAGCGTCACTCTCGTCGGTCATCATCAACCCATCGCGTGATCAACTCGAAAGTTGATGAGTCGAGCATAGGACTGCCTGCGGGGCTGGTCAATGAGGTGAACCGCCCCCTTGAGGGCCGCGGCGCGCGCGATTAGCGTGGAACCTCGAACACGCGACATTCCGAGGAGAAGCGGCGATGAACGAATCCCCGAACCGTGATGAGCTTCCGCTGCCCGACTACGACCATGTGCCCCTCGCGGCATTGTCGTCCCGCATCACCGCGCTCGACGAGCAGTCACTCGGCGAGCTTCTGGCCTACGAGAGAGAGCACGGCAACCGTCTGCCCGTCACCGTGTTGATCGAAGCGCGGCTTGAGGCTGTGCGCAAGGGCGCGACGGTTGGAGAGGCAATCCCAGAACGCACGCCGGAAGTCAGTTCGAGTGAGCGTGGGTCGAAGGTTTCGCCGGCGACATCCGGGCCCCCGATCAATCCGCCATCACAGGGAGTGCCGACGAACCCGGCTCAACCCCGCTGAGGCCCCACCCGTGGGTTCCGGGCAGCCACCGGTCAGAATCGTGCGCCGGAGCGGGAATAGCGGGCAGTCCATTCCCGCTGTGCTTTCTGAGCGCCCGGAAGCGGAGCCGTTCCCTCCGCCTCGGCCTCACGACAGGTATCCATGACTGAAACAGCCCCGCTGACTCTGGCCGACGGTACCGGCATTCGGACGGCGCAGGAAACGCTCGACAAGCGCAACCGACTCGTCATCCGGCTCCTCTTGATCTCTGCGTTCGTCGTCATATTGAACGAGACGATCATGGGAGTGGCCCTGCCACACCTCATGGCAGATCTCAGCATCACGGCGAGCGCCGCCCAGTGGTTGACGACGGCGTTCATGCTGACGATGGCCGTGGTGATTCCGATCACCGGATTCCTGCTGCAGAGGTTCAACACCCGTCCCGTGTTCATCGCCGCCATGACGCTTTTCAGCACGGGAACGCTCATTGCCGCCGTTGCTCCGGACTTCGAGGTCCTGCTCGCGGGCCGAGTCGTGCAGGCAACCGGCACCGCCATCATGATGCCACTGCTCATGACCACCGTCATGACGCTCGTTCCGCCCGCCTCGCGCGGCCGGACGATGGGCAACATCTCCGTCGTCATCTCGGTTGCCCCGGCGATCGGGCCGACCATCTCCGGTCTGATCCTCAGCGTGCTCGACTGGCGCTGGATGTTTCTCCTGGTGCTGCCGATCGCTCTCGCCTCGCTCGCGCTCGGCGCCGCGCGCGTGCAGAACGTGACCACCCCGCGTCGCACCGGCGTCGACGTGCTCTCGGTGCTTCTCTCCGCCCTCGGCTTCGGCGGCCTCGTCTACGGCCTCAGCACCTTCGGCGAGGCCAGCGCCATGTCGATGACGTCCCCATGGATCTCCCTGAGCATCGGCGTTGTCGCGCTCGCCGCGTTCATCCTCCGTCAACTGCGCCTGCAGAGGAAGGATGCCGCCCTGCTGGATTTGCGCACCTTCGCCTCCCGCACGTTCACGTTCACTATCGGGATGCTCGCCATCAGCATGATGGCGCTCTTCGGCACCATCATCCTGCTACCGATCTACATGCAGACCGTGCTCGGGCTCGACGCCCTGGAGACCGGGCTGCTGCTGCTTCCGGGTGGTCTCGCCATGGGGTTGCTCGCCCCTTTCGTTGGGCGCGCCTACGATCACTTCGGTCCGACCGGTCTGCTGGTCACCGGCTCGATCCTTGTGAGCGCGACCTTCTGGTCGATGACGCTGCTCGAGGAGAACTCTTCGTTCTGGCTGGTGCTGGCCGTACACCTGTCGTTGAGCGTCGGTCTGGCACTGTTGTTCACGCCGCTGTTCACCTCGGGTCTCGCCTCGCTGCCGCGATCGTTGTACTCGCACGGTAGCGCGATCGTGGGAACGGTGCAGCAGGTCGCGGCGGCGGCGGGCACCGCCCTCTTCGTGACGGTGATGGTCTCGGTGGCGGCAACCTCCACGAACAGTGGGGCTTCGAATGTTGTGGCGGATGCCACGGGGATACAGGCCGCGTTCACCTACGGGGCGATCGTCTCGCTCTTCGCGATTCCTGCGGCGTTCTTTATTCGGCGTCCGGCGGAAAACGAGTCGCTGCCTTCGGAGTACGTCGCCGGCCACTGAGGGCTAGTCGTCGGAGCGGACCGTCGTCTGCCACGGGGAGAGTTCAGCCACTGCGGGCTAGCGCCGATACTTCTCGTCGACGACCTTCGGAAGCGCTCTGCCAAACAATGCATCAAGAATCCAGGCGATGGCGCGCCACCCGAGCAGGAAGACTCCGAGCGCGAGGAGCGTGATGAAACCCGCCCGCGAGTCGGTCGATTGGCCGATGATCAGGCGCACGACGAGACCGACCGTCATGGTGGACGCCCACACGATCACGCCGGTCCAGATGACTGCACGTGGGGACCGCCAGCCTCGTGCCACGAGCCAACCGATCAGCACCCCGACGAAGAACGGCCACGCCTCGTCAACCCCCTCGACCAGGCCCCGCGTCGTGCGTTCTGCGATCGCGAAGAGGAGCACGGCGACGAGGTCGATTGCGAAATACGCAACCGCCATCGCCGCGCGCGCCCGCCTGGTCGCCATGAATTCAGCGTAGATCGGCTTTCCGAACGTCAGCTACGCGCGGCACGTCCTTCGGGGAACCACGGACGAGACCACGCCTCGCACGTCGCTACGCCGCCGCTCTGCGGCGCTCGAAGGGACTTCCGGTCGTCCACGGCGCGAGGTGAGTGTGTCGCAAAGCGAGACCAAGTGCCCAGGGAAGCACGAGCATGAGAATGAGAAGAAGCGGAAGATCCACCTCGAACGGCCGCACCGCCCATTGCACGACCGGGTGCACGAGCACCACCGTGAACGAGGCGTAGGCCAGACCAGTCGTCACTCGTCCGACGGCCCGGGGCATCCGTCCGAACACGGCCTCCGCGACCAGAATGAGCCCTGCGCAGATGCCGATGGCGACGATGAACGCGAGCACGGGCGTGCCGTAGTCGCCGAACTTGATGTCCGGAGAGCGGACGGCGCCGAGAGCGACGAGGGCTTCGCCGATCACCACCAGCGGGATACCGACCACCGCTTTCCCACGCACCCGCTCGATGGCGGGACGCATCGCCTGACCGAGCACCACGAAGGCGAGGCACGGCAGCGCCGATCCGATCGCGAGCGGACTGTGCGCGAGCAGAGGGCCGACGAGGTAGCCGGCGAGTAGCCCAACGCCCGCGACGACCCATTTCAGTACCGGATGCCCGAGCGACACCATCCGGAACAGCAGTGCAGAGAAGAACAGCACCGACACGAACCAGAAGGTAGTGAACGGCTCATTGGCGTTCGCACCACCGAGGAGCGGTCCGATCCAGTCCCCTCCCCCGGAGCTCAGAAGCACGATGACGTAGGGCACCCCGATCACGGCCAACCAGAACAGGTACGGCTTCGCTAGAGAGCGGCTCCGAGAAAGCCATTCGTCGCGGAGACCGCGGCGCCGATTCCACAGGTAGCCGCTGAGGAAGAAGAACACGGGCACGTGCCACGCGAACAGCACTTCGCGGAAGCCCTCGTCGGGAATGGCGTGGCCGGCCACCACGGCCGTAACGCCGATCACGCGCACCGCATCGAGCGCCGCCGAACGATGCTTCACCGCGGCATCCTCGACATAGGCACCCTTCCGACGATGCACCCAGGATCACTTCCATCACCTTCGAGATTCGCCCATCCGGCCGAGGTTGTCGACCCCTTGCGGTGGGCTGGGCCGGCGGAAGCCGCATGGGGAGACTGATCGGCGGACGGACAGCGACGACGGAGCAACCAGAGTTCAAGCGGGTGAGTCGGGGGTTGCACCACGACCGAAGTGTGGTGAACTCGAACGATGACGATGACCTTCCCGAGCTATGTCGCCATCGGCGACAGCTTCACCGAGGGCGTCGGCGACGATCTGCCCGACGGGCGTGTTCGCGGTTGGGCCGACCTCGTCGCCATGGGGCTCGCGCTCGCATCGCCAGACCCCGTGACTTACGCCAATCTCGCCATCCGCGGCCGACTCCTTGCTCCGATCATCACCGGGCAGCTGGATGCCGCGATCGACTTGAAGCCTTCGCTCCTCAGCATCAACGGCGGAGGCAACGACATCCTTCGTCCTCGCGTCTCCATCGACGCTATAGCAAGCATGCTCTCCGCCGCCGTCGAGCAGGCGACGGCGAGCGGAGCCCACGTCGTGCTTGCCAGCGGCGCGAACCCGACGAAGCACATTCCCCTCGGTTCGTTCGTCCAGGCGCGGGGCGAGCAACTGGCACAGGCGATCCGCGATCGTCTCCCCTTCGATTCCGTCACTTTCGTCGATAACTGGGCCGATGTCGAGCTGGGCGACATCCGCTACTGGTCACGCGACAAGCTCCACCTCAACTCTCGCGGCCACGAACGAGTAGCCGGCAATGTGCTCGCGGCGCTCGGACTGCCGATACCCGACGCTCCAGGCGAACACAGCGCGGCGGAACCAGCGCAACGCACGGCCGCCTACTGGCGTGAATACGTGCTTCCGTGGATTGGTCGACGCGTCACAGGTCGGTCCTCCGGCGACAACAGGCAGCCGAAGATCGCGACACTGCAGCCGGTGCGCCTGCCCTGAGGCCGACAGCCGGCCAGCGGCGCCTTCACGCGCTTGTCCACCTAAGTGCCGACTACCCCCTTTCGCGGGACATGCCTAGCCTTGCTCGTGAGGCCACGCGGGACTTGGGGTCGTGACAGATCGTGACAACGTCGGCCGACACAACCGCGAAGAGCCCCAACAGATCGGGAGCACCATGTCCAATCCGTCGTCGAGCCGGAGAAAACGGCGTGCTGCCGCGGCCATCGCGCTGTCAGCCGCTCTAGGCGCCACCTACCTGGTTCCGAGTGCCGCCACCGCGGCAACCCCGCGGCCGACACCCACTGCCGAGATCGTGCCCGGCCCTGAATAAAGTACGCCGCCGTCGATCGCCGCATGTCCCGGGAGCGGCAGCCCTGCTCATGTTGGCAGGGTCTCGCGTTGCTGAGGTGCTCTACGGGCAGGCGAAGGACTGGTGGACGCCACCGACACTGTGAGCTGACGGCAGGAGAACCCGTGCCTGTGGGGCGCCGACGAAAGCCGCTGCGCCCCACCGTCCTGTGCGGCCAGACTGGAGACCTTGGAAGAAAAGAGCGCTCGATGACCGAACCATCCGACACCCGCGTTGCCGTCTACATCGACTTCGACAACATCGTGATCTCGCGCTACGACCAGCGGAGCAAGCGAGGCCAGTTTCACAGCGATAAGGCCCGCTCATTCGATCCCGTGTCGAATCCGGAATCTGACGTGACCAGGCGACTGGAGGATGCCACGGTCGACCTCGGCGCCGTGCTGGACTTCGCCTCATCCTTCGGTACCATCGCGATCAGCCGTGCCTACGCTGACTGGTCGGCACCGGTCAACGCGAGCTATCGGCGGCAACTCATCGAGCGCGCCGTCGATCTTGTGCAGCTGTTCCCCACCGTTGCGTCGATGAAGAATGGAGCGGACATCCGCCTCGCCATCGATGTGGTCGAAGACCTGTTCCGGCTCGACGACCTCACTCACGTGGTGATCGTCGCGGGCGACTCTGACTACGTCGCCCTCGCCCAACGATGCAAGCAGCTCGGGCGATACGTCGTAGGCATCGGCGTCGCGGGTTCCACCAGCAAGGCGCTCGGCTGGGCCTGCAACCAGTTCGCCGACTATGACGCGCTTCCGGGAGTGAAGTCGTCGGCCGAGGAGATTGCGACGCCCGCGCCTCAGACGGACGCGCCGACTCGAAGCGGTCGGCGGTCGAAGCCGAAGAGCGAGAAGGATGTCGCGACCGACCTGCTGCTTCGAGCGCTGGAGTTGAACCAGGCAAAGAACGATGACGAGTGGCTCTCGAGCGCTGCCGCGAAGAGCCAGATCCTGCGCATGGATCCCACGTTTCAGGAGCGGGCGCTCGGGTTCAAGTCATTCACCGAGTTCGTGCGGTCGCTTGAGGCGCGCGTCGAGCTCGACGAGAATCATCCGTCCCGAAGGATGCGGCTGCGCCAGAAGAGCTGAGGCTTTGGTTGCCGCCACTACTTCGAGAGGATCAATTGCAGTCCGCGGCAAGCCGCGTTCCGAAACTGGAAAGCGACCGTCGCAGGACGAGCATCGCCGAGGCGATACAGCTATGCGATAGCACCTCGGAACCTGAAACGAGACAGCGAGGTGGGACAGCCCGGGTACCCGGGCCGACGAGCAGCCGGGGGCCGCTTCGTCGCCTTCGCCCGTCCGGACGGCAACACCTGGACTCTTCAGAGTGCGCGACTACCCGACGTGGCCGTTCGCGCAGTTCAGTAGCCACGGAGCCTTGCGTGTTGCAGGCGTGGCCGTGACGCTGGAACGATGCGCATGTTCGCCGACCGCACGGACGCGGGTAAGCACCTGGCCAAGCAACTCGCACACCTGCGAGGCCGAGATGTCATCGTGCTCGGGCTGCCCCGGGGCGGCGTGCCAGTGGCCGCCGAGGTCGCCGCAGTGCTCGATTCGCCGCTCGATGTGCTCGTCATCCGCAAGCTCGGTGCGCCGGGCAACACGGAGTATGCGATCGGCGCGATCGGCGAAGGCGGGGTGCGCGTCGTGGACGAGAAGGCCGCGGCACGTATCGGCGCCACCGCTCTGCAGGCGGTCGAGGATCGCGAGCGCGCGGAGCTCGCGCGCCGGCTCGCCCGGTACCGGCCCGGCAAGGATCTGCTCGACCTGCGGGGAAAGACGGTAGTGATCGTCGATGACGGCGTCGCGACCGGCTCCAGCGCGAGCGCCGCATGCCAGGTCGCCCGCCGACTGGGCGCGGAGCGCGTCGTGCTGGCCGTGCCCGTCGCCCCGCGAGACTGGACGGAACGATTCCGCGTCGGCAGCGGAAGGGGCCCGATCGCGGACGAATTCGTCGCGACCGCGACGCCGAGCCCGTTCTTCGCGGTCGGGCAGTTTTACGAGAGCTTCGCGCAAACAACCGATGACGAGGTTCTCGCATACCTGGACTGCCTCGCTCGCCGACATTAGGAGCTCAACTGCCGTTGTCGCTCGAGTCCTCCAGTTGACCGCGGTCGACCTCGAGTGGCAGCACGGCGAGTTCGCCGACAGGCCGGGGTGCTCCTGTCTGCGGGTCGAGAATGCCAGTGTCGGTTGTGACATACAGCTTGTTGCGCCGCAACTCGATGGCTATCGGATGATCGAGCTCGGTGTAGGTCCTTCGCGTGCTCGCATCACCCGACAACAACGAGATCTGCCCGGCTCCATCCGGGCCGCCGAACAATTCGCTCACCGCGACGGCACCGGAGCGCATCGACACCGCAAGCCCCGTCGCTCCCAAGAACCCGGTATCGACCTCGACCACCAGGCCGTTGTGGGGGTTGACCTTATACAAGCTACCGGGTGCCCCGGCACCGGAATCGACCGGTCCGCCAGGCATGCTGGTCACGTAGAGCCACCCGTCAGGGCCGAGTTCGACGTCGGTGGGCACGGGTTCGAAACGATAGTCGTGACCGATCGCGCACCGAGGAAATCCGAACCTCGCGATGAGTTCCTCTGTTGCGGCTACAGGATCGACGGCCGGAAGCACCGCAGCAACGGACACGTCGCCGTCATAGCCGATCCGCAGAACCGCGTTAGCCCCGGCATCCGCCACAAAAATGGACTGCGACAGTGCAAGCGAGGCGTGGGGGTTCGTGTCGATGAGGCCGGAGTAGGTAGGCGGAAGGGAGGACATCGTCGAGATGTCGAACTGGTCCGCGCAAGACTCGGGCAGATCGCTGAAACCGTAGGTGTTTCCCTGGTCGGGATTCGCGGTCGCCTCGTAAGCGCCGATGTCGGCGAGCCGAACGGGTTCCTCATCGCCGCGCATCGCCATGAGGATCGAGGAATTGTGGTCGGGAGCGGTCTGCGCGAAGTAGATCGTTCCCCGGCGGAACGACACCGCGCTGATGGATTGTCCGACAGCGGCGGCGATGGTGGTCGTTGTCCCGTCGCGGGTGATCTTCGTCAGAGCGCCGGCTAGGTCCTGGCTCAGATAGGCGATTCCCTGCCGATCGACCTCGAGGCTGAGCGGGGTGAGCAGGTTATCGGCAACGGTCCGCGGTGTTCCCGGCTGAATCGGAGGCACACCGTGCGAGGCGTGCACGGCCGACGCCGTCCCCAGTATCGAGGCAGCCACCAGGGCCGCACAGGCCGCGAAGGAAACGCAGGACCTACTCACGATTCTCCCTCGGGTCGGCCGACCACGGCAGGTTAGCCCGGACCAACGAGACTGTCCAGACCACAGGG
The DNA here is from genome assembly GCA_025465095.1 of Microbacteriaceae bacterium. Classification (GTDB taxonomy): domain Bacteria; phylum Actinomycetota; class Actinomycetes; order Actinomycetales; family Microbacteriaceae; genus Marisediminicola. The sequence goes on along the minus strand of JAODME010000013.1, from coordinate 172,955 downwards.
CTGGTTCGGGGTTTGCTCGGAGGTTGCTCCGGCGTCGGAATGCGTGGGGACGGCGTGGCAGGCTTGACTGGTGACACCACGCCACACGCTCCTCGCCCTACTCGTCGTGCTCATCTGGGGCCTCAACTTCGTCGTCATCGACTGGGGTCTCGACGGCGTACCCCCGCTCGTCTTCGTCGCGATCCGATTCGTGCTTGTCGTGCTGCCGGCGATCTTCTTCCTGAAGCCGCCGGCGATCGGATGGCGAAACATCCTGGCGATCGGCGCCTTTCTCAGTTTCGGGCAGTTCGCGCTGCTCTACCTCGCCTTGCATCTCGGGATGCCGGCCGGCCTCGCCTCGCTGATGTTGCAGGCGCAAGTCGTTTTATCCGTGATGATCTCCGCCATCGTGCTGCGGGAACGACCGACGCGGCGGCAGTTTCTCGGCATCATCGTCGGTATGATCGGCATCGCCGTCGTGGTCATCGGGCACAGCGCTGTCGCCCCGTGGCTGCCCCTCGTGATCACGATTCTCGCCGCGCTCGCCTGGGCCACCGGCAACGTCTTGAGCAGGAGGGCGAAGGCCGCATCCGGGCTGTCCCTAGTCGTCTGGTCGGGGCTCGTGGTGCCGATTCCGAGCCTCGCACTCGCGCTCATCGTAGACACCCCCGTGGTGGTCTTCGACGCCATCACGCACCTCTCCGGCGCCGCCATTCTCAGCACGTTCTACACTGCGATCGCCGCGTCGCTCATCGGCTATGGAATCTGGAACTCGCTGCTCACGAGATACCCGACGAGCGCCGTCGTGCCATTCACGCTGTTGATTCCGGTGATCGGAATTCTCGCGGCGTGGCTTGTCCAAGGAGAGAACCCGACAGTCTCCGAGGTCGTGGGCGGCGCGATCATGCTCACCGGCCTCGCCGCAGCGGTGATCACCCGAGTGCCGTTCCGGCCGAGGACGCGACGTCCCCCCACGAACAGCGAGCACAACCTCACGGGAGCAGGTGCCGACGCGCCTCACTGACGCGCAGGCATTCCCGATCAGCCTTCGGTGTTGCTCGCCCGAACCAGCACCAGTTCACGCACACGCGCGGCATCCGCCTGGCCCTTCATCGCTTTCATGACAGCCCCGATTACGGCTCCGGCGGCTTGCACCCTGCCATCGCGGATCTTCGCGAGCACATCGGGCTGGGAGGCGAGAGCATCATCGATCGCGGCGACGAGCGCCGTATCATCCGACACCACAGCGAGACCGCGCGAGGCGACAACCTCGGCGGGAGTCCCCTCTCCTGCGATGACACCCTCGAGCACCTGGCGAGCGAGGCGGTCGGTCAGCTCTCCGGATTCGACCATCGACACGAGCGCGGCGACCTGCTCGCCCGTCACGAGGGTCGACGCGTCGACTCCCTGTTCGTTTGCGGTGCGGCTGATCTCGCCCATCCACCATTTGCGGGCGGCCTGGGGTGACGCTCCGGCAGTGACCGTGTCGACGAGCTCGACGAGCAGCCCGGCGTTCACCACCGATTGGAAGTCGATGTCACTGAATCCCCACTCGCTCTTGAGGCGACGGCGCATCAGCACGGGCGATTCCGGCAGGGCGGCCCGAAGCTCCTCGATGAGCTGGGCGCTCGGCTGCACCGGGAGCAGATCAGGCTCTGGAAAGTAGCGGTAGTCGTCGGCGTCGCTCTTCGGACGACCGGCGGAAGTCACGCCTGTGTCCTCGTGCCAGTGACGGGTCTCCTGAATGATCGTTCCGCCCTTGGCCAGAATGGCCGCCTGCCGCTGGATCTCGTAACGGATAGCGCGCTCGACACTGCGCAAGCTGTTGACGTTCTTCGTCTCGGTGCGAGTGCCGAGCTTGCCGGATCCGCGAGGGCTGAGCGAGATGTTCGCATCACAGCGCAGGTTGCCCCGCTCCATCCGGGCTTCCGAGATATCCAGCGACCGGACGATGTCGCGGATCGTCGAGACGTACGCCTTCGCGAGCTCGGGGGCGTCCTTCTCGGCACCGTAGATGATGTTGGTCACGATCTCGACGAGCGGAACGCCGGCGCGATTGTAGTCGACGAGGGAGTACTCGGCTCCCTGGATGCGACCGGTCGACCCGCCGACGTGGGTGAGCTTGCCTGCATCCTCCTCCATGTGCGCTCGCTCGATCGGAATCTGGAAGGTGCGCCCGTCTTCGAGCTCCACCTCGACCTTTCCGTCGAAGGCGATCGGCTCGTCGTACTGGCTGATTTGGTAGTTCTTCGCGAGGTCGGGGTAGAAGTAGTTTTTGCGAGCGAAGCGGCTGGATGGTGCGATGTCGCAGCCGAGCGCGAGCCCGAGGCTGATGGAGTACTTGATCGCCTGCTCGTTCACCACGGGTAGCGAGCCCGGTAGTCCGAGGTCGACGGGGGTGGTCTGGGTGTTCGGCTCCGCGTCGTGGTGCTCAGGGGAGGCTGGATTGGGGGCATCCGAGAACATCTTGCTTCTCGTGTTCAACTCGACATGAACCTCGAAGCCGAGTACCGGCTCGAATAGCTCGAGGGCCTTGTCGAAGTCCATCAGTTCTGCCTTGGCCATCAGACCGCTCCTGCTCGTGACACGTTCATCTCGGTTGGTTCGAGGGCGGGCGCCTGGCTGGGCAGGGTGTGGCCCCACTTGTCCTCGAGCAGCGCCTCGAGGGCGGCGCCGACCGTGTAAAGCCGGGCATCCTCCCTCGCTGGAGCCATGATTTGCAGCCCGGTGGGTAGCCCGTCCTCTGGCGCGAGCCCCATCGGCAGTCCCATGCCGGGCACACCGGCGAGGTTCGCCGGGATGGTGGTGATGTCGTTGAGGTACATCGCGAGCGGATCGTCGAGCTTCTCGCCGAGCTTGAACGCCGTCGTCGGCGCCGAAGGACTCACGAGCACGTCGACCTGACCGAATGCGGCGTCGAAGTCTCGCTGGATGAGTGTTCGCACCTTCTGGGCGCTGCCGTAATAGGCGTCGTAGTATCCGGCCGACAGGGCGTAGGTGCCGAGGATGACGCGGCGCTTCACCTCGTCACCGAAGCCGGCCTCGCGCGTCGCGGCCATAACGTCCTCAACCGTTCCGCCTCCCGTCGGGTTAACCCGCAGACCGAAGCGTACTGAGTCGTACTTGGCGAGATTGCTCGAAGCCTCGGCCGGAAGGATCAGGTAGTACGCGGCGACGGCGTACTCGAAGTTCGGCGCGGAGACCTCAACGATTTCGGCACCCGCCGCAGCCATCACCTCGAGCGACTCGGTGAAGCGCTGCTGCACCCCGGCCTGCATGCCCTCCCCCTGAAGCTCCTTCACTACCCCGACCCGCACACCCTTGAGGGAACGCGACGCGCGGCCGGAGCGGGCGGCATCGGCGAAACTGGGCCACACGTCGGTGAGCGAGGTGGAGTCGCGCGGGTCGTGCCCGCCGATCACGTCATGCAGGAGGGCCGCGTCGATAACGGAACGACTGACCGGACCGACCTGGTCGAGCGATGACGCCAGCGCGATCGCTCCATAGCGCGAGACCCCGCCGTAGGTCGGCTTCACGCCGACCGACCCTGTGACCGCTGCCGGCTGCCGGATCGAGCCGCCGGTGTCAGATCCGAGCGCGAGCGGCGCCTCGAAGGCGGCGACGGCCGCGGCGGAACCGCCACCGGATCCGCCGGTGATCCGCACGAGGTCCCAAGGGTTCCAGGTGGGACCGAACCCCCAGTGCTCCGTGGAGGATCCCATCGCGAACTCGTCCATGTTGGTCTTGCCGAGTGGCACAAGATGCCCCTCACGGAGCTTGCGCACGACAGTCGCGTCGTACGGTGGAACCCAGCCCTCGAGCATCCGCGATCCGGCCGTCGACGGCATGTCGAAGGTGCAGAGCACGTCCTTGATCGCGATCGGCACGCCCGCGAGCGGGCCCAGGTGTTCGCCGTCGATGCGGCGGGAATCGACATCTGCGGCGGTTGAGAGTGCCGCCTTCGACACGTGCAGGAAGGCGTGCACGTCGCCATCGACGGCCGCGATCCGGTCGAGGTGCGCCTTGGTGACCTCGACGCTCGAGATCTCCTTCGAGGCGAGCTTTTCGGCAAGGGTGGCGGCGGACATCCGGGTGAACGGCATTACTGCTCCTCTCCCAGGATCGCGGAAACCTTGAACCGCACCCCGTCGTGCTCGGGGGCTCCTGAGAGGGCTTCCTTCGCGGTGAGTGTCTGGCCGGGAACATCGGGTCTGAACACGTTCACCAGGGGGATCGGATGACTTGTCGCCGGCACATCCGCGCCGGCGACCTCAGACACCTTCGCGATCGCGTCGACAATTGTGCCGAGCTCGCCAGAAAGCTTGTCGATCTCCTCAGGGGTGAGTGAGATCCTGGCGAGGTGCGCGAGGTGGGCGACCTGTTCCGTGGTGATTTCAGACATACGACTCCGTGCGGTCGGGGTGCCAGTGACGGCTGCGGGGATTGCCTCCCAGTCTATTCCGGCGTCGCGTGCGCACGTTGCCGCCAGAATGGCGCGGGGCTACCAGAGCCCGGCGAAGAGGCTTTCTTCCGGCTTCGGTGCGCCGGTGACGAGGTCGCCTCGGTTCAGCCCGACCAGCGCCATGTTACGCATCGCCTCAGTTCCGGCGTCGAAATAGCCGAGGTGGCCGATCGCGGCACTCAACTCCGCGCCCGTTTCCGGGTCGACGCCGCCGTCGACGCTCATGTGCTGTGCGCCGAATGAGTCCGATCCGGGGTCGCTGCCGAAGAACGCGCTGTGCACCACCGGATCCCACGCCGCCTCGCCGACGAACACCCGGTCAGAGGGCATCCGCAGGTCACTGACCGACTGCGCGGCACTTCCCGGCGAGCCGATCATGACGAGCGCGTCGACCTTTACGGCACCGTCGGCTATCGCCATGAGCGTGGCGGTCGAGCCGTAGGAATGAGTTGAGAGGGTGATGTAAGGGTTGTCCGTTCGGGTGGTCTGCACGCCATCAACCGAACTGCTGAGGAACTTCGCACCGTCCTCGGCAAGGTCGAGCGAGGCGATCTCCATGATTCCGGGTGTCTGGTATCCGATCCAGGACACCGTGGCCACCGACGCTCCGCGCAGCGACGGGTCATCGCGCCCGAGCTTCTCTACCCAGCGCATTTTCTCGTCGTAGAGATCCTGCGCGATGACCGTCCAGTCGACCATCTGACCATCGACGGTGAAGAACATCCCAGGCACCATATAGCTCACGTAATCGGCGGTCTCCAGGTCGCCCACGACGACGGCCGCTCGCCCAGGCCAGGCGGTGTCCACCGACAGGAGGCTGCGTTCTGGCTGCCCCGAAGTGGTGATCAGCGCCTCCTCTATCTCCTTGAGCATGTGCAGGCGTCTCTCGGCGTCAGCCTTTGTCGCGCGCCCGAGGGCCGGAAGGCTCGCCTCGACTTCGACGATGCTCCGTCGCAGGAAATCCCGGTTCGCGTCATCCCGAAGGGCCATCGGCAGCCCGTCGAGGTTGCCGACGAGTTCGGGCGCGACGTCGACGAGTGATTGACGCAGCTCGTCCGAGGTCAGCGCCCACCAGCGGTACACCGACTTCGCAGTCGGCGGATGAAGCAGCAGCTTCGAGATGGCGAGCGGATTGCCACGGACGTGAGCTTCAACTTCGCCGACCGGCAACATCGAGATCTGGTCTAGTAGTGCCCGCCCGCCGAGGTCGGGGAGAGACGACGCGTCAACGGCGGAGGGCGCACGAGTTCCGGATGGCGCGGCCCGGGCATCGAGGGCTGATTGAGTCACATCGAACCGCGGCTTTTCGGGCACGACAAGGGCTCCGGCCATGCCATTGAAGGCAACCGAGGCCGCGAGAAGCGTTGCCACGTGGAACAACAATCCGGCTACGTCCCTTCTGCGACCACACATTCACGAATGAATCCAGGCCTTGTGGGATGGTGTGCCCCCATAGTACGGGCGCAGGCGAGCGTCAGCCTAGGAAATATCAGCAATTCGCCCGACGTTCACTCATCGGTCCCATTCTGCACAATAGCCGATGGCCCTTCCGTCACCAGCCGAGCGAACTGTGCAGCGTCGATGATCCGCAGGCCGAGCGCCTCGGCCTTCGCCAGCTTCGAACCGGCACCAGGGCCGGCCGCGACGAAGTCGGTCTTCTTGCTCACGCTGCTCGCCGCCTTGCCTCCGGCAGCCAGAATCGCCTCAAGCGCTCCCTCCCGCGAGAATCCCTCGAGGCTTCCGGTGGCGACTACCGTAATGCCCTCGAGCACGCCGCCGCCGGACGATGTCGCTCCCGGACCCGGGTGCCCGGGCGTCGCGAACTGCGCGCCGGCAGCTGACCAGCGTTGCAGAATCTCGAGGTGCCAATCGACCGCGAACCAGTCGATGAGCGCGTCCGCGATGATGCCACCGACCCCGTCGACGGCAGCGAGTTCATCGCGGGACGCAGCCCGGATGGCGTCGACGGAACCGAAGTAACCGGCAAGTGCACGTGCCGCGACGGGGCCGACATGCCGGATGCTGAGCGCCACCAGGAAGCGCCAGAGGTCTTTCGTCTTCGCGAGCTCGAGTTCCGTGATGAGCCGGGTCGCCGCGCTGGACGGCACCGACTCCTCATCACCGGCGAACTGCTCGCCCGAGGGGACGAAGGGCGGGTCCGCGTCTTTTCCGGTGCGCTTCCGCTTCCGCTGAAACGGGCTGATCTCCCGCTCGGTACCGTCGTCATTCAGTTTGACGAGTCCGGTTTCGACATCGCGCACGCGCACGCGAATCGGAAAGATGTCTTCCAGGCGTAGTTCGAAGAGTCCGGCCTCGGTCACGAGCGGCGGCGTGGCCGGGTGCAGCGGCTGTGTGAGCGCAGCAGCCCCCACCTCGCCGAGTCCCTCGATATCGAGCGCTCCGCGGCTGCCGACATGCTCCACTCGACCCCGCACCTGGGCCGGGCAGCTGCGTGAGTTCGGGCAGCGTAGGTCGACGTCGCCCTCCTTGGCGGGCGCGAGCGGTGTTTGGCACTCCGGACATTCCGCCGGCATCACGAACTCGCGTTCGGTTCCGTCCCGCAACTCGACGACGGGACCGAGCACCTCGGGAATAACGTCCCCGGCCTTGCGCAGGACCACCGTGTCGCCGATCAGCACGCCCTTCGCCTTCACGACCTCCTGGTTGTGAAGGGTCGCCTGGCGCACTTCGCTTCCCGCGACGAGCGCCTTCTGCATCACCGCGAACGGAGTCACCCGGCCGGTCCGGCCTACGCTCACGACGATGTCGAGCAGCTTCGTGTACACCTCTTCTGGTGGGTACTTGTAGGCCGTGGCCCAGCGCGGGGCGCGGCTGGTGGCTCCGAGCTCCTCGTGCAGGTCAAGGTCGTCAACCTTGACGACGATGCCGTCGATCTGGTGTTCGACGCCGGCACGGGCGGCGCCGTACCTGCGCACGTACTCGTCCACTCCCGCGATGTCGTCGAACACCTCGAAGTGGGTGGAGATGGGAAGGCCCCAGCCGCCGAGCAGCTCATACACCTCGGACTGGGCGGTCACCGGGGTGGAACTCTCGATCTCGCGCACGGTCCATGCGCCGATGCCGTGCACGAGCATTCGTAGTCGCGCGATCCGCTCATTCATGAGAGCGAGCCGGTCCGGGCTCTTGCCCTCCTCCTTTTGACGGAGGGAACCGCTGGCCGCATTGCGGGGGTTGGCGAACACACGCTCTCCTGCCGCCGCCTGACGGGCGTTGAGTTCATGAAACGAAGCGACCGGGAAGAAAATCTCGCCCCGCACCTCGACGAGATTCGGATGCCCGGTTCCGCTCAACCGTTGCGGAATGGAGCGCATCTTCCGCACATTCTGCGTGACGTCCTCACCGACGACGCCATCTCCCCTCGTCGCAGCCGTCACCAGTTGACCGCGTTCGTAGCGCAGGCTGATGGCCAGACCGTCGATTTTCAACTCGGTGAGATAGCGAACCTTCGCACTGCCGGCATCCCGCTCGACCTTGGCCGCCCAGGCCTCGAGCTCCGCCTCGCTGAAGACGTTGTCAAGGCTGAGCATCCGCTCGGCGTGCTCGACGGGGGCGAACAGTGTCGTTTCGGCGCGACCGCCGACGACCTGGGTTGGGCTGTCCTGTGACCGGATTTCCGGATGCTCCTGCTCGAGCTCATCGAGTCGCCGCACCATCTCGTCGTAGTCCTGGTCCGAGACGGTCGAGGCGTTTCCGGCGTAGTAGGCGTCGCGCAACTCGAGGATGCGGGCGGTCAGCCGATCAGCCTCCACCTTCGCCGCCTCGAAGTCGATGCGCCCCGGGTCTTGCGTCTCGTCAGCCACACCTCCAGCTTAGGGAGAACGACTCGGAGCGGGGTGCCGGCTTGTTCCGGGAGTGCCGGTCTGGGCCACCGTCCAGGGTGAACAAAGCGGCCATCCGGCCCGGATATCGGGCTAGGCGCTGACCGGGACTGCGCTCACCGTGCGGTCGATCGTGCACTGGCCGAGCACCCGTGTGCCGACATAGACCACGGCGGTCTGGCCGGGCGCGACCCCGTTGAGCGGCTCGTACGGCGTGATCACGAGTTCTCCGCTGCGCAGCATGGCGGTCGCCGGCACGGGGTCGGAGTGGGCGCGAATCTGCACCTCGCACTCGAACGGCGCCGTTGGGTCATCCGGAGCGAGCCCCGCCCAACTGAACTTGCTGCCCGCGATCTCGGCGATGTCAAGCGCCTCCTTTGGGCCGACCACGACCTCGTTGGTCGCCGGCTTCACCTCCAGCACAAAGCGCGGACGCCCGTCCGGCGTCGGAACGCCGATCGACAGCCCCTTACGCTGGCCGACGGTGAAGGCGTGCGCGCCTTCGTGGGTGCCGACCGCCGTGCCCTCCCGGTCGCGGATCACGCCCTGCTCGGCTCCGACCCGCTCGGCCAGCCAGCCCCGGGTGTCTCCGTCCGGGATGAAGCAGATGTCGTGGGAGTCGGGCTTGTTGGCGACGCTGAATCCGCGCTCGGCGGCTTCAGCACGCACCTCGGCCTTGCTCGGCGTGGCGCCGAGCGGGAACATGCTGTGCGCGAGCTGATCCGTGGTGAGCACCCCGAGCACGTAGGACTGGTCTTTCGCCCAGGCGGCGGCCCGGTGCAGCTCACGGTTGCCGCGCGCGTCCGTCACGATGGAGGCGTAGTGGCCCGTGGCGACCGCGTCGAAGCCGAGGTCGAGCGCCTTCTCGAGCAGCGCGGCGAACTTGATTCGCTCGTTGCAGCGCATGCACGGGTTCGGGGTGCGGCCGGCGGAGTACTCGGCGATGAAGTCGTCGACGACGTCGAGCTTGAAGCGCTCCGAAAAATCCCACACATAGTAAGGGATGCCAATGATGTTCGCCGCGCGCTGGGCGTCCATCGAATCCTCGATCGTGCAACACCCGCGGCTGCCAGTGCGCAGGGTGCCGGGCATCCGGCTCAGCGCCAGATGAACCCCGACCACCTCGTGTCCCGCCTCGACAGCGCGCGCCGCGGCGACCGCCGAATCGACGCCGCCACTCATCGCTGCCAGAACCTTCATGAGAACAATGGTACGCGGGCCAGGCGGGGCGGTTGTCAGCCGATCGGCGGACTCGCGAGTTGCAGGGTCACGACGGAGTCTCCCGGAACGGATGCGTCGGCCCCGACGACGCAGAACCACGAGGTCGCGGCGTCCTCGCTGCTCGACAGCGCGATGAGGTAAGTGCCGTCCTGATTGGTGCCGTCGCGCGCGATCCAACCAGCGTCCGTCATCCGACCGGCGATCTGTTCGGCGACCGCTGCAGCGTCGATGGACGGTTGGAGCGTCAGGGTGTGCAGCACGCCCCAGTATGCACCGGCCTCAGCCGCCACCTCCTGCGAGTACTCGTCGTCGTTGACGATGCGCGCCGGATCGATGCTGGCGATCAGCTCATCGGCGATGCGCACCGTTTCGCTCTGCACCGAGTCCGTTGTCATCTCGCCCGGAACCGTCGGGAGGATCGTCGACGGCTGCCTGGCGCTCGGCCCCGCAGCTGGCCCCGCCGTCGAACCCGACTCCGGCGCGCAGCTCGTCAGGGCGAGCGCGACGACGACCACGAGCGCGGCGCGTCTAAGCACCGGCCGTCACTTCCCGATCCGAGTAGCCGGCTCGCTGGGCGAGGGCCACGGCGGTCGGCAACGCCGCGAGGAACGCGTCTGCATCCGAATCCGTCGTCGTGTGCCCGACGGTGATGCGCAAAGCTCCCCTGGCCTCCGCCTCGCTGAGCCCCATCGCGAGCAGCACGTGTGACGCCTCGGGAATCCCCGCCTGGCACGCCGACCCGGTCGACACCGAGACGCCCGCGACGTCGAGCAGGAACAGCAGGGAGTCGCCCTCGCATCCCGGAAAAGTGAAATGCGCGTTATTGTCGACCCGGTCGACCGGGTCGCCGCGGAGTACGGCTGAGGGAACCGCTTTCCGCACGCCGGTGATGATCCGGTCGCGGAGCATGGTGAGCGATGGCGACGGATGCTGCGCCGCAACGCCGAACGCGATCGCCGCCGGCGCGTCCTGGGTGCCGGAACGTACCTGTCTCTGCTGCCCTCCGCCGTGGATGAGTGGCTCGACCGTCGCCGACCGCGCGAGCACAAGCGCCCCGATGCCGAGTGGACCCCCGATCTTGTGCGCCGAGACACTGAGCGCCGCGATTCCGGATGAGGCGAAATCGATGGGCACGTGACCGTAGGCAGAGACGGCGTCGACGTGCACAGGCACCTCGTGCCTCGCGGCGAGGCGCACGACGTCGGTGACCGGCTGGATGGTGCCGACCTCGTTGTTGGCCCAGAGCAGCGTCACGAGCGCGACATCGGGGCCGAGCGCAGCCTCGAGCGCGGGGAGCGAGATCCGACCGAGCGCGTCGAGCGGAATCCACTCGATTACCGCGCCGTGGTGTCGCTCGAGCCACTCGACGGTGTCGACCGTCGCGTGATGCTCACCGCGCGGAACGAGGATGCGGCTGCGCGGTGCGCGCTCTGAACCGTTGCGCCCAGGGTCCGCGGCGCGAGCCCAGTACAGCCCCTTCACCGCGAGGTTCACCGCCTCGGTGCCTCCCGACGTGAACACGACCTCGATCGGCTCGGCGCCGAGTGACGCGGCAACGTGCTCACGCGCCTCTTCGAGCATCCGTTTCGCATTCTGGCCCTGGCTATGGATGGATGACGGGTTGCCGACGATACCGAGCGCTGACACGTACGCGTCGATCGCCTCCGGCAGCATGGGCGTCGTTGCCGCGTGGTCGAGGTAGACGGGCATCGGAACCTCACAGGACGGTCAAAGGCGGGAACGGACACCCGCCCACTGACTTACTCTAGAACGCATGTCTGACAGTGACGTTCTGCGCGACCTCGGCGTTCGACCTGTCGACGGGGGCGGCGAGGTGCGGGTGTGGTCGGCAAGCGCGACGTCGGTCGAGTTGTGCATCTTCTCCGCCAACGATGCGAACTGGGTAGCGGAGACCGTTCACCTCGAGCGCGACTCGCACGCTGTCTGGTCGGGCGCATCCGCAAGGCTCGTCCCGGGCGCCCGGTACTCGCTCCGCGCCGCGGGGCCAGTAGGCCCGAACCACGCGTTCAAGCCGACGCGGCACCTGCTCGACCCCTACTCGCGCGGGCTCGCGAGAACCACCGACGGCCGCTGGCGCTCCTATGTCCAGAATGATGCATTCGACTGGGACGGCGCTGTCAAGCCGAACATCCCGCTGGACCACACCGTGATCTACGAGGCCCACGCGAAGGGGCTGAGCAAGCTCAACCCCTCAGTTCCCGAGGACTTGCGGGGCACCTACGCGGGTCTCGCACACGAGAGCAACATTGCATACCTCAAGGACCTCGGCGTCACTGCCGTCGAGCTGCTGCCGGTGCAGCAGTTTGTGAGCGAGCGGCGACTCGTGACGCAGGGCCGCCGCAACTACTGGGGTTACAACACGCTCAACTTCTTCACGCCGCACTCTGAGTACGCGTCCCCTGCCGCCCGGGTCGGGGGTACGGGCGCCGTGCTGCGCGAATTCAAGGGCATGGTCAAGCTGCTTCATGAGGCCGGCCTCGAGGTGATCCTCGACGTGGTCTTCAACCACACCGCAGAGGAGGGGCCGAACGGTCCGACGACGAGTCTGCGCGGCCTTGACAACGCGAACTACTACCGGCAGATGGCCGACGGCGACTACATAGATGTGACCGGGTGCGGCAACACGGTGAACTTCGCGACACCAGCCGCTCAACGCCTCGTGCTCGATTCGCTGCGTTACTGGGCGAACGAGGTGCAGGTGGACGGCTTCCGATTCGACCTGGCGCCTGCGCTCGGACGCGACGAGCAGGTGATTTTCGATCCGCAGCATCCGCTGCTCAGGTCCATAGTGAGCGATCCGGCTTTGGCGGGCGTGAAGATGATCGCCGAGCCATGGGACGTCGGAATGGGCGGTTGGCAAGTGGGCGCGTTCCCGAACGGCTGGTCGGAGTGGAACGACACATTCCGCGACAGCGCACGGGACTTCTGGCTCACCGACATCGCGGCCGAACGTGCGCACGGTGTCGCCGCCCACGGGATCGGCGCAATGGCGAGGAAGCTCGCGGGGTCTGCGCACGTCTTCGCTCGGGAGCGCGGTCCCCTCGCGTCGGTCAACCTCGTCAGCGCCCACGACGGATTCACGCTCGCCGACCTGACCGCCTATAACCAAAAGCACAACCTAGGCAACGGCGAGAACAATCACGACGGAACGGATGACAATCACTCCTATAACCATGGCGTCGAGGGTCCGACAGCGAACCGCGCTGTCCTGACCGCGCGCCGCAAGGCGATGCGGAATCTGCTCGGCACCCTCTTGCTGTCAGCGGGCGTACCGATGATCACCGCGGGCGATGAGTTTGGGCGCGATCAGCGCGGCAACAACAACGCCTACTGCCACGACAGCGCACTCAACTGGTTGCCGTGGCAACAGGATGACTGGCAGCGCGAGCTGTTCGCGGTATCGCAGAAGCTGCTGCGGCTGCGTAGGGAGAACCCGGCCCTCCGCCCAGTTCGCTTCGGAATGATCGGCGAGCGCACGCCGTCGTCGAGCCGCATGGACTGGTACAACGCCGAGGGGTTGACGATGTCGGCCGAGAATTGGGACTCCCCCGACGCCCGCACCCTTCAGTATCTGGCGGCGTCTACTCCCGAGTTCGAGGAGCTGAACCGCACACTCCTGATCGTGCACGGCCTCGAATCGCCGACCACGGTGATTCTGCCTGAGCCGGCGGACGTGATCGGCTACACCCTCTTGTGGGACAGTGCGGATGACGCGGCCGGCGGCATCGAGCTGGCGCCCGGCAGCGCACATCCGGTTTCGGGTACCTCGATGCAGCTGCTTCGCGCGAGCTGAGGCTACGCGCCGGTGGAGGACGCGCGGCGCTCGTTCGGGCCGTGATCCAGGGCGCCCTCCGCGCGGGAGGCATTGCGCCGAGCTTGTGCTCTGCGCCGCGCTGCCACCACCCCGGCAGCGATCGAGAAGCCGGCGTACACGAACAACGCGGTGGCAACCGCCGGGATAATCCATGTTCGGGCCTCACCGTTGAGAGAGGTGCTCGCGAACCCGAGATAAGGAACGCTGTACCAGAGCACACCCATGATCTGATCCTCGATGACTGGATCGTCCTCGGCGCCATTGTTGTCGCCCTGCGTGATGAATTCGCGATCGCCGGCGCTCGTGGAGGAGATTGCGATGACACGGTGAGTGATCACGTCGGGCTCGCCGGGAGCTATCTGGTAGGTGACAACGTCGCCGGGTTTGATGGTCTCAACCGGCTGTGGCTTCACGACGATGAGGGTTCCAGGGGGCAGTCCGGGCTCCATGGAACTCGTGAGCACCGCCAGGGGAACGGCCCCGGTAACCCGGGGAAGGATGATGGCTGCCACGGCGAGTGCGATTACGAGAAGCAGGAGCACAGCGCTGAGCGAGAGACCCAAGTAGCCGGCGAGTGTTCGTTCCGTCTTCGCCGGCGGACGACGGCGCCTTCCAACAGATTTCGCCGGCTTTACCGGGACCGGGCGCATCACGCTTCAGCGCGACGACGACGACGACCGGCAATGACAAAGAAGATGCCGCCGGCGAGGAGACCCGCTATGCCGAAGAACACGGAAACCGGCTCACCACCGGTGAGGGCCAGGGCGCTGGGCTGGGCGGGCGAGGTAGGAGGGTCGAACACGGGCACCGCGCCGGGGTCGGTACCGCCCTCGCCGCAACCTCCGGCTGCCACAGGTGCCACTGAATCCCTCATTCCGATGAGCAGTGCAAGGGTTCCGAACTGGCCTTGAGCGATCTGGCCTTCGACGTCGAGCATGGTCAGTGTCACGTCGACCTGCAGGGTTCCACCCGCCGGCACGTGCTGGTCCGAGACGATGACGTGGCACTGATCGAGCTCGCCCAGCTTCATCACGTCGCCAGGCACGGCCCCCGCGCTTCCCTCGATCGTCACCGATTCAGCGAACTCCGGATCGGCAAGCAGGAGGTCGGTGACTCGCACACTCATGATCGCCCCGTACGCAGACGCGTTGCGGATCCAGATTGGGCGCTCAACCGACGCTCCCGGGATGATCGGGCCGACGTCGCGAAATAGGAAGTCACTCGCGACTCTCGAGAAGGAGACCGCATCAAGGCTCACTTCGACGACGTGTGACGTGTCGTGTGCCGCTGCGGGAGGAGAGGTAGGTGCCGCTGCGAGGGCGAGGGCCACGGCCAGAGCCAGAGCTGCGTGACAGATGCCACCCGCGCGGTTCACGCGCACTCGGGCTCCCCGTCACGATTACGGACCGTAACCGAGACAAAGTTCGATTCCCAGCCTGTGACGGAGGATGCGGTGGTCACCCGGATGGAGTACGGATAGCGCGTCTGGCTAAGGGGAATCGTCACCCTGGTCGCTGCGATGCCCTGAAGAATCAAGGATCCATCTCGACCGTCGTAGACGTTGAACGTCGCGTTGGGATCGTTGGATCTCCAGCTGATCGTGACTCCTTGCGAGCCTGCCCAGCACCTGATCGAGGTCACTTGGCGGTGCGTCACTATGGACGCCGTCTGCACGAAAGTGGATTTGATTGGGGCGGCAGCCCATCCCTGCACAGCCTCACCAGCGCTTGTCGCGGCGAAGGTGAGGGTGCTCGTGACCGACTGACCCTTGAGGGCGCTTGAAGCCGAAGCAGGCAGCGAAGTGCTGAAGCACAATGTCTCGGCTGCGGCGGCACCGGCCACCGCGAGCGTGGTTTTCGTACTGAAGACTGGAAAAGTTGCAAGCGTGCCGGTGGCCACGCCGGTTGCCGGCGGCGGTGCATTGCAATCCCCAGCCCTCCAGACCGACAGGACGACCTCGTTGGCGAGGAGGGCGGATGCGACGGGGCTGGGGCTGGGGCCGGGGCTGGGGCTGGGGCTGGGGCTGGGGCTGGCGAGCGTGACCTGATAGGTGACTGGGACGGATCCCGTGTTCTGCACCGTGATGGACGATCTGAGAACCGTTCCGGGGAACAGGTTGTCGCTGGAGAGCCCGGCAAAGGTGCTGCTCGTTCCGGCCGAGATCGAGACCGTGCCAGCCGAGACGGTGGCGTTCGCAGAGACCGACGAGGTCCAAAGCGCGTATGTCGCGAGCGAGCCTCCTGAGACGAGGGCGATCGTGAGCGCGACCGCGGTGATCGTTCGGGGGAACTTGACCGCTGTGAAGTAGCCGGCAAGACCCGTGCGAATGGCGCTGGGCAGCATCAGATGACCTGGGTGGCGTTGATGACGAAGCCCGCGTCCGCGAATCCGCCCTGAAGAGAAACGGGGGCGCCATCGTTCATGCGAATCTCCAGACACGCGAAGGAGTGCGTACCCGTAGCGGGTGGGACGGGCTCGGCAAGCGCCGGGCTCGCTACTGAAACGAAGCCGACAAGCGGTTTCCAGCCGACCGTCGCAGTGAGTGCCGCGCTGCACCCGCCATCCGTGGAGGTGAAGGCGACGCGGGCGCTGAGTGAACCACCGATGTCCCTCGTGTCGGCGTTGACGACGCTGGACGTGGAAATCACGAAGGAGACATCCGTGTCGCCCGTGTTGCTGAGCTTGAGCTGGATCGGACCTGTAGTTTTCAACGGGTAGAACCCGCTTAGCGCCCCGATGCTCGTGGAGCTCGCGCCATTGACAAGTACGTTCTGGGTTCCGGCTGTCACAACGCCCGCCGCCGTGGTGGTCGACGCGGTGTAGAGGGCGTAGCTGCTGCCAGTCCCGAAAGCTGTCAAAGCAATGACAACGGCGGCGAAAGAGGCGGTCGAGAAAAGGGCACGGCCAGCCTTGAGCCGGCACTCGGCCCGGTGCGCCGGCGCAACCCGTGCGCGGGGGGTGACGATCTGGTCGGAGGCTGACTCAGGCGAGCGTGAAGTCGTCCGCTGCTTCATCATCACTGTCCCTCCGGTCTGCTCGGTCGTCGAAGTGAAGGGTCGCGCCGCCTTCGGGCAGACGGCGCGACCCGGTCGCGTTCTGCTAGGCGCGCACCTGGGTGAGCTTGAACTTGAGGTTGTTGAGGTTGACAGAGCCGTTCTTGGTGACGTTGTTCGAGGCGTCGATGTCCTCGAGCGTGCCCACCGGGAAGGTCAACTCAACGGACATCGTGACGTCTTTTGTCAGGCCCAAGTCCTCGGCCGTGACGATGAACTCGTTTTCGTTGCCGGGGACGGTACTTTGCGTGACGCCCGCGACGCTGGACGCGGTGACCACCATGTTGGTGGAAAGCTCCTCTTGGAGAGCGGCGCTCGAAGCCTTGTCGTCCCCGACAACGCTGGCGAGGTCGACCGTGAGTGCGGCACTCAAATTGTCGCCCGTCGCATTTATCGTGACGACCTTGGTGAAGCGGAGTTTGTCACCCGGGACGAGCCGGAACGCTTCGATGTCCGTGATCAGAACGCCAGGGGTACCGGCAGACATGTCGAACCACTTGCCGGCCGCCAGCCCCGAGTCGATACTCAGCGTCCCGGAGCTGACCGTGCCGGCCGGCGTGGTGACCGAGTCGTTCCACAGCGCGAAGGTTCCCGCGCCGCCGAGGAGTACGGCCACACCGGCTGCACCGGCGATAGCGCCTTTGAGAAGCTTGTTCATGAGTGTTCCTTTCGCGACAACGACTGCTCAGATGCCGGTATTAGTGCGTTCTGATCTGTTTGGTCTGCAGCCGCCGGAGTGGAGGTCACAGCGAACATCGCGATGGTCGCGAAGTCGACGAGTGGGATCCTGACGAGCAGTCGCCCGAAAAGGACTCTAGGCGCGACAGACAGAACCGTCTATCCCACACGCACCCCCAGAACAGGGCACGACGCAAATGCCGTATGAGTACTCTAATCCTGTAGATACTGTGGGTTAAGGTAACGAATCCGTAGATCAACACGAGTTGTCCTAGTGATTCCCGCACAATATGCAGACGCATATGTACCCCGCTGGGGTACATGATTGGTCGACGCAGACAGATCGTTCTACCGAAGAAATTTCCGCGAAGTGCCCCCGAGTGGTTGCGCGCGCAAGGGCGTTCCGGACGGCCGGGGCACTCGCGTCGCATGAGCGCACGGAGCAGCGCGCTGCCTCGCCGGCGCGAACGCGCGTCGCACCGCAAGCTCATCGGGCCGGAAACTCACGGACCCGGGGCTCACGGACCCGGGGCTCACCGGTTTGGAAAAACTAGCTTGCGACGGCGATCAGTCCCATCTCAGCCGAAGTGGCGAGCAGGGGGTGGAACGGCACGACGCGAACGTTGTAGCCGAAGCTGCCGGCACGCGAGAGGGGCACATTGCCGATGAACGGCACGGCTCCGCCCTGCGGATCCGTCTCCGCCTCGGGCGTGAGCGGAACATGCTCGGGCGTCTCGAGGAGATCTCCCTCGCGAGCGCGTCCGTAGACGACCTCAACGGCCACGTCCTCGGGGCTCAGCCCGTCAAGGTGCACGTGGGCGCGAACGTGCAGCACGTCGCCGACCTCGGGCACAGCATCCACTCCCCCGGATTCGACGTGCGTAACGGCAACATTCGGCCACATATCCCGCACGCGCTCCTTCCAGGCGGAGAGCTCGCGAGCTCCCGAATACGAGCTCGCACTGATCGTCCGCTCGGCCTCGGCCGCCGGCACGTATAGGCGCGTGACGTACTCCTGCACCATCCGGTCGGCGGAGAGTTGCGGGGAGAGCGTTGTCAGCGTGTGCCTGATGGACTGAACCCATCGTGTCGGCACTCCATCGGACCCGCGGTCGTAGAAGCGCGGCGCGATCTGGTGCTCGATGAGGTCGTACATCGCGTCGGCCTCCATCTTGTCCCGCTCCGCGGAGTCCCCCGCTGCGTCGGCGCTCGGGATGGCCCAGCCGTTCTCCTCGTCGTAGAACTCCGCCCACCACCCGTCGAGGATTGACAGGTTGAGCGACCCGTTGAGCGCCGCCTTCATCCCGGATGTCCCACACGCCTCGAGGGGTCGGAGCGGATTGTTCAGCCACACGTCGGTGCCCGGGTAGAGAAGTTGCGCCATCGCGATGTCGTAATTCTCCAGGAACACGAGCCGGGTGCGCAGTTCAGGCGTGGACGCGAACTGCACGAGCTTCTGAATCAGACGCTTGCCCTCCTCGTCTGCCGGGTGCGACTTGCCTGCCACGACGATCTGCACGGGATGGTCCGCGGACAGCAAGATCGACCTCAGCCGGTCCTGATCGTGCAGCATGAGCGTCAGGCGCTTGTAGGTCGGCACGCGGCGCGCGAAGCCGATGGTGAGCACGTCGGGATCGAGCAGGTCCGACACCCACTGCGGTGTTATCGCGCCGGGGTTCTGCTGCGCGAGGGCCGCGGCGACGCGGCGGCGCGCATCGTCGACCAGCTGGGCACGCATTCCGTTGCGCACCTCCCACAGGTCGAAGTCGCTCACGGCATCACTCGTCCAGTCGCACGACGTCGTGTCGGCGCTCCCGAAACGAGATGTAGCCAGCGCCAGCAGTGAGGGGTCCGTCCACGTTGGGGCGTGCACCCCGTTGGTGACGGAGGTGATGGGAACGTCGGCGGTGTCGAAACCTGGCCAAAGCTGCCCGAACATGCCGCGGCTGACCTCGCCGTGCAACCGGGAGACGCCATTGGCCCGCTGACCGAGGCGCAGCCCCATCACCGCCATGTTGAACGTGCCGGGAGTACCCCCCTCGTAGTTCTCCTCGCCGAGCACGAGCACGTCGTGCACGTCGAGGCCGGGCAGCAGGTCGGTGGAGAAATACTGCCTGATGAGATGCGCGTCGAATCGATCGATGCCGGCGGGCACGGGGGTGTGCGTCGTGAACACCGTTCCCGCTCGAACTACCTGAAGCGCCTCGGCGAACGACAGCCCTCCGGCGATGAGATCGCTGATCCGCTCGAGACCGAGGAAGCCCGCGTGACCCTCGTTGCTGTGAAAGACCTCGGGTGCCGGCGTTCCGGTCAGTTCGTTGTACAGCTTGATCGCGCGAACGCCGCCGATGCCGAGCAACAGCTCCTGCAGGAGCCGGTGCTCCCCGCCGCCTCCATACAGTCGGTCGGTCACCGACCGCAATTCGTCTTCGTTCTCGGGGATGTCCGTGTCGAGGAGGAGCAGGCGGATGCGGCCGACCGCTACCTGCCACACCCGGGCGTAAAGGGCACGATTTCCGGGAAGCGCGAGCGCCACCTGCGCCGCCGTGCCGTCCGGATGCCGGAGAACACTGAGCGGCAGCCCGTCAGGGTCGAGCACCGGGTAGGTTTCCTGCTGCCAACCGTCGGTGGAGATCGCCTGGGCGAAGTAGCCAGACCGGTAGAACAGGCCGACGCCGATGATCGGCACGCCGAGATCTGAGGCGCTCTTGAGGTGGTCGCCGGCGAGGATCCCGAGACCGCCGGAATACTGGGGCAGGGCCGCGGCGATGCCGAATTCTGGCGAGAAGTAGCCGATGGCCTTGGGTGCGCCCTCGGGAAGCGACTGGTACCAGCGCGGTTCGTTCAGGTACTCGTGCAGGTCACGCAACTGGTCGTTCACTAAGGCGACGTAGTCGCGATCAGCTGCCAGTTCGGCGAGCCTCGATGGTTCCACTTCGCCAAGGAGTCCGATCGGGTCGTGACCGATCTTCTCCCACAACCGGGGCGACATGTGAGCGAACAGCTGCCTCGTCGGTTCGTGCCACGACCATCGTAAGTTGGTCGACAATTCGTTCAGCCCCTCGAGGGCTGCAGGGAGCACGGTCCGGACGGTAAATCGCCTGATTGCTTTCACGGGGACCAAGCTTAAGGGCTGCACGATTCCGCGGGGAGGCTCCACAGGATTCGATAAGACGGGTACGGTCGAATGGTGGCTATCGCATACGAACCGAAGATGGGTCGCATCCCCATCAGGCATCTGTCCCCGCAACAGCCTGAGGATCTCTGGCCAGCCAAGGCGTACGCCGGCGAGGTCGTCCCTTTCGCCGCGACGGTGTTCAAGGAGGGACACGACATCCTCGGCGTCGAACTGCTGCTGACAGCCCCTTCCGGCGCGGAGTCCAGACACCGGATGTCACCGGGAGCGGCCGGCACCGACCGCTGGCACACGGACGCACTCCTCGATGTCCCGGGCGAATGGCGGTTCCGGGTGCGAGCCTTCAATGACGACTGGGCCACCTGGCTGCACAACGCCGAGATAAAGATCCCGGCGGGCATCGACGTGCCTCTGATGCTCACGATCGGCGCGCAGCTCCTCGAGCGTGCCGTCGCTCAGACACCGACGTCGAGAGCCCTGACGGATGCGGCGAAGGCGATCGTCAATACCAAGCGGAGCCCGGCAGCCCGACTGGCCGCCGTGTCCGGCGCACGCGTCGCGACCGCGATGGCCGCGGAACCCTTGGCGAGCCTCACGACGGAGAGTGCGCCGCGCAGCATCCGGGTGGAGCGCACTCGGGCGGGAGTGGGCGGCTGGTACGAGTTCTTCCCGAGGTCGGAAGGCGCCGTCCGACACGCCGACGGCAGCTGGAGGAGCGGCACATTCCGCACTGCGGCGAAACGGATTCCCGCGGTCGCCGCGATGGGATTCGATGTGCTCTACCTTCCACCCGTCCACCCCATCGGAGTGGCATTCCGGAAGGGGCCGAACAACACGATGACTCCTGGGCCAGGCGACCCCGGTTCGCCCTGGGCGATCGGCTCGAAGGAGGGCGGACACGACGCCATCCATCCCGACCTCGGCACCGTCGCCGACTTCACCTCGTTCCTCGCGACAGCACGGCGGAACAAGATCGAGGTAGCGATCGACCTCGCACTGCAATGCTCTCCAGACCACCCGTGGGTGACGGAGCATCCGGAATGGTTCACGACCCTGCCTGACGGATCGATCGCCTACGCGGAGAACCCCCCTAAGAAATACCAGGACATCTACCCGATCAACTTCGACAACGACCCGATCGGGCTGCGCGAGGAGATTCTGCGGATCGTCGAATACTGGATCGGGCTCGGCGTGCGCATCTTCCGCGTCGACAATCCGCACACCAAGCCGCTCGCCTTCTGGGAGTGGCTGCTGAACCAGGTGAACAGCAACCACCCCGACGTGGTCTTCCTCGCCGAGGCCTTCACCCGCCCGGCGATGCTGCATTCCCTCGCCCAGGTGGGCTTCCAGCAGTCCTACACCTACTTCACCTGGCGGAACACGAAGGAGGAACTCGAGGAGTTCCTCTCCGGGCTCTCCAAGACCACGAGCGACTTCCTGCGACCGAATCTCTTCGTGAACACTCCCGACATCCTCACCGAGTATCTGCAGTTCGGCGGGCCGCCCGCCTACAAGGTCAGAGCCGCCATCGCGGCGACCGCGTCCCCTACCTGGGGCGTCTACGCAGGTTACGAACTGTTCGAGAACGTCGCACGGCCCGGCTCCGAGGAGAACATCGACAACGAGAAGTACCAGTACAAGCAGCGGGACTTCGCTGCGGCCGAGGCACACGGCAGGTCGCTCGCGCCGTACATCACGAAGCTCAATGAGATCCGGGCGGCGCACCCCGCGCTCCGCCAGTTGCGCAACCTCGACGTGCACTGGAGCGACGACGACTCGATCCTCGTTTACAGCAAGTTCCTCGACGGGCGGTTCACCAAGAACGGCCGAAGCGACGCGATCATCGTGATTGCGAACGTCGATCCGCACTCGGTTCGTGAGACGACCGTGCACCTGGATCCGACCAGGTTCGGCGTCGATCCCGGCCGCCTGTTCGAGGTCACCGACCTGCTCACCGGCCAGACGTTCACTTGGGGTCTCGACAACTACGTCCGACTCGACGCCTTCACCGAGCCGGTCCACATTCTCCGAGTCGAATTCTCGAAAGGCAGCTGATGGCCAAGACAAGGAAGACCGCACCGACCACGCTGCCCGAGCTGCATTCCGGTTTGATTGCATCGATCGTTTCGGGAAGCCACCCCAGGCCGCACGACACCCTCGGACAGCATGAGACAGAGGGCGGGTTCATCATCCGCGCGCTCAGGCCCCTCGCGGAAACAGTGACGGCGATCCAGCGGAACGGCACACGGGTGCCCCTGAACCACGTCGCCGACGGGCTCTGGCAGGGTTACGCGGCCGGCATCGGGCAGGCTTACCAACTCGAAGTGACTTACGCCGACGGCCCGAGCTGGGTTTCGGACGACCCGTACCGCTTCGTTCCGTCGGTCGGCGACATGGACCTCTACCTTTTCGGCGAAGGTCGTCACGAACAGATGTGGAGCGTCTTCGGCTCGCACTTCCGCCCCCACGAAGGCGTCATCGGAACCGCGTTCAACGTCTGGGCGCCGCACGCGAAGGCGGCGCGGGTGATCGGGGATTTCAACGGCTGGTACGGCGTCGGGCACGCGATGCGCCGACTCGACGACAACGGTATCTGGGAGCTGTTCGTGCCCGGCCTGGAACCCGGCACCTCGTACAAGTTCGAGTTGCTCACCCAGGACGGTCACTGGGTCGAGCGGGCAGACCCTATGGCCCGCTACACAGAGGTTCCGCCGGCGACGGGGTCGAAGGTCGGTACGACGAAATACCAGTGGGCGGATGACGCGTGGCTGGCCAAGCGCGCGCAGGCCGACCCGCACAACTCCCCGATGAGCGTGTACGAACTGCATGTCGGCTCTTGGCGCCCAGGTCTCGGTTACCGCGAACTCGCCGAGGCGCTCGTGCACTACATCCTCGAGACCGGATTCACACACGTGGAGTTCATGCCGCTTGCGGAGCATCCGTTCGGCGGCTCCTGGGGCTATCAGGTGACCGGCTATTTCGCGCCTACAAGCCGGTTCGGACATCCCGACGACCTGCGCTACCTCATCGACAAGCTTCACCAGGCCGGCATCGGTGTGATCATGGACTGGGTGCCCGGCCACTTTCCGAAGGACGAATGGGCGCTCGCGAAGTTTGACGGAGAGCCTCTCTACGAGCACTCCGACCCCCGTCGTGGCGAACAGATGGACTGGGGCACCCTGATCTTCAACTTCGGGGACTCGCAAGTGCGCAATTTCCTCGTCGCGAACGCGCTGTACTGGCTTGAGGAGTTCCACATTGACGGGCTCCGGGTCGACGCCGTCGCGTCCATCATCTACCTCGACTACTCGCGCCAAGAGGGCCAGTGGGAGCCGAACAAGTACGGCGGGCGCGAAAACCTAGAGGCCGTCAGCTTCCTGCAGGAGGTCAACGCGACGGCATACAAACGCAATCCGGGAGTCATTCTCATCGCCGAGGAATCAACGGCGTGGCCAGGCGTGACCAAACCGACGTCGACCGGCGGGCTCGGCTACGGACTGAAATGGAACATGGGGTGGATGCACGACAGCCTGTCGTACATGCAGACCGACCCGATGCACCGCTCGCACCACCACAACGAGATCACCTTCAGCATGGTGTACCAGTACACGGAGAACTTCCTGCTGCCGATCAGCCACGACGAGGTCGTGCACGGAAAGGGTTCGCTGCTTCACAAGATGCCGGGCGACCAGTGGCAGAAGCTCGCGAACCTGCGTGCCTACCTGTCGTTCATGTGGGCGCACCCCGGCAAGCAGCTGCTGTTCATGGGCCAGGAGTTTGGGCAGCCGTCCGAATGGTCGGAACAGCGCGGGCTCGACTGGTGGATACTCGACCAGCCTGTGCACCGCGGACTGCTGAACCTTGTCGGGCAGCTCAACCGGGTGTACCGCGACGAGGGTGCCCTCTGGGAGCAGGACAACGACCCGGCGGGCTTCGAATGGATCGACGGGGGTGCGGCGGAGCAGAACGTGGTGTCGTTCCTGCGCTGGTCGAAAGACGGGCAGCCGATCGCCATCATCATGAACTTTTCCGGGAACCCCGTTGACCGATTCCGGGTGGCATTGCCGTCCGCGGGCGTCTGGGAGGAACTGGTGAACACGGATGCCTCCGAGTACGGCGGTTCCGGCGTCGGCAACCTCGGCGCGGTGACAGCCGTCGACGAGCCGTGGGCCGGCCGACCGGCCTACGCCGAGCTGACCCTTCCGCCGCTGGCCGGACTCTGGCTGAAACTGCGCCGCTGACACCCGGAGGACTCCGTAAAGCGCTACAGGACGGGGTGTCCCGCGGCGGTCGCGGGTCAGTAGAGCAGAGTGGTGAGCCTGCGACGCGCTAGGCCAACGCGCGGGTCCTCCGCCCCGGCGATCTCGAAGAATTCGAGCATCCGCGCACGCACGGCATTCCTGGCGTCCGCATCAAGCGACGGGAACAGGGTGAGCAACCGGTCGAACGCGTCGTCGAGGTGTCCTCCCGACACGTCGAGATCTGCCACCGCCAGTTGCGCATCGACATCGTCGGGCGCGGCAGCGGCCGCGCTGCGGATGTCGGCGGCGGTCTGGTTTCCGAGGCGGTCGAGCAGCGACACCTGGGCGAGACCCGCCACGGCGAGCTGGTCGCGCGGGTTCTGCGCGATCGCCGTGCGGTAGGCGGCGATCGCAGCACGGTAGTCTCCGCGCTCGATGGCGTCATACGCCTCCTGATGGTGCGGGGGCAGAGGCTCATCAACGGGCTCTACCGGCTCCTCCGCCACGGCGTCCGGTACCGGTACGGTGCCCGTCACGCCATTCTGCGCCGCGAGCGCAAGCACCTGTTCGAGCACCTGACGCGCCTCGGCTTCGGGAAGCTCGCCCTCGAAGAGCGCCAGCGGCCGACCGCCGACGACCGCCGCGACGGTCGGTGCGACCTGCGCCTGGAAAGCCTGCTGTAGTTGCGGGTTGGAGGAGGCGTCGACGGTGGCAAGCACGAGGCGACCTCCGAAGCTTGTCACGAGCGTACCGAGGGAGGCCGTCGGCTGGCCTGCATGCAACTCGACGATGACCGGCACCGAGTTCGACAGTTCCAGAATGCTCGCGAAGCTGCTGTCCGTCGCCGCGACGACGAGCCCCGAAGCACCCTTCGCCTCAGCGGCTGCCGGCGTCGACGCCGCGGGCACGGATGGTCGCACAAGGGACGAGAGGTCGACGGCTCCACGGAAACTCGCCGCGGATGGGGGAACGGTACTCATGCAATCTCCTGTGCGCTGACGAGACCCTGACTGAACCCGAGCAGCACGATCTTCTCGGAACTGCCGACGGGCGGAATGTAGAAGAGCAATTGATCAATGTAGCTCGCCATGACGCCCTTGGTCGTGCCGGTGACCCCGGAGAGCGTCTTCGTCGCCCCTTCGGGGTTGACGGTCGCTCCCGCTTCGACGGGTTTGACCGTCTCGGTCTCCGAGAGCGACACGGTCACGAGCGCTCCGGACTCATTCGACGCGAGCGCGACGGACTCGGCCGTCCCGGGAGCGATCGCGAACTCGATGGCGGCGGTGGCGGGGATGGCCGCCTTGCGAGCGGCGCGAGCCTCGACCCCGACGTTCGGGATGAAGTCATCCTGTTCGACGTCGAAAAACTGGTAGGACGCGCTCTCCGCACCCACGTTCAGAACGTCGACGTAGGCGGCGGCGAGTTGCGACGGCGGCATGGTGAGGAATTTCGTGTCCGGTGCCAGCCGCGGAACGCCGACGCCCTCCGGCGGAAGCTCCGGCAGCACGGCATCCGACTCCAGCGCGACCGAGTAGTTCACCTTGAACTGCTCACGCGGGGTCTGCTGCACGAGGGTGAGGGCGACCGGCGGGAGGTCGGTCGGCGGGTCGGTTGATTCGTCCTGAGGCGGAGTGACGACCGCGAGAATCGACCTCGGCCAGGTTTCATCGGCCTGCTGCGGGAGGGTGACCTCGACCGGTCCCTCGGGAATCGCCGGCAGTGCAGGATGCGCGCTGTCCTTGGCACGGATGGCGTAGTTTCCCGCGCGCAGGTCGAGTGCCGGACCGGCGAAACGCGCCTTCAGTGCCTCTGTGTCGAGCGTCGCATCCGCCGTCGCGGCGACGGCGGCTATATCGCGCACCATCGATTCGACTTGTCGCACGGTCGCCGCTGGTGGCTGCAGCTCCTCAACAGGGATCACCTCGGAGACGCTCGGAGACGGCGATGCAGCGTCTCCTCCGACCCCTGGCCACAGCTCGGCAGAGCAACCGGAGAGAGCGAGGGTTCCGACTAGGACCACGGGAATCATGGCGGTCATTCGCCTGCTGGATCGGCGCCCCCTGGTGGAGGTCACCGAATCGGGTCTGCGCACTTGATAGCTCCGCTGTTTCGGTAGTTTCGGCATTCTGGGCGTCTTTGGCGGTTTGATGCTCTTTCGACGAGGCCCTCGCGTCCGGAACCGGTGAACGACCGCCCAGACGAAGAACGCGACCGCAAGGAGCAGCATGACGCCGCCGACGGCGATGAGCGGACCGGCCCACGGCGTGCGGTTGTCGAGCGGCCAACTTATCGACACCGTCGAGGGGGCGGGTTGGGTGCCATCGGAGACAAGCAGGATCGAGAAGTCCTCGTTCAGGCTGACCTTCACGTCGAGTTCGTTCTCGCCGGTGTACTCCCGCAACCACAGGTCGGATCCGGCCGGCGCCGGCACGATGTCCTCCGTACCCTGGCGGGTGGTGGACGTGAGGGTCGAGGTCTCGCTGTCGAAACTGATCTCGTTGTACGTCGCGTCGCCGACCCATGCCAGAACATCGATTGTTCGAGCGTAGGCGGCGAAGATCGTGTCGGATCCGCTGATCTCGAGGTCCTGTCGACCCTCGAGCGCATTCAGCGTCTCCCCGTCGATGACCGTCACGGGCGCCTCGGACTCGGTGACGCTCGTGACCTTGAGGCTTTCCGGGCCGCTGAGGATGGTCCGCTGGGCGAACCCGTAGCCGGCGAGGCCGACGGCGATCACGAGGCTGACGATGGCGAGGACAAAGCGCAAAGCTACTCCTTTCGTGTTGCGAGTCGGTGCGGGTGCGGGTCGCACTTGACGTACCGAAACTCGCGAACTCGGCGAGATTCAGGACGCGTGGGGGCCAGCTGGACCGAACATGGCAACAGGCAAAGACACCCAAGGCTATCGGATGACCCTGAGGGTTCTCCATGCGTTCGCTGAAGGAGTAACAAACCGCCGTCCGCGGTCCTCGTTACACTCGATTCAGTTCGGCCGGACTTCCCGGGTGCCGGCCGAAGCAGGAGGAGACAGCGTGGCGAGCGAAGACGGATCATTCAGCACAGCCCTGCGCGGCTATAGCCGCGAGGAAGTCGACAAGGCGGTGCAGGACCTCCGTCGCGAACTGATCAAGGCGAACAGGGACAAGACCGATTCTGTGCGTGAGGCGGGACGCCTCGCCGCGACCGTGCGCGACCTTGAATCGGAGATCGAGGAGATCGGCAGTCCCACCTATAGCGGCCTGGGAACGAAGCTCGAGAACATGCTGCGGGTCGCCGAGGAGCAATCCACGCGCCTGATCAGCCAGGCGGACATTGACGCCGAGCGGCTGCGAAGTGACGTGCAACTGCAGGTGAACAAGATGCGCACCGAGGCGGCCGAAGCGGCCGAAGCAGTCGTCAGCGGGGCTGAGGAGAAGGTGCGCGCAGCACTGGAGGCGGCGGACGTCGAAGCGAGGGAGTTGCTCGACCGGGCAGCGGCGGCCTCGGAGGCAACCACGCGCGAGGCGCTCCGAGAAGCGGCCGTGATCCGCGGGGCCGTCGCGACAGAGGCCGCCGAAGCGCGTGCGACCAGCAAACGTGAGGCCGCTGCGCTTCGCGCCGATGCTGAGCGGGAATCGGCGGAAGCCCGCGCGGTCGCCTTGCGCGAGGTCAGCGAGGCGCGAGCGCTCGCAGCGGAGCTCGGGCGGGACACCGAGAAGGAGCGCGCGGAGTTCGAGAGCGTCAAGGTGAAGCAGCGAGGCGACCTCAAGCGTGACGTCGAACGGCAGCGCACGGACCTCGAACGCCACGTCGAGACGACCCTGGCTGGACTGGCGGCGACCGTCGAAAAGACGACGGCCGAGCTCGATCGGGAGATGCGAGCCCGACGGGCAGACCTGGACCAGGAGCTTGCGGAGGGCCGCTCCGCACTCGAACTCGAGAGCGTCGCGCGGCGCTCCGCGCTCGAGCGGGAGGAAGACAGCACAAGGTCGACCCTCGCACGGGAGAGCGAGGCCGCGTCGGCCTCGCTTCACAGCGCACGGGTGGAGACCACGGCGGCTCTCGACCGCGGTGCCGAAGACACCAGGGCAGCGCTCGCAAAGGAGATGGAGGACGCCTACGCAGCTCTCGCTAAGGAATCCGAGGAGTCCAGGGCAGCACTGGCTCGCGAGATCGACGATCGACGTGCGGGCCTTGCGAAGGAGATCGACGATGAGCGAAGCGCGCTCGAACGCGAGATCTCCGAGGCGCGCGGCAACCTGGCGGCGGACACGAAGGCGGCCTACGCCGCCTTGTCGGAGGAGACCGAGGCGAAGACCGCGAGAGTCGCCCTCGAGACTAAAAAGGCCGCAGCTGCACTGGAAAAGGAGACCCTCTCGGCGAGGGCGGCATTGACCGCCGAGATCAGCGAGGCGCGATCGAGCCTCGAACACGACGTGGAACAGCAACGGACGGACCTTGCCAGAGAGATCGAGCAGCAGACCGCGGAGTTGAGGCGAGACGCTGAGGAGACTCGTGCGCTGCTCGCCTTCGAGCGCGACCAGACGCGAACTGCGCTCTCGCGAGACGCCGAGCAGGGCCGCATCGATCTCGAGGTTGAACTGACCGCGCGAAGCGACGAGGCGGAGAAGGCGTTCCTCGCCTCCCACCAGGAGGCCGTCGCGCAGACCCAGCAGTACCTCGACGACGCCCACCGCCAGCTGGCGGAGGCCACCAGGCGAGCGAAGGAAAAGCAGAAGGAGGCGGATGAGGTGGAGGTGCATGCCCGAGCCGAGGCGAAGCTCGCGCTGGAGACATCCCGTGCACTGGCCGCGGAGATCCTGTCCAACGCCGAGACGCGTGCGAAGGTTCTCGTCACCGAGGCGGAGAGCAGCGCGGAACAGCTCGTGTCAGACGCCGAGGACCGGCTCGCGAAGATTAGAATCGAGCGCGAAGCGGTGGCCGGGTATTTCGAGGGCCTCCGTGGCGTCCTGTCCCAGGCGGAGAAGGCCGTGGCTGAGTAATACCGACTGCGAGGACATCGACCGTGAAGATCCAGAACGCGTTCCGACTCGGCCTGTTCGGAGGTCTCGGCGTTCTCGTCGCCATCCTGATCGGCGCGGTGGTCGGCTCGCTCGGCACGATTCTCACCTACATCGGCGCCGCGCTGTTCCTTGCCCTCGGCCTCGACCCTCTGGTCACGTGGCTCGAAAAGAAGGGTGTCAGGCGGCCCGCAGCCATCCTCATCGTCCTAGCCGGCGTGCTCGGGATCTTCGCGGGGCTCGTGCTGGCGATCATCCCGGTCATCGTCGACCAGATCCGGACGCTTGTCGAGCAGATTCCTCCGCTGATCGAGAGCATCGAAGACGACAGTCTCATCAAGGACATCAAGCAGAACTTCCCCTGGCTGGAGGTCGATGCCTTGCTCGCAGGCATCAGTGAGGACGTCACGAATCCGGAGTTCCTGCGCAACGTCGGTGCCGGTGTGCTCCAGGCGGGAATCGGCATCCTCAGCGGAATCGCCAGCGCGCTCATCGTCATCATTCTGGTGATCTACTTCACGGCGTCCCTGGGCAGCCTCAAGCGCGGCATCTACCAACTGGTCCCGGCATCGAAGCGGGTGCGCTTCATCGACATCGCCGAGCAGATCAGCGATTCCGTCGGGCGCTATGTCGTCGGGCAGGTGACGCTCGCCGTGGTCAACGGCGTCCTGTCCTTCGTCGTGCTGACGTTCATCATGCGGGTCGAGTATTCGGCGCTGTTCGCGTTCATCGCGTTCATCGGCTCGCTCATCCCGCTCGTCGGCACGATTTCGGCGTCCGTCGTGATCACCCTCGGCGTTCTGTTGTTCGACGGCACTCCCACGGTGTTCTGGGTGGCCGGTTACTACCTCGTATACATGCAGATCGAGGCCTACGTGTTGACGCCGCGCATCATGACCAGGGCTGTTCAGGTGCCCGGCGTTGTCGTGGTCATCGCGGCGCTCGCCGGAGGCACCCTGCTCGGAATCCTCGGCGCGCTCGTCGCGATTCCGGTTGCCGCCTCGATTCAGCTCATCGTCAAACAGGTGGTCGTACCTAGGCAGAACGAGTTGTAGCAGGGGCGTCGCCCCATTCGTTCGGCAGCGGAAGCACCCCCGGGTTGAGGCGGGCGACGATCTCGGTCAGCACGCGCCGGGTCTGGTTCTCGCCGACCCAGAGGTGCTTGCCATCTGCGACCGCAACCATCTCGGACTCGGGCACGGCCGCGAACCTGCTCGCGGCCTCGGCCGGCTTCAGATAGTCGTCGAGCTCGGGAACGACAACTACCAGACGCTTACCGCTCCCCTTCCACGCCGCCAGCTCGGCATCCGTCGTCCTGTGCAGGGGCGGCGAAAGCAAGATGGCACCCTCAACGGGGTGCGCGAGTCCGTGCTTCAGGGCAACCTCGGTGCCGAAGGACCATCCGAGCAGCCAGGGGTCGGGCAAGTCGCGCTCAGCGACCAGCCGCATCGCCGCTGCTAGGTCGAATCTCTCCTCCACGCCGTCGCCGAATGTGCCTTGTGATGTTCCTCGAGGAGACGAGACGCCTCGGAAGTTGAATCGGAGCACCGCGAGGTCGGCGAGCGCCGGAAGCCTCGCGGCAGCCTTGCGAATGATGTGCGAATCCATGAACCCGCCAGCGGTCGGTAAGGGATGCAGCGCCACGATGGTTGCGACGGGTGCCGCCGTCTCTGGCAGCGACAACTCCCCCACCAGAGTGAGCCCGTCTTCCGTGACCAGCTCGATCTGTTCCCGCCGTGCCGGAAGCTCGATGCCGCCCTTGATCTCCATGATCCCCCTACTCGATCTTCCAACAGTGACTGTGCCAGTGACGGCGTGCGGCGACATCGTCAGCCTCACCCATCAGCCCGTCGGCTCGCCACGCGACGATATGAGCGGTGCCGGGAGCGATGCCGAGTCCGCAGCCGGGGCATACGTAGTGTTTGGACGCTGACGTCGCGGCGAGCGATTGCACGTTCCACAACCCGTCCCGTTTCGACTCGGTTCGCGTTCTGCCCCGCAGCACACGAGACAGGTCGGGTTGCTCGTCACCGTCGCCGCGGGATCCACGCGGACGGTTGCTTCTCGGCATGGTTCCTCGTCTAGGTATCGTCCGAGGAGCGCCCGGGCTGCGCTGGTTTGCTAGTACCAGCCCTTCGCCTGGCTTGCACCCCAGGCGCCGCAGGGATTCGAGTAGCGGCCGGAGATGTAACCGAGGCCCCAGCTGATCTGCGTAGCAGGGTTCGTCGCCCAGTCGCCTCCGGCGGAAGCCATCTTCGATCCGGGAAGCGCCTGCGGAATGCCGTAGGCGGCGCTGGACGGATTCTGCGCGAAGACATTCCAACCCGACTCCTTCTGCCACAGGGAGACGAGACAGTTGTACTGGTCTTCGCCCCAACCGCGAGCGAGAACCATGTCGTACGCGATCGCCTTCGCGGTGCCGGGGTCGGGCTTTCCTGCGGCGGGCGCTGCCCGACCCGCGGATGTCGCGCCGGCGACCGGCGCGGGAGGAGCGACGGGCTCAACCTTCTTGGTGACGCCGTAGGAATCGCGCACGACCTCCGTTGAGTACTCTCCCGCGACCGTCAGTTCTTGCGTCGGCTTCTGACTCTCGGCCCTCGTCTGCACGACCGCTGCGACGGCTTCATCCTGGGAGATCGGGGATGCCACCGACACCAGCACAAAGGCGAGCGCCGCGAACGAGGCGAACACCTGCAGGGATACCCTGCGCCTGATCCGGGTTCCCTGAAGCGGCGTCGAGGCGGTTGGCTCCGACGCTGGCAACGGGATCTCACTGGTGTTGGGGCGCATATTTATAACATTTTAGACTAGAAGGCCAAACTTTGCCCAATCCGGTCACGATCGCACGGCAAGCATCACCTCAACGATGGCATCCAGCACGAAATCGACCTGCGCCTCCCGGTAGCCTCCACGCTGCGGACGGAACGCCACAGTGCGTACCTCGTCGACCGTGATGGGCAGCCCATCCTGGAAGTACGCGACCACCTGGTCAGCGAATTCGTCGACATCCCCCCGGTGATAGCCGTTGGTGAGGCGCCCGACCCGGTCGAATCTGGTCCCGGCTGGCCGGGCAAGCCTGCCGAGGATCTCGCGGGCGGTCGTGCGTGCCTGGGCGTACCAGGCCTCGTCTCCGAACTCCTTCAGCTTGCGCTCCCGTTCGCGCTGGAAGAAGGCGTCTTCGAGTCGCTCCAGAGCGGCGTCAACCGGCTTCGTGGAGTAGCCGCCCTTCTGCATTCCGAAGGCCGTGTGCCTGATGCTCTCGGCGGTAACAACCGTCAGCTCGCCCGGCGCGGCGCCGTACGCTCGTCTGGCCTCCTCGAGGAAGTCCTCCACCTGCTCGACGTTGTAGCCGAGCTCTGGCCGGCGCGCTCGAGGAAACGTTGTACTCACGCAGACATTCTGCCCTACCTCACGCCGGAGCTAGGCAATCAGCAGGAAGAGTGCGTATGCCGCGGCCGCGCTCGGCAGGATGGAGTCCATCCGGTCGAGGAAGCCACCGTGGCCGGGAAGCCAGGTGCTGATGTCCTTGACGCCCAGGTCCCGCTTGATCAGCGACTCGGTGAGGTCACCGATTGTGCCCGTCGCCACCATCGTCAAACCGAAGATCAGGCCGACCCACCACGGTTGTCCGAGCATCAAGACGCCGAGAATCACCCCGCCGACGACAGCGACGACGACTGAGCCGCCGAAGCCCTCCCAGGTCTTCTTCGGACTGATCCGGGGTGCCATCGGATGCTTGCCCAGGAGCAGCCCGCTGGCGTACGCCCCGATGTCCACCGAGACGACGATGAGCAGGAACGCGAGGGTCCACCATTCCCCCCCCTCCCGAGCGGTGAGAAGCACGGCGAAACTGCCGAGGAAGGGAACGTAGGCCTGGATGAATGTGCCGGCGCCGACATCCTTCCAAAAGTCTTCTGCCGAGCCGCGGTGATCTGCGCGAGCGAGCTCCGCCGTGCGCCACAGTGCGACGAACAGCACGCCACCGAGGAATACCAGCCAGCGGCCGCCGTCCCCGAGATAGAAGGCGGCGGGTACTACGGCGAGTGCCGCGAGGATGGTCGGTACACGCGGCACGTCCCGACCGGCGAATCGAAGCGCGCTTGCGAGCTCCAGAGCCGTGAAGCCGATGAGCACCGCGGCGACGATCATGAACAACGCCTTGACGACGATGAGGCTCAGCAGCATGCTCACGCCGAGCACGAGCCCGAACAGAATGGCGAGCGGCAGGTTGCGGCCGGCGCGTGCCTCGATCTTCTCGTTTGCCTGGTCGAGTTGTGCGCGCGTCGCAGCGATCTGCGCTCGGATGTCGTCACGGGTGGCGTGCGCTCGCGCCTCGAACTCCTCGCGCTTGAGCTGGGCGCGAAGCCTCTTCAACCCATGCCCCTGGCCTTCGGGGACGCCGGTGCCTTCAGGAGGGTTGGGCATTCAGACCTCGAGAAGCTCGGTTTCCTTCTTTTTCAGCGCGTCGTCGATGGCGTCGATGTGGGCCTTGGTGACCGACTCGAGCTCCTTCTCGCCTCTCGCGACCTCGTCATCGCCGACGTCGCTCTTGAGCGCGTCGAGGTCATCCTTGGCCCGACGACGGATGTTGCGGATCGACACCTTCGCGTCTTCGCCCTTACCTCGAACGATTTTGACGAACTCCCTGCGCCGCTCCTCGGTGAGCTCGGGAAGGGAGACCCGAATGATCGTCCCGTCGTTGCCGACATTGGCTCCCAGGTTCGGCGCGTTCACGAGAGCGCGCTCGATCTCCTTCAGCGCGCTCTTGTCGTATGGGGTCACGATGAGGGTGCGCGCTTCGGGATTCTGCATGCCGGCGAGCTGCCCGAGGGGCGTCGGGGTGCCGTAGTAGTCGACCAGGATCTTTTGGAACAACGCCGGATTCGCCCGCCCCGTGCGAACGTTGCCGAACTCCTCCTTGGCCGCCTCGACGGACTTGTGCATCTTGTCTTTGACTTCGGCCATTACGTCGGCAATCACGCTGTCTCCTTCAGAGAGTGGTCGCTTCGAGTTTAGTTGGACTGATTCAGTTGGACAGCCGCGTGCCGATGCGATCCCCACGGATAGCACCCGCCACATTGCCGTCCGGCCTCATGCCGAATACGACCATCGGCATGTCGTTGTCCATGCAGAGGCTGAACGCGGTGGAGTCCACGACCTTGAGCCCGCGCATCAGCGCATCCTGGTAGGTGATCTCGTCGATCTTCCACGCCGTCTCATCCTTGTTCGGGTCGGCGGAGTACACCCCGTCGACGCCGTTCTTCGCCACGAGCACGACCTCGGCGTCGATCTCAAGTGCGCGTTGGGCCGCGACGGTGTCCGTTGAAAAGTACGGGAGCCCTGCGCCTGCCCCGAAGATCACGACCCGACCCTTCTCAAGGTGACGCTCCGCGCGGCGCGGAATGTACGGCTCCGCGACCTGCGTCATCGAGATCGCCGACTGCACCCGGGTCGCGGCTCCCGCCTGCTCGAGGAAGTCCTGCAGGGCGAGAGCGTTCATGACCGTGCCGAGCATGCCCATGTAGTCGGCACGTCCGCGGTCCATTCCCCGCTGGCTGAGTTCTGCACCCCGGAAGAAATTGCCTCCGCCGACCACGATGGCGACTTCCACGTGCTTTGCCGCTTCGGCGATCTCCCGAGCGAGGGCACCGACGACGTCAGGGTTGACACCGAGCGCACCACCTCCGAAGGACTCCCCGGAGAGTTTGAGGAGCACTCGTCGTTTCTTGGGTTCCGTGGACATGCGTTCTCCCTCGCTCAAGGCTCGTTACAGGTTATTGGTTCGAATTGGGTCAGGGCAGAGAAAAGGGTCTGAGTCGCGATCGCGACTCAGACCCTTTCC
This sequence comes from Microbacteriaceae bacterium, assembly GCA_025465095.1. Taxonomy (GTDB): domain Bacteria; phylum Actinomycetota; class Actinomycetes; order Actinomycetales; family Microbacteriaceae; genus Marisediminicola. Next base: position 137,669 of record JAODME010000013.1, on the reverse strand, counting down.
AGAGAATCGGTTACGCGCCGACCTTGAACCGTGCGAAACCGGTGATGGTGAGTCCGGCATCCGACAGCACCTTCGCGACCGACTGCTTGTTGTCCTTCGCGTAGTCCTGATCGAGCAGGGCGACCTGCTTGAAGTAACCTGTGAGGCGACCCTCGATGATCTTGGGCAGGGCAGCCTCCGGCTTGCCCTCACCCTTGGCGATCTCCGTGACAATGGCCCGCTCGCGCTCGACCACGTCGGCGGGAACGTCATCGCGGCTGAGCACCTGCGGGTCGGCGAACGCGATGTGCTGCGCCACCGAGCGCGCGGTCTCGGCATCGACTCCGGAGTAGGCGACGACGACGCCGACCTGAGGCGGAAGGTCCTTGCTCGTGCGGTGCAGGTAGATCTCCGCGTTGTCGCCGGAGACCGTCACGAGGCGGCGAAGTTCAACCTTCTCACCGAGCACGGCCGCTTCGTTGCCGATGAGCTCTGCCACGGTCTGGCCGTCGGCCTGGGCCGCGAGGCCCTCTTCGACGGTCGTCGCGCCGGCAGCGGTCACGTACTCGAGCACCTTCTGGCCGAGCGAAACGAAGCGCTCGCCCTTGGCGACGAAGTCCGTCTCGCAGACGAGTTCGATGAGCACGGTGGTCGACCCGGAGGTGCTGGCCGCGACGAGACCCTCGCTCGTCGACCGGTCCGCACGCTTCGCGTTGCCCTTGGCGCCCTTGAGGCGCAGGAGCTCGGTGGCCTTTTCTAGATCGCCATCGGCTTCGACGAGGGCGTTCTTGGTGTCGACCATTCCGGTTCCGAGGCGGTCGCGAAGGGTCTTGACGTCGGAGAGGCTGACTGTTGCCATCTGGATGTCCTTACTTGGTTGCGTCGGCCGAGGCGGCGGGAGTCTTCTCCGCCTCGGTGGCCTCGGCTTCGAGCCGGGCTTCGGTCTTGTCATCGGACTCGGGAGCATGCTCCGGAGTCACATCCGCTGCGGCTTCGCCCTTCGCGGCGGCTTCTGCATCGGCGTCGTTCTCCTCGACGGGGAGAGCGGCGGCCGGAGCTGCGTCGGCAGCGGGCGCGGCGGCCTGGCCGAGCAGCTCGGCTTCCCATGCGGCGAGGGGCTCGACGGGTGCGTCGCCCTCTTCCGGCTTCTGGTGACGCTGGATGAGGCCCTCCGCGGCTGCATCCGCGATGATGCGGGTCAGCAGCCCGACGGAACGGATGGCGTCGTCGTTGCCCGGAATCGGGTACTGCACGTCATCGGGGTCGCAGTTGGTGTCGAGGATCGCGATGACCGGGATACCGAGCTTGTGCGCCTCGTCGATCGCGAGGTGCTCCTTCTTGGTGTCGACGATCCAGATCGCGGACGGGGTCTTCGTCAGGTTCCGGATGCCACCGAGGCTGCGGTTGAGCTTGATGAGCTCACGCTTCTTGATCAGCAGTTCCTTCTTGGTGAAACCCTTGGTGGTGTCGTCGAAGTCGAGCTCCTCGAGCTCCTTCATGCGCGCCAGGCGCTTGGAGACCGTCTGGAAGTTCGTGAGGAGGCCACCCAGCCAACGCTGGTTGACATACGGCTGGCCGACGCGCTGCGCCTGCTCGGCGATGGAGCCCTGCGCCTGCTTCTTGGTTCCGACGAAGAGGATCGTACCGCCGTGTGCGACGGTGTCCTTGACGTAGTCGTAGGTCTTGTCGATGTGGGCGAGCGACTGCTGGAGGTCGATGATGTGGCTGCCGGAGCGCTCGGTCAGGATGAATCGCTTCATCTTGGGGTTCCAGCGGCGCGTCTGGTGTCCGAAGTGAACGCCGCTGTCGAGCAGCTGGCGGATAGTTACAACGGCCATGGCCGTCTCCATTCCTGGCAGGCTTGCGCCCGCCGTTTCAGTTTGTCGTCGCGCTGTCGGCGCGATCCCTGGCGCCCGGGCACGCATCCGCCTGAATCAACAGGACTGAGTGGATGTGTCGGCCAGATCTGTGCAGGCACGCGAGGTGAGAGCACAATGGGCACGCGTAGTCAGCGCACTTCCGCGCGCTGCTCCAACAATGATATCACCGCTCCTGCACGAGTCATTCCCGGGCTGATCTTTCCCCTGCCCGCCGATTTTCGATCGTCGGTGCGCCATCGGCCGTCATCCTTGAACCGTGTCGTTCCCGCCGTCGCACGCCAGGCCACGCCGGCTCAGTGGCCCCCCGGTCGCGCTCGCGCTCGTCGCGCTGCTCCTCGTGTCATCCGGCACCTGGCTTTCGGGGCAACCGGCGGCGGGGGCGACCGCCGACTCCGCGTCCCCCCAGTGGGTGTGGCCGGTCGGACCGGACCACGTGGTCGTGCGCCCGTTCATCGCCCCGCTCACGCCCTTCGCCTCCGGACATCGTGGCATCGACGTCGCTGCCGCGACCGGGGCCCCAGTTCTCGCGCCGGCCGACGGCGTCGTCCACTTCGCCGGGGAGGTGGTGGACCGGCCGGTACTCTCGATCCGGCACCCCGGCGGGATCATCTCGAGCTACGAGCCTGTGGAGTCGAAGCTCGTGGTGGGAGAAGCGGTTTCAGGCGGCGAGCGCGTGGGCGCGGTCGTCGCCGGACACTGCGACCAGCCGTGCCTGCATCTCGGTGTCCGCCTGCACGGCCGGTATGTGTCACCCGTGTACTATCTCGGCGGCATCCCGTTCTCGGTGCTGCTGCCGACGCGAGCGCTGCGGTGACGGGGCGGGGTCGTCGCAACCCGCGCCCGCCATGAGGAGTGTCGTCGCAGATGGTGCGCGACATCACCCCTCACTTGCGAAGAGAGTCCTCACAAACGAGACCAGGGTGTCCTCACGCGCGCGGATGCGCGGACCGATAGCTCTCCTTGAGCCGCTCCGTCGAAACGTGTGTGTAGATCTGCGTCGTGCCGAGGCTCGCGTGGCCGAGCATCTCCTGAACGGCGCGGAGGTCCGCCCCGCCGTCGAGCAGGTGCGTCGCAGCGGTGTGGCGCAGCGTGTGGGGCCCGGCGGGGCCACCGCCGGGCACCTCCTCGAGCAGTCCGGCGACGAGGCGGTATACCGAACGCGTGCCGAGCCTTCCCCCGCGCGAGCCGAGGAACAGTGCGCGTGAAGTCGATTCGGCGGCGAGCTGGTCCCGCGCGCGGTCGAGGTACCCCTCGATTGCGTGTCGGGCCGGCACTCCGAACGGCACGACGCGCTCCTTCGCCCCCTTGCCCATCACCCGAACCGTCAGTCGGCTGCGATCCACATGTTCGAGATCCAGACCCGTCACCTCGCTCACGCGCAGAGCGGATGCGTAGAGCAACTCGACGACGGCGAGGTCTCGCATCGCAGCCGCTTCGCCTGTTCCTGCACGCACCGCGAGAGAGGCGAGCACGCCGTCGATCTGGGCGCGGGTGAGCACGCGGGGAAGATGGTGGTCCGCCTTCGGTGCCCTCAGCCGAGCCGCGACATCTGTTCCGCTCTCGTGGCCTGCCCTCGTGAACCAAGCGGTGAAACTGCGGGCCGCGGCCGCACGGCGGGCGAGGGTCGACTTGGCCATCCCGGCCTGCGACCCCTGCCAGAGCCAGTCGCGCAACAATTCGAGGGAGAGGTCCGCGGCATCCCGGCATCCGTGCCCCGCCGCGAATTCGGTCAACTGAGCGAGGTCGGATTTGTAGGAGCGCACGGTGTGCGCACTGAACCCTCGTTCGGCGAAGAGGTGCGCGGCGAAGTCGTCGACTGCCCGCTCCATTCGCATTCCTCTATCGTCGCGCAAGGGCGCACTGTTGGTGGGATGCCCCCCCGAGCAGCGTGGGCGCCGCCGCTCGAGTCATCGGCGCTCGATGTCCTCAACGGAGCAGGAGGATGTCTTGCTCGAGAACACCTCGAGACGCTCGGCAGGCGACATCGCCGCGATCTTCGCAAGGAACGTCTCGCTGAAGCCGCTCACCTGTTCGAAGTCGCCGACGGCCACGGCCGAGTGCACAATCTGCTCCTCGTACACGTGCACGAGGGCGAAACCATGGCCGCCGCCCACCCCCGAGAACGTCTTCGGCGTCGCGCTGATGTCGATCGAGTAGCAAGTTGCGGATGCGACACTCACTGGCACACCGGCGAAGATGCTGTGGGCGGAATAGTGCAGGTGCCCGGCGAGAACGCCGCGCACGTCGGTTCCGCGGATCACCTCGGCCAGTCGGTCCTGGCGCTGCAACTCGAGGATCGCCATCACCTCTACGGGGCTCGGGATCGGCGGGTGATGCATCGCGAGGAGCGTTCCGTCCGGCGCCGGCTCGGCGAGCACGTGCGTGAGCCAATCGAGCTGCCCGTCCGACAGATCACCGTGGTGATAGCCGGGAACGCTCGTGTCGAGGGCGACGATGCGAAGACCGTTGATGTCGTAGACGCGATCCTGCGGATCGTTCGACCCGTCCTGGTCGAACAGCTCCGATTGAAACCGAAAGCGCTCGTCATGGTTGCCCATCACCCAGACGATGCGTGTGCCCATGCGTTCAGCGACCGGCTCAACCGTCGATCGGAGCCGGCGGTACGCATCGACCTCTCCGAGGTCGGCGAGGTCCCCGGTGAAGACGATCGCCTCCGGCCGCGTTCCCGAACGTTCGAGCTGACCCAGCGCGAGAAGCAGGTTGTCGTGGCTGTTGACCGCTCCGAAGAGGGCGCGGTCTCCGCCCACCAAGTGCGTGTCGCTGAAATGGGCGATGACATGAGCGGGAGCGGGGTGGAGGCCGAGCTGAATCACGGTCCCAATCTAGATCCAGTCGGTGTTCCTCAGGTTCTGCGCAATATCCACCCCCGTTCGCGCGTGGCGGCAGCGCCCTCCAACTCAAGCCGTCCGAGGACGGACTGTACTTGCGAAACCGCTAGTCCCGAGCGTGCCGCGATGTCTCCGGTCGTGCGCGGTGATCGTGTGCTCAATGCGTCGACCACCCGTGTGACGTGCGATGTCGCAGAAGCCCCGTGTTCCGGCGTCGGCGCCGCCATGAGGGACCGTGACTCGATCGGCGCAAGCTCCGCCATCTCGTCAGCGTTCGTGACGCAGACGGCATCGAAGTCGCGGATGAGCCGGTGGCATCCCGCCGACGCCGCCGAGGTGACCGGGCCAGGCACCGCGCCGAGCGGGCGTCCGAGTGCTGCTGCGTGGCCCGCCGTGTTGAGCGATCCGGACCGCCAGCCGGCTTCGAGCACGACGGTCGCCTGGCTCGCCGCGGCTATCAGGCGATTGCGTTGCAGGAAGCGCCATTTCGTCGGCGGCGATCCGCACGGCAGTTCGGAGACGACCGCGCCGACTTCGACGATACGGGTGAGCAGGCCGTCGTGCCCGCTCGGATAGAACCGGTCTACTCCCCCTGCGAGGAACGCGACGGTCTGGCCGGAGCTCGCAAGGGCGGCCCTGTGCGCCATCCCGTCGATTCCGTAGGCGGCGCCGGACACGATCGTGTAGCCCCGGTCGATGAGACCCGCGGATGCCTCCATGGTGATGTGCTCCCCGTAGCCGGTCGCGGCGCGGGCTCCGACGAGTGCAATCGAGGTCGAGGTGCTCGACAGGGTCTCGCGGTTTCCGCGAAGCCAGAGCGCGATCGGGCCATGCACGGACAGGTCGTCGACACCAGACGGCCATCCTGGCTCGCCTGGGATAAGCAGCTGCACGCCGAAGCGCGCCGCCTGCCGGAGGGCGGTGATCGCCGCGGAGGGGCCGAGCCGCGGCTGCCACCGCTCTTGCGCCGCCGCAAGATCCGCCAGGGTCAGGTCATCTTCGCTCTCACCGCCGCCGGTCGCGTCGGCGATCCGCTCGGCGGACCAACGCTGTACGACCGATGTGAGCGCGGGACCCGCCCCGAGTCGCTGCACCAGGGCACCGGCCACGCGATCCCCCGGCTCCGCGATTCCGGTCCAGGTGGCCCGCGCGAACCGGTCGATGATCTCGTCTCGGGAGAGGTGTTCGCCGGCGAGCTGGCGCACGAGCGGAGAAACGACCGACTCTTTGATTCCGTACATGGTCATGATGACATCGCCCTTCTCAAGTACAGCGCGCGGCCGAGGTGGTCGGCCGATGGCTGGCTGGCGCCGTCGAGGTCAGCGATGGTCCATCCCAGCCGCAACACCCGGTCGTAGCCGCGCATGGTGAGTCCGCCGCGTTCGAGGGCACGATCAATGGATGTCGTCGTCGCGGGACTCAGGCGCGCGTGGGGGCCGCGCAGCCAAGCGCCGGGCACCTCGGCGTTGAGCCGCCATGGCGTGTCGCACAGCCGAGCGGCGGCGGTCGCCCTCGCCTCAGCGACCCGACGTCGCGCGGAGGCCGTGTCGGCGCGAACCGAGTCCGCTGCCACTCGTACCTGCGCCGAGGTGATCCGGGTGACCCTCAACTGAATGTCGATGCGGTCGAGGAGGGGCCCTGAGATTTTGGCCAGATAGCGACGCCGTGCGCTCGGCGGGCACACGCACTCGGAGTCACGGGCGCCGTACTGGCCGCACGGGCACGGGTTGGCGGCGAGCACGAGCTGGAATCGCCCAGGGAAGTGCGCGACCGCGTTCGCCCTGTGGATGCTGATGATGCCCGACTCGAGGGGCTGCCGAAGGGCGTCTAGGACCGCGGACTGGAACTCGGGGGCCTCGTCCATGAACAGGACGCCGTGACACGCGCGTGCCGCGGCGCCCGGCCGGATGACCCCGCTGCCACCACCCACGATGGAGGCTGCGGTCGCAGTGTGGTGGGGCGCCTCGAGCGGCGGCCGCGTGACAAGGGTGGCGCCGACCGGCAGCCCGGCGAGCGAACGGATCGAGCTCACCTCGAGTGCGGCGTCGGGGTCGAGGTCGGGCAGGAGCCCGGGCAGGCGGGCGGCGAGCATCGTCTTGCCCGCTCCAGGCGGCCCGAGGAGAAATACGTGGTGGCCGCCGGCCGCGGCGACCTGCATCGCTTCGACCGCATCCTCGTTGCCGATGATGTCGCCCAGATCGAGATCGTCGACCTGACTCGTCGCGGTCGCCGGTCGGAGGATGGGCTCGACAGTCAGGGGTTCGAATGCGCCGCCGTGCCAGATCGCAGCCTCCAGCAGCGAGGCGACGGGTATCACCCGCAACCCGGGAACTAAAGCGGCTTCATCCGCGTTCCCTGTCGGGACCATCACCGTCACCGCACCCGCACGGAAGGCGGCGAGCACGGCAGGAAGCACACCGTTGATCGGCCGGAGCCGGCCGTCGAGCCCGAGTTCCCCGAGGTGCACGACCTCCTCCACCGATCGCGGGTTGACATCACCGTTTGCCGCGAGCGATGCCAGCGCGATCCCAAGGTCGAACCCCGAACCGTGCTTTGGTAGTGCCGCCGGTGACAGGTTGATGGTCAGCTTGCGCCCCGTGAGCTCGCATCCCGAGTTCGCGGCAGCAGCCCTGACTCTGTGTTGCGCCTCAGAGAGGGCGCTGTCGGGAAGGCCGATGATAACGAGGTAGGGCAGCCCGCTGGAGATGTCGGCCTCGATCTCGACGAGCGCCCCCTGCAGACCGAGCAGCGCGACCGAGCGGGTGCGAGCGACGGGCATCAGAACACCCCCTCGAGGTGCTCGATACTCACGGGCGCGTTCCGCGGGGCGATCACGGCCACGACATCGATGCGGATCCCGGCGTACCTGCCGGGATTCGCTCCGCACCACGCAGCTGCGAGCCTGCGCAGCCGGGCGAGTTTTCGTACAGTGATGGCTTCGAACGGATGCCCATGGGACACGCTCGTACGCGTCTTCACCTCGACGAAGACGAGGTCGTCGCCGCGCCGGGCCACGATGTCGATCTCGCCCTGTCGACAGCGCCAGTTGCGCGCCACAATGCGATAACCGCCGTGGGCGAGGAAGGCCGCCGCGAGCTCCTCGCCACGGCGACCGAGTTCGTCCTTCGCTCCCATGGGCACCTCCGAAAGCGAGGATGCCTGAGGGGAAGCGCAGGATGTGCTCAGTCAGGCAAGCTGTGTGCTGCGACGTCGTCCGGCGGTAGGTGCAGGAGGGGCCGCCCGAAGCACAAGCGCGCCGCTACTCGTCGAGCGCGAGTTCCTTGGGCAGCTCGAGCTCCTTGGACGACAGCTCCTCGACGTTGACATCCTTGAAGGTCAACACGCGCACCGATTTGACGAATCGGTCGGAGCGGTAGACGTCCCAGACCCAGACGTCGCTCATGGTCAGTTCGAAGTAGAAGTCGTGCTCGGTGTCCTGGCGTACAAGTTCCACCTCGTTCGCGAGGTAAAACCGTCGCTCGGTTTCAACCACGTACCGGAACTGGGACACCACATCGCGGTACTCGCGGTACAGGGCCAGCTCGACCTCGCGGTCGTAGTCTTCGAATTCGTCTTCGTCCATGCTCCCGCAATTCTACGCGTGCACCAGGGTCTGCGCCGACGGCGCTCTGCCGCAGAATCTCTGGTCTAGCCGAGAACCGTAGGGTCCTGCCGTTTCAGCCACGAGCGACGGTGCAGATCGGTCGCGCCGAGTTCGGCGATCGCGGCGAAATGCCCGGCCGAACCGTATCCCTTGTTGCCGGCCCATCCGTAGCCGGGCGTTCCGGCATCCGCCTCGATCATCAGCCGATCCCGGTGCACCTTCGCGACGACGGATGCCGCGGCCACCGAGGCGCAGTCCCGGTCCGCCTTCACCCTCGTGCGTACGAGGAGTGGCGTCGTGAGCGCCGGATTGAGCCAGTCGAAGGACCCGTCGAGCAGGATGACGGATTCCCGGATACTCGCTCCTGCCGTGTGCAGCCCCGCCAGCGCACGTCGGCCGGCCATTCCGAGCGCGGCGGTGAGCCCCCACTCGTCAACTTCGGCCGCGGACGAGAGCCCCACCGCCGTGTGCAGCGCCCAGTCGATGGTGAGCGGCTCGAGCTGCTCACGCCGTTTCTCACTGAGCAGCTTCGAGTCGCGCAGCCCGTTCGGGAAGGATCCGATCGTCACATCGACGATCGCGAGACCGACAGCGACGGGGCCGGCGATCGCGCCGCGACCGACCTCGTCGCATCCGATGACATAACGATGACCTTCCTCGTGGAGGCTCGCCTCGATTTCGAGGGTGGGATCTACGACGGCCATGCTAGTCGGCGTCGTTTCCGACGCCGCGGAACGTGTCGGGGTAGTTGTCCAGCCAACTCCAGTGCTCTGACGGCCAGGTGACGAGGATCGCGCGTCCCACCACGTTCTCGATCGGCACGAATCCATTGCTCGGAGAATCCTGGTTGTAGCGGGAGTCCTTCGACCGGTAACGGTTGTCGCCCATGACCCAGAGCGCCCCCTCGGGCACGGTCACCGAGAAGTCGTCCCCCGACACCTTCGTTGCACCGTCGGGCAACCGGACATAGCTTTCGTCCAGCGGCACACCGTTGACTTCCATCTGTCCGACCGCATTGCAGCAGGTGACAGTGTCGCCCGGTAATCCGATGATGCGTTTGATGAGGTGGTCGTTGCTGTCGGAAGCGCTCAGACCGATCGCAGTCAGGAACCAGTCAACGGCTCCGACAACGGGATTCACCTCGGGGACGACCTGAGCCGGCAGCCATCCACCCGGGTCGCGGAAGACCGCGACATCGCCGCGTTCGAGCGCCACGAGTTCGGGCACGAGCTGGTTGACGATGATCCGGTCGTTGATTTGGAGGGTGTCCATCATCGAGCCGGATGGAATGTAGAACGAGCGGACGAGGAAGGTCTTGATGCCGACCGAGATCACGACCGCTGCCACGAAGATGATCAATATGTCGCGGATGAAGAGTCTCACGCCGCGCGTCTTGCTTCGGTCCTGGGCCGCGCGAACTGCGCGCGGCGAAGGATCTGTTTCTGTCATTAAACCCCTGAGCTCCCCACCATGTTACGTGGTGGGGAGCTCAGGAAAGCCTTGCGTCGAAGCCGAAGCTCAGCGCTTTTCCTTGATCTTCGCCTTCTTGCCGCGGAGGTCGCGCAGGTAGTACAGCTTGGCGCGACGCACGTCACCGCGGGTGACGACCTCAATGTGGTCGATCACCGGGGAGTGCACGGGGAACGTGCGCTCCACGCCGATCTGGAAGCTCACCTTACGCACGCAGAATGTCTCACGGATGCCCTCACCCGAGCGCCCGATGACGACGCCCTGGAACACCTGAATGCGGGCGCGCGTGCCCTCGACAATGTTGACATGGACCTTGACGGTGTCGCCGGCACGGAAGTCCGGAATGTCGTTACGCAGCGATGCCGCGTCGACCTGGTCGAGAATATGCATGGTGATTCGCTCTCTGCAACCGCCACAGGTCGATCACGGTCTTGGAAGTGCCCGAAGTGTGAGTGTGCCGAACAGGTGCGGGCCCCCCTGTGGCAGGGCCGTGCGGTGGCACAAGGGGTAATTGTGCCACATCCGGCGAGTGTCCCGCTACTCAGCGGCCCGACTGGTCGATCCTGAAAACGTCGCCGTCTCCCCGGGCGAAGCGGCTCGCCTGATACTCGCCCGCGGGTATCGCCGCGTAGTCGAGGCCCGCGAGCACGGTCCGCACCCGCTGCCGCGCCGCATTCACGAGCTGCCACACGGATGCCCAGACGACTCCGATCGAGACGAGCGAGAGGAGACCACCGGTGAGTCCGACCCCCAGCTCCGAGGACAAGGCGACGAACGTTCCGAAAGTGATCGTGACGACGTACCAGGTGGAGAGGGCTGCGACGTCCAGCCAGGAGAGCGTCTTCGTGGCCCGAACCGTCTTGCGCGCCCAGGTAAGCCCGAGTACGGCGAGCATCGTGAGCGCGAGGGCCGGCCAGGCGAGGAACACGAGCAGGTCCAGCGCGCCGATCCTTGTGCTCGAGATCGCACGGGCGACCACGATCCAGAGCGGAAGCACGACGACGGCGCCGAGTTGAACCCAGTAGAAGGCGCGCCGGAACCACATGGTCACAGCGTACGCGCGGTAAGCGCAAGAATGGCTGGATGATCGAGCTTCGTACTCCCGCTGAAATCGATGAGATGCGCGCGGCCGGCAGCTTCGTCGCCGACGTGCTCACCGAGTTGGCCGCAGCATCCGCCGTCGGTGTGAATCTGCTCGACCTCGACCGACTCGCGCACCGGTTGATCCGTGCTCGTGGCGCCGAAAGCTGCTACATCGACTACCACCCCTCATTCGGCGCGAGCCCGTTCGGCAAAGTGCTCTGCACGTCCGTGAACGACGCCGCACTGCACGGGCTGCCCTTCGACTACACGCTCAAAGACGGCGACCTGCTGAGCCTCGACTTCGCCGCGAGTGTCGAGGGCTGGGTGGCGGACTCCGCCGTGTCCCTTGTCGTCGGGACGCCTCAGGAGGAGGACCTGCACCTCATCGAGGTGACGAAGCAGGCGCTGGATGCCGGCATAGCGGCCGCGGTTCCCGGCAACCGGATCGGTGACATCTCGGCGGCGATTGGGGAGGTGGCGCGATCAGCGGGCTTCTCCATCAACACCGACTTCGGCGGCCACGGCGTCGGCCGCACCATGCACGGCGACCCGCATGTGCCGAACGACGGGCGGCCAGGGCGCGGATTCCCGCTGCGCGCAGGTCTCGTATTCGCGATCGAGCCGTGGCTCATGCAGAGCACCGATCGTGTCTTCACCGACCCGGACGGCTGGACCCTGCGCAGCATGGACGGCTCCCGTGCCGCACATGCCGAGCACACGGTGGCGGTCACCGATGACGGCCCACTTGTGCTGACCGCCCGCTGAACGCTTCTCAGCAGTTCACGACTCCTTCCCCGAGGGAAGCGCATTCGCGCCTCATGCCGGGAAACCTCCGGACAACCGTCACACGAGAAACTCGGTTGCCTGGTGTCGCGCCTACTCCGACGACAGCAGATCCGGTCGCACGCGCCGTGTCCGTTCGATCTGCTGCTCGCGCCGCCAGGCAGCGATCGCCGCGTGATTGCCGCTCAACAGCACGGGTGGCACCGCGAGTCCGCGCCACTCTGCGGGCTTGGTGTAGCTCGGGTACTCGAGCAGTCCGTCTTCGTGACTCTCCTCGAGGAGACTCGCCGGGTTGCCGATGACGCCCGGAATGAGCCGGCCGATTGCCTCGATCATGGCCATCGCGGCGACCTCGCCGCCGTTGAGAACGTAGTCCCCGAGGCTGACGAGCCTGACCCTGGCCCGGGATGCCGCGTAGTCGACAACCCGCTGGTCAATCCCCTCATACCGTCCGCAGCCGAAGACGAGCGCGGGCTCGACCGAGAGCTCGCGTGCGAGCGCCTGGGTGAAGAGCTCGCCGGCCGGCGAAGGGAACAGAACGACGGGGTCCGCTACGCCTCGAGCCTCGCCCGCGTACAGGATGCTGTCGATCGCCTCGCCCCACGGCTCCGGGCGCATCACCATTCCGGCACCCCCGCCGTACGGGGTGTCGTCGACTGTACGGTGACGGTCGTACGTGTAGTCGCGCAGGTCGTGTACGCCGAGGTGGATGCGGCCCGCCTGGCGGGCCTTGCCGAGCAGCGAGACATCAAGCACCGAGAAGAACTCGGGAAAAATCGTGACGATGTCAATGCGCATCCGAGAAGTCTAGGAGAGCGCGCTCCGCGAGACGCCCTCCCGATAGCGATCGGCGACCGTGTGCGTGCGCCTGACGGCACGGCGGGGATCCGAGGAGGCGATGAGCCGGCCCCGACCCCGTTACGTCGACGGAAGCGTGTGAGGGCTGCGCCTACAGGTCGTTCCGCTGTTCGCCGTCCAACAGTTCGTCCGGCTTCTCTGCCTCCTCGGGCAGCTCCTCGAAGAGTCCGGGCGGCGGCGTAACTGTCAGCGTGCCGGCGGCGATGTCGACCGAGGGAACGAAGGCCTTGACGAACGGCACGAGCACCTCGCCCGCATCCGTCGTGACGAGCAGCAGGTCCTGGGACGGCAGGTGGTCGACACGTCCGACGACACCCACCCTCTCGCCGTCTCTCAGCACCGACAGCCCGATGAGCTGGTGGTCATACCACGCGTCGTCCTCATCCGGAGTCTCCGCGCGATCCTGGTCTACCCACAGGATCGCCTTCATCAGGGATTCAGCGACGGTGCGGTCGGGAACGTCCTTGAAGAATGCCACCGCGTGCGTGTTGTACCACTTGAGCTCGATGAGTTCGATGGTCTTGCCGTGCCACGGCGAGCTCGTCGGCACCTGCAGCTGGAACACGGCGCCCGGGACGAAACGTCGCCCCGGGTCATCCGTGTACAGCTCGACCTTGATCGCGCCCTTCAGTCCGTGCGCCTTGGTGAGGCGACCGACCCTCAGCTGCGTATGACCCGGTTCCGGTTGCTTAGTAATCGGTATCCACCACGTCGACACGAACACGCTTGCCGTCGGCGATCGCCGAGATGAGCGTGCGGAGCGCCTTGGCCGTGCGACCGGCGCGCCCGATCACGCGACCGAGGTCCTCGGGGTGCACGCGCACCTCGAGGACATCGCCGCGTGGGGAGTTCTTCTGAACGACCTGAACATCTTCCGGGTGATCGACGATCCCCTTGACGAGATGCTCGAGCGCTCCTGCCAGCACTTGCTACGCCTTGTCGGCGTCAGGCGCGTTAACGGCGTCGACGTCGGCGTTGTCGACCTGCTCAGGGGTTTCCTCAGTGGTCGCCGGCGATGCGTCGGCGGCGTCAGCGGCGACGTCGGCCGCGGCCGCGTCTGCTTCGGCGGGGGTACCGGTCGGCTCTTCGACCTTGGCGGGAGCTTCGGCCTTCGGCTTGAGCACGGCCTTCTTCTTCTCGTCGGCCTGAAAGACTGTCTTCTCTTCCTTGACCTTCACGGTGCTGACGGCGTTCTTGTCACCCTTGAACTTGCCCCAGTCGCCGGTGAGCTTGAGAAGCGCCGCGACCTGCTCAGTCGGCTGTGCGCCAACACCGAGCCAGTACTGCGCACGATCGGAGTCGACCTCGATGACCGAAGGCTCCTGCGTGGGGTGGTACTTGCCGATCTCTTCGATGACCCGGCCATCGCGCTTGGTGCGCGAGTCGGCAACGACAATAGGGTAGTAAGGAGCGCGGATCTTGCCCATGCGCTTCAAACGGATCTTTACAGCCACAATTCTCCTGAGTTGATTTGGTGTGGTTGAACTGATGGCGTGAGCGTGGGGGCACACTCGACACGAGCTCTGAGGGATTCCGATACAGCCTGATTAGAGGGTCGGGCAGGTATGGACTCGACTGACCATTCTGCCAGAAAATCGGATGCGCCGATAACATGCGATTCAGGCCGACCCGCGCATCCGTCTGCGCGACAACGCGACCCCGACGAGACACACACCCCCGCCGATCGCCGCGACGACGGTCGGCACCTCGCCGAAGACGAGAAAGCCGAGCAGGATGGCGAGCGGCGGCACGACATAAGTGGAGACTCCGAGCTGCGCAGCAGGCAGCTTGGACAGGGCGTACGCCCAGGTACTGAAGGCGAGGGCGGTCGGCACCGCACCCAGGTAGATGGCGCCCGCGACCGAGATGGCGGGGGCGTTCTGCACGTCCGCGAGAAGCTGCCCTCCGAAGGGGAGGCACGCGATCATTCCGATCACGCAGCCCATCCAGGTGACCTGCCGTGCGGGCAGGCGGCGGAGCGCTGGCTTCTGCATCAGCACCCCTCCCGCATAGCTGATCGCGGCAAGCAGGCACCACAGCACTCCGCCGCCGTCGCCAAGGCCGACCCCGCCGCTGCTGGTCCAGATCAGCAGCACTCCGAAGAACGCGACCCCCGTGCCGATCGCGAGCCACTTCGAGATGCCCTCGCGGAGGAAGACGGCGGCGCCGAGGGCGATGAGAATGGGCCCGATGTTGACGAGCATCGCGGTGGTGCCAGCATCCAGGGTTTGCTCGGCGGCGTTGAGCGCGATGTTGTAGGCACCGAACCAGGCCACTCCGAACCCGCCGACGAGCAGCCATTCACGACCCGTTGGGTGGATCCACCGCCGGCCGACAAGGAGGAGTCCGAGTAGGACCGAGCCGACGAGCAGCCGCGCGAGCGCGAGGGCGCCAGGGGAGAAGTGCGGCATGACGCCGCGAATCACGATGAACGCGCTCGCCCAGGCGAGCATCGTCACGATGACGGCGACCAGGACGAGCGGGGGTACGGCCGCTCGGACAGACACCAAGTTGCCAGGGCGAGTCGGCGCCGGCGTCGCGGATTGCTTCGCAATCTTCATAGCTCCACCGTGCTCATAAGCCAACGCTAGCGGGAGCGGCCGACGTAAGGCTCGCGGAAAACCGGGCCTGGCGGCTGACTGCCGAAGGTTTTCGGGAAGTCGCCGTCCCGGTGTCAGGATAGGACCGGGTCGCCGGTTCGGCGGCACGCCCCTGACGAAGGGTATGACCGTGCAGATCGACTTCGCCGAATCCGAAAGATCGACCCTCGGGATTGAGTGGGAATTGGCGCTCGTCGATCACGTGAGCGGCGAGCTGACGCCCGGAGCCCCCGACATTCTGGAAGCGATCAAGCAAGCGGATGGCGGGGAAACCGCCCGTGTCACCGCCGAACTGCTCACGAACACCGTCGAAGTCGTCACCGGTGTGCACCGTAACGTCGCGGATGGCGTCGCCGACCTGTCGCACACCATCGACGCCGTGCGGGCGGTCGCCGAACCGCAGGGCGTGGACGTCATGTGCGCCGGCACTCATCCGTTCAGCCAGTGGTTTACCCAGGAGGTCACCGACAAGGCACGTTACGCGAAGCTCATCGACCGGACGCAGTGGTGGGGACGCCAGATGATGATCTGGGGGGTGCACGTGCATATCGGCATCGAAGACCGTGAGAAGGTCGTGCCCATCATGAACGGGCTCCTGACCTACATTCCGCACTTTCAGGCGCTCTCCGCGTCCAGCCCGTTCTGGTCAGGGGAGGCCACGGGTTACGCGTCGAGTCGAGCCATGCTGTTCCAGCAGTTGCCGACCGCCGGGTTGCCGCCGCAGTTCGGCGCCTGGGCGAACTATGAGGCGATGGTCGAGGACATGCTGCACGTCGGCGTCATCGACGAGTTCAACGAGCTGCGCTGGGACATCCGTCCGTCCGCACGGTGGGGCACGCTCGAGATGCGGGTGTGCGACGGACTGGCGACAGTACAGGAGGTGGGTGCGATCGTCGCATTCACGCAGTGTCTGGTGGAGGAGTTGTCGACTGCTCTGGACCGCGGGGAGGACCTCCCGACGATGCAGCCCTGGTATGTCCGAGAGAACAAGTGGCGCGCCGCCCGCTACGGCCTCGAGGCCATCATCATTCAGGATGCCGGAGGCGATGAGTGCCTCGTCACCGACGACATCCGCCGACTGGTTCAAC
Organism: Microbacteriaceae bacterium; assembly: GCA_025465095.1. Classification (GTDB taxonomy): domain Bacteria; phylum Actinomycetota; class Actinomycetes; order Actinomycetales; family Microbacteriaceae; genus Marisediminicola. The sequence continues at coordinate 121,475 of JAODME010000013.1, read as the reverse complement.
GACTCGAGCCGATCGCCGAGCGGCTCGGCTGTGTTTCCGAGCTGAACGACGTCGGCGTGATTCTCGCTCGTGGCGCCAGCTACCAGCGACAGTTGCAGGTTGCGGGAGCGAACGGTGGGAGCCTCAAGGCGGTGGTGGCCTCCCTCGTGCGGGAGTTGCGCGACGGGTTGCGCGGAGCCTAAATCGCCTGCCACGCGGGCTTGTTCGCCCAGGCATACCTGTAATAGGCGAGGTTCGTGAGAGCGGATGCGGCCGCCTCGTCGACGAGGACGGTGACATGCGGATGCAGCTGGATGGCGGAGCCGGGCTGGCTGGCGGAGATCGAGCCCTCGACCGCCGCCGCGATCGCCCCGGCCTTGGCCTCGCCGAACGCGAGCAGGACGAGGTGGCGCGCGCGCAGGATCGTGCCGAGCCCCTGAGTGATGCAGTGCATCGGCACCGACTCGGGCGAGTCGAAGAATCGGGCGTTGTCCACCCGCGTCTTCTCCGCGAGTGTCTTGATTCGAGTGGTCGACGCGAACGAGGAGCCCGGTTCGTTGAAGCCCAGATGCCCGGTGCGGCCGATCCCAAGGATCTGAATGTCGATCCCGCCCGCCTCAGCGATGGCCTGCTCGTAATCGGCGCCCGCCGTCTGGATGGTGTCGGTGGCCCCGTTCGGGACATGAATGTTCTCGGGGGTGAGCCCGAGCGGCCCGACGACCTCACGGGTGATGACCGCGCGGTAGCTCTCCGGATGTCCCTCCGGCAGGCCCACGTACTCGTCGAGCGCGAAGCCGTGCACCTGGGAGACGTCCAGGGGCTCTTCAGCGAGCGACCGCGCGAGCGCGCTGTAGACGGGCAGCGGAGTTGAACCTGTGGCAAGGCCGAGCACCGCGTTCGGCTTCGCCTCGATCAGCGCCCTGATCGACATCGCGACGAGCTCACCCGCCTCGGATTCACCCCCGACGATGACAACCTCAGCCACGACCACTCCAACCGGCGGCTCCCATAGCACCGCGCCGAAAAGCCTACCGGGCGGTGTCCCCTGCGTTCTTGCTATCCCGCCACGCCAACCAGTCGCGCACACGAGCGAGGTCGTAGCTGGGTCCGCTGATTCCCAAGGTGAAGAGGGTGGCACCTCGATCCAGCAGATCATCGGCCTCCTCGAAGGTCCGCTCTCTCACTTCCGTCGAAATCTCGATCTCGCTTATGTCCCTGCCCGCCTCCTCGCACCGTTTGGCGAGCACGCCGAGCTTGTGCTCGAGCGTAGGCACATCCGAGAAGCTGTGCCAGATGTCGGCATGCCGGGCGACGATCCTCAGCGTCTTCTTCTCCCCTCCCCCACCGATGAGAACCGGGATGTCCCTGGTTGGCGGCGGATGAAGCCGTGCCCACCGCTCCTCGATCACGGGAAGCGCCTGTGCAAGTGAGTCGAGTCTCGAACCGGCGGTGTTGAATTCGTAGCCGTACTCGAGATAATCGCGCTCGAACCATCCGGATCCCGTGCCGAAGATGAATCGGCCGATTCCGGTTCCCTTCGCGCTGATGTGGTCGATCGTTCGGGCCATGTCGGCCTGGAGGTTCGCGTTGCGGTAGCTGTTGCAGTTGACGAGGGCGCCGATCTCGACCCGGTTCGTCTGTTCGGCGAGTGCCGCAAGCATCGTCCATGACTCGAAGTGCAGCCCATCCCGATCGCCGGAGAGGGGAAAGAAATGGTCCCAGTTGAAGATGATGTCCGCGCCGGCGTCCTCGACTTCGGCCGCGCTGTCGCGGATCCTCTCGTAGGGGGCGTGTTGCGGCGCGATCTGCACGCCGATCCGGACAGGTCGGGCGGTCGAGGACATCATCCGCTCAGCCTAGAACTCCGCCCGAGGAGGAGGAGGCTAGCGGCCGAGGAACTTCTGCAGCGAAGCGAGCTCTTCCTCGGACGGGCCACCCTGAATTGCGTCGCCCAGCCCGAATCCGGCACCGGATCCGGGTGCCGCCTGCTTCGTTCCGCTCGCGAGCGCCGCGTTCTCGGCTGCGCGCTTGGCCGGGTTGCCCGACTTGGAGCCCTTCTTCTTCGACTGAACCTTGCCCCGCCCGCCACTGAAGCCGGCGCCGGGAACCGGACCCATGCCGGGCACCTGAGGCATGCCGCCCTTCGCGACGGTCTTCATCATCTTCGCCGCCTGCTCGAAGCGGTTGACCAGAGCGTTGACCTCGGTCACCGTGGTTCCCGATCCGCGGGCGATGCGCACCCGGCGCGACCCGTTCAACACCTTCGGTTGGCGACGTTCCTGGATCGTCATCGACTGGATGATGGCCTCCGTGCGCGTGATCTCGCGCTCGTCGAAGTTCTCCAGCTGCTCCCGCATGCCCTTCGCCCCGGGCAGCATGCCGAGCATGTTCTTGATTGAGCCCATGTTCTTGAGCTGCTGCATCTGGGAGAGGAAATCCTCGAGTGTGAAAGTCGAGGTCGCCAGCTTCTCCGCGACCTTGCGGGTCTCCTCCTCGTCGAAGGCACCCTGCGCCTGCTCGATGAGCGTGAGGATGTCGCCGAGGTCGAGGATGCGGCTGGCCATGCGATCGGGGTAGAACGGCTCGAACGCGTCGAGCGACTCACCTGTGGAGGCGAAGATGATGGGACGTCCGGTGACCGATGCCACGCTGAGCGCTGCGCCACCGCGCGCGTCGCCGTCGAGCTTGGACAGCACGACTCCCGTGAAGTCGACACCCTGTTGGAATGCGCGAGCCGTCGCGACGGCATCCTGGCCGATCATCGCGTCGATGACGAACAGCACCTCGTCGGGGTCGACGGCCTTGCGGATATCGGATGCCTGCTTCATAAGCTCGGCGTCGACCCCGAGACGGCCGGCCGTGTCGACGATGACGACGTCGTACTGCTTGTCCCGCGCGTACTTGATGGCGTCCTTCGCGACGCGGACCGGATTGCCGACGCCGTTGCCCGGCTCCGGGGCGAAGACGTGGGCTCCGGCCTGCTCGCCGACGACCTGCAGCTGAGTGACTGCATTGGGACGCTGAAGGTCGGCCGCGACGAGCATGGGGGTGTGGCCGTCCTTCGCAAGCCACTTCGCGAGCTTCCCCGCGAGGGTCGTCTTGCCTGCCCCTTGGAGCCCGGCGAGCATGATGACGGTCGGCGCCGTCTTCGCGAACTGGAGGCGCCTCGCTTCCCCGCCTAGAATCGCGACGAGTTCGTCGTTGACGATTTGCACAACCTGCTGCGCGGGGTTGAGTGCCTTCGAGACCTCGTCGCCGAGGGCGCGTTCGCGCACCTTCCCGGTGAACTCCTTGACGACTTCAAGGGCGACGTCTGCGTCGAGCAGGGCGCGACGGATTTCGCGCACGGTGCCGTCGACATCTGCGGGGCTCAGTTTGCCCTTGCCGCGCAGGTTCTTGAAAGTCTCCGCGAGGCGGTCAGTGAGGTTTCCGAAGGTGGCCATGGTCGCTCCAGTTTAACCCGGCTATGCGCACAGCTCAGACGGTGGCCGACTCTGGTCCGTGCGTCCGGAATCGTCGTACTGCCTACGCTGGTCCTATGTCATTCATCCTGAGCTTCGACGCCGCGACGCCGTACGTGCCCGAGTCCGCGTGGGTTGCCCCTAACGCGACGCTCGTCGGCGATGTAACCCTCGGCGAGAACGCGAGCGTGTTCTACGGGGCGGTTGTTCGCGGCGACGTCGACTCCATCTCGATCGGAGCGGGCAGCAACCTGCAGGACAACGTCGTCGTGCACTGTGATGCCGGCAAGCCGACGACCATCGGTTCCGGCGTCAGCGTCGGGCACGCAGCGGTGCTGCACGGCTGCACGATCGAGGACGACTGCCTGATCGGCATGTCGGCGACGGTCCTCAATAACGCCGTGGTGGGCGCGGGCTCTCTCGTCGCCGCGGGCGCCGTCGTGCTCGAGGGCACGGTCATCCCGCCCCGGTCCCTCGTCGCCGGCGTTCCGGCCAGGGTACGGCGCGAACTCACGAATGACGAGCTCGACCACCTTCGGGACAACGCCGACCGCTACGTCGAGTTGAGCCGGAAGCATCGCGGCTCGCACGTCTGACCCGAAAGGCGGGTGGCGCTAGCCGACCAGGTTCTGCACGAACACGTGCGGAGTGAACCCGGTGAGGTCGCCGATCTTCTCACCCTGGCCGACGAGCTTGATCGGGATGCCCGTCTTCTCCTGCACTGCGAGGACGAAACCGCCCTTCGCGCTGCCGTCGAGCTTCGTGATCACGAGGCCGGTGACGCCGGCATGCTGGATGAATGCCTCAGCCTGCGCGAGCCCGTTCTGACCGGTCGTCGCGTCTAGCACGAGCAGGACCTCCGCGATCTCCGTCTGCTTCTCGACCACCCTGCGGATCTTCGACAGCTCGTCCATGAGCCCGCTCTTCGTTTGCAGTCGGCCAGCGGTGTCGATCAGCACGATCTCGATGCCCTCTCGCTGAGCGCGCTCCACGGTCTGGAAGGCGACGGATGCCGGGTCCTGACCCTGCTGCTGGGGCCGTTGGATCGCGGCACCCCCGCGCTCCGCCCAGGTGGCGAGCTGCTCGACCGCGGCTGCACGGAACGTGTCTGCCGCACCCACGATGACGGTGCGACCGTGATTGACGAGGAATTTCGAGAACTTGCCGATCGTGGTCGTCTTGCCCACCCCGTTGACGCCGACGACGAGCACAACCGCGGGCCGAGCGCTGAGCGTGAGGGTGGGGTTTAGCCTGGCGAGGCGTTCCTCGAGGGTCTCGCGAAGCATCCGTTTCAGGTCTGTCGGATCCGTCGTGCTGAACCGGCGCACCTGGTTGCGAAGATGTTCGACGACCTCCTCGGTGATCGTGGGGCCGAAGTCGGCCCTGATCAGCGCGTCTTCGAGGTCTTCCCAGGTACCCTCGTCGATCGTGGGCTTCGCGAACATTCCGCGCAGGGCACCACCCAGGGACCACGGGGTTGATCGATCGGCCATTCCGCCAGCCTAATTGCGCAGAGCACGGGTTCGCGCCGGACGGCCACCTGGCGGCTGCTGTCCTTGCCGGAAGGAGGCCCGAAAAAAGGGACAACGCCGCGAGAAGAATAAGTAGGGTCGAAGCTGGAGGTACGAAAATGACAGTTCTCGGATTCCATGCGTCACACGAACAAGTGCACCCAAGCGCCCTGCTCGCCGCCGTCCAGCGGGCGGAGCAGGCCGGATTCGACGCCGCGATGTGCTCGGATCACTTTGTGCCGTGGAGCGAGCGGCAGGGTGAATCCGGGTTCGCCTGGTCCTGGCTCGGCTCGGCGCTTCAGGCGACCTCGATGTCGTTCGGCGTCGTGAACGCACCAGGACAGCGCTATCACCCGGCGATTGTCGCCCAGGCCGCCGCCACTCTCGAGGCGATGTACCCCGGTCGGTTCTGGGTCGCGCTCGGCAGCGGCGAGGCCGCCAACGAGCACATCACGGGCGGCGGCTGGCCGCGCAAGGACCTGCGGAACGCGCGCCTGCGCGAATGCGTCGACATCATCCGCGCGCTGCTGAGGGGTGAGGAGGTCAGCCACGACGGGCTCGTGAGCGTCGACCGCGCTCGGTTGTGGACGCTGCCGGATTCCCCTCCTCCGCTCATCGCGACGGCGGTGAGCGTCGCAACCGCGGAGTGGGCCGCCGAATGGGCGGACGGGCTCGCGACGATCGCGCAGCCGCCGGAGACCCTGCGCCGCATGGTCGACGCCTACCGGTCTGCCGGAGGCCGAGGACCTCTCGTGCTGCAGATGCATGTCAGCTACGCGCAAACGGATGCTGAGGCCCTCGCGATCGCCCACGACCAGTGGCGCAGTAATGTCTTCGCACCACCGCTCTGCTGGGACATCGACTCGGTGGCGGGGTTCGACGAGGCCTCGAAGCACGTGACGCCGGAGGATCTGCGCACCTCGGTGTTCGTGTCCCCCGAGCCGTCGTCCTACGTGCGGCAACTGCGGGAGTACGCAGACCTCGGGTTCGATCGCATCTACGTGCACCACGTCGGCCAAGAGCAGTCCGAATTCATCGACATGTTCGGGGAGCACGTGCTTCCTCAGCTCCGGTCCGGCGCAACATGAGTATCACCGAGACGAGCGACCTCTGGTGGAAATCGGCGGTCGTCTACTGCCTGGACGTCGAGACGTTCATGGACTGGAACAACGACGGGATCGGCGACCTCGAGGGCGTCGCCAACCGTCTCGACTATCTGGCCGAGCTCGGGATCACCTGCCTTTGGCTCATGCCGTTCTATCCGACCCCGGATCGCGACGACGGCTACGACATCACGGACTTCTACGCTGTGGATTCGAGACTCGGCCATCTCGGCGATTTGGTCGAGGTGATCCGCACCGCGAACGACCGTGGAATGCGGGTGATTGCCGACCTCGTAATCAATCACACCTCCGACCAGCATCCGTGGTTCCTCTCGGCGCGGTCCAGCAGGGACTCGCCTTTTCGGGACTACTACGTCTGGCGCGACGAGCCGCCGAAGGAACAGCGCGAGCCCGTCTTTCCCGACGAGGAGACGAGCAACTGGGAGTACGACAAGAAGACCAAGCAGTACTACCAGCATGTCTTCTACAAGCACCAGCCTGACCTGAATGTGACGAATCCGGTCGTGCGAGACGAGATCGCGAAGATCCTGGGATTCTGGATACAGCTGGGTATGTCCGGTTTCCGGGTCGACGCGGTGCCGTTCCTCCTCGAAACCGAGGCAGTGATGGGCGGCGACAACCTGTTGCCAGACCCGCACGCCTACCTGCGGTCGCTGCGCGCCTTCCTCGGCCGCCGTTCCGGCGACGGGGTACTGCTCGGCGAGGTGAACCTTCCGCGCGAGGAGCAATCCGTGTTCTTCGGCGGCGCGGACGGAGACGAACTGACGATGCAGTTCGACTTCATCGGCATGCAGAAGATGTATCTGTCGCTCGCCCGCGAGGATGCCGGCCCGCTGGTCGAGGCGCTGCAGTCCCGCCCCGACGGGTCGCCGGACTCGCAGTGGGCGAACTTCGCGCGCAACCACGACGAGTTGACCCTCGACAAGTTGAGCGAGGACGAGCGCGCCGAGGTGTTCGCGGCGTTCGGACCGGAGGAGCGGATGCAGGTGTACGGACGCGGACTGGTCCGGCGCGTGCCTCCCATGCTCGCCGGCGACCCGCGCCGGATCCGGATGCTCTACAGCCTGCTCTTCTCGCTGCCGGGCACCCCCGTTCTCTTCTATGGGGAGGAGATCGGGATGGGCGAGGACCTCGAACAGAAGGGCCGCATGGCCGTGCGTACGCCCATGCAGTGGAATCCGGGAAGGAACGGCGGGTTCTCGGATGCGGCACCAGCCGACCTCGTCAGCCCCGTCGTGGAGGGCGGATTCGGGCCGTCCCACGTGAATGTTCAAACCCAACGGCGCGATCCGGATTCTCTGCTGAGCTTCATCCGGAGGCTCATCCGCCACTACCGCAATTCGCCGGAGTTCGGTTGGGGCGCCTTCGAGATCCTCGAGCAACCTCGACCGGCGGTGCTCGCACACACGCTCGTCTGGGGTGACGGGCGCTTGGTCGCCCTGCACAATCTCGGGTCGGAGCCCGCCGACGTGCCCATCCTGCTCAAGGACACCGGGAAGTCGCAACTCAACGACCTGCTGAGCGGCGAGGTCATGTCCCTGACGGATGATGGACAGGCCCGGATACCGTTGGAGGGCTATGGCCACCGCTGGCTTCGGGTCGTTCGAGAGCCCGACACGCGGCAGTACTGAGCTGGTGGGCGACCGCGTCTGCGCCGCCATCCAGTCGCATCGGGGACAATGGCAGGAGATCTCCACGACCGATGGGACAGGACACACGCATGACCATTGCCTTCATACGACACGGACAGACCGACTGGAATGCCGCGGGACGGATGCAAGGCACGAGCGACATCCCTCTGAACGGCACGGGAAGACAGCAGGCCCGCGATGCGGTTGACCTGCTCAGTGGCTTCGACTGGAATGTCATCGTCTCGTCACCGCTCGTCAGGGCCCGGGAGACGGCGGAGCTCATCGCCGACGGACTCGGCCTGAAGCTCGGACGCAGCTACGACCTTCTCGTCGAGCGTCACTACGGCGAAGGCGAGGGGCGCACGATGGATCAGATCCTCGCCCGCTGGCCGGACCGCGACTATCCCGGCCTCGAGCCACTCGACTCCGTCGTCGCGCGCGGAACGAGCGCTCTGCAGCAGATAGCGGATGAGCACGAGGGCGAGAATGTCGTGATCGTCTGCCACGGCACCCTCATCCGGTACACCCTCGCCTCCCTGCACGGGCATCCGCTCGACCCGATCGTCAACGGCGCGGTGTCGACCCTCGACCGACTCGATGACACTTGGCGGCTGCTCACCGTGAACGGTGAAACGATCGACGCGCTGGTCTGAGCCGCGCTTGCTCAGCTCGCGCGTTCCTGCTCGCGGGCGACGCGCTGCCCGATAACGGCGCTGATTCCGTCGGAGCGCATCGAGACCCCGTAGAGCGCATCCGCAATCTCCATGGTGCGCTTCTGGTGCGTGATGACGATCAGTTGCGACGTCTCGCGCAGGTCTTCGAAGATGGTCAGCAGTCGCCCGAGATTGGCGTCATCCAGCGCCGCCTCCACCTCGTCCATGATGTAGAAGGGGCTCGGTCGCGCCTTGAAGATGGCGATGAGCAGCGCGACGGCGGCCAGGGACCGCTCCCCACCGCTCAGCAGCGAGAGCCGTTCGATCTTTTTGCCGGCGGGCTTGACGCTCACCTCGATGCCGGTCGTGAGCAGGTCGTCCGGCTCGGTGAGCTGGATGCTGCCGGTGCCGCCGGGGAACAGGATCGGGAAGACCTCGTCGAACGCGGCTTTCGTGTCGTCGAAGGCCGCGGCGAAGATGTCCTGCATCTTGTCGTCGATCTCGTCGATGATCGTGAGGAGGTCTTTGCGCGTGTTGGTGAGGTCGGTGAGCTGCTCGGTGAGGAACTTATGCCGTTGCTCGATCGCCTCGAACTCTTCGAGCGCGAGCGGGTTCACGCGGCCGAGCTGCGCGAGCTTGCGCTCGGCGCGCGCGAGACGCTGCTCCTGATCCGCTCGTACGAACTGAACGACGTTCGTTTCGGCCGTTTCGATGCGCTTGCCGGCCGGCCTAGGCGACCCACGGTCACCCGTGACCAGGTCATCCGGCACCGGCACGTCGGGCCCGTACTCGGCGACGAGCACGTCCTCGACGAGGCCGAGCTCATTGCCCGCGCGCTCAAGCAGGCTCGACAGGTGCAGTCTGCTTTCGTAAAGCTGCATCTCGAATGCGTGCACGTCCTCGCTGATTGCATGTAACCGCTCACGCAACGCCGCCTCGTCGCGGCGCAGGGCCCCGAGCTCCTCGTTCTGCTGGGAGCGCTCCGACTCGCGCGCGGCGAGCGCGACCCGCGCCTCGGAGACCGAGCGGTCAACCGAGTCGAGCACGGCCGGCAGATGGGCCAGGACTGATTGCGCTGCCTCGACCTGCCGACGACGGATGACGGCGCGCCGGGCCGATTCCTCGGCCTGCACCTGTTCCGTCTCGAACTGACGCTGCATCGCGTCCGCTCGCGTCTCCTCGGCTCTCACCCGCTCACGCGCGGTCTCGACCTGCAGTCGGCACTCAACCTCGACCTCGCGGGCGGCCTCCAGCTCGGCGAGCAGGCTCTCCCTAGCGGCGACGTCGAGAATTGGTCGGGGGCGAGAAGTCGCGGTTTCGAGTTCGTGTTTCGCGGTTTGCGCGGCGGTGTCCGCTTCCATCACCGCATCGCTCGACAGCGCGAGCGAGCGTTCGAGGCGCTCCGCTTCGGCGTGCGCCGCCTCGGCCTGCACTCTGGCCCGGTTCAGCCTCTGCGTTCGAGCAGCGAGCTGAGCGTCGAACTCGCGTAGCGACGCGAACGCGTGGGCGGCCTGCTCCTTCGCGACCTGAAGCGCGCCGCGTTGCTCGGCGAGCGCGATACGCGCCCGCTCGATGAGGGAGGATACCTCGCCCGAGCGCTCGGTGGCCGCGTCCCGGTCGGCGACGAGCTCGAGCCTCGACCGCTTGGCCCCCGCTCCGCCGCGGAGCACATACCGGCTGAGCACGTCGCCCGCCCTGGTGATCACGGTGACTCTCGATTGCGATTCCTCGTCTAGCCCGTCCCACACCGTGCGGGCAGCGTCGGAGTCGTCGGCGACGATGACGTTGGCGAGCACTCCGAGCACCCCGACCGGCGCGGTGACGACACGATGCGCCGCGACGGTGCCGTCGGACAGTGGGAGCTCGGGCGCGACAGCCGTCCCCGCCCTCGCGAGCAGCAGTTCCACCCGCCCCATTTCGTCACGCTTCGCCCGCTCGATGGCGTCGAGCGCGGCTCCCCGATCGTCGGCGAGCACCGCGTCGGCGAGGGTGCCGAGCGCAGCGGCGATGGCAGCCTCGTAACCCGGCTGCACGTGCACGTGCTCCGCGACGAGCCCGCGGATGCCGGTGAGGCCGGCGGCGACGAGGGCGCTCGAGCCGTCCTTCTGGTCGAGCGCGAGCGAGAGGGCGTTCGTGCGGGCGGCGAGCGCATCCCGTTCCCGTTCATGCTTGTGCAGGTCGTCGCGCAGCCGTTCGAGCTCCGACTCGGCGGAGACGACCTCGGCCTGTGCGCTCTCGTACGTGGTGTCCAGGTCGGTGTTCTCCACGTCGGTGAGCGCGGCGTCTGCTTCGAGACTCTCGAGGTCCGAACGTGCATGCTCGCGTCGCGCGTTCGCCGCCGCGAGCGCGTTGCGTTGCCGCAGCACCTCGCCGCGCACGGCGGCGAGACGGGAGGCTGCCGTCTCCACCTGCCCGGTCAGCTTGGCGATCTCGAGGTCGTGGCGCGAAACAAGAGCGCTCTGCGCCGAGATGTGCTCGTCGAGGCTGTCGAGGTTGGCTCGGGCGAGAGCGGTCGCCGCGCCCGCCTCTTGCCACGCCGTTTCGGCCATCACGATCTGCTTTCCCAATCGGACGGCTTCCCCCCGAGCATCCGTCACCGCTTGCCGGGTGAGGCCGTGGGCCGGCTCCGGCGCCTCCGCCTGCTGGCCGAGCAGCGCGAGCCGCTGGTTCGCGAGGGTGTACAGACCTCGCAGCCGCGCCTGCTCCGACTCGAGCCCGAATGCGGTTCGCCTGGCCACGTCGACCGTGTCGCCGACCTGCGCCTGTTCGAGGCGCTGCTGACGCAGTCGCGCCTGGTCAAGCTGCTCCTGCAGCACGATGCGTTCGGTCTTGCGCTCGCTCTCGCCGCGGCTCTGCAGGGTCAGCGCGGCGCGCAGGGTGACGACGTCGTCGGCGAGCAGCCGCGCCTTCGCGTCGCGCACGATGCTCGCGATCGACTGCGCCTCCCTGGCGATCTCGGCCTGGTGGCCGAGCGGCTTGAGCTGCCGGCGGATCTCGCCCGCGAGGTCGCTCAGCCGCGTGAGGTTCACCTGCATCGCGTCGAGCTTCCGGATCGTCTTCTCCTTGCGGCGGCGATGCTTGAGAATCCCAGCGGCCTCCTCGATGAATCCGCGCCGCTCCTCGGGGCTCGCGCGCAGCACGGCGTCGAGTTGACCCTGCCCGACGATGACGTGCATCTCGCGTCCGAGCCCGGAGTCGCTCAGGAGTTCCTGCACGTCGAGCAGTCGGCAGCCCCGCCCATTGATCGCGTACTCACTGCCGCCGTTGCGGAACAGGGTGCGGCTGATCGTGACCTCCGCGTACTCGATCGGCAGCGCGCCATCCGAGTTGTCGATAGTCAAGATGACTTCGGCACGGCCGAGCGGTCCCTTCGTCGCGGTGCCGGCGAAGATGACGTCTTCCATCTTGCCGCCGCGGAGCGTCTTCGCGCCCTGCTCCCCCATCACCCAGGCGAGGGCGTCGACGACGTTAGACTTGCCTGATCCGTTGGGCCCGACGACACACGTCACCCCGGTCTCGAAGGCGAAGGTGGTGGGCTGCGCGAAGGACTTGAATCCCTTGAGGGTCAGGCTCTTCAGGTACACGCGCCGTTCCTCGTTTCGCCAGCGATCTGTCTGGGCACTACGGTACCCGAGGCCGGGCGGAGCACCGCGCGCCGCATCGGTGACGCGCCGCGCATCACCGAAAAGCGGATTGACGCGAGCGTTGATTCAGCGCAAGCGCTGACAATTGGCGCAGAAGTGCGAATTGCGGTTCATGAACGACTCGCGACTGATCGGCCGCCCGCAGCGCGGGCATCCGCGTCCTTGCTGGCCATAGGCGTTGAGCGAGTGCGCGAAGTAACCGGATGCGCCGTTGACGTTCACATATTGGGCGTCGAAGCTCGTGCCGCCCTCCGCGAGCGCCTTCGCGAGCACCAGCCTCACCTCGGCGAGCAGCGTCTTCGCGCGGGACCTGCTGAGGGTGCCCGTCGGCTGGTCGAAGTGGATGCGGGCCGCCCAGAGCGACTCGTCCGCGTAGATGTTCCCGATGCCGCTCACCAGTGACTGGTCGAGCAGCGCCCGTTTGATGCCCGTCCTGCGTTTGGCCAATGACGCGAAGAAGCGAGCATCGTCGAACGCGGGGTCGAGCGGGTCGCGCGCGATATGGGCAACCCTGCTGGGGATGAGCGCACGGCTCGCGCGTTCGACGCCCGAATAACCGCCCGGGAGCCCGTCGGCGGTCGGAACGAGGTCGTCGATCGCCATCGATCCGAAGATGCGCTGGTCGACGAAGTTGAGCCGCAACGGCCCGTGGTCGGGGTGCTCGAGGTCGATGCGGATTCTCGTGCGGGCGTCATCCGCTCCTCTGTCGCGCAGCAGCACCTGCCCGGACATGCCGAGGTGCACGGTCAACGCCTCTCCGCCCTCGGATTCGCCTCCGTCGAGAGGCAGCCAGAGAAACTTGCCGCGACGGACGGCGGCGAGGATCGTTCGCCCGGTCAACCGCTCGACGAAGTCCTCGGCGGGGCCGACGTGCCGGCGCAGCGAGCGTTCGTCGAGCACGACGATCGATGACACGGTCGCACCGGTCGCGGCGGGTGAAAGGCCCGCGCGCACGACCTCGACCTCGGGAAGCTCCGGCACGTCTAGGTGGCGCTGAGCAGCGTCCACGCGCCGAGCGCGGCGGCCATCTCGGCCTGCTTCTTGCTCGACCCGTCGCCAGAGGCGATCGGTGCTGCGCTTCCAAGCGACACGTCGGCGTGAAATCGCTTCAGGTGATCGGGCCCACTGTCGGTGACGGTGTAGCGCGGCAAGCCGCGGTTCAGCGTCGCGGCGAGTTCCTGGAGGCTCGTCTTCGGATCCATCGAGGCGCCGAAGTGCTCAGGATCGGCGAGGAGCGGGGCGATCAGGCGCAGCACGAGCGCCGTTGCCTCGTCCGGCCCGGCATCGAGGTACGCCGCCCCGATAATCGCTTCGACGGTGTCGGCGAGGATCGACGACTTGTCCCGCCCGCCGGTCATTTCTTCGCCTCGCCCGAGTCGCACGTGAGCGCCGAGACCGATCGAGCGCGCGACCTCGGCCAGAGCCGCGCTGCTGACAAGACTGGCGCGACGTTTGGCCAATTCACCCTCGGGGAGGGTCGGGTTCTCGGTGTAGAGCATCACCGTGACGGCCTGGCCGAGAATTGAGTCGCCCAGGAACTCGAGTCGCTCGTTGTGGCCGATCCCGCCGTTTTCGTACGCGAAAGACCGGTGCGTCAGCGCAAGCTCCAGGAGCTCAGGGCTGATGGCGACCGAAAGTTGTGTAGCGAGCGAGACCCCCGATGCGGGCTTGGCGCTCAAGGTGTGAGGCACAACTGCCCCCGGAACGACGGCATCGCCCGGCGGGCGAGCCATCTGATCAGACGTCGGCGACCTTGCGGCCCTTGTACTCCATGTACAGGGGTTCGCCGGTCGAGTCCTCGACGACCTTCGCACGGTGCGGAAGGCTGTAGGTGACCTTGCCGTTCTCGAGGGTCTTCACCAGAGTGGGAGGGGTTGCCTTCCACTGGGCGCGGCGCGCGCGGGTGCTCGCGCGGGACATTTTGCGCTTCGGTACAGCCATGACTATCTCTTTTCTTCCGCGGCGCCGGAACTCTCGGCACCATCGACATCATTGGTAGGGGCCCCGGTCAGGCCCTCGAGTCCGGCCAATGCAGCCCATCGAGGATCGACGGGTGCTTCGTGCTCGTGACCCGGGTTGTCAAGGAGCCGCACCCCACATTGCGGGCACAGGCCGGAGCAATCTTCCTGACAGACCGGTTGAAACGGTAGCGAAAGCACTACCGCGTCTCTGACCACCGGTTCAAGATCTATCGTGTCCTCGTGAACCTGGTAATCGAAAGCTTCGTCCTCAGAATACGCGAAAAGCTCCTGTATATCGACCTCGATCGGAAGTCGCACCTCGATGAGGCATCGGACACACTCCCCGACTGCGGTTCCGGTGACGTCGGCGCTCACCAGGATGCCGTCGTGCAGCGACTCCATGCGAACGTCGACGTGCAGTTCCCCACCGGTCGGAACCTGGATGACGGCGTTGCCGAAGCCCTCCGGAACGACGATGTCGAGTTCCCGCTCGCGCATCTCTCCCGGACGGTGCAGCAAGTCGAATACCGGAACGGTGTAGGGCGTTTTGACGATGTGTGACACCCGAAAAGTGTACTCGCGCTGTCTGGGCACCTCGTGCACGGTCACCGCCGGCAGTCAGGTGCGGGGTTCAACCGTTCTCGACGGCGGTGAACGCCTCGTCATAGATGACGAGCGCCCGAGCGATCTCGTCTGGAGTGACCACGCACGGTGGCACGACGTGAATGCGGTTGTCGGCGGCAAAGGGCAGCAGCCCACGCTGCATGAGCTCGGTCTTGAGCTGCCCGATTACCGCGGCGGTCACCGGCGTGCGTGCGACCTCATCCGCGACGAGGTCGAGCGCCCAGAAGACACCGAGCCCGCGCACCTCGCCGACCATCGGGTGCTTCTCGGCAAGCGTGGCGAGCCCGGGGCGTAGGTGGTCGGCGCCGATCATCCGCGCATTGTCGATGATCCCCTCCTCGTCCATCGCGTCGATCGAAGCGACGATCGATGAGGCGGCGAGCGGATGCCCGGAGTAGGTGAGCCCGCCGGGGAACACCCGATCGTCGAACTCGCGGACGATCTCGGCGGAGATCGCGACGCCGCCGACTGGGACATAACCGGAGTTGACCCCCTTCGCGAAGGTGACGAGATCCGGAATGGCCTCAGTGTGCCCGTTCCCGAAGTCGGCCTGGAAGGCGAACCACTCCCCGGTGCGACCGAAGCCGCACATGACCTCGTCGAGGATTAGCTTGATTCCGTGCTCGTCGCACAGCGCCCGAACGCCCGCGAGATATCCGGGCGGCGGCACGAGCACCCCGGCCGTTCCCGGCACCGTCTCGAGCAGGATCGCTGCGATCGTCGACGGTCCCTCGGACTGGACCACGCGCGCGAGATGGTGCAGCGCCCGTTCCCCCTCCTGCTCCGGAGAGCTCGACCAGAACTCGGAGCGGTAGGCGAACGGCCCGAAGAAGTGCGCGTGGCCGCGCGAGTACTCGTTGGGCATCCGACGCCAGTCACCGGTGGCGACGATCGCGGCACCCGTGTTGCCGTGGTACGAGCGGTACGTCGACAGCACCTTGTCGCGCCCCGTGACGAGCCGCGCCATCCGAATTGCGTTCTCATTCGCGTCGGCGCCGCCGTTGGTGAAGAACACCTTGCCGAAGCTGGGTCCGGCTTTCTCGAGAATCCGCTTCGCAGCCTGCCCGCGTGCGAGGTTCGCGTGCGGCGGTGCCACCGTCGTGAGCATGTCGGCCTGTTCCTTGATCGCGGCGACGACCTTCGGATGCTGGTGGCCGATGTTGACGTTGACGAGCTGACTGGAGAAGTCGAGGTAGGTTCGACCGTCGTAGTCCCACACCTCGGAGGCCAGACCTCCGGCGATGACGAAGGGCTTGAGCGCCCCCTGCGCGGACCAGGAGTGGAACACGTGTGCCCGGTCGAGGTCGTAGGCGAGATCGCCGTCGGTCGCGGTGTTTGGATCGATCGTGGTGCTCATGTTGTCCTCGCCGTCGTGGGCCGATGAGTGGAGGTCGCCGTTTTGGGCCTATCGGTTCGCGATGGTGTCCTGTCGAATTGACATCACGACGACCGGCGACCTCCACTCACACTAGGCGGTGATGCTAGTTGCCGCCCTCATTCAGTTCGACCTCGATCGGCTCGAAGCCTTCGCCCGTCACGTCGACCCCTTCCTCGGTCAACTGGTCGAGTGCCTGCTGGATCCACTCGTTGCTCCAGGCGGTGGCCGGAGGCTCCTCCGTGATGATCTGCGCACCGGTCTCGTTGACTGTGGCGAGGGAGAGCGCGACCGTGGAGTTCCACTCCTCCTCGTCGATGATTCCGATCCCGTTCGGTGAGGGCCAGATGAGCTTGTTGGTCTCGTTCACCATCCACAGCTCGTGGCTCGGGCCCCAGCCGGACCCCGCGTTCAGCGTGATCTCCGATGCCTCCTCGGGGTTGTCCCTCGCGTAGACCCAACCCTTGATGACGGCCTTGAGGAAGGCGACGGTCGTCTGCTGGTACTCCTCGTCGTCGGCGATGCGTTCCGCGTCGGCCCAAATCGCATCCTGCAGCATCGAGCCGCCTGTCTCGTTGTAGTCGATGACGTTGAAGTCGTCCGGGGTGTACAGCTCACCCGTCTCCGGGTTCGGCGTCTCGAACAGTTGCGCGTACTCGTTGTAGGTCATCGCCTGAGCCGCGTCGATGTCCCCGCTCAGGAATGCGTTCATGTTGAAGTCCTGGGTGATGATCTCGACGGTGGAGGCGTCGACTCCGTTCTCGGCCATCGCTGCGAAGATCTCCCACTCGTTTCCGAATCCCCAGCTGCCGATCGTCTTGCCTTCGAAGTCCTTGATGGACTCGATGCCGGAATCCGCCCACGCCACCTGAAGAGTGCCGGAACGCTGGAAGATCTGAGCGATGTTGGTGATGTCGGCTCCGGCTTCGATCGAGCCGAGCACCTTGGGTACCCAGGCGATCGCGTAGTCGACGTCACCGTTGGCGAGGGCGTCCTGCGGAACGATGTCGCCGCCGCTCGGGATGATCTCGACCTCCAGACCCTCTTCCTCGAAGAAGCCCTGCTCCTGCGCCGCGAAATAGCCCGCGAACTGGCCCTGCGGCAGCCACTGGAGCTGCAGGCTGACCGGGGTCAGTGCGCCACCGCCGTCCCCGCCATCACCGCTGTCAGTGGGCTCCTCGGAAGTACTTGAACACGCGGAGAGTGCGAGCGCGGCGGTGATGCCGATCGCGCTGATCGTCGCGCGGCGACGAGTGCTGTGAGTCATTTCAGTCCTTTCCTTGCTATTCGGGTGGTGCGACCTTCCCGTCCGGCGGACGCGAAGACGGATGCCGTCAGCTTCGCCGCCGAAGCGCGAGCCTTTCGATGGCGAGCGTTGCGAGATAGAAGGCGAGGCCGAGCACGATGGCGGCGAGTACGTAGGCCCAGGCACGCGCGTACGCGCTGGATGCGGCGGAAGTGGAGATGAGACCGCCGAGGCCGCCACGCGGACCGCCGAAGTACTCGGCGACGAGCGCGGAGATGACGGCGAGCGATGAGGCGATGCGGATGCCCGTGAACACGAACGGTGCCGCCGTCGGCAGGGTGACAGCGCGCATGACCTGACTCGAGCCCGCCGCGTAGGCTCTCATGAGGTCGCGGTGCACCGGGAGCGTCTGCCGAAGTCCCCGCAGCGTGTTGATGAACACCGGTACGAACGCCGCGAGCCCGGCGACCGCCTGCCGCCCGAACTGGGAGTCCGCGCCGAACATCGTGTTGAGCACGGGGGCGAGGGCGACGATCGGGATCACGGCGAGCGCCGTGACGATCGGAGCGATCATGTTGTCGATGACTCGTATGGACGACGCGGCGAGGGCAGCGAGGATTCCGATGGCCGCTCCGACGACGAGCCCGAGCAGCGCGTTGAGTCCCGTGATCGCGCCCGCCGACAACATCGACGGCGCGATCTCCGCGACCACTGCGAGGATCGCTGCCGGTCTAGGGAGCAGGTAGTCGTCCACCCCGCCGACCGTGACCACGAGTTGCCACAGGCCGAGCACGACGGCGCCTACGACGATCGGGGCGAGCACCCTCGCGGCGCCGGCGCCTGGTCGCCTGGCCACCGTCATCAGCGGTTCTCCACCCCTCGCACGGAGGAAACCGGGGACCCCTGATGCAGTGCCTCCCGAACGGCGGTGACCATGTCGAAGAACGCGTGCTCCTCGCGTAGTCCGTCGGTGCGGTCCGCTGCGAGTTGCATCGACACGATTTGCTGTACACGTCCTGGTCTCGGCGACATGACGACGACGCGGTCGGAGAGGAACACCGCCTCGGGGATGGAGTGGGTGACGAACACGACGGCCGCCTTCGTCTCGGCGCAGATACGCACGAGTTCGGATTGCATCCGCTCGCGCGTCATCTCGTCGAGCGCACCGAACGGCTCGTCCATCAGCAGCAGGTTCGGCTTCTCGGCGAGCGACCGCGCGATGGCAACCCGCTGCTGCATGCCGCCAGACAGCTGGTCGGGATACCGGTCGGCGAAGTCCCGCAGGCCTACGAGCTCGATCAACTCGCCGACGCGGGACTTGCGTTCGGACGCCGCGACACCGTGCAGGGAGAGGGGCAGCTCGATGTTGGCGGCCACCGTGCGCCACGGGAGCAGCCCGGACTGCTGGAACGCGATGCCGTAGTCCTGGTCGAGCCGGGCCTGGCGTGCGCTCTTGCCGAACACGGAGATGGAACCGGACGTGGGCTGGTCGAGGTCGGCGATGAGGCGCATGAGCGTCGACTTGCCGCATCCCGACGGGCCGATGAGGGAGACGAATTCCCCGGCCGCGACGATCAGGTCGATCCTCTTCAGTGCCGAGACCTGCCCCGACCGTGTCTCGAAGACCTTGTCAACTCCCGTGACCGTCACCGCAGTGGCGGTCCCTGGGGAGGCCGGCCGCGGCCGTTCCGAGCTGCCTGCCCCGTCGTCGCCCGTATTCGTCATGCGTCAACCTCCACCCGTCGATAGTTCCTGAGCACTGAGCCGAGAACGGCGATCGACCCGGCGGCGGCGAGCCCGAGCACGATCGCGCCGAAGATCGGCCCCCACGCCTTGGACGGGTCGCCGCTGGCCTGCCCGGCGTATTGGATGAGGATGCGCCCGATGCCGCCCTGCAGACCCGTCGACACCTCGGCGACGATCGCCCCGATCACGGCGTTAGCGGCGGCGAGCCGCAGCGCGGGCAACAGGTAGGGCACCGCGGCCGGCAGGCGCAGCCTGAGCAGGGTCTTCCACCAGCCGACTGCGTAGGTGCGCATGAGTTCGACGTGGATGACGTCGGGCGACTGCAGCCCCTTGAGCGTGCCGACCGCGACGGGGAAGAACGCGAGGTAGGAGGCGATCAAGGCCACCGACATCCAGTCCTGCCATTCGAACGAGCCGATCTCTACCCTCGCCCCCCAACTGCGCACGACGGGGGCGAACGCGATCAGGGGAATCGTCTGGCTGAGCACGATCCATGGCAGCAACCCCCATTCGGCGAGCCGCCACCGCTGCATCACAAGCGCGAGACCGACACCGACCACGAGTCCGACGACCCAGCCGGCTGCGGCGATACCGAGGGTGGCGGTGGCTGCGATCGCCACCTCGAGCCACAGCGGACGCGATCCGTCGGCGCGTGTCACCGGCTCCGACAGGCGCGCGAGCATGTCCCAGATGTGCGGCATGGCGAGGTCGCTCGTGCGTGGCAGCACTCTGGCGTCGGCGAGCACGAGCCCGTCGGAGGGGCCGAGCAGCTTGTACAGCTCCCAGAGAGAGGCGAGCACGATGATGCCGAGCACTCCGAGTCCCCAGCGGGCGAGCTCGCGTCGGGGGGCGCCTCGACGGGAGCGCAGCGACGGCGGGGGCCCCGCTCCCGCCGTCGTCGTCATGGGCTCAGGCCTTCGCCACGACGTGTTCGCGCAGCGCCGGGATGACGGTTTCACCGTAGACCCGCAGTGTCTCTTCCTTGTTGTCGTGCTGGAGGTAGCCGGCGAACTGGTCGACGCCTAGCTCCTTCAGAGCTTTGAGCTTCTCGATGTGCTGCCCGGCCGTGCCGAGAACGCAGAACCGTTCGACGATCTCATCGGGGACGAAGGCGGTGTGGGTGTTACCGGCGATCCCGTGCTGGTTGTAGTCGTAGCCCTCACGTGCCTTGATGTAATCGGTGAGGGCCTTGGGCACCGCCCCGCTCTCGCCGTACTTCGCGACGATGTCGGCGACGTGGTTGCCGACCATTCCGCCGAACCATCGGCTCTGATCACGCATGTGGGCGACGTCGTCGCCTATGTACATCGGTGCCGCGACACAGAACTTGATCGATGCCGGGTCACGGCCGACCTTCTCCGCCGCTTTACGCACCGTCGCAATCATCCATTCGGCGATGTCGAGGTCGGCCAGTTGCAGGATGAATCCGTCGCCGACCTCACCGGTGAGCTTGAGTGCGAGCGGACCGTACGCCGCCACCCAGACTTCGAGTGACGAGCCGACGCTCCACGGGAACTGCAGCTGCGAGCCGTTGTACTCGACCGCCCGGCTGTTCGCCAGTTCTCGGATGACGTGGATCGATTCACGCAGCGACTTGAGGGTTGTCGGTTCGCCGCCTGTCACCCGAACAGCCGAGTCACCGCGACCGATGCCGCACACCGTGCGGTTGCCGTACATCTCGTTGAGCGTCGCGTAGACGGATGCCGTCACGGTCCAGTCCCGCGTAGCCGGGTTGGTGACCATCGGCCCGACGATGACCCGGTTGGTTTCGGCGAGGATCCGGCTGTAGATCACATAAGGCTCCTGCCAGAGCAGGTGGGAGTCGAACGTCCACACATGGCTGAAACCGTGCTGCTCCGCCAGTTTCGCGAGATGCACCACGCGCGAGGCGGGCGGGTTGGTTTGGAGTACTGCTCCGAAGTCCATGCGGCCCTACCTCTGTTCCGACGAGTGTGCGCTCTTGCAGCGAGAGTGTGCCTTCGCGCCCATGCGCTCGGCGTGATTTAGTACATCCGGTGCTTTTCCGGTGCTCGGCGACCCTGCGCCGAGCGGAGTGAATGCGGCGCCCATCAGATGAGGTACTGGCTGAGGCCACGCTTGACGAACCGACCGTCACCCTTGGCGCCCAGATACTGGTTGTCGTGGACGACGACCTTGCCACGGGAGAGCACCGTGTCGACGTGCCCGTCGATCTCGAAGCCCTCCCAGGCGGAGTAGTCCATGTTCATGTGGTGGCTCTTTCCGTTCCCGTCGACGGGCAGGCCGATCGAGGTGTGCCCGTTCGGGTCGTAGACGACGATGTCGGCGTCCGCGCCGGGAGCGATGACGCCCTTTCTGCCGTAGAGCCCGAACATGCGCGCCGGCGTGGTCGACGTGATCTCCACCCAGCGCTCGAGGCTGATCTGCCCGTCGACGACGCCCTGGTAGAGCAGGTCCATCCGATGCTCCACAGAGCCGATGCCATTCGGGATCTTCGAGAAGTCGCTCAGCCCGAGATCCTTCTGGCCCTTCATGCAGAACGGGCAGTGGTCGGTCGAGACCATCTGGATGTCGTTGGTGCGAAGGCTCTGCCACATGTGCGCCTGATGCCCCTCAGCCTTGGAGCGGAGTGGTGTGGAGCACACCCACTTCGCCCCCTCGAACGCCCCCCACTCGTCACTCGCACCGCCGAGCTGTTCCTCGAGCGACAGGTACAGGTACTGCGGGCAGGTCTCACCGAACACGTTCTGCCCGACGTCGCGGGCGGCGGCGAGCTGTTCTACCGCTTGCTTCGCGCTCACGTGCACGACGTAGAGCGGGGCGCCGGTGAGGTTGGCGAGCATGATCGCGCGATGGGTCGCCTCCTCCTCCATCTGCCAGGCGCGGGCGACCCCGTGGTAGTACGGGTCGGTCTTGCCCTTGGCGAGCAGCTGCTCGACGAGAACGTCGATCGCGGGGCCGTTCTCGGCGTGCATCATCGTCATGAGCCCGTGCTCTGCCGACTTCTGCATCGCGCGCAGTATCTGCGCGTCGTCCGAGTAGAAGACGCCGGGGTAGGCCATGAAGAGCTTGTAGCTCGAGATGCCCTCGTCAAGAAGTCCGTCCATCGCCTGCAGCGAATCCGCGTTCACATCACCGATGATCTGGTGAAAGGCGTAGTCGATCGCGCAATTGCCGCGCGCCTTGTCGTGCCACGCGGCGAGCCCGTCCATCACGCGCTCGCCATAGGTCTGCACGGCGAAGTCGATGATCGTCGTCGTGCCGCCCCAGGCCGCTGCCCTCGTGCCGGTCTCGAAGGTGTCGGATGCCGCGGTGCCGCCGAACGGCAACTCCATGTGGGTGTGCGCGTCCACGCCGCCCGGAATAACGTACTTGCCCTTCGCGTCGATCACGGTATCGACGGCTCGGCTCAGGTCGGAGCCGAGAAGCACTGAACCGGGGGTGAGTACGCCGACGATCTTCTCGCCATCGACGAGCACGTCCGCCTCACTCCGCCCGGTCGCGGTGACGACGGTGCCCCCACTGATGAGCGTGGTAGCCATGACTGCCTCCCCCGCCCTACGGAGCCACCGTCGCGGCGTAGGAGTCCGGGCGGCGATCCCGGTAGAACTGCCAGTTGTTGCGTACCTCGCGGATGGTGTCGAGGTCGATGTCGCGGATCACGATCTCACTCTTGTCGGTGCTGGCGATCTCCCCGACGTAGTTGCCGCGGGGGTCGACGAAGTAGCTCGATCCGTAGAAGGTGACGGCCTCGTCGCCGAACTCTCCGCTCTCGGTGCCGACGCGGTTGTTCGCGCCGATGAAGTACTGGTTCGCGGCGGCCGCAGCGGGCTGCTCGAGCTCCCACAGGCGATTCGAGAGGCCGGGCTTCGTGGCAGAGGGGTTGAAGACGATCTCCGCTCCATTCAAGCCGAGTTCGCGCCATCCCTCCGGAAAGTGCCGGTCATAGCAGATGTAGACGCCGACCTTTCCGACGGCGGTGTCGAAAACGGGGTAGCCGAGGTTGCCGGGCCGGAAGTAGAACTTCTCCCAGAACCGGTCGAGGTTCGGAATGTGGTGCTTGCGGTAGCTGCCGAGGTTCGTACCGTCGGCATCGATCACGACCGCCGTGTTGTAGTACACGCCGGGCATGGCCTCCTCGTAGATCGGAAGCACGATGACGAGGCTCAGCTCTTTGGCGAGGGCCTGAAATCGTTCGACCGTCGGGCCGGGGATCGTTTCTGCGTACTCGTAGTACTTGGCGTCCTCCACGATGCCGAAGTACGGCCCGTAGAAGAGTTCCTGGAAGCAGATGATTTGCGCGCCCTGGGCCGCGGCTTCACGAGCGAACTGCTCGTGCTTTTGGATCATCGACTCTTTGTCGCCGGTCCAGGTCGTCTGGGTGATTGCTGCTCGTACAACGGTCAAGCTGGGCCTCCTGAATGGCTCGTGATGTCATCGTCGACTGTCCACGTTTCGCGTTCGTTTCGAACGATGACGCTAGGCGTAAAACCTATTGCGCTTCGCGGTTTGTGCCTAGTCAGTTCGTCAATCGCTTCGGCGAGGCCCGGCACAGGATGAGCATCATGTGATCGTTCCAGGCGGAGAAGGGATGCGAAGAGCGCGTGGACGAGCGGGCCGCACCAGGTGGAGCAGCCCGCCGAACCCCGCGGGAAACGCCGTGATGATGGTCCATCACGAAGCCCACTAGCACAGTTCGCCATCCGGCCCGACAAAGGTGAGTAGAGTTGAAGAACAGACCCCTGCACCGGATGTGGTGCGGTGCGTCGGCCCCGGATCTGGGGCGACAGGTCTTCCGCGAGCAGTCAGCTGGCGGTTTCCCTGTCGCATTGGCTGGAGTTCCCATGGGTTTGTCGTTCCACCGTTCCCTGAAGAGGCGGCCCCACGCCGTCCAGACGGGCGCCGTCGTCTCCGTCGTGGTCGCCGTCGCCGCTCTGACCGGTTGCGCGAGCGCCGCATCCGCGCCGATCGATGCGCCCACCGAAACTCGCGCGTCCGTCGTCGACAACTGCGGCACGGACGTCGCGATCACCGCGGACGCCCCCGAGCGCATCGTGACCATCAAGTCAACCTCGACCGAGCTCCTGCTCGCGCTCGGACTCGGCGAGCGCATCGTCGGCTCAGCCTTCCAGGACGGGCCGGTGCCGGACGCCTGGGCCGATGCGTCATCCGAAATCCCGATCATCTCTGACTTCGCGCCCGGTCAGGAGGCGGTACTCGAACTCGAGCCCGACTTCGTCTTCGCCGGCTGGGAGTCGATGTTCACCGCGGAGGCCGCCGGCGAGCGGGAGTCGCTCCAGGCACTCGGAATCGGCAGCTACGTGGCGCCGTCGGCGTGCAAGGACCCCGCCTACAAGCCCGAGAAGTTGAGCTTCGACGAGGTCTTCGACGAGATCCTCGAGGCGGGCAGCGTGTTCCATGCCGACGATGCGGCCACGGAACTCGTAAGCGAACAGCGCGACGCGCTCGAGGAGATCCCGACCGACGACCGTGGACTCACGGCCCTCTGGTACTCCTCCGGCACTGACATCCCCTATGTCGGCGCCGGCATCGGTGCACCCCAGATGATGATGGAGCGACTCGGCCTCGGCAATGTCGCCGGCGACGTGGATGACACGTGGTCGTCCCTCGGCTGGGAGGCCATCGTCGACGCCGATCCGGATGTCATCGTGCTCGTCGACGCCTCGTGGAACTCGGCAGACAGCAAGATCGAGATCCTGCGGGCGAACCCGGCGACGGCGGCCCTCGATGCGGTGCGAGAGTCCCGCTACCTGATCGTTCCGTTCGCGGCGGGCGAGGCCGGGGTGCGTAATGTTTCCGCGACTGCGGATCTCGCCGACCAGCTTGCGGCGCTGGAGCTTGACTAGACCGGCGCCGTCCAGGGTTGCGCTCGCTGCGGCCGGGCTCACCCTCGCGCTTCTGGTATCGATCACGGTCGCCACCACGATCGGCCCGGCGGACATCCGTTTCGGCGAAGTGTGGGCATCCGTCGGCAGCCGCCTCGGCCTCGGCGGGAGCCCTCTCTCTGCGCTGCGCGACGGCATCGTCTGGGAGCTGCGCCTTCCCCGCGTGCTGACCGCCGGCGCGGTCGGCGCGGGGCTCGCGATCGCCGGCGCGGTGATGCAGGCGACCACGCGGAACTCCCTCGCCGACCCGTACCTGCTCGGGCTTTCCTCCGGCGCCTCCCTTGGGGCGGTCACGGTGCTCGTGCTCGGCGCGGGAGTGCTGCTGCCCGTGGCCGCGTTCGCCGGCGCGATCGTCGCCCTCGTCGCGACCTTGCTGATCGCCGGAGCCGGCTCGTCACTGGCCCCCGGCCGCACCATTCTCGCTGGCATCGCCGTGTCGAGCCTCGGCGCCTCCCTCACGAGTTTCGTCATCTTCTGGACTGCGACGGGTGACTCCTACCGGGAGATCATCGCGTGGCTGCTCGGGTCCCTCGCGGGCGCCGACTGGTCGGCGGTGTTCATCGCCGGGAGTGCCCTGCTGCTGATCGGGCTTCCACTCATGGTCGGCGGTCGCGCGCTCGACGCCTTCGCGTTCGGCGACACCTCGGCCGCAGCGCTCGGGGTGAACGTGGCGCGTACCCGACTGCTGCTGCTGATCGGCACCGCGCTTCTCACCGGCGCTATGGTGGCGGTGAGCGGATCAATCGGCTTCGTCGGCCTGGTTCTACCGCACGCCGTGCGGCTGGTCGTCGGAACCCGGCACCGCACGCTGCTGCCGCTTGCGGCGCTCACCGGGGCAATCTTCCTCATCTGGTGTGACACCGCCGCACGGACGATCTTCGATCCGCGGGAACTGCCGGTCGGCATCATCACCGCGATCGTCGGCGCCCCGGTATTCGTTCTGCTGCTCATGCGGTCGAGGCGGTTCTCGTGAGCTCCCTGGTGGCACAAAACATCTCGGTGGTGCTCGGGGGAAGGACCGTTGTCGATGATGTTCGAGCCGAGTTCTCCTCGGGCCTCGTCACCGCGATCCTGGGGCCGAACGGCGCCGGCAAGTCGAGCCTCCTCCGGGTGCTCGCGGGCGTGGACCGCCCCGCGTCGGGCGGCGTCAGCTGGGAGCACGAGGACTGGTTCGCCCTCAGCCGACGCGATCGCGCCAGGGAGGCCGCGCTGGTGGAGCAGGATGCTCAGGCCGAACTCCCGCTCACCGTGCGCATGGCGGTGACGCTCGGGCGCACCCCGCATGCGTCCGTGTTCGCCGGTCCGGCACCGGAAGACGCCGCCATCATCGACGACGCACTCGCCGACGTGGGAATAACGGCGTTCGCCGACCGGCAGATCTCGACGTTGTCCGGCGGGGAGCGCCAGCGTGCCCACCTCGCCCGCGCGCTCGCCCAGCAACCGCGCCTGCTCTTCCTCGACGAGCCGACCAATCACCTCGACGTGGGCGCCCAGTTGGCCACCCTCGCTCTCGTTCGCCGCCTCGCGCAGGCGAACGACCTCGCGGTGGTCACCGCTCTGCACGACCTCAACCTGGCCGTCACCTTCGCCGACCGGGTCGTCGTGCTCGACGAGGGCAGGGTCGCCGCCGCGGGACACCCCATCGAAGTGCTCACCCCGGAGCTCATCGAATCGGTCTGGGGGGTCTCGGCGACCGTGCTCGCCCATCCGCGAACCGGCTCCCCCGTGATCGTGTTCGAACTTCCCGACGGGCCGGCGACATGAGCCGCGTGACGGTGTTAGCGGGCGGCGTGGGCGGGGCCCGGTTTGTGCGCGGGCTGGCCCATCACCTTCCGGGAGCGGAGATCAGCGTGATCGCCAACACGGGCGACGACCTGTGGCTTGCCGGGCTTCGGGTGTGCCCAGACCTCGACTCGATCATGTACACCCTCGGCGCGGCGAACGATGAGCAGCGCGGCTGGGGGCGGGTCGGCGAATCGGAGCGGGTGAGTGCCGAGCTCACCGCCTACGGCGTCGGCTGGCCGTGGTTCACGCTCGGCGACCTCGACCTCGGCACGCACATCGCCCGGTCAGCGCTGCTCCGCGACGGGCTCACGCTCACCGAGACGACCGCTCGCCTCGCCGCCCGCTGGAATATCGGGGTGCGGCTGCTACCGGTGACGGATGACGAGGTCGAGACGCATGTTGAGATCGTCGATCCGGAAACCGGCGCCGTGCGCGTCATCCACTTCGAAGAGTGGTGGGTGCGCCACCGGGCCTCGGTGCCCGCGCGGCGTTTTCTCCACCGCGGCGTCGATTCCGCCACGGCGACCGAGGAGGCCCTCGACGCGCTGCGCACCGCCGACATCGTGCTGTTCGCCCCGTCCAACCCCGTAGTGTCGATCGGCACGATCACCGCAATTCCCGGTATCACCGAGGCGGTGCGGGCGGCGAGCGGTCCCGTGATCGGAATCGCGCCGATCATCGCGGGGCAGGCGGTGCGCGGAATGGCCGACGCGTGCCTGCGAGCGATCGGCGTCGACACCACGGCGAGCGCGGTCGGGCGGCACTACGGGGCGCGGGAGGCGGGCGGACTGCTTGACGGATGGCTCGTGGATGAGACGGATGCCGCCTCCGTTGCCGAGCTCGAGGAAGCGGGCATCCGCACCGAGGCTGTTCCCCTCTGGATGACCGACGTGCAGGCGTCGGCGGCGATCGCAGCCGCGGCTGTCGCCCTCGCCGAGCGGCTCCGCTGACGCGGCGAGGCTCGCGACCAGCGTCGTAGCTGCGGTTCAGCGCGACGGGGGATTCGCACCGGTTCCGGGCACACGGTAAAGCCTGTCAGGCGGACGCGGGTCGCGATCGGCGCGCCAGCACGGCGGCGGTCGCGCGCCCGACGCCGAACAGGATTGCCGCGTCGAGGTCTTCGGTGGTGTCGACGTCCTGCCGCAGCGGCGAGGTTTCGGGCACATCGAGCACCACGTGGCCGGCGTGCTCGTGGAGCTCCCGCGATGACACACCGAATCGGGGATGCATCGAGCCGGCCGCGCTGGCGAGCAGGGTGGTGCCGCTCCCGCTCCGGTCGGCGACCATCGCCAGCGGAACGTCGGCGGCCAGACGCAGAGCATCGTGGAGGTCGCTCGCACGCACGGCGGGAAGGTCGCCCGTCAGGACCGCGACGGGTCCGGTGGTCGCGGCGAGGCCCGCGGCGACGGCGGCATTCAACCCGCCGCCCGGATCGTCGATGACCACCGCGCCGAGGGCGCGGACACTGTCGGCCACCCGGGAGTCGGACGTCACCACGAGAACGTCCCCCACCAAGCCGCAGCCGAGTGCCGCCTTCACTGTGTCGAACGCGAACGCGAACGCGAGCTCCGCGACGTCTGTCAACGCCGGCTGAAGCCGCGACTTCGCCTCATCGAGCCGCTTGACCGGGATGATGATGCTCCAACTCACTTGTCGACCGTACCGGCATTCACGCCGATACAAGCCCAGGCCGGGTCAGTTCCGGGTGCTGGCGCCGTCGTGCGCCGACTGCGCCGTGGTGAGCGGATGCGCAATATTCCGCCACAGCGACGGGGGGTAGACAGTCGCGATCGCGCGCGTCAGCGGCTCGGCGGCGGCGGCAAGCGTCGTCCGCGCGCTGCGGAGGTCCCCTGCGAGTTCGCGCGAGTCGATGTTCGTCGTCGCCGCATACCCCTCGGCCTCGACGGCGTGGAGCAGTCGCTCGAGCGCGGGACCGCCGCCCATCCTGCCGGCCGCCTCCCGCGGCGTCTGGGTGCTGGCAACGGGCAGGCGCAGGTCGACGGCGGTGCGCAGCGTGTCGGTCCACGCGTCGATGGCGGATGCGTCCCCCGAGGCGAGGCGTGCGCTCAGCCGCCACCGCTGCGCGGCCCGCACCAGCGCGGGAATGAGAGACAACAGGATGGTGCCGATCACGATGAGCCCGAACCATGGAGTGCCCTGCCTGCTCGCTTCCGGGGCACCGGTGCCGCTGTCATCGGTTCCGGCCTCTGGCGTCCCGTCGGGCGAGGAGGCGGGGGTCGGGACCGGCGTTGCGCCCGGTGCCGAGCCATCCGGTGGTATCGGCTCGGGTACGCCGGCGACGCTCACATCTGCATAGTCCCCCAGCTCCCCACGTCCGGGGGTCGGTTCGAACTGCACCCAGCCGACCCCCTCAAAGTACAGCTCCGGCCAGGAGTGCAGGTCGTGGGTCGTGACCGAGAAGGAGGTTTCGCCGCCCCGCATGCTCAGCTTCCCGGGCAGGAAGCCGACGACCACTCTGGCCGGAATGTCGAGGCTCCTGGCCATCACAGCCATAGCGGAGGCGAAGTGGATGCAATAGCCGGCGCGCACCTCGAGGAAGGTGGCGAGAACATCCATCCCCGTTCCGTCGTACTCGCCCTCGACGGGCGCGTCTTCTGAATACCGGAAGGTTTCGGAGCGGAAGTACTCCTGCAGAGCGAGCGCCTTCTCATAGTTCGAGCCGGCCGATTCGGCGACCCCAAGTGCCGCGTCGGAGATCACAGCGGGCAGGTCCTCTGGCAAGTCGAGGTAGGGCTCGAGCTCGGGGCGGACGGTCGTGCCGGCGGCGAGCAGCTGTTGTGGTGTGGGCTGGATCAGCAGGCTCTCCACCTGATAGCTCTGCCCGCGAGCGGTGGACTCGTGGCTTTCGACCGACAACCCTCTCGGCTCCCAGTACCAGGTTCGATCGAGCCCGGTGATGACGCGAGGTGGGTACGGTACCGGCAGCCAGCGACTGGACAGATTGCCAACCTCGACGACGGTGCTCTCCGCCTCGCGCTGCACGTCGGCCGAGAGACCTGGCACCGGGCCGAAGTCCTCGACCGTGTTGTCGGTGTCGAGGTCCGTTTCCGTCGGCGCCCACTCCTTCCCGGTGAAACGTTCCAGCGTCACCAACCGCAGGTAGTGCGCTTCGCCCGAGTCAGTCGCGTACTCGAGCACGTTCCGCTCGGATGATCGCCGAAGGTCGTCCCCGAGGCTGAGAACCGGGTTCACCCCGGCTGACGGTCCGGGCTGGGCGTTGCGGATGGTGCCGTCGATGCCGGGCAGCGCGAGGGGCAACACGAGTGCGCCCACGATCGACGCGGCAGCCACCCCCACGGCAAGTCCGGGCTGCCGGTGCGGCGTGCCCGCGACCAGCACGAACAGGTACGCCGCCGCTGCCAGTGCGAAAACGAACGGATCGGTGATGTTCCGCGCGGTGACCGCGGGAACGGCGAGGATGATGACGAGGGGCACGCCCACGAGCGCCGGGAGCCGCAGCGCAATGGCGACGATGTCGCAGAGGAGAGCGATCGCGCCGATGCCGATGCAGAGCACGAAGACGATCGACTGGTCGGGCGTGGCCGGCACGGCCTGCCGGTGGATGGAGTCGTTCGCCTCCAGGAACAGGGTGCCGAAGGCATCGAGCGTGTCGAAGGTCGGAACGACGCCGAGCACCGCCGGAACGGGCGCGAACAGTAACGTCACGACGCCGAGCAGGGCGAAAGCTCCCGCTACGGGCGGAAGCAGGAGATGGGGGCTGAGCGCCCGCGTCAGCGCGGCGGCGCCGAGCACCACCGCGACGACGAGGACGACCACGAACCACCAGGACTGGTTCCTCAGCAGCACATGCAGCCCGGTCGCCGCGATCCCTACCGCGATGAGCAGCGCGATGCTGACCTTCCAGGCGACGAAGTCACCCCTCGGCGGGACCGCAGCGGGATGTGGTCGCCGATCGGGCGCTACGCTCGCGCTCGCCTGCGGCACCGGTGGCGCCTCAACGGCCATGGCGCGCCCCGTGCACCTGCGCGAGACTGCGCCAGGCCCCTTCCACGGTGTCCTCCGCACGCACCACGACACAGGTCCAGCCGGTGTCGCTCAACATCTCGCGGGCGCGCGGATCGGGGGAGGCGATGACGAAGGCGACGGCGAGGTCGAACCCGGGGCGCTGAACGGCGAGGCGTTCGATCATCGGCGCGTCGACGTCCGACACGATCGCGAACACCGAGCCGTGCGCTCGGTCGGGGCTTCTCGACGCCTGCACATCTACTCCCGGTCGGTAGTCGCCGTGCTCCTGGCTCAGTTCGATGGTGGCGAGCGCTCGGAGGAACGGCACGAGCGGCATGACCGGTTCGAGCTGCGGACGCCCGGTCTCGACGAGTTCGACCGCAAATCCGCTGCGGGCGAGATCCAAGGCGATCGAGGCGGCGAGCGAGAGCGCGAACTCGAACGCGGCGCTCTCCGCATCGTCGTGATGCCGCAGCACTCGGCGGTCGGAGTATCCGCTGCGCCGTGTGTCGAGGATGATGCGTGCCTCGGCATGACTTCCTGGCTCCTCCTGGCGCACCATGAGTTCGCCGTGCCGCGCGGTCGCGCGCCAGTGCACCCGGCGCATGGCGTCGCCGGTGCGGTACTCCCGGGTTGAGAGGTCGTCGTCGCCGCCGATTGCGCGGCGCACAAGCTTCGAGACACCATCGCTCGCCAGGATCGCGAGCCCGGTGTCAGGCAGGTCGCGCAGCGCCGGGGTCACGATGAGCCTGTCGACGTCGCCGATGGCCACCTCCCCGGTCGCGAGCCCGAACGGGTCGGCGAGCATGACGCTCAGCGGACCGATCTCGAATTCTCCCCGGCGCGGCGCCGTGAGGGCGTACCGCAGTCGAGTCTGGTTGCCGGTTGCCAGCGAGCGGCTCCTCCTGGCGGTCAGCGATGGCATCACCTGAGAGCCGTCTCCGCTGAAGGTCCACGGGCGGGCATCCCGCCAGGTCAGCTCCGGCGTCGGGAACGGTGCGAGATTCGTCACCGTCAGCTCGACGGCGGCCGGCTGAGCGACCCCGACGATGCGCGGCCGGAACGTGCGCGTCACCCCGACGCTCACGCGACGCAACCGGGCGAAAGCGACGGCGATCAGCGGTAGCAGAAGCGCGAGGAGTCCTACATACAGCAGCTCGCGCCGGTTGGTCGCGTACGCGCCGAGGATGCTGGCGCTCCCGACCACAGCAAGTGCCGTTCCTCGGCGCGTGAGGCGGGCGGCGCGGGTGGGACGAGCGAGGCGAGCCATGACCGCCTCAGACGGAGCCCGCGGAGCCGAGCGGCACCGGCGTGGCCGCGAGGATCCTCAGCACCACGTCGGCAAGCGAGCCGGAGTGCACCCCATCCGCGCCGCCCGACAGCCGCGACGACGGGATGAGCCGATGGGCGAGCACCGAGACTGCGAGGGCATCGATGTCGTCAGGCAGAACGAACTCCCGACCGTCGAGCGCCGCCCGCGCCTTGGCCGCGCGGACGAGTTGCAGTGTCGCTCGCGGGCTCGCGCCGAGGCGGAGATCGTGATCATGTCTCGTCGCCTGGGTGATCGCCACCGCGTACCGTTCCACCGAGCGGGAGACGAAGACCGCGCGCACGGTGCGGATCATCGCCAACAGTTGCTGGGTGGTCACTACCGGCTGGAGCCGGTCGAGCGGGCTGCTGCTCTCCCTCTGACGCAGCATCGCGAGTTCAGCCGCGGCGTCCGGATATCCCATCGAGATGCGGACCATGAAACGGTCCCGTTGCGCCTCCGGCAGCGGATAGGTGCCCTCCATCTCGACGGGATTCTGGGTCGCCATGACGGCGAACGGCGCCGCGAGCGGATAGGTGACGCCGTCGACGGTCACCTGCCCCTCTTCCATGCTCTCCAACAGCGCCGACTGGGTCTTCGGGCTCGCACGGTTGATCTCGTCACCGATCACGAGATTCGCGAAGATCGGTCCCGGCTTGAACTCGAAGTCTCGCACCGCCTGGTTGTACACCGACACCCCGGTGATGTCCGAGGGCAGCAAGTCGGGGGTGAACTGAATGCGGGAGACCGAGCAGTTGACGGATCGGGCGAGAGCGCGCGCGAGCATCGTCTTTCCGACGCCTGGCACGTCTTCGATGAGCAGGTGCCCCTCCGCGAGGAGCACCGTGAGTGCGAGTTCGACCGCGTGGCGCTTGCCGTCGATCACGCGCTCGATGCTGTCGATGATCTGCCCGCCCAGACCCCGGAATTCCAACGCGGACAGCATGATCGTCCGCTTCGTTTCGGGTTCTGCGAGGTCTTCGTCGACCTCGCGGGGAATACCGCTCACCAAGGGTCCTCGCAATTCCGTGTGCGTGTTCCTCGAAGTCTGTCAGATACCGTCCGGAAAGCCACTGGGAGTCGAGCAGCACCTGACGCTAGGCACACTGCGGGCGAAGGCGCACAGTATGCCGCGTCGGCTACTCGCGGTCGGCGCGACCTGCGACAAACCCTGCGGCGTACGCCTCATCGGACCCGAGCCGGAACATGTCCTGCTCCGGCTGCCGGACGAGACTGCGGGCGCCCGGTGCGCTCAGGTCGGCGACGAGGTGCCCGAGCCCGCGCACGACTGCGACCGGCAGTCCGGCGGCCTTGCCCTTCACGAGGTCCGTCGCCCCGGCGATCTCATCCGCGACCGCCGGCAGGGTGACGTGCAGGAGGCGGCCCCCGGCGTCTGTCTGCCCGCGGAGGTCGTCGATCACGCGGATACCGGCGGCTCCGATTGCGACATCCGTCTGCCCCTGCCGCCACGCCCTGCCGAGCGTGTCGGTGACGACCACGCCGATGCGCACACCGAACCTCTGCCGCAGGGCTTCGCAGAGCTTTCGGGCGGACGCATCCGGGTCGACGGGCAGCAGCAGTACCGTGCCGTCTGGGGTGTTGCTGGAGTCCACGCCGGCTGCCGCGAGCACGAGTCCGAGGTGGTTCTCGACGATGCGAGTGACTCCTCCTGGATGCGCGCGGCTCGCGACGATTCGCACAGTCTCGGCGGTGATCGCGTCCTCCCGGTCTGCGGCGGCGATCATCCGCCCCTCCGACTTGGAGACGATTTTGCTCGTGACCGAGAGGATGTCTCCGTCCTGCAACTCGCCCGCCGCGTCGCCGATGATTCGCGAGAGATCGTTCCCCGCCACAATCTCGGGGATACCGTCGAGGGCGAATACGGTGAAGGTCACAGCCCAAGCATAGGCAGCGTGCTTGCCTTGCAACTCCGCGGGCACCTCCGGTGAGCCTTTGGAGCTGGTGACTGCAGGCCGTCGACGAGGTTGCGGAGAAGGACGCCGTCAGGCTGCAGCGCAGGCACGGTGGCCACCCGGGAACTCACCGCACCAGCTTCGGCAACACGTCCCGCGAAAACACGTTGATCCACTCCCGCTGGTTGCGGCCCACGTTGTGCAGGTAGATGCGGTCGAAGCCGAGGTCGACATACTGCTGGACGTACGCCCGGTGCACGTCCGGATCGGCGCTCACCGGCATTCGCCCCTCGAAGTCCTCCGGGCGCACCATCCGCACGATCTGCTCGAGTTCGAATGGAGAGCGGATATCGCTCTTGGGAAAACGGATGCCGCCGTTCGGCCACTCGGAGATCGCGTTCGCCATGGCGATCTCGTCGGTCTCGGCCCAGCTGAGGTGCAGGCGAAGCACCTTCGTCATCCTGGTGGCATCACGTCCCACCTCGCGCGCACCCTCGGCGAAGCGCTGCAGCAGCATCGCGACTTTATCAACCGGCGCCGCCTCGGTGATCAGTCCGTCGACGTTCCGCCCGGCGCGCTTGGCGGCGACCGGGCCAGCGGTGGCGACGAGGATCTCGGGAGCCTTCTCCGGCATCGTCCACAGCCGGGTGGACTCAAGTCGGTAGAACTGCCCCTCGTGCCGCACATCCTTGTGATTCAGCCCGGACGCGAACAGCTTCTTGATGATGTCGACGGCCTCGAACATCCGGTTGATCCGCTCCGGCGCCTCCGGCCAGTACTGCCCGACGACATGCTCGTTGAGCGCCTCGCCGCTGCCGAGCCCCAGCCAGTGCCGCCCCGGATACATCGCCGCAAGGGTGGCGGACGCCTGTGCCACCATCGCCGGATGCCAGCGGAACGTCGGTGCGGTCACCCCTGTACCGAGGTCACCCGTCGTCGTCTGTCCGAGCGCGCCGAGCACGTTCCAGACGAAAGATGCCTGCCCCTGCGCCGGCACCCAAGGCTGGAAGTGGTCCGCGGCCATGACCCCGCGGAAACCGTTCGCCTCCGCGTGGCCGGCGAGCTCGAGGATCTCGGTGGGGTGGAAGCGCTCCAGCATGGCGGCGTAGCCGATGTGGGGGTTGGTGTTGAGCATGGGTACATTGTTGCGCGCACCGGGGTGAGGGGATTGCACGGAGAGTTGGATCCTGCGGAGAAACGTCCTCGACGGCGCAAGCGCCTGCGCGACGGCGCCAATGGGTGCCGGGATCGCTGGTAGCGGCCGATGAACCGGCTCGATCGTCCTGGACCGCGCGTCCTGGACCGCGAATGGGCTTAGCTGCCCGACCCGCCCGCAACCTCGTACGACCACAGCTCGCTGCTCACACCGACGTGCCCGCGCGGCGACTCTCCCTCAGCCGGAGCCTCACCACGGTGCCCGTGTCCGAACGCCGGTGAGTTCACCCAGGCTTGGAAGGACTCCTCGTCCGCCCACCGGGTGATGACGAGCCAGGTGGTGCGGCCATCCGTCGGCTTCATCAGCTCGAAACCCTCGAAGCCGGGCTGGTTGTCGACGGCGCCCGCGCGTGCAGCGAATCGGTGAGCGAGCTCGTTCCCGCTGTCGGCGGCGACGGTGATCGCGTTGATCTTGATGATGGTCATGGTCCCATGCTTCCACGCCGCGGCTGGAAGAATGCGCCCGGCTGCTCTCGCCTAGCATCGGAGGGCACGCAGGCTGAGACGGACGCAGCGCAGAACGCAGGAGAACCCATGCAACTCGCCCTCCCCTTCATCGAAGCAATAGCTCTCATGACAGCCGAGAACCCGCTGCCCCCGATGATCCGGGCCGTGCGCTGCGAAGGGTCGACCGTGCACGCGGACGTCGACCTCAGGCCATCCCCAACCCGCGCTGCAGCTCGCCGCCGCGGCGGCGGGTACCGTCGCCGTCACCGCGCGATTCGAGAGCTACTTTGAGGGCGTCGCAACCTTCGCCGTCACCGCGCTGGCCCGCGGCCTCCCTGCGCACAAGCTGCTGCCCTTCCTTCTGGACCCGGTGAACAAAGCGGTGCGCGACAGTGGACTCCCCGAGGGGGTCATCGAAATGCAGCGCGGGGAGAACGATCCCGTCGTCGTCATCGACGTGCAGAAGGCCGTCGCGACGAGGGCCAGCGGCATCGCCATCACGACGTTCGACCTGCGGGATGGTGTCATTCACCTCGAAGCGAGAATCGACACGGTCAGAGTTGCGAACTAGGGGCGACGCCCTCAGGCTGAGTCAAGTTTCGCGAAGATCCTCCCGGTCGGTTCTCGGCGCGGTACAGGATGCCGGAGTAGATGAGCTCCGCCATCAGGCGAACCGGTCCGGCTCGAACATCGGTTGAGGGGTCTGCTGATACGGGCCTCGCGCCCGGTAGCGGGCAAG
Source organism: Microbacteriaceae bacterium (assembly GCA_025465095.1). Taxonomy (GTDB): domain Bacteria; phylum Actinomycetota; class Actinomycetes; order Actinomycetales; family Microbacteriaceae; genus Marisediminicola. Next base: position 85,240 of record JAODME010000013.1, on the reverse strand, counting down.
GTCATCGGCCAGTTCCTCGGCCAGGAGGTCCGCGTTGATCGTCGCACCGGCCATGAGACCAGCCGATGCGGCCGTGACGACCTGCGCCACCAGATCAGTCACGTTTCCGGCCACCCACACCCCGGGTACTGATGTCACGCCGCCCTGCTGCGATTGGATGTGAGTGCCGACGCCCGAAGAATGCTCGATGGGCGTGAGGCCGAGGTCGGCGAGCACGCCAGAGCGTGCCTCCATTCGCGGACCCACGACCACCGCAGCCGCGGGCTCGGTTCGACCGTCCGCCGTCGTCACCCCGCTGATGGCATCGTCGGTCACGTCGACGGAGGTCACGAGCCCCTCGATCAGGCGGATGCCGCGTGCGGCGAGCTGCTCGCGTTCGTCCTGTGTCGGAGCTGGCGCCGTGTGCACGAAAAGGGTGACGTTCGCGCTCCATTGGCGGAACAGCAGCGCCTGGTGCATCGTCATGGGCCCACTTCCGATCACCGCGATCGCCCGGTCGCGCACCTCCCATCCGTGGCAATACGGGCAGTGGATGACGTCGCGCCCCCAGCGATCACGAAGCCCAGCCACATCGGGCAGGATGTCCGTCACCCCTGTCGTCACAAGCAGGCGGCGAGCCCTGACACGGTCGCCGTCCGCGAGCGTGACAGTGAAGTCGCCCACGCCGCCTGACGCACCCGTCGCGGTCGAGTTCAGGAAGCGCACGCCGTACGCCTCCGCTTCGGCGCGCCCGGCGGCCTGCAAGGCCAGAGGGTTCATACCATCCCGGGTGAGGAAGTTGTGCACGCCGTCGGCAGGGGCGTTGCGCGGCTCGCCCGCGTCGATCACGAGAACCGAGCGCCGGGCGCGTCCCAATGCGGTGGCGCCGCTCAGCCCCGCTGCTCCGCCGCCGATGACGACGGTGTCGAAGATCCCTGTTCCTGTCATGCATCGATGGTGCTCCGGATGTGTGCCGATCGACAAGCTCCGTTGCCGGAGAATATTGCAGGCGCCGACCGAGCCGGTGATCGCATCGATCAGGCGCCGACAGCGGGCTCTGCGCACGCGTGGGACACCCGGCGGGCGCGAACTCAGCTCAGCGCGCGCAGTCGAGGCGCCAGGTCGCGCTCGAACAGCTCGAGGAACCGCCGCTGGTCCTGTCCCGGACCGTGGAAGACGAGGTGATTGAGCCCGGCATCCGTGTACTGCTTGACCTGCTCGACGATCTTCTCGGGGTCCGAGCCGACGATCCAGCGCGAGGCGATCTGCTCGATGGGGAGAGCATCCGCCGCCTTCTCCATCTCGGTCGGGTCGGTGATGTCGTGCTTCTGCTCCTTGGTCAGTGCAAGCGGCGCCCAAAAGCGGGTGTTCTCGAGGGCGGTGTCGTGGTCGGTGTCGTAGGAGAGCTTGATCTCGATCATCCGGTCGAGATCTTCGAATTCGCGACCGACCTTCTCGGCCCCCTCTTTGACGGCGGGAATGAGTGACTTGGTGTAGAGGTCCATGCCCTTGCCCGAGGTGCAGATGAAGCCGTCACCCGAGCGCCCGGCGTAGCGTGCGACGACCGGGCCGCCTGCGGCGATGTAGACGGGGATGCCGCCGTCCGGCCGGTCATAAATGCTTGCGTCGTGAGTGGAGTAGTACTCCCCCTCGAAGTTGACGCGGTCCTCGCTCCAGAGTTGACGCATCAGCTGAACGGCCTCGCGCAGGCGAGCGAAGCGTTCCTTGAACTCGGGCCAGTGCTGCTCGCCTGCGCCGCGGAATCCGGTGGCGATCTCGTTCAGAGCCTCGCCGGTGCCGACGCCGAGCATGATGCGTCCGGGGTAGAGGCACCCCATCGTGGCGAAGGCCTGTGCGATCACGGCCGGATTGTAGCGGAACGTCGGCGTCATCACGCTCGTGCCGATCGTGATGGTGCTCGTGCGCTCCCCAACCGCCGCCATCCAGGCGAGCGAGAACGGCGCGTGCCCGCCCTCGTGCCTCCACGGCTGGAAGTGATCGCTCACGGCGACGCTGTCCATGCCGTGGCCTTCCGCAGCCACAGAAATCTCCACCAGCTCGCGCGGATCGAACTGTTCCGCCGACGCCTTGTATCCGAGTTTGAGAGTCACTTGACTATTGTGTCCTGCGGAACGGGCCGCCGTCTCAACCACGCTGCAAAAACTCCGCCACGACCTTCGGCACATAAGGGCTGACGTCACCGCCGAGCGACGCGACCTGCCGCACGAGCGAACTCGACACGTGCGCGTGAGCCGGATCCGGCAGCATGAAGATGGTCTCCACCCCGGCGAGATTGCGGTTCACGATCGCCATGGGCGTCTCATACGCGACGTCGACCTGGGACCGCACACCCTTCACGAGTACCGTCGCGCCGACATCCGTGCAGTAGTCCACGAGGAGCCCCACGGTCCAGGATGTAACCGTGACGTTGCCGTCGAACCCGGCCTCAGCGATCGACTTCTCAATGAGCGCCACCCGTTGCGCCACCGGGAGCAGGGCGGTCTTGCCCGGGTTGTGTACGACGAGCACGTGCAATTCGTCGAAGATCCCCGCCGCGCGCTCGATCACATCCAAGTGACCGAGGGTCACGGGGTCGAAGGAACCAGGGACGACGGCGATCCTGCTCATTAGTGCACCCTATCCGGCGAATGTTGCGAGTTTGTGACGTGACGGATGCGCGCCCGTCGGCGTCCGTCAGTTCTTCGCGAGAAAGTCCCGGCTCGTCTCGTCGAGTCGGCGGGCGAGCGCGTCGCGCAGCTGCTGATGTGACTCGAGCGCCGGGTCGCCCTCGAGGATCGCGGCGGCGAGCGTGCGAGCCTCGGTGATGAGCTCGCCATCCTGCGCGACTCGCAGCAGCCGAAGGGACGAGCGGCCGCCCGACTGGGTGCTGCCGAGCACATCGCCCTCTTTGCGCAGTTCGAGATCCTTCTGAGCGAGTTCGAAACCGTCGAGGGTGGATGCGACTGCCTCGACCCGCTCCCTGGCGAGGGTCTCGACTTCGGCGTGGGTGACCATGAGGCAGAGGCCGGGAACACTCCCCCGGCCGACTCTTCCGCGCAGTTGGTGCAGCTGGGACACCCCGAACCGGTCGGCATCGAGCACGACCATCACCGACGCGTTGGGCACGTCGACGCCGACCTCGATGACTGTGGTCGCAACGAGCACGTCGATTTCCCCCGCCGCGAAGGCGCGCATGATCGCGTCCTTTTGATCGCTCGACATCCGTCCGTGCAGCGATGCGACGCGAGCCGATTCGAGCAACGGGTCGGCCTGTAAGCGGGCGAGGACATCGGTGACATTCGCGGGCCCTTCGAGATCCGGCTCGCCGTCGTCCGTTTCGGAGACCGCACTGTCAATCGCCGGACACACCACGAAAGCCTGTCGATCGAGCGCGACCTCTTCGGCGACCCGCTGCCAGACGCGACCGGCCCAGCCCGGCTTCTCCGCGAGCGGCACCACGTGGCTGAGGATCGGAACCCGGCCGGACGGCAGCTCGGCGATCGTCGACACGTCGAGGTCACCGAACACTGTCATCGCGACGGTGCGCGGAATCGGCGTCGCGGTGAGCACGAGCACGTGCGGTGGCACCGCCCCCTTTCGACGCAACGCCTCGCGCTGCTCCACCCCGAACCGGTGCTGCTCGTCGACGACCACCAGTCCGAGGTCGAAGAATCCGACGTTCTCGCTCATCAGCGCGTGAGTGCCGACCACGATCCCCGCCTGCCCTGTCACCGCGGCAAGCATCGCCTTCCGCCGATCGGCCACGGGCATCTGCCCGGTGATCAGGGTCGGGTGCAGCGTCGAGGCCAGGTCGGGGCCGAGGGTCTTCACGATCGAGCGGATGTGCTGACCCGCGAGCACCTCGGTGGGGGCGAGTAACGCCGATTGGCCGCCGGACTCCGCCGTTGCGAGCATGGCGCGCAGCGCGACAAGAGTTTTGCCGGAGCCCACCTCGCCCTGGAGCAGTCGATTCATCGGCGCCTCCGACGCGAGATCGGACGCGATTTCCGCGCCGACCTTCGATTGGTCGGACGTGAGGGTGAACGGCATCGACGCGTCGAATCGTTCGAGCAGTCCGCCGGGCGTCGGGTGGCGTGGCGTCGCCTTCTCCATCCGCAGGAGGGCGCGTTGCTGCAGCAGCGCCGCCTGGAGCACGAACGCCTCCTGAAACCGCAGGGCCTTGCGCGCGGCACCCCAGTCGGAATCCTTCTGCGGGCGGTGGATGAGTTCGAGGGCGCGCGCGAATGTCACAAGCTTCCGTGACACGCGAACGAAGTCGGGTACCGGATCCGCGAGTGCCGGCAGGGTGTCGAGCACTACCTCGATCGCCTTGTGCACCTGCCAGGACGCGACGGTGGACGTCGCGGGGTAGATCGGAATGGGCTGCTCCGCCCAGGCCTTCAGGGACTCCTCGCTGCGGGTCGCCTCGCCGTCCGCGTCGAACAGCTCGTAGTCAGGATGGGTGAGTTGACGGGTGCCGCGGTACTCGGTGACTTTGCCTGCGAAGATGCCACGCACACCGGGGCGCAGCTCCTTCAGACGCCAGGACTGGCTGAAGAAGGTGAGGTTCAGAATGCCGACTCCGTCGCTGATCCGCACCTCGACGAGCGAACCGCGCCGTGCGCGCATCGGCCGCTCCCGCGCCTCGAGCACCTCGGCGACGATCGTGACGTTCTCGTCGAACGGGAGCTCGCCCAGGTCGGTCAGTTCTCCGCGCCGTGCATACCTGCGCGGGTAGTGGCTCAAAAGGTCGCCGACCGTCTCGAGCCCGAGGGCCTTGGTGAACGCCGCCGCCGTGCGACCGCCGAGCATTCCGCTCAGGCGCGCGTCGAGCGGGGAATCCGGCATGCTCCGATCGTATTCGCCGCCCCCGTCAGCGCATGACGCCCGGTGCTACAGGTCGAGCCCGTACCCGTTCCGCTCGCGCACGCCAGTGCCGATCTGGCGCGTGTAGCTGTCGTCGTTGATCTCGAGCGAGCGCAACTGCCGGGCCACCTCACGCTGGCTCCGCTTGAGGAAGTGGATCGCCACAGTCTTCTCGCCGCCAGACTCCTGCAGTCCGTCGCGTTGGAAAGTCGCCGATGCGCGGCCGATGACGGCCACCTGGGAGTAGATTCCGGATGCCACGGACGAGAGCCGTTTCTGCAGGAGTTGTTTCTCCTGCACCTTCCTGCCGTGCGTGCGCAGGGCCGACTCGGCGGCGTCCCGCAGCCGCACGGTCTGCTCGCTGACGAGCGCGTTGTGCTTTGCGAGCGCCGGGTGCGCGCCGACAAGCCGGCCAGGGCGGATCGCACGGTTGATGCGCCCGGAGACGTAGGGCGCGAGCACACCGATGGCCTTCGCCGGGTCGCCGATGCTGAGGGAGCGCACGTCCGGCAGGTCCTCGCTGAGGGCCTTGAGCCCGTTCAGGGCCACGAAGGCGCGCATGACGTCGTTCGCCCCCTCGAAGATCGGAAAAATGCGGAAATCGCGAATCGCCTTCGAGAGCGGGTGGTCGTCCATGTACGCGGTGCCGCCGTGCACCTGCACGGCCTTGTTGAGCGCCTTCCAGCCGACGTCGCTTGCGACGACTTTGGTCATCGCCGATTCGAGCGAGAAGTCCGCTGCGCCGAGGTCGACGAGCCCGGTGGTGAGGTACGACATCGATTCGAGGCCGTAGATCTGCGAGGTCATCCATGCCGCCTTTTCCTCGACGAGCTCGAAATCGATCAGCGCGCGCCCGAACTGCTGCCTGCTGTTGGCGTGTTCGAGGGTGAAGTCGAGGAACTGCTTCATGCCGCCCGCGATCGACGTGCCCATCGACATCCTGCCGTTGTTGAGCGTGTTCATGGCGATGCGGAATCCGTCGCCGGGCTCGCCGAGCAGGTTCTCGGCAGGCACGCGCACGTCTTTGAAGTGCACGCGCTGGAGTCGGTTCGCCTTGAGGCCGAGCGTCTCGAAGCGCGGCCCGACCGACAGCCCGTCCGTGCCCTTTTCGACGATGAGGGCGACATGACCCTGCTCGGAGCGCGCGAAGACGGTGAGCACATCCTGATCGCCGTTTCCGATCCAGCGCTTCTCGCCGTTGAGCAGCCACGAGCCGTCGGACTGGCGCTCCGCCCGCGTCTCGAGGTTGTAGGCATCCGACCCGACGTTCGGCTCCGTGAGCACGAACGCGGCGAGCTTGCGACCGGATGCGAGGTCCGGCAGCCAGCGCGCCTTCTGCTCGTCGTTGCCGTACAGGTGGATTGGTTTCGTGCCGATCGACTGGTGCACGCCCATAACGACAGCGAGGGCGCCGTCGACGCGCCCGAACTCCTCCATCACCCGGCAGTACCCGGACTGACTGAGACCCTGCCCGCCGTATTCGCGGCCGACGAAGAGGCCGAGCAAGCCCCGCTCACCGAGGCCCCGGATGGTGTCCTCCCCTACCCAGCGGTCGCGCTCCGCCTTCGCAGGGTCGTAGACCGTGGTGAGGTATTCGCGGGCGCTCGTCGAGAGGGCGGTGACCTGGCGGCGCTCCTCGCTGGACATGACCGGGTACGGCATCACGAGCTCTGATGCGACCTGACCCAGGAAGAGCGACTTGGTGAACGATGGTTTACTGGAGCGGTCGACTGTGGCCATGCGTGTCAGTGTGGATCGCGGGCAAGGATCGACCGAATCGGTTGTGCGACCTCTACAGTTCCAGTGTGGCCGATCCCGACGCCGATGCTACCGACTCGCCAAATGGTGCATGGCGGTACGGTGGATGCCGATGACACGGATAATCGCCGGTTTCGCCGGCTCCCTCACGATCGCCGTGCCGGGGCAGGGCACGCGGCCCACCAGCGACCGGGTGCGAGAGGCGATTTTCTCGGCACTCGAGTCGCGCGACCTCGTCGACGGTGCTCGCGTGATAGACCTCTACGCTGGGTCCGGTGCCCTCGGACTCGAGGCCGCGAGCCGCGGCGCGAGTCACGTGACTCTCGTCGAAAAGAGCGCGGCAGCAGCATCCGTCTGCCGCCGGAACGCCGCGGTGGTCCTGAAGAGCGCCCCCGCAGGCAGTGAACCTGTGATCGAAGTCGCCGGCCGGTCCGTGCAGAGTTTCCTCGCCGGAAGCAACGCCTTGTGGGACGTCGCCCTGATCGACCCGCCGTATGAGCTCGACGAGACGGAACTGTCGCAGGGGCTCGCTCGACTCGCGTCACGGCTGACTCCGGATGCGGCGGTCGTTCTCGAGCGGAGCTCCCGGTCGCCGGAGCCGGCCTGGCCGGTCGGACTCGAGCCCCAGCGACGCAAGGACTACGGCGACACGACCCTGTGGTGGGCGCGCGCCTCCTCCGGTTGACCTCGAGGCCACCACCGCTGCAACGCTTCTCCGGACTTCCCGCGCCAGCAGGTCGATTCGGGGCGTCACAGCCTCCGCCGGGCAAAACTCGCAGGGCGGAGCTTCAGCCTGCGCCGCCGTTCCAGCCGCGATACGGATCCCACCCGACCTGCTCGTCGAACGCGGAGCCGTCGACGCTCAGCCCTTCCCCCGTGACGACCCGGCCGATCGCACGGAAGCCGCCGGGCAGGGCGGCCCCGGCCGGGAATGTCGCGAGCAGCGCGTGATCCTCTCCGCCGGCGAGCGCGAGGTTTGGGTCCTCGCCGAGCCTCGAGGAGTCGAAGTCGAGCCCGATTCCGCTCGCGTGCGCCAGCCTCCTGGCGTCGATGGCGAGCCCATCGCTGAGGTCGAGCATCGCGGTGGCTCCCCCGATAGCGGCGGCGACGCCGTCCGCGATGGACGGTGATGGCGCGAGCTGGGCGGCGATCAGGTCGGGATGCTCGGCTCGCACGGAAGCGGCTGCCGCGGCATCCGGTTCTCCCGAGGCGTCGACGCCCCGCTCGAACAGCAGTCGCAGGCCGAGGGCCGCGCACCCCAGCGAGCCGGACACGGCGAGCACGTCGCCCGCCTGCGCCCCCGATCGCAACACGGGATCGCGCCCCTCCAGGTCGCCCAACGCGGTGACGGCGATGGTCAGCGTGTGCGACACGGAGAGATCCCCTCCGACCACGCCGCAGCCCGGTGCGAGCGCGGAACACGCCTCACGCAACCCGTCGGCAATCCCCTCGAGCAGGGAGACGGCGGAATCGGCCGGCGCAGCGATCGCGACGACGAGAGCGGTCGGTGAAGCCCCCATCGCCGCGATGTCCGACAGATTCGACGCGGCTGCCTTCCAGCCGAGGTCGCGCGGGCTCGACCAGGCGAGTCGGAAGTCGGGCCCGTGGATCATCATGTCGGTCGTGATGACGATGCGCCCGTCCGGGGCCGCGACGACCGCGGCGTCGTCCCCCGGCCCGAGCAGCTGCGCGGCGGCGGAGGGCAGCCGGGGGAAGATGCGCGCAAGGGCCGCCGTTTCGCCGATGCCGCCGAGGGTGTCAGGAACCGTCATGCAACAAACGGTAGCCTGAACGCGATGAAGTTGATGCGCAGGCGGATGGCGCCCGCCGCCGCCATGTTCCTGGTCCTGGCCGCGGTCGCCGGCTGCTCTACAGCCGTGCCGATGCGGCCGGCGGAGAACGCCGTGGATCCGCTGTGCGCGGAGATCGTGGTTCGCCTGCCCGACACCATCGACGAGCACTCGATCCGCGTGACGGACGCGCAGGGTACCGGCGCCTGGGGCGACCCGGCCGTCATCCTGCTCACCTGCGGAGTCGATGTGCCCGGGCCGTCGACGCAGCGTTGCATCACCATCGACGGGGTCGACTGGCTGGTGGACGACTCGGACGAGGATCGCGGCGTTTTCACTACCTACGGCCGCGACCCGGCGGTGCAGGTCGTCGTCGACCACGTGACATCCGACTCGAATGCGCTCAACGAGCTGGCCAACGCGGTCGGGGTCAACCCTGCCTCGCGTGCCTGCACCGACCCCGCCGACGTCAGCACCGGTGACGACGCGGTGCTTGAGCCGGAGGGCTGAGCCGAGCCGGGCACCGCCGCCGGCTGGTAGCGGACGCCCACAGCGGAAAAGTACCGTGCTGCACACAAACACCAGGAGCATGTCGTGCGCAGATGACGGATGTTCCGCTGTAGGAGCCGCCGATCGAGTGACGAGTCGTTACAGCACCTTGGAGAGGAACGCGCGGGTGCGCTCGTGCTTCGGATTCCCGAGCAGCTCACGCGGATCACCGGATTCGACGACCACGCCGCCGTCCATGAACACGAGCGAGTCGGCGACCTCACGCGCGAACCCCATTTCGTGGGTGACGACGATCATCGTCATTCCGTCGCTGGCGAGACCCTTCATGACGTCGAGGACCTCGCCGACGAGTTCCGGATCGAGCGCGCTCGTCGGCTCGTCGAACAGCATGAGCTTCGGCTCCATCGCGAGCGCCCGCGCGATCGCCACCCTCTGCTGCTGCCCGCCGGAAAGGTGGGCGGGGTAATAGTCGGCGCGATCGGCGAGACCGACCCGGTCGAGCAAGGCGCGTGCCCGCTCCTCCACCCTCGCTCTGGGCTCGCCCTTGACGCGCAGTGGCGCTTCCGACACGTTCTGCAGCGCCGTCATGTGCGGAAAAAGGTTGAACTTCTGGAACACCATTCCGATGTCGCGCCGCTGCCTCGCGGCCTCCTTCGGCTGCAACTCGTACAACTTGCCGTTCGACTCGCGATAGCCGACAAGGTCGCCGTCCACGCTGAGCCGCCCGGCGGAGAGCACCTCGAGGTGATTGATGAGGCGCAGGAAGGTCGACTTGCCGGAGCCCGATGGCCCGACGAGGCACATGACCTCGCCGCGCTGCACCTCGAGTGAGATGCTCTTCAGCACCGTGTTCGAGCCGAAGCTCTTCGAGACGCCGTCGGCGAACACCATCGGCACTGCCGAGCCCGATGCGGATGAAGCCCGCGTGCTGGTCGAGTCGGTCACCTCTTCTGCCGCCTTCCCGAGCCATGCCCGGTATCCCCGGTGGCGTGCAGCACCGTGGGCTGGCTGACGCCTGCGATCGAGAGGGTGCCGGTAGGGGCGGGGGCGCCCGAGTTCTTGTCCGGCCGCCGATCCCCGATGCCGCGGGAGAACCGTTTCTCGAGAAAGTATTGACCGACCATCAGGATGGAGGTGAAGAAGAGGTACCAAATCGACGCGACGATGAGCAACGGAATCGGATTGAACGTCTCGGCAGAGATGTCGCGAGAGCGCGTGTACAGTTCGCCGCCGAACGGAATCGCCGTGACGAGCGAAGTGGTCTTGAGCATCGAGATGACCTCGTTGCCCGTCGGCGGGATGATCACTCGCATCGACTGTGGAAGGATCACGCGGCGCATCGTCTGCGACCAGCTCATCCCCAGCGCGGTCGCCGCCTCCTCCTGGCCGCGGTCGACCGAGAGCAGCCCGGCTCGCACGATCTCGGCCATGTAGGCGGCCTCATTCAGTGAGAGCCCGATGACAGCGAGAACGAAGGTGCTGAGCGTCGCTTGGGTGCTGAACGAGTACCACGGTTCCGTGAAGGGGATGCCGATGTCGATGGTTTGGTAGATGACAGCGATGAGTCCCCAGAACACCAGCTGCACGTACACCGGGGTGCCTCGGAACACCCACAGATAGAACCAGGCGACGCTCTTCACCACGGGATTGGGTGACAGGCGCATCACCGCCAGGAGCACGCCGAGTACGATCGCGATCACCATCGCGTAGACCGTCAGCAGCAGCGTATTGAACGCTGCCTGGGTGATCCGCCGGTCGAACACGTACTGACCTACGGTCGGCCAGTCGTAGGCCGGACGTTGCGCCGCGTCGATGATGAACAGCACGAAGGTGAGCACGAGCAGCACCGCGAACACGATTCGGTACGGATGCCGCAGCTTGATCGCCTTGATGGCCTTCGGATCAGCGTCATCCGGTATCTCGGCGCGGCCGCGCGGGGAGGTCCCCCTCCCCGCCGACTGCGGATTCGCCGCGCTCATGTGCTAGCCGTTCGAAGCCGCGTTGATCGTGATCTTCTCGATGCCGCCGTCGGCAACGCCCCACTCGTCGAGGATGTCGCCGTAGGTGCCGTCATCGACCATCGACTGGAGAGCTGCCTGAATCGCCTCGGCGAGACCGGAATCCTTCGCCACGGCGAACCCATAGGGAGCGACGTCGAAGCTCTCGCCCGCTGCCTGCAGCTTGCCGTCGGTCTGGGAGATCGCGTAGAGGGTGACGGGGGAATCTGCGCTGAGCGCGTCGGCCTGGCCGAGCGCGACCGCGTTGGTGGCGGCATCCTGAGTGTCGTACTGCAGCTTGTCGATCGGCGGCTTGCCCGCCGCGACACATGCTTCGCTCTTTGCCGGAACCTCCTCGGTGTCCTCGTAGGTCGTCGCCTGCACCGCGACCTTGAGCCCGCAGGCGTCGTCGGGGTCCACATCGGTTCCCGCGGCGGAGGCCCACTGGATGCCCGCCTCGTAGTAGTTCACGAAGTCGACCTGCTCCTCGCGCTCGATCGTGTCGGTGAAGGAGGACGCACCCACATCGACCTTGCCACCGGTGATGCTCGGGATGATGTTGTCGAACTTCGACACCTGGTATTCAACCTCGAGGCCAAGCTTCGCGGCTACGGCACTCGCAAGCTCGATCCCCCAGCCGATGGGCTCACCGGACTCGTCCTTGAACTCGTTCGGAGCGTAGGTGGGGTCGGTGCCGACAAGTAGCGTGCCGGACTCGGCGATGTCGTCCGGCAGCAGCGCGGCCGCCGCCTCGTCGACCTGGATGTCATTTGCGGGGGCGGCATCCGCCGGTCCGGCGGGTGCCGAGTTATCGACGCAGCCGGCGAGCAGAAGCATGGCGGCAGCGGCAGCGAGTGCCGTTGCTGCGTGGGAAGCGCGCATGTGTGGTCCTTTTCGTTCGTGGCGGGTGCCCGGTCATTTCTTCGGTGAAATCCGTTTCCGGCACGCCCGAGCCTACTTCGATTCGCGGCCAGGTCGCGGACCCTCCGACGTCCGGGAAATCACGATTAACTGCCCATTGCGGTTGACCCCCGTACTGCGGAGGAGGAAGATACTGGCGGAATCACTACCCTGGCAGGCGCATCGTTCCCACCCGGCGGCCAACAGGTCGCGTCGTCCGGCAGCGTCGAAGCGGACGTCCACGGGTCTGAGCGAGTTCACAACGCCCCAGAGCAAGTGGCCAGCGCAGGTCACAAGAATCGAGATTCATCATGCTCAGGGAACTCAATCCGATGGCCGTACTCGCAGCAAGGGATTTGCAGCGAGCACGAGCCTTTTACCGCGACACCCTCGGCCTCGACCCGTCCGACATCGTGATGGGGCAACTCATGTACTCGGCGCCGTCAGGGATGAGGTTCATGATCTACGAAACGGAGAACGCGGGCACGGCGCAGAACACCCAGATGTGCTGGATGACCGCCGACTTCGACGCGGAGATCGAGCAACTTCGCTCAAGAGGCGTCAAATTCGAAGACTACGACCAGCCCGGCCTCAAGACCGAGAACGGTGTCGCCACGATGGATGATGAGAAGTCAGCTTGGTTCAAGGACAGCGAGGGAAACATCCTGTGCATTGCACAGGTGACGGCGGCGTTCATGTCGGACGCCGGTACCCCGGCCGGGGCGGCCTCCGTCTGAGCTCACCGGCTGCAACAGGCGGGTCAGCGGGCGGTGGAGATCCCTAAATCGATGAGTTCGTCGAGCAGCTCAGGGTAGCTCATGCCGCTCGCGAGCCAGCACTTCGGGAACATCGAGATCGGGGTGAACCCGGGCATGGTGTTGAGTTCGTTGACGACGAAACCGGATGCCGTGAGGAAGAAATCGACGCGCGCCAGTCCCGTTCCGTCGATGGCGAGGAAAGCGCGCGCGGCGATGTCCTGCATCTGCGCGAGTTGGGCCGCGCTGATCTCGGCCGGGCAGACCAGAGCCGCGCCATCCGATGCCAGGTATTTCGCTTCGAAGTCGTAGAACGACCCGGCGGGCGTGACGATTTCGCCTGCGACGGAGACGCGAGGCGGCGCACCGTCACGACCGGCGAGCACCGCGCACTCGATCTCGCGCCCGACGAGCGTCGCCTCGACGAGCACCTTCGTGTCCTGGGCGAGTGCCGTCTGGATGGCCGACGCCAACTCGTCGGCGTCGCTCGCCTTCGAGACTCCGACACTCGATCCGGCGCGGGCGGGCTTGACGAAGACCGGCCAGTCGAACTGTGCGGTGATGCGCCCGGTGACGGCCGCCGGATCTGCGCCCCACGCGTGGGCGGTGACGGTCTGCCACGGCGCGACCGCGATCCCCGAGTGTTGCAGCACCGTCTTGGTGAAGTGCTTGTCCATGCCGACCGCTGAGGAGAGCACACCGGCGCCGACGTAGGGCAGACCAAGCAGTTCGAGCATGCCCTGGACGGTGCCGTCCTCGCCGAACCGTCCGTGCAGGATGGGGAATACCACGTCGATGTCGCCGAGGCTTCGGGTTCCGGTTTCGTCGGAGACGGCGAGTTCTCGTGACTCTGCAGAATCCGGCCAGTGGACGCGCGTGCCGTTGTCCTGCACGACGGGAAGGACGTCGGCGTCGAGGGCGTACGCCTCCGCGTCATCCGGCTGAAGAGTGAAGGCACCATCGCTGGTGATGCCGATCGGGATCACCCGGTACTTGGTGCGGTCGATCGCCGAGAGCACACCGCCAGCGGTCGCGCAACTGATCGAGTGTTCGCTCGACCGGCCACCGAAAAGGACCGCTATGACGAGCTGTGGCTGCACCTAGGACTCCGGTTGTGGTTCGTCGCTGTCGGTCGTGAGGTGCGGCGCGATGTCCCGCGGATCCATCGTACCGGCGAGCACCAGGGCGACTTGCGCCACGATCGGCATCTCGACACCCTTCGCGCGAGCCAACTCGAGAATGGGAGCCACGGACGAAAGGCCCTCCGCGGTCTGGTTCATCTGCTTCACCACGTCGGAGAAGGTGTAGCCCTGGCCGAGCAGTCTGCCGGCGGTGTTGTTACGCGAGAGCGCGGATTCACACGTCGCAATGAGGTCGCCGAGGCCGGCGAGTCCCGAGAGCGTCTCAGGCCGAGCGCCGTAGGCGACCGCGAAGTTCGTCATCTCCACGAGTCCGCGAGTGATGATCGACGCCTTGGTGTTCTCGCCGTAGCCGACCCCGTCGACGATACCGATGGCGACCGCGATCAGGTTCTTGAGCACGCCGCCGAACTCGGTGCCGATCACGTCGGTGTTGACGTAGGAGCGGAAGTACGAATTCGTCGCGGCCGTCGCGATGAGAGTAGCGGTGTCGAGGCTAGCCGAGGAGACGACGGCGGCAGTGGGCTGCTGCTTCGCGATTTCGAGGGCGAGGTTGGGACCGGATGTGACGGCGATGCGGTCCACGTCGATGTGGAGTTCCTGCTGAATGACCTCGCTCATGCGCAGCCCGCTGCCTCTCTCGACTCCCTTCATCAGGCTGACGACGATGGCGTCCGGTGGGATGATGTCGCGCACGATCTGGAGGTTGCCGCGCAGTGTCTGGCTCGGCACCGAGATGAACACGTACTCTGCGCCGTCGAGCACCTCGGGCAGCCGGGGGCTCGACCAGAGGTTGCGTGGCAGGTTGATGCCGGGCAGGTAGTCGCTGTTGCGCTTGCTCTGCGAGATCTCGCGCGCGACCTCGGCGCGACGAGCCCAGAGCGCGACGTCGGCGCCGCCGTCGGCGAGGACCTTGCTGAAGGTGGTGCCCCAGCTGCCCGCCCCGAGGACGGCGATGCGGCGTGCTCCCGGAACGGGAAGCCGGATCGGCATGGTCATGCTCAAAAGCGCCCGGTCTCTTTCTGGTTGTTCTTGCCGGGATTCCAGCGCTCGACCGGAGCCTGCTCCCCGCGGAGGTCTTCGAGGAGTTTTGTGATGGCGTCCATCACGGCCGCGGTCGCCGCCGTGGTCGTCGCGGCATCGAGCGGTTTGCCCCGGAAGGATGAAAGGTCGACCGGGTCACCGATCTTGATGTGGATTGTCTTGCGCGGGAAGAGGCTGATTCTCTTGCCATACCTCGGCAGCACAAGCTGCGTCCCCCAGTGGGCGGCCGGGATGAGCGGTATGCCGGTCTCGAGCGCCATCCGCACCGCTCCGGCCTTGCCGCGCATCGGCCACAGGTCGGGGTCCCTGGTCAGGGAGCCCTCGGGGTAGATGACGACGGCGAGCCCGTCGTCCAGGATTCTTCGCGCGGCGACCAGCGGGTCGGCGCCTCGCGCCGTGCCCGCACGTTCCACGGGCACCTGCCCCGAGGCGCGAAGCAGCCAGCCGAGAACCGGGTACTTGAACAGGCCGGCCTTGGCGAGGTAGCGCGGCATGCGTCCGAGCTTCCACATCACGACGCCGATTACCGCCGGATCGATCTCGCTGTAGTGGTTCGGGGTGAGCACGAACGCGCCGCTCGCGGGGATCTTGTCGCCGTCATGGATGCGGTAGCGGGCGACGACGTACATGAACGGCAGCAGCAGGAACGCGAGGAAGCGGAAGATCGGGGTCTTCTCGGAGGCGGCGCCGCCAGCAGGCGCCGCATGCGCTTCGGCGTCGGGCATGCGGTTCAGCCTTCGTAGACGAAGTCGGCGCCGAGAGCCTCGAGCTTGTCGATGATGTGCTCGTAACCGCGGCTGATGATGCCCATGTTGCTGATCACAGACTGTCCCTCCGCGCTGAGCGCGGCGATCAGGTGGCTGAAGCCGCCCCTCAGGTCGGGTACGTAGATGTTCGCGCCGTGCAGTGGTGTCGGTCCGGTGATCACGGCGGCCTGCTCGAAGTCGCGGCGGGCGACCCGGCGTGGGTGATTCGGCAGCCCCGATTTGTGGACGACGATGTTCGCACCCATTTCGTTGAGGGCGTCGGCGAAGCCGAACCGGTTCTCGTACACCGTCTCGTGCACGAACGATTCACCGTGCGCCTGGGTGAGGGCGACGATGAGCGGCTGCTGCCAGTCGGTCATGAAACCGGGGTGAACGTCCGTCTCGATTGTCACCGGCTTGAGCTCTCCGCCCGGATGCCAGAAACGGATGCCGTCCTCCTGCACGTCGAAAGCGCCGCCGACCTTGCGGAAGACGTTGAGGAACGTCATCATCTCCGACTGGCGAGCGCCGCGCACGAAGATGTCGCCCTTCGTGACGAGAGCGGCGGATGCCCAGCTCGCGACCTCGTTGCGGTCGAACAGCGCGCGGTGCGTGTAGCCCTCGAGCCGATCGACACCCTCGATCAGGATCACGCGGTTGGGTTCGACCGAGATGATCGCGCCCATTTTCTGCAGAATGGCGATGAGATCCATGATCTCCGGCTCGATCGCCGCGTTCTTGAGTTCGGTGACGCCGCTCGCACGCACGGCGGTGAGCAGAACCTGCTCGGTCGCTCCCACGCTCGGATACGGAAGCTCGATGTTGGCTCCAGTCAGCCCGTTCGGCGCGGTGAGGAAGATTCCTTCGAACTTCTTCTCGACCACGGCACCGAAGGCTCGGAGGGCGTCGAGGTGGAAGTCGATCGGGCGGTCGCCGATCCGGCACCCGCCCAGGTCGGGAATGCGCGCTTCGCCCAGCCGGTGAAGCAACGGTCCGCAGAACAGGATCGGGATGCGGCTTGCGCCGGCATGAGCGTCGATTTCAGCGAAGTGCGCACTCTCGACGTTGCTCGTGTCGAAGCTCAATTGACCGTGCGCCGGGTTGGAGACCTTGACGCCGTAAACCTCGAGCAGCCCCCTGACGACCTGCACGTCGCTGATGTCCGGCACATCCTTCAGCAGGCTCGGCGTCTCACCGAGCAGCACCGCGACCATCGCCTTCGTCGCTAGGTTCTTCGCCCCTCTCACTTCGATGCTTCCGTTGAGCGGTTTGCCGCCGTTGATGATGATCGAGTCGGATTTGAGTCCGACGCGTTCACCCGACTTTTGGGCATCCGTGAGGAGAGGGTTCATCGGTTCACCTGCGCTGACTGTCTGTTCCGGAGGAAGGATGTGAGGGAGCGTCATCTTACGGGTAGTGTGCGAGGCCGCCACGACGCGCGGTGACTCTCGAATTCTGTGATCCGCTCCTCGTCGCGCAGGGTCAGACTTATGTCGTCGAGGCCTTCGAGGAGCCGCCAGCGAGTGTAGTCGTCAATCTTGAACGTCGTCGAATAGTCCCCGACGCTCACGGTGCGCTCGACAAGGTCGACCGTCGCCTCGATGCCCGGCCGATCAGCGATGATCGCCCAGAGCTTCGCCGCGTCCGGTTCGCTGATCTCACCGCTCAGGAGGCCTTGTTTTCCCGAGTTGCCGCGGAAGATGTCGCCGAAACGCGGGCTCAGCACGGCGTCGAATCCGTAGTCGCGCAACGCCCAGACTGCGTGCTCGCGGCTAGACCCCGTACCGAAGTCCGGTCCGGCTATGAGGACCCGCGCGTTCTGGAACTCCGCGCGATTGAGCACGAATTCGGGGTCCTGCCTCCACGCGTAGAACAGTGCGTCTTCAAACCCCGTTTTAGTCACTCGCTTGAGGAACACGGCGGGGATGATCTGGTCGGTGTCGACATTGGAGCGCTCGAGGGGCGCCGCGACGCCCCTGATGACTGAAACCTTGTTCATCAGGCCTTCCTCCCCGATTCCGCTACCCCGCCGACCGTTTCCGTCCGCAGATCCCACGGGCTGCTCAGCGTGCCGCGGATCGCGGTCGCCGCCGCGACGAGAGGCGAGACGAGGTGCGTGCGGCCGCCCTTGCCCTGGCGTCCCTCGAAGTTGCGGTTGGAGGTGGACGCGCACCGTTCGCCAGGCGCGAGCTGATCGGGGTTCATGCCGAGGCACATCGAGCACCCGGCGAAGCGCCATTCGGCTCCGAAGTCCTTGACGATCTGGTCGATACCTTCCGCCTCGGCCTCGATCCGCACACGCGCGGATCCGGGCACCACCATGACACGCACGCCTTCGGCCTTCTTCTGCCCCTTGATGATCGACGCGAAGGCCCTGAGGTCCTCGATCCGACTGTTCGTGCACGAGCCCATGAACACGGCGTCGACAGGGATGTCCTTCATCGGCGTGCCCGCGGCGAGGGCCATGTACTCGAGCGCGCGCTCGGCGGCCGCCCTGTCGTTCTGGTCAGGGTAGCTCGCCGGGTCGGGCACCGCTTCGCTCAGCGAGACTCCCTGGCCGGGGTTGGTGCCCCACGTCACGAAGGGCTCGAGCTCGTCGGCGTCGAGGTGCACCTCAGCGTCGAACACCGCGTCGTCGTCGGTGACGAGAGTGTTCCAGTATTCGAGGGCGGCTTCCCACTCGGCACCCTGCGGCGCGTGCGGACGACCCTCGAGGTAGTCGTAGGTGATCTGGTCGGGGGCGATCATGCCGGCACGGGCTCCCGCCTCGATCGACATGTTGCAGATCGTCATCCGGCCGTCCATTGTCAGGGACCGGATGGCGCTGCCGCGGAACTCGAGGACGTAGCCCTGCCCGCCGCCTGTGCCGATCTTCGCGATGACGGCGAGGATGATGTCCTTCGCGGTGACGCCGGGACGGAGATCACCATCGACGGTGATTGCCATGGTCTTGAACGGCATGAGCGGCAGCGTCTGGGTCGCGAGCACGTGCTCGACCTCGCTTGTGCCGATTCCGAATGCCATGGCACCGAACGCGCCGTGCGTGGAGGTGTGCGAGTCGCCGCAGACGACGGTGCTGCCGGGAACGGTGAGTCCCAGCTGGGGACCGACGACGTGCACGATGCCCTGCTCGATGTCTCCGAGCGAGTGCAGGCGAATCCCGAAGTCGACCGCGTTGCGGCGGAGCGTCTCGATCTGGGTTCGGCTCGTGAGATCGGCGATCGGCTTGTCGATGGCGAGTGTCGGCGTGTTGTGGTCTTCGGTGGCGATCGTGAGGTCGGGTCTGCGCACGGGGCGGCCGGCGAGACGGAGACCATCGAAGGCCTGAGGGCTGGTCACCTCGTGCACGAGATGGAGGTCGATGTAGAGAAGGTCGGGAGTGCCGTCTGTTCCCTTGGTGACGAGATGGTCGTCCCACACCTTTTCAGCCAGCGTCCTGCCCACAACAATGCCTTCCTGGATGCGCCCTCGCGCTCGAATAGTCTCGACAGTCTACTTGCCCACCCCTGAGAGAAGGGACGCCGGCTCTCGCGTCAGCCCCGGTGGATCCATCGGGAACGGGGACTGCCGCGGTATCCGGTGCGCTCAGGACTTCGTCGTCACCCCCGAGGCACCTCGGGGCTGCGGCCGCTCAGTCCGTCTGGTCCGTCTTCGTCCTGTTCAACTGGGAGCTCGCGCCGCCCTGCTCGGTTTTCAGCTTGTTGGCGTCCCCACGCGACTTGATGAGACTCGCCACGGTCGCGATGACCATCGCACCGACGATCACGCCGAGCGAGACGAAGGTGCCGATCTCCGGCGCCCAGGCGATGCCCTGCCCGCCGTTGATGAACGGCAGCTCGTTCTCGTGCATAGCGTGCAGCACGAGCTTCACGCCGATGAAGGCGAGGATGAAGGCGATTCCGTAGTGCAGGTAGACGAGCCGCTCGAGCAGGCCGCCGAGCATGAAGTACAACTGGCGCAGTCCCATGAGGGCGAAGATGTTGGCGGTGAAGACGATGAACGGGCTCTCGGTGATACCGAAGATCGCGGGAATCGAATCGAGCGCGAAGAGCAGGTCGGTCGAACCGATCGCCAAGAACACGATGAGCATCGGCGTGAAGACCTTGCGCCCATCGATTGTCACCCTGACCTTGGCGCCGTGGTACTGGTCGGTGGTTGCCACGCGCTTCTTGACGAGCCGGATCAGCGCGCTGTCCCGAGCCTCCTCTTCTTCCGCCTCCGTGTGGAAGGCCTGCCGATAGGCCGTGTAGAGCAGGAATGCGCCGAAGATGTAGAAGATCCAGCTGAAGTTCTCGATGAGCTGAGCCCCGAGGAGGATGAAGATTCCGCGCAGAACGAGGGCGATGATGATCCCGATCATCAGCACCTCCTGCTGCAGCTTCGCCGGCACGGCGAATCTCGCCATGATGATCACGAAGACGAAGAGATTGTCGATGCTCAGCGAGTACTCGGTGAGCCACCCGGCGACGAACTGCCCGGCGTGTTCGCCGCCGCCGACAAAGAGCATGATGAGGGCGAAGATCAGCGCGAGAGAAACGTAGAAGCCAACCCAGAGGCTCGACTCGCGGAGCGAGGGGACATGCGGGCGCCGAAGCACGAGCAGCAGGTCGACCGTGAGGATGACGAGCAGAATCGCGATCGACGCAATCTCGAAAGCGACTGGAAGAGGGCTGAGTTCCACAGGGAACCTTTCGATGGGAGGAGGTGTGCGTACGCCGATTGTCCGAAAGTCTCTCCCGTGCCGAGTCGGCACCACCGCAACCGGAGCACCAACGCTGCTGCTCGTACTGACGACTGCGGCGAGCTGGGATACTCCCCTTCGCAGCTACAAGCGTACCCGAGCATCCGCTCGGGCCCGCTACCGGTCGATGCCGCTTGCACTCACAGGATTTGGCGGGTAGCGGCACGGATAGGCTCGGTCAAATGACGTCGCCCACCCAGTCCCGCCAGTTCCGTCCGCAGTCCGCCTGGGTTGCCGCCGTCGGCTACCTCATCTTCTTCAGCCGCTGGTTGCAGGCGCCGCTCTACCTCGGACTCATCCTCGCCCAGGTGATCTACGTCGTCGTCTTCATGGTCGAGCTGTTCCACCTGGGCGCCGAGGTGCTCGCCGACCCCCTGCACATCGAGGAGGCAGCGATAATGCTCGGCGTCCTTGGTCTCATCGATGTCGTAATGATCGCGAACCTGCTCATCATGGTCATCATCGGCGGCTACGAGACGTTCGTGTCGCGGATAAAGCTCGACGGGCACCCGGACCAGCCCGAATGGTTGTCGCACGTCAACGCCAACGTGCTCAAGGTCAAGCTTGCGATGGCGATCATCGGCATCTCGTCAATCCACCTGCTCAAGACCTTCATCGAGGTAGGCGATCTCGGCAGGGAGACGGAGAGCGTCACGGGCGAGACCTACACCGCTGACGGCGTGTTCTGGCAGGTGATGATCCACGTGGTGTTCATCCTCTCCGCGATCGCCCTGGCCTGGATAGACAAGATCTCGGGCGGCGCACACTCCTCGCCGTCTGATCTCGCGGCACCGAAGGCGGTTGGACCGAGTCTTCCTGAGCACGGCGCGCTCGGCGCCGGCGACGCCCGCTCGCGGCCGAGCGACGAACGGTTGCGCGCCGAGTACGAGGCCCTCGCCGCCCGCCATGACGAGCTCGTGCGGGAGCTGGAATCCCGGTAGCCGGGCAAGAACTCCTGGTAGCTCCGCTGGCGATTCTTCGCTCTCGGGAGCCCGCTATTCGGTCGCTGTCAACGGGTCCTGGTCGTCGGCGGCCGCCCCTTCCGGGTCTTCCTCCGGCTCGAACTGGGTCTCGCCATCTCCCACGCCGGCCGCCACGCCGTCTTCCGCGGGAGGAATGGTGCCCTCTTCCCCCAGGCCGTTCTTCTTCTCGGTGCCCTTGCTGTCGGTCATGATCACTCTCCCCTTCGCGTCGGCTCGGTTCAGCGAGCCCGTTCTTCATCGTGCCACTAGCGAATGGATGGCGCTATGGAAAGAAAAAAGCCCGGCACCCAGAAGGAACTGGGAGCCGGGCTGTTGTGACCCCAACGGGATTCGAACCCGTGTTACCGCCGTGAGAGGGCAGCGTACTAGGCCGCTATACGATGGGGCCGCAGTGCACAACTCATCGAGTATGCCACACGCTGCGGGAACGCGCCAAACCAGCCCCGGGCTGCGCACGCCGCGGCCGCTGCGGATCCGGATCGGATGGCGACTGCGATTGGAGAGCGCCGCCGTCCGCGACGGCACCGGCCGCCTGAATTCTCGTCGTCGTCACAGTTCCCGGCCGTGCACCAGGGCTAGGATCGCCTCCATGAAGCTGACCAAACGCGAGCACTCCTGCCTGCTTCTCGAAATGTCCGGCGACACCCTCATCATCGACCCGGGCTCGTTCACCCTGCCGCTTGAGGACGCGCGTGGTGTCGTCGCCATCGTGATCACTCACGAGCATCCCGACCACTGGACTCCGGAGCATCTTCGCCGCATCCTCGACGTCAATCCCGACGCGCGCATCTTGGGCCCCGCGGGCGTCGCCGCTGCGGCGACGGAGTTCGACGTGAGGGTGGTCGCCGCCGGCGACGCGCTTGAGGTCGGCAATTTCGCGCTGCGGTTCTTCGGCGGAAAGCATGCCGAGATCCACCGCTCCATCCCGATCATCGACAACGTGGGCGTGCTCGTCAACGAGGAGCTGTATTACGCGGGTGACTCCTACTCCATTCCCGATGGTGTGGAAGTGGGCACCCTTGCGGTTCCCGCAGGCGCCCCTTGGCTGAAGATCGGCGAGGTGATCGACTATGTCAGCGCCGTGAAGCCGAAGAGAAGTTTCCCGGTGCACGAGATGGTGCTGTCGGTCGCGGGCAAGGGCATGTCAAACGGTCGAATCGAGGCGGAGACGACCAAGCACGGCGGTCAGTTCTTCGCCCTCGAGCCGGGCGAGTCGATCGACCTGTAGGGTGCCGACCTAGCCCAGGACCGAATCCTCAAGCCGGGCTCTCCTCGATTTCGCGATGGGCCGCGCTGTCAGCGTGGCCCGGCCGAGCACGATCCCGACAGCGCCGAGCACCGCGGCCAGCACTGCGGCTCCCGCGATGAGAGTTAGGGCATCCGGCTGCACGATCGACTGCCCTCGTAGCGACTGCCAGGTGACGAGCGCAAGGGCGCCGAGGTAGCCGCCGGAGAGGATGCCGACGAGCCTGCTCCTGACCCCTACATCGCGCAGCACGGCGACGCGCCGCGCCGCGATCTCGATCAGGATTAGCGCGATCGGAATCACCTGCAGCGCGTGCATGCCGACGAAGTGCGGGATGCGCAGGTCGCCGGCTACCGTGCTCCAGCCGAGGATCGGCAGGCCGGGCCCGCCATCGGCGATGCCCACCGTGTGCGCGCCGGCGACGCCTCGAAAGTCGTCGAGTTGCTGCGCGGTCGGGCTCGTCATGAGGAAGCCGAGCCCGAGCCCGAGGACGGCGATGAGGGCTCCGAGCCGGATCGCGAGAGTGCGCGCCCGATCACCGAGCCGGTTGCGGAACAGGACGATGCTCACCACGAACGTTGCCATCCACAACACCACGATCGAGAACGCCATGACCGTCCAGAGGGTCGCGCTCAGCGGGCTCGTGAGGTTGTAGTGGCTTGTCGTGCCGATCGCTGAGGCGCCGGTGATAATCACGAGCTCGACGAACAGAGCTACAGCGATCACGTCGCCGAGGATCGACGCCGCCTTGCGCGCGGTGCGCAGCTGCCCGATCAACCACGACCACGTGACGGAGTAGATCAGGGTTGACACGGCGAACTTCAGAGGCTTATCCCACCCGTTGGCACCGCTGATCTCGCGTGGATCGACGAAGCGGGCGATGAGTGCGAACAGGGTGAGCGCGCCCATCGCCGCGGCGAGCCAGAGCAGCGGCCTGTGCCATGAAACGTTTTGCGGAAGCCCGATCGTGAATGCAGTCAAGACTTCCGCCTGTCGGGTATCGATGCCGGGGCTTGGGATAGTGGATGTGGCGCCGGGTGCATCTCGGAGCTCACGTGCTCTTGCGCGATCCGGCGCAGCGCGGCGAACACCGCATCGCCGAGGACGGTTCCCGCGACGACGGTCTCGGCCATCGCCGCGACATTCGGCTGTTTTCCGACGACCCGGAGATCTGCTCTGGCGACGATGTCGGCGGCGAGCGCATAGTCGTCGATGAGATCGATGAGTTCAGGATGCCCGAGCGCACTGAATCGGTCGAGCACCTTCGCCGCTCCCGCGAGCCCCGGATTATCGTCCGTCACGTGCCATTTGCGCTCGGTGAGGACGGAGGCCACCCTGGCGCGGCTTTCCGCGGACGCGCTGTTCGTGGACAAGTTGGAACCGGATATCGCGCGCTGGGCGATTCCGAAGACTTGATTGAGTGGAAGGTCGGCGTTGTCGACCGCGTCGATCACGTCCCTGGCGGCGGCCACGGAGAGACCACCGATTTCGAGCAGCGCGCGAATGAGCGTGAGGCGTTTGACGTGGCTCTCGTCGTACCTCGCTTGATTGGCGCTCGTCGCCTCGCCCGATGGAAGGAGATTTTCGCGAAGGTAGAACTTGATGGTGGGAATGGTCACGCCGCTGGCCGTGCTGAGTTCCGATATGCGCATTCAGATAGAGTAACTATCGATAGTGAAACTGTCTATAGTTGGGGGAGGAAGACCGCCCTCGACTTTGCCGCACGGCCTTCGAAGGCGGCACCGCGCACGGCATTCGTTTTCGTTCCGGTGCGCGAGCAGGACTAGGCGCGCGTTTCATGTACTGGGACTCCTCCGGGCATCCGCAGCGCGTACACCGAGGTCGCGAGGAGGAACAGCGCGCCGACGGCAAAGGCCACTTCGTAGGAGACGGTGTCGGCGAGGAAACCAGCCACAAGTGGACCGACGATCGCGCCGAAGTCGGAGAACATCGAGAACACGGCGACGGGGCGCCCTCCTCCGGCTCCTGCGGCATCCCCTACCGCGGCGGCGGGGGCGGTCCCCATGAACGCCGCCATCACACCGTAGAGGCATAACAGCACAGTGAGAACGACGACGTTGGGCGCGAATGGCACCGCGAATATCGTTGCCGCGGCGATCGCGAAGGCGCCGACGATGGCTGGCTTGCGGCCGACTGTGTCGACGAACCTGGCGGCCGGTGCGATTGCGAGGGTCTGCGCGACGGCCGCACACGCGAAGGCGATCCCCGTCCAGACTGTCGGTTCCCTCAAAACCTCGACGACGAGCAGCGGGATCAGCGCAGCCCGAACCCCGAAGGAGGTCCAGCCCTGGGAGAAGTTGGCGATGCACGCCGCCCGGAACCGGCGGTCGCGCACCACCTCCCGGAAGGGCGTCCGCGCGGACGGATCGACCCTCGCGGCCGCTCGTTCGGCGTCGGAGTGAAGCATGATGAGCCCGATCAGCCCAGCGACGGCCAGCGTCCCCGCGTAGAAGAAAAACGGCGCCGTCAACGAGATCGTCGCGAGGAGACCACCGATCGCCGGACCGGCCATTCCGCCGATGAGGAAGCCGCCCTGGTAGAAGCCCATTGCCCTTGCACGGAAGTTCGGCGAGGTCGACCCGAGCAGCAGCGTCATCGCCGAGACGCTGAACATCGCCGATCCGACACCCCCTGCTCCTCGCAGCAGAAGCAGTTGGGGGTAGTCCTGGGCAATTCCGACGAGTCCGCTCGAGAGCGCGACGATACCGATCCCGACCGCGAGGACCGTGCGTTCGCCGGCCCAGTCGATGAGGCGCCCCACGAACGGGCTCGAGATGAGGCGCATCAGCGCGAACGCGGAGATGACAGCACCCACCTCGATGTAACCGACCCCGAAGCTGCGCGCGTACACGGGCAGCACAGGAATCACCACGCCGAAGCCCACCATGACGAAGAACGCGATCACGCCGAGCACGTGCACGTCTCGGGACAGGCGCGGTCGTGCGGGTACTCCCTGACCGGTCACCCGTCGAGCGAACCGGGTGAGTCTCATGAGTTCAGCGTATGTCGTGCCCGGTTCAGCGGGCGCCAGGGATCACGGGGCGCTTCACCCCGTGGCCCATTCGTCGTAGCCGAGCACGCCGGTGAAGTCGGGCCGCCTGCATCGGCGGGAAGCGCCGTCCCATCCGCATAGTTCGGCCATTGGAGGAGCAGGGGTGGCCCCGGTCGGCATACGCCTCTGCCTGCGGGCGGAACATGACCGCGGGGCCCGCCCTCCGGCTGGCGGCCGTCGCCGAGTGGGTGAAGAGCGCGTAGCCGAGCGGGATGAGCACGGTTCCCAGATCTTGATGATGCCCAGCACGAACAGATAGGCGGATACGGCGAAACCGACGATGGCGAAGACTGGTCGAAGGCCGTCGCAACCGCGAAGATCGAGACCGCCACCGCGGCAATCAGGGCACCGATGACCACGCGCAGCATAAGCGGTCGAACCTAGCGGCGCGAGGTCGGCTCAGCGGCCGAACCACTGGCGAATCGTCGCGTCGAAACGGGTGAGGGCGCTCGCGATCGCCATGTGCATGTCGAGGTACTGGTAGGACCCGAGGCGGCCACCGAACAACACCCGCGTCTCGGTCTCCGCTTGCGCCCGGTATTTCTGCAGCGCCGCACGGTCGCCCGCGGTGTTGATGGGATAAAACGGCTCGTCGCCCGCGGCGGCGGCACGAGAGAACTCGCGCATGATGACCGTGGCGTTCGTCGGGTAGTCGCGCTCGGGATGGAAGTGCCGAAACTCGTGGATGCGGGTGAACGGGACATCCTGATCGGAGTAGTTCATCACTGGCGCACCTTGAAAGTCCCCCACCGGAAGCACCTCGAGTTCGAAGTCGAGCGTGCGCCAACCGAGACGACCGTAGCGGTTATCGAAGTAGCGGTCGATGGCGCCCGTGTATACGACGGGCACCTGGCCGACGGATGCGGCCCGACCGAACGGCTGCGATTCGTCGAAGAAGTCGACCCCTGTGCTGACCGTGATCCGGGGGTGGTCCACCATCTTCTCGAACCAGGCGGCGTAGCCGTCGCGGGGCAGGCCCTCGTGGGTATCGGTGAAGTAGCGCTGACCGTAGTCGTAGCGCACCGGCAGCCGGTTGATGATCGCGGCCGGCAACAACCGAGGATCCGTCTGCCACTGTTTGGCCGTGTACCCCTTAATGAAGGCTTCGTAGAGCGGGGCCCCGATCAGCGAGATCGCCCGATCTTCGAGGTTATCGGCCTCGGCTGCACCACCTGCTTTAGAGCCGCGCGCGGCATGCTCGGCGACCCAGGCCCGTGCCTCGTCGGGCGATAGCGCCGCCCTGAGGAACTGGTTGATCGTGCCGAGGTTGATCGGCATCGAAAACACCTCGCCGCGGTGCAGGGCGTGCACGGTGTGCCGGTAGCCGGTGAAAGCGGTGAAGCCGTTGACGTAATCCCAGACCCTCTCGTTTGAGGTGTGGAAGAGATGAGCGCCGTACTTGTGCACCTCGATGCCGGTAGCCGGCTCGGCGAAGCTGTAGGCGTTACCGCCGATGTGCGGACGGCGATCGACAATCTGCACGTTCAGACCGAGTTCGGCGGCGGCCCGTTCCGCGATGGTGAGGCCGAACAGGCCAGCGCCGACGACGAGTAGATCCACGGGTGCTGCCTTCCAGATCCGCCGGAGCGCCCGGCCCTCTACGATACTGCCCAGCTCAACGCCGGCCCAAAGAAGGGCAGTCGCATTCCTTGTTAGTTTGAGGGATGCGGAACCTCGGGGTGGGTGCTCGCGTCGGCGTGCCCATCAAGCCAGGAATGAGCTGAACTATGATCCGCATAGCAATTGTGGAGGACGAGCCGCGAAGCATGCAGTTGCTGCTCGATCATCTGTCGCGTTACCAGGCGGACCATGGCGAAACCTTGGAGATCCGCACTTTCACCGATGGCCGTGGCATCGCTTCACCCTATCTCCCGGTCTTCGACGTGGTGTTCCTCGACGTGGAGATGGAGCATCTCGACGGTTTCTCGACCGCCCGGCGCATCCGCGAGGTCGACCCCGAGGTTGTGTTGGTGTTCATCACCAACATGGCCCAGTTCGCCATCCGCGGCTACGAGGTCGACGCCCTCAGCTACCTGCTGAAGCCGGTGCCGTATTTCGCTTTCTCGCAGGAGTTGCGCCGGTCGATCGAACGTGCCAGCAAACGGGAACGCAACTCGATCATGCTGTCTCATGGCGGAGAGTTGGCGAGGGTGGACGTCGCGGGCATCGTGTATCTCGAGAGCGTCAAGCATCGCTTGGTCGTACACACGCTGGATAAGCAGTACTCCTTCGTGGGAACGTTGAAAGAGATGGAGGCGACGCTCGCCGGCAACAACTTCTTCCGCAGCAACAGCTGCTACCTGGTGAATTTCCGGCACGTGACCGGTGTCAAGCAGAACAGCTGCCAACTGGTTGGCGGTCGCGAGCTGCAAATCAGCCGGCCCCGCAAAAAGGCGTTCCTCGACGCGCTGACCGACTACGTCGGCGGTCGATCCGCGTGATTTCCGCCCCGGTGCTTCTGGACACCCTGCCAGACATCCCCCGCGGGTATACCGGCCTGGCGGAATGGGCTGCCTGCATGGTCTACATTCTGATCCTGCGTAAACGCCTGCCCACGGCGAACCTGGTGATGGTGGTCACTCTCGGCGCGGCGGGCCTGGTGGGCATCCAGCTGATGGCAGGCATGCTGCCGATCGAGTTCTGGACGCTCGGTATGGCCCTCGCCGCCACCGGCATGTACACACTGCTGCTCGGCGTCACTCGCATCTCGCTGCGCGACGCCGGCTACTTCACAGCGCGGGCCTTCATCCTCGCCGAGCTGGTCGCTTCGCTCCAGTGGCAGCTGGAGGTGTACTTCTATCCCCCGGCTACACAGGGCGACCCGCTCTGGAACGCGGTGCTTCTCGTCGGCGTGTATGGGGCGGCGTTCACCGGCGCCTACTACCTCGAGGTGCGGCACTTTCCGAAGAACCGGCTGCTGAACGCGACGACCAAGGAACTGATCAGCGCGGTCGTGACCGCCCTGCTCACCTTCGTGATGAGCAACTTCAGCTTTCTGAACGCCAACACCCCGTTCAGCGGCAGGTTGAGCCCCGAAATCTTCTACATCCGCACCCTGGTCAACCTCTGCGGCTATGCGGCGCTCTACGCTCAACAGGAGCAGCGGCTCGAAATCAGCGGCAAGGCTGAGCTGGAGGCGATGAACAGCATCTTGCGCAGCCAGCACGACCAATACCTCTTGTCAAAGCGCAACATAGACATGGTCAACCGCAAGTACCACGACATGAAACATCAGATCGGCATCATCCGAGCTGAGAGCAATCCCGAGAAAAAGGCCGCCTACCTCGATGTGCTCGAGGGGAGCATCAAGGGGTACGAGACGCACAACAAGACCGGCAACACGGTGCTGGACACCATTCTCACTGCCAAAAGTATGTACTGCGCCGAGCACAACATCACCCTCACGGCCGTCGCGGACGGCACTGCGCTCGAGGGTCTCGACGCAATGGATATCAGCACAATATTCGGCAACGCTCTCGACAACGCGATTGAGAGCACCATGACGCTGGATGATCCCGACCGCAGGCTGATCCGCCTGGCCCTCTTCGCGCAGAACGATTTCGTGCTGATTCGCTTCGAGAACTACTACGAGGGAGAGTTGCGGTTCGAAGACGGTGTGCTCGCCACAAAAAAGGCTGATCGGGACGATCACGGCCACGGCATCCGGAGCATCCGTTACACGGCAGACAAGTATGACGGGTCTGTGACCATTCACGCAGAAGAGAACTGGTTCGTGCTGCGGGTGCTGATACCAAGGGCCCCGCGGTAGTTCACCCGGTCAGTTGAATCCCACGACCCGCCGCATCAGGAGGTAGGCGAACACCGAGACGCCTCGACCGGCGCGGCCAGGCAGGTTGGTGATCTGGGCGACCGGGCGTCGACGCATCCGCCGGTGCAGGCGGGGCTGCTCGGTGCGGAGAGAGCTCCAAAAGGCGTCGCGCGCGGCGAAACTCTCCGGTGTCCCCGACCGGATGAGCATCATCGAGGTCACCCCGCAGATGATCGAGAAGTAATGCAGCAGGTACGAGTTCAGCTGCAGGGGCACGCCGCCGATGGCGGGCAGGTGCTCCTGCATCAGCTGGTTCACCTTAATCTGTTGATCGAGCCGGCGCATCATCACGTTCTCGTTGACCGACTGGTCGTCGCGCCCGATGAAGTACCGATAGAAGTCCACGTCCAGGTAGAACAGTGTCTTGACGTGAGGCAATGGCACAAAAGCGTAGAGATTGTCGACGTAGAAGGTGTGCTCGGGCAGTCGCAGCCCGCACTCCCGCAGCAACTCGCTGCGGTAGATCAGCGAGTGCATCAGGATGTACTGGGTCGGTCGAAACCGGCCTACCTCGTGCCAGCCGAAGACGCGTCCGCGCGGCAGCGCCCCGCGGTACCGTACAACGTGACCGGTGCGTCTGCCGGCCTTCTCGTAGACGAAGTTGCTCAGCAGCGCGTCGATCTCGGTGCCGGTGGAGGCGAAGCCCTTCAGGGCACGCAGAACAGCGCTGTACGCCTCGGCATCAACCCAGTCGTCGCTGTCCACGATCTTGATATGCCGGCCGATGGCCTCGTCGATGCCGGTGTTGATCGCCGAACCGTGGCCGCCGTTGGGCTTGTGGATCGCGCGCACCATCCCGGGGAATCGCGCTTGATACTCCTCGGCGATCAGCCCGGTATGGTCGGTGGAGCCGTCATTGATCACAAGGATCTCGACGTCGGCACCCCCCATCACCAGCGAGTCCAGGCATCGACGCACATAGTCGGCTGAGTTGTAGCAGGGCACGACGATGGACAGCGTCTTCATACTGCTGTCACCCCTGTGCGCTCCCGATCTTGATTGTCCCCGTGGCGCTGTCTGCGCCATCGGCCTGCTCGGGTTCCCGCTTGAAGATCACTTTGAAGATCGGGAAGAAGACCCAGAACGAGATGATCGCGTTAATGAGCATAGTGACCACGTCGGCGAGGGCTTCACCGCCGGCTCCGAGACCCCAGGTTGTGATCAGCAGCTCGTAGACCGGCGCCTTGTAGAAGCCCTGCAGTGCTGCTGCGCCGAAGCTGATCACCACGTATGCGAGGGTGTACCAGAACGCTGCCACCCAGGGGCTGCTGTTGGACTTGAAGGTGATGTTGCGCTGGGCGAAGAAGTTGATCACCTGCGCGATGGCCAGGGTGATCTGCACCGCCAGGAAGTAGGCGAGTCCACCGCCGCCCTCGGGCAGTGCGCGTGCGGCATAGTCGAAGAGGTAGTAGGTGCTGCCGTCGAAGTTGGTGCCGACCGGCAGAACCTGGAAGCTCGTGTTCACCAGGCTGGTCATGCCGAAGATCCACTTGATCACTGGCATCAGGATGAACTGCAGCACGGTCATGCCGCAGCTCAGCACCGTAAAAACGATGAACTGGGCGATGGCGGGACGCTTGGCCGCGAAGGCGGACCAGCCTGCCTTGATCTTGGTAATCATCAGGGGCTCTCTCTTGGATACGAAGACATTGGAGGTGGCAGCGTTTGGAATGCGAAGACGATGGGATGCGGAGGACGGGGCAACCGGCAGACTCAGGCCGAGGCCTCCAGTGCCTTGCGGGTTCGGCTATTGGCGCGCGCATTGCGAAGGAACCCGCGAATGAGAGTGCCGGCTCCGCGCAGAAAGCGGCCGTTGACGATGAGCACAATCGACTCGACCATCTCCATGCTGACGGCGCCGTTGGTCATCTTCGCGATAGCGCGAAACGGCATGTTGTAAAGGAACAGAATGTTCAGGTCGGGTTCGTGTGCCCGCTCGCTCTTCGTTTTCATCCGGTCGAGCAGACGGAAGGCGAGGCGTGCCAGCACACTCTTGGCTGTCCGCATCTGGCAGAGCGCGTCGTTGATGTTGAGCGGGCCGGGCGTCCACTGTGAGGCCGGGATGTCGCGGCGCAACAGTGCAGCAAAGTGGACGTCCGACACTTCGGCGACCTGCGCGCCGTAGTAAGGCGCTAGCGCCGCATCCTGCGCGGTGACAGGCGTCACCGTTCCCTCGACCGCGACAGTGCCGGTCAGGCGGATGTCGGCGACCGACGCGCCGACATGAATCGTGTAGTCCGCGCTCTCGACCGCCCAGCTGCCCTGCTCGACATCAAAGTGCCGGAAGGCTTTGTCGTCGAGGGCGATAGTGACCGGCCGCTTCTCGCCCGCCGCCAGCGGCACCTTGAAGAAGCCTTTGAGCTCCTTGGCAGGGCGGTGAACGCCGGCACCGACGCGGCCGATGTAGACCTGGGCGATCTCGGCGCCATCCACCGTTCCTACGTTTTCGACCGTGAAGCTCACCGATGTGGGTGTTACAGAGAGGTCGCTGTAGGAGAAGTCGGTGTAGCTGAGGCCGTAACCGAACGGAAACCGCACAGGCACCGCGGCGGTGTCGTAGTAGCGGTAGCCGATGTAGAGACCCTCGCGGTATTCGGAGGTGCGCTGGAGCCCCGGGAAGCACGAGAAGGCGGGGCTGTCTTCATGCAGCAGGGGGTAGCTCTCGGCAAGTTTGCCGGACGGGTTGATCGCGCCGGTGAGAACTCGCAGGACGGCATCTGCACCGGCCTGACCGGAGAGGTAGCCGTGCACCAGCGCTGCGCACTGGTCGAGCCACGGGATCTCCACCACGGAGCCGGCACTGAGAACCACAACAATGTTGGGGTTCACCTTGTGCAGGCGGGCCAACAGGTCGAGCTGGTTCTGCGCCATGCCGAGGTGACTGCGATCAAGACCCTCGGATTCGCTGATCTCGTCGAGGCCGAGGCAGAGCACCACAACGTCGGAGGCGCTGGCGGCGAGTTCCGCCGCGGCAGCGAGCTGCTCATCCGCTGCGCCATGACGGTCGAAGCCGCGGGCGAACTCCACCAGGTCGAGGTTGGTCGCGCCGATCGCTTCGAGCATGGTCGCAAGCTGGGTGGGGTTCACCAGGGAGGAGCCGGCGCCCTGGTACCTGGGCGACTCAGCGAAGTCGCCGATCAGCGCGACGCGGGTGCCGGCGGCCAGCGGCAGGATGCCATTCTGGTTTTTCAGCAGGACGATGCTCTGCTCCGCCGCGCGCTGCGCTAGCAGGTGGTGGCCAACGACATCGAGCGGGGCGACCGGGTCGAGCGGGGAACGGAAGGCGAGCGCCAGTTCGACTACCTCGCGCACCCGCGCGTCGAGTTCCGACTCGGGCAACGTTCCGTTTTCGACGGCTGCGACGATCTGGCGTACGGAGTCCAGCCCAGGTGACGGCATCTCCACGGCGCTGCCGTTGCGCACACCCTCGACGGCGTCGTTTCCGCCGCCCCAGTCGGTGATCACTGCGCCGTCGAAGCCCCACTCCTCACGGAGCACCTTCTGCAGCAGGAAGGCATTCTCGTTGGCATAGGTGCCGTTGACGAGGTTGTAGCTGGTCATCAGCGCGCGGGGCTCAGCCTCGCGCACCACGATCTCGAAGGCGGTGAGGTAGATCTCGCGGAGGGTGCGTTCGTCGACCACCGAGTCGGTGGTCATACGGCGCAGCTCCTGGCTGTTCACCGCGAAGTGTTTGGGAGTGGCGGCGACGCCTTGGGATTGGATGCCGCGCACGTAGCCGGCGGCCATCTTGCCCGCCAGGTAGGGGTCTTCAGAGAAGTATTCGAAGTTGCGGCCGCAGAGCGGGCTGCGCTTGATATTGAGGCCTGGACCGAGAAGCACGTCGACCTCGAGGCTCGCGGCCTCCTCGCCGAGCGCTTCACCGATCTGCTCGGCGAGCACCGGGTCCCAGCTGTTCGCGATGGTGGCGGCGGTTGGAAAGCAGGTTGCTTTCTCGGATGCCGCGATGCCCAGATGATCTCCTGAGCCGAGTTGCTTGCGCACGCCGTGCGGGCCGTCGGCCATGAACAACGAGGGCACGCCGTGACGCGGAACCGCGCGGGTTTCCCAGATGTTCTTGCCACTCAGCAACGCGGCTTTTTCCAGCAACGTCAGGTTCTCGATCATTGTCTTGCGCTTTTCCTTGTTGAAGTGACCGCCGAAGATCGGCCTCCCCGGTGCGGGGAGGCCGATCCTTGAGTGGATGATCAGGCCGTGTTCCGGTTAGTGAGTGGGAACAGCCGCCTCGGGGGAACCCTCCTCGGTCGGAACCACTTCGGAGGCCTCGCCACCGTCGCGGTGCTTGCGCACGCGACGGAAGACCAGGAAGGCACCCCCGAGCAGCAGCAGACCGAGCAGCACATCGATTGCGATCTGCAGGGTGCGCCACATCGGCGGCGTGTACTCGATGGTTGCGCCGGTGGCGATGCCGCTCATCGCGTTGCTGTTGGCAACCGAGTACAGGATGTGGTGCATGGACGTGCGGATGTTGGTGATTCCCTCAGCACTGGTGGTGTCCTGCAGGCCCTTCATCGGCGGGAAGGTGAGCATCAGATCGGTGCCAGCCTTGATCGCCTGGTCCGGGTACATGAACGCGTACAGGTTGAAGTCGGTGATGGCGATTCCGTTGAAGCCCCACTCCTCGCGCAGAACCGTCGTCATCAGCGCCTCGGATCCGCCGGCCCACCTGGAGCCGATGCGGTTGAACGAGCTCATCACACCGGTGGCGCTGTGCTCGCGGGTGGTGACGGTGCCCTCGTCACCTGAAATGAAGCGCAGCTCGGCGGTCGCGTTCTTGAACACGATCTCGAACGGCTTCAAGTAGATCTCGCGGATTGTCTGCTCGGTGGCCCACACTGCGATGCCGTTGTTGACGCGGTTCACCTCAACGTCGTTCAAAGCGAAGTGCTTGACGAAGGGGGTGACCCCCTTGCTGCCAACACCAGACATCACCTGCGCTGCGAGCTTGCCCGAAAGCACACCGTCTTCGGAGTAGTACTCGAAGTTACGGCCGGCGAAGGGCGAACGGTGCAGGTTGATCGCGGGTCCGTACCAGCCGTTGGCGCCCAGGAAGAGCCCCTCGTTACCGATGGAGACACCCATGTCGTATGCCAGTTCCTTGTTCCAGGTCGATGCGATCAGCACCGCGGACGGGTATGCCGTTCCGCTGTATGCGTCGTTCAGGAAGGAGCTGTATCCGGCGGGGCCATCGAGGTCGACGGTGGCGGGCTTCACGATGGAGTTGATCGCACCGGTGTTGTAGGCACCGGACAGAATGACCTGGGTCATCTCCTCGACGGTCAACCGGTCGAGCAGCTTGTCCCATTGCGGGTCGTCGTAGTCGAGTCCGCGCACGTCGATCAGGTCGATATCACCGTCGGCACCCGTGGTGGGCATCTCGGCGTTGGATGCCTCGACGACCGCCGCGTGGTCGTAAACCCCGAAGTTTGCTACAACGGTGTCGTTGGCGACCTTGTCTTCGTCGGTCGGCGCGGTCGGGAAGGTTCCCGCGAAGTCGGCACGCGAGAATGCGACACTCAAACCCTCGGTGAACTCGGCGCTGGCCTCATCGAACTGGTTGGTGGCTGCGACCTCGTCGGTGGCGCGTTTGATGTCGCCGCCGTAGATGACCTGCTCTTCGACCGTGTAGTCGATTGCCTGCACACCCTCTTCGAGGGAGTGCGAGTCGTTCTGGATCTTCAGCTGGTAGGTACCGGCATCCAGCACGTAGGCCTCTGCACCGTTGGCGTCGTAGGACGCCATACCCTCCACCGCGAAGGTGACCGAAACGGTCTCCGACTGGCCGGGCTCAAGAATCCCGGTCTTGCCGAAGTCGCCAAGAACAACCGACGACTTCTCGATGCCACCGGCGGTGTAGGGAGCGGTGTAATAGAGCTGAACGACGTCCTTGCCTGCGACATCCCCCGCGTTGGTCACTTCCACGTCAACCGTGATCTCGCCGTCAACAGCGCCAAGGTCGCTGCCCACGATGGACTGGCTGAAGCTGGTGTAGCTGAGCCCGTATCCGAACGGGTAGACAACGGCGTCCTCGTAGTTGAGGAATCCCTCGGTGGCTGCGGTCTCGTAGTAGCGGTAGCCCACGTAGATGCCCTCTTCATAGTCCACGAAGTAAGCACCGCCGTCGACACCGAGTCCAGCGTCTTCCGGCAGGCCGGAGATGTTGGAGTACTGGAAGTCACCCATGTTGACGAAGCTGGGGTCCTGAGTGAAATCGGCCGGGTAGATGTCGACCGTGCGACCGGAGGGGTTGACCTCGCCGCTGAGAACCTTGCCGACGGCTGCGTAGCCGCTCTGGCCGGGCGATCCGATAGCGAGGATCGAGTCGATGCCCTCGTCGTCCTGCAGGATGCCGAGCTCAAGGGTGGTGCTGGCGTTGACCAGAACAACGACGTTGTCGAAGTGCGCCTTCGCAAGAGCGATGAGCTGCTTCTCGTCGAGGTTGAGTTCGAGCTGGTGCTGTCCGGCCTCGTAGTTAGCGTCGGAGCCTTCCATGTTGGTGGTGAGGTCTCCGCCCTCGCCGCCGCCGCGGCCGATGACCACGATCGCGGCGCCGTTGAACTCCTCGAAGGAGGCGAGCGACTCGGCACTGTAGTCGGCGACGGGCATTTCACCCACCGCATAGTTCGACTCGGCCGGCTTGTCCATCACGATGTTCGACCGGAGAGTTTCTGGCGCGAATGCGGCGAGCTGGTCGTAGACCGTTTCGTTGATCTCGAAGCCGGCGCCCTCAAGGCCCGTCTTCGCGTTGATCGCGGTGGACGTGTCAACCGATCCGGAGCCTGAACCGCCGTAGACGGGATCAGCGGCGGCGCGACCTAGCAGGGTCACCTTGGGACTGTCGGCGGGAGCCAGGGGCAGGGTGCCGTTGTTCTTCAACAGAACCACACCTTCCGAAGCGATCTCGCGGACGAGAGCGTCGGCGGCTGCTTCGGTGTCTTCCTTGGTGTCGAAGTCCGCAGTGTTGTACTCAGTGTCCCAATCAGCGGTTTCGCTGGCGTTTTTCACTTTGTAGGTGCCCGTGCCGAGCTGGGTTTCGACCCAGCTGCCGTACACGGAGAGGAGGACATTCGCGGTCACTGCGACAACGAGCACGAAGCCCAGAATGCTGATCCAGATTGTGGCGAATTTTTTGTTAGACATCGGCTTCTTCGCCGCGCGGGTACTCATAGAGCGATTCTCCTTGTACAGGCGATTGCGTCAGAGAGCTGCGTGGACCGGGCCGAGATCCGCCGAGGAGGCGGGTTCCGGACAGGGACCCGTGTGCTGCGCTGCCGCTCTCCTCGATTTGACTTCATTGGCGCGCCCCGAAGAACTCGGAGGCGTGGAGCAGCTAATCAGCCCGCACCTCGCGCAACCGCTCGCAGCGCACAATCTGTCGAATTCGCGGCACCGATTGCGCACACCGGTCGGGTGCCCGTTCTGTCGGTGAGGAAATCAAAGGCCGAACCGACGAAGTGGGTTTCTTCCCGGATGGACCGCGGCTTGATCACAATGTCAAGGAATTCCGCCATGAAGCCGGACATGACGTACCGGAACAGCGTGTAGAGGAACAAAAAATGCCCCTGGTTTCCGCGGAAACTCAGGGGCTACAGCTGGGGTACCTGGACTCGAACCAAGAACAAAAGAATCAGAATCTTCCGTGTTGCCAATTACACCATACCCCAATGGCGCCAGCCGAAGCCGGGCCGACTGTCTACTTTAGCGTACCGAAAGCGAATCGGCAGCCGGGCGCGCGGCGATGCGGATCGCGGGAACGGACGCCGTGGATCAGAACCATCCGGCAACATCCGCCTTGCCCCTTTCATCCCCTGAGCGCCTGGCCTCTGGCCGACAGCACCCCGCCCACAGTGATCAGGATGGCGAGCAGAGCGCCGACCCCGTATGCGGCGGAACCAACACCTTTCGACCCCACCCCGACCGCTTCAGTCTCACCTGACGCACGCGGCGAGGAGACGTTCCCCCGTGCCACACCTGCGTCGGTGACAGGACGAGCGGGAACTGGCCTCGCGATGACCTGAAGGGCGGCAGGGGCTCCGGAGCCCGCCACGGGGGATCCGCTCGGCTCGGAGCCTTGGTCTCTCGCGAGGGACGAGCCTCCGCGCGTCCGGATCGGCGCGAGCGGGTTCTCCTGCCGAGAGGGTGTGCTGCTCGCTTCAGCCGTCGAGAAGTCACCCGATCGTGAGTCTTCCATGACGGGAACGGAGTCGTCTCGGACCTCGACTCGCGCCGTGATGCCGGGCACAACCTGGTTGCCAGCCCTGATCGACGGATCGCCCGCAGTCACCGTCGACATCGAATGCGCCACCCCACCCCGGTCCTGAAAGGTGTCTGCCGAGCGCGAGTAACCCGCCACGGTCACGGCACTGTCCGGGAACTCGACCGGCGTATCCACCGGAACCAGCACATGCTGGCCAGACAGCGAGTGGCCGTGTTCCGAGGCGTCCATTGCATGAGCCGAGGACGCAACGGGAACTGAGATGCCCCCGACGAAAAGGGCGCAATACAGCCCTCGTGATACATATTTGTTCATGGTTCGATCGCTCCTGATTCCGAGTGAGATGAAGTGCGCGAGAGCACACGAGGTACAAACCGTCAACGTGGACGGCGCGAACCTACTCAGTCAGGAACCGAACCGGGTTGGAAGGAGGGCGACGCCGGATGCCCCTCGTCGCTCCCTCCGGCGCCAGGGGCGACGGCGAGGGTGAAGCCTAGGCGGTCCTCCGCGACGGCGACGGCAACGCCGGCCGAGCTCGCTTCAGGCGTTGCCGACGTGGCACTGTGATTGTTCGCCTCGAGCGGCTCCTCCGGAGAAGGAAACGACGCCTGTACCGAATGAAGCGCATGGGCGGAAGCGGTCGGAGCGGCGGTCCACCGGAGGAACGAGAGGACCGCCGCATCGGCATCCGCAGACGAATCGGCCGCACCGGCAACGGTGGTGACGGCCACAGCGGACGTGGCGTCTGCGTCGGACGCATCCGGCACCACCGGAGCAGGAAGCACGACGACTCCGATCACTTCATGAACCGCAGGGGTGACGATTTCGACGACCGGCACGAGGTCGGCATGAGGCGCTGCGGCAAGGGCGTCGACGACGGGTGCAACCATGGCGTGCGGCTCGAACCCTGCCTCCAGGTTCGTGCCGACCGTTTCGAGCACGAACGAAGCATTGCGCTCCGACGCGGTAGCGGATGAGGCGGCACCGAGGACCAGCCAGACGCAAGCCAAGAGAACTGCCGTGAGACACAAGCGAAGCGGCGCACCTGACTCAGGGGCCGGACCCGGGATGACGGGCACCGCAGCGCCGGGGCGCCTCTGAACGGATGATCGACCCACTCGCCTCACCCCCGAAGATGATGTGCAGTCGACCCTATTCCTCGCCGCCCGGGCTGTCTACCCTTCCAGCGGCGACCGCCAGCGACCAATCAGTCGACGACGGGGCGGGCGGGCGGGCGGGCGAGATCCCCGTTGAGAGCGGACGCAGCGCGCGCACCTTGGCCTGCAGCGACGATGAGTTGGCGCGGACCAGGCGCGGCAGAGTCGCCTGCGGCGTACACGCCGGGAACGGAGGCGCGGCCCTCCGCGTCGACGAGAAGGTAACCAGCCTCGTCACGAGCGAGGCCGAGGCCGTCCGCAAACTCGAGTTTCGGTTCGTACACGGGACGCACGAAGGCCGCGCGGCGTGGGACCGTCTCACCCATCGCCGTGACGAGGCCGGTGAGTCCGTTCTGGTCGCCCGCGACGTCGACGAGCGGACGGCGGTCCACCCGAATGCCATGCTCGGCCAGCGCCGCGGCATCCGTTTCGTCCACGACGCCGATGCCGTTCGTGAAGACGATGATGTCGTCACTCCACTGCGCCAGCAGCAGGGCGCGCTCCGCGAGGTCATCGGTTTCACCGAGGACGGCGATCGGTTCGTCGCGCTCCTCGTAGCCGTCGCACTCGATGCAACTGTGGATGCTCGTGCCGTAGAAGGCGCGCAGCGTCGGCAGATCCGGCATGATCTCGGCGACCCCCGTCGCGATCACGATCGTGCGGGCGCGGTACTGGTGAGTGCCGAAGCCCGGGCCCTTGGTCGAGACGACGAAGTCGTTCTCCGAGCGCAGCACCGATCTCACCACCGTCTGGTGGAACTCGTAGTGCGGGTATTCCTCGAGCTCCTCCCGCGCAAGCCGCCGAAGCTCGAGCGGCGAGACGCCGTCACGGGTGATGAAGCCGTGCGAGTGGAACGTCGCGGCGTTGCGGGGGCGGTTGCTGTCGAGCACGATGGTGCGGCGCCTCGCCCGCACGAGGTTCAGCGCGGCACTGAGACCCGCCGGTCCGGCGCCGAGAACAGCGACGTCATACACCGCGCTCGATGCGGTCACAGCGTGGCCGTGAGCCTCTCGATCCGGGTCAGCGTGGAAGCCTTCCCGAGCAGTTCCATCGACTCGAACAAGGGCGGACTTATCCGGCGCCCGGAGATCGCGGCGCGCAACGGGCCGAATGCCACGCGCGGCTTGAGGCCGAGCCCGTCGATCAGGGCGACACGGAGGGCGTCCTCGATGGACACCGTGGTCCACTCCCCCAGAGCCGCGAGGGCCGAGTGCGACGCGTCGAGAATCGGGCGCGCATCTCCCTTCGGCAGGGCGTCGGTCTCCCAGGTGAGCGCGTCGTCCGCCGTGAAGAGAAACGCGAGCAGGCCACGAGCGTCGCCGAGCAGCTGCATCCGCTCCTGCACGAGTGGCGCCGCGGCGAGCAGCATCGGCTCGTCGTCGGGCAGGCTCACGAGATCGCCGAGGTAGGGGACGAGGCGCCTCGCGAATTCGTCGGTGGGAAGCATCCGGATGTGGTCGCCGTTTATCGATTCGGCCTTCTTCAAGTCGAACCTGGCGGGGTTCGGGTTCACGTCGACCACGTCGAAGGCGCCGACCATCTCATCGATCGTGAACACGTCGCGGTCGTGGGTG
The DNA here is from genome assembly GCA_025465095.1 of Microbacteriaceae bacterium. GTDB lineage: Bacteria > Actinomycetota > Actinomycetes > Actinomycetales > Microbacteriaceae > Marisediminicola. The sequence continues at coordinate 44,920 of JAODME010000013.1, read as the reverse complement.
AGCGACCAGCCGAGGAGTGCAAGGTAGTTGAGGAGACCCTCGGGCAGGAATCCACGGTCACGATGCAGGAATAGGTTCGACTCCGGGTCGCGCTTGCTGAGCTTCTTATTGCTGTCACCCATCACGTAGGGCAGGTGACCGAAGCGCGGGATGGAGGATGCCACGCCGAGCTCGATGAGCGCGTGATACAGCGCGATCTGGCGGGGGGTCGACGAAAGCAGGTCCTCGCCTCGCAGCACGTGTGTGATGCCCATGAGCGCGTCATCCACCGGATTCACAAACGTGTAGAGCGGAACGCCGTTGGGGCGCACGACAACGAAGTCGGTGAAACTGCCAGCCGGGAAGGTGATCTCACCTCGGACGAGGTCGTCGAAGCTCAGATCGGAATCCGGCACCCGCAGCCTCAGGGCTGGCGTGCGGCCCTGAGCCCGGAACGCCTCGCGCTGCTCGTCGGTGAGGTCGCGTTCGAAGTTGTCGTAGCCCTGCTTCGGGTCACGGCCGTTCGCGCGGTTGCGCTCCTCGATCTCCTCGGCCGTGGCGAAGCTCTCATACAGATGACCGGATGCCGTCAACTGCTGGATCACGTCGGCGTAAATGCTCGTGCGCAGCGACTGGCGGTAGGGTCCGTGTGGCCCGCCGGCATCGATGCCCTCGTCCCAGTCGAGCTTCAGCCAACGCATCGCGTCCACGATCTGGTCGTAGCTCTCCTCGGTGTCGCGCGCGGCGTCGGTGTCCTCGATGCGGAATATCAGCTTTCCGCCCGTGTGTCGGGCGTACGCCCAGTTGAACAGCGCGGTGCGGATCAGCCCGACGTGCGGGGTGCCCGTCGGGGACGGGCAGAAGCGCACGCGGACGTCGCTACCGGTGGCGGTGGAGAAGGAGGCAGACATATGGCGTAATTCTACGGGCGTCGCCGGGAGCGCGAGTGTATGCGAGTGCCGCGAGATGGTGTTGCGAACCAGTACGCTCGCGGCAGCAGCCTGCATTGGGCCGGAAGGGGCGACCTAGAGGCCGACAGTGAGCAGCGCGAGCGCGGCGATCAGCAGCCAGGACGCGAACCCCACGACGAGCGCGCGCCAGCCGGTGCGCAACAGCTGCCCGACACGCACCGAGGTGCCGAGCGCGAAGAGGGCCGCGGCGAGGAGCATCGTCTGGGCGAGATCCGCGACCCGCAACGCCGGTTCCGGGATGGGAAGGAAGGAGTTGAGCAGCACCGCCGCGAGAAAGCCGAGCACGAAGATCGGGATGACCGGGGGCGTCACCGATTCGCTGACCCGTCGCGGGTCCACGACCTCGCGGTGGCGCAGGACGGCGGATGCCGTCGTCACCATCGGGGCGAGCATCAGCACCCGGGTGAGTTTCACGACGACCGCGGTCGCGAGGGCGGCGGACCCGGCGGTCTGCGCGGTGGCGACGACCTGACCGACATCGTGCACGCTCGCCCCCACCCAGTGCCCGAAGTGCTCGTTCGAAAGGCCGAGCGGTCCCTGAAGGGCAGGCAGCACCGCGATCGCGAGCGTGCCGCACAGGGTGACGAGCGCGACCGGCGTGGCCTGATCGGCCGGTTTGCCGCGGGTGGCCGCGCCCATCGCTCCGATCGCGGATGCGCCGCAGATCGAGAAGCCGGCTGCGATCAGGAGCGGCTGGTCGCCGGGCAGGCGCATGATCCGACCGAGGCCCCACGTGCCGAGGAAGGTCGCGACGACGAGTGCGACGATCGCGAGGATCGAGACCCAACCGAGTTCGGCGATGTCGGTGAGGCTGAGTTTGAGACCGAGCAGCACGATCCCGGCGCGCATGAGCGTCCTGGACGAGAGGCGGATGCCCGGGCCCAGCCTGCCGTCGAGTATCTCTCTGAGTTGCGGCAGTTGGCCCACGACGATGCCGAGAACGACCGCGGCGGTGAGCAACGGGACCGCGGGGATCGCGAGATGCACAAGCCACGCGGCGAGCACGCCGGTGACCGCGGCGCACAGTCCCGGGATCGATCGTGCGGTGGTTTCGATACGACTGCTCCTTCGTCGCGGGCTACTCGACCAGCGCAACACGGTCGAGTGTCCGACCGGTCAGGTCAGGAGCGGTTGCGCGCGGGGTTCGAGAGCGTGCCGATGCCCTCGATCGTGATGTCTACGGTCTGCCCGTCGGTGAAGCCACCGAGACCGGCGGGCGTGCCGGTCATGATGATGTCGCCGGGCAGGAGCGTCCAGACATCCGAACAGAACTCGATGATCTCGGGGATGCGGTGGATCATGTCTGCGGTGGTACCGGTGCGCCTCGGCTCGCCGTCGACGAACGTCTCGATCCGCACGTTCTGCGCGTCGAGTTCGGTTTCGATCCATGGCCCGATCGGCGCGAACGTGTCGTAGCCCTTCGCGCGCGCCCACTGACCGTCCGCGAACATCACGTCGCGAGCCGACACGTCGTTGCCGATCGTGTAGCCGAAGACGTAATCGGCGTAGTTGGCGGCTTTGATCTGCTTGCCGATCTTGCCTATGACGATCACGAGCTCGCCCTCGTGCACGATCCGGCCGTCGACGGGCGGGATGACTATCGTGTCGCCGGGGCCCACGACCGCGGTGTTCGGCTTGAGGAAAATGAGCGGATTCGACGGGCCGACGTCACCCATGTCCGCCTTGTGCTCTGCGTAGTTCAGGCCGACGCAGATCACCTTGGAGCGTGGGATGACCGGCGCGAGCAGCTTCACGTCGGCGAGCGGAACCCTCTCCCCCGTCGTGTCGAAACCGCTGAACATCGGATCGCCCGTGAGCACCACCAGGTCGTCGTCATCCACGATTCCGTATCGGGGGTCTCCGCCAGTGCTGAATCGCGCGATTTTCACGGCTCCGAGCCTATCGGCTCCTGCCTGGGCGGGCGACGATGACGTCGAGGCGTGGATTCGCTCCCCTCGCGCCCCGCAAGAGCGACGCTATCGGTCGAGCCGCGTCATCCAGCCGTGTCGGTCCTCGGCCCTGCCGTACTGGATGTCGGTCAACTCCTGCCGGAGAGACATTGTCAGTTCGCCGGCGACGGCATCCGCTGATCCAATCGACACCCCTTCGCCTTTCAGTAGTCCGATCGGTGTGACGACCGCCGCGGTGCCGCACGCGAACACCTCGGTGATGTCGCCGCTGTCGACGCCGTCGCGCCACTCGTCGAGTGCGACCCTGCGCCGCTCGACGCGGTGGCCGCGATCCTCGGCGAGTTGCAGGATGCTGTCCCGCGTGATGCCTTCGAGAATGCTGTCCGATTCCGGCGTCACCAGGGTGCCGTCCTTGTAGGCGAGCACAATGTTCATGCCGCCGAGCTCCTCGATGTAGGCTCCCTCGACCGAGTCGAGGAAGAGCACCTGCGCGCAGCCGTGCTCATAAGCCTCTGCCTGCGGCAGCAACGACGCAGCGTAGTTGCCGCCCGTCTTCGCGGCGCCCGTTCCGCCCTTACCCGCCCGCGAGTAGTTGGTCGACAGCCAGATCGAAACGGGCTTCACGCCGCTCGTGAAGTACGCGCCGGCCGGCGACGCGATGACGTAGTAGCCGACTCGGTGGGCGGCGCGCACACCGAGGAAGGCCTCGGTCGCGATCATGAACGGGCGCAGGTAGAGGCTCGTCTCCGGAGCGCTGGGCGTCCAGGACCCGTCGACCGCGACGAGCTGGCGCAGCGACTCGACGAAGTCCTCCTCGGACAGCTGTGGCAGAGCGAGGCGCCGCGCCGACCGTTGCATCCGCGCGGCATTGGCCTGCGGGCGGAACGACCAGATCGATTCATCCGCGTGCCGGTAGGCCTTGAGCCCTTCGAAGATCTCCTGCGCGTAGTGCAGAACGGATGCCGCGGGGTCGAGTCGCAGCGGGCCGTACGGTTTCACCTGCGCGCCGTGCCATCCGTCGTCCACCGTCCAGGTGATCTCGACCATGTGGTCGGTGAAGTGCTTGCCGAAACCGGGGTCGGCGAGGATCTCGTCACGCTCGGCCGCGGCGCGGGTCGCGGTCGATGGAGTGAGTTCGAAGGTGAGCGGAAACGAGGTCGCGGTGGTCATGATGTTCCTTCGTCGAGGGAGGTGGCTCTTAGGTCAGCGAGGCGACGATCGCGTCGCCGATCTCGGCCGTGCGTCTGGCGGGTGGGCGGGAGAGCAGGTCGGAGGTCACCGCGTTCCTCACTCGTGCCGCAGCATCCGGCAACCGGAGGTGGTCCAGCATCAGCGCCACGGACAGGATCGCCGCGGTGGGATCTGCCTTCTGCGTGCCGGCGATATCGGGCGCCGAGCCGTGAACCGGCTCGAACATGCTCGGGAACGCGCCGTCGGGATTGATGTTTCCCGACGCGGCGAGGCCGATGCCGCCGCTGATCGCGCCGGCGAGGTCGGTGAGGATGTCGCCGAACAGGTTGTCGGTGACGATGGTGTCGAACCGGCCCGGGTCGGTGACGAGGAAGATGGTGGCGGCGTCGACGTGCAGGTAGTCGACGGTGACATCCGGATACTCGGCGGCGACGCTGTTCACGGTGCGCTGCCACAGCCCTCCCGCGTGCACGAGCACGTTGGTCTTGTGCACGAGGGTCAGTCGTCCCCGCCGCGCTGACGCGGTCGCGAACGCGAACCGCACGACCCGTTCGACGCCGTACGCGGTATTCACACTGACCTCGTTAGCGATCTCGTGCGGCGTGCCGACCCGGATGCCGCCGCCGTTACCGACGTACGGGCCCTCGGTTCCCTCCCGAACGACGACGAAGTCGATTTCGCCGGGGTTCGCGAGCGGCGACGACACGGAGGGGTGCAACGTGGTGGGGCGCAGGTTGACGTAGTGGTCGAAGGCGAAGCGGAGCCTCAGCAGCAGTCCGCGCTCGATGATGCCGCCGGACAGCCGTGGGTCGCCAGGGTCCCCGCCGACGGCGCCGAGCAGGATGGCGTCGTGTTCGCTCAACGAGGCGAGACCGTCCTCGGTGAGGATCTCTCCGGTGGCGAGGAAGTGTCCGGCGCCGAAGGGGTACTCGCGGGTTTCGACGCGAGTGTCCTCGGGAACGACGGCGCGGAGCACCTTCATCGCCTCGGTGACGACCTCCGGGCCGATTCCGTCCCCGGGGATGACCGCGATGCTGAGGGTTTTGGGCATGGATTCACAGTAGCGGAGGGTCCCGCCTCGGCAGGTCTTCCCCGGTCGAAAGCGATTTCAGTACACTTGGCGAACAACTGCGCCGGGAACCGCGCTCATCGCACCCTCGGCCGACAAGCGAAAGGGCAAACGTCCAATGGGTATCGGATCCGGAATCTTCCTATTCGTCGTGGGGGCCATCCTCACGTTCGCGCTCAACTTCGAGACGAGCGTCATCGACCTCGACCTCGTCGGCTACATCCTCATGGGCGCGGGCCTCGTCGTCTTCCTCATCTCCCTCGTGCTCGTCATGAGGAAGCGCTCCAGCGTTTCGACGGTTCGCCAGTCGGAGACCGGCGGCGACCGTGTCACGCAGCGCGAGACCCGCAGCGACGCCGATCCGCTCGTCTGATCACTCTGCAGGAAAGGGGGCCCGGCCATTTCTGGCCGGGCCCCCTTTTCTTAGGTCCGGTTGGACGTAGTCGGCGGTGGAGCGCCGGCTCGCTCCCCCGCGATGGCACTCAGACTCCTACCCGGGCGAGCGCACCGTCCGCTGCCAGTGCTAGGCGGTGATGTCGATCTCGTGCAGGATCTGGGCGTCAATCGCCTCGCGCACCTTGGCCAGCAGATCCTCGGGAACCGGCGAATCGACGGTCAGCACCGAGAGCGCCTGACCGCCGGCCTCGCGACGGCTGATCTGCAGGCCCGCAATGTTGATCCCGGCGTCGCCGAACTCCCGGCCGTAGATCGCGACGATCCCGGGCCGGTCGGTGTAGATCATCACGACGAGATGCTCGGCGATCGGCACTTCGACGTCGTAGCCGTTGACCTCGACGATCTTCTCGATCTGCTTCGTGCCGGTGAGGGTGCCCGACACCGAGATCTGCGCGCCATTGCTGAGCGTGCCACGGATCGTGAGCAGGTTCCGGTACTCGTCGCTCACCGAGTCGGTGATGAGCCGCACGTCGATTCCGCGCTGCTCCGCGAGGAGCGGGGCGTTGACGTAGGAGACGGTCTCGGCGACAACGTTGGTGAAGATCCCCTTGAGCGCGGCGAGCTTCAGCACGCTCACGTCGAACTCCACGATCTCGCCGCGGACCTCCACATCGACACTCGTAAGTGGGCTCTCCGCGAGTCCTGAGAACACCTGACCGAGCTTCTCCATGAGCTGGATTCCCGGGCGCACCGTCGTGTGGATGACCCCGCCTGCGACATTCACCGCGTCGGGCACGAGCTCGCCGGACAGCGCGAGCCGCACCGACTTCGCCACCGAGACGCCCGCCTTCTCCTGCGCCTCGTCGGTGGAGGCGCCGAGGTGTGGTGTGACGATGACGTTGGGGAGGTCGAGCAGCGGTGAGCCGGTCGGCGGCTCCTGCACGAAGACATCAAGGCCGGCACCGGCGATCGTGCCGCTCGTGAGCGCACGGTGCAGTGCATCCTCGTCGATGAGGCCGCCGCGGGCCACGTTGACGATGAACGCGGTCGGCTTCATCAACGCGAGCTGGGCGTCCGAGATCATGCCCGTCGTCTCCGGCGTCTTCGGCATGTGGATCGTGATGAAGTCGGATTGGGCGAGCACCTCGTCGAAGCTCAACAGGGTCACGCCGAGTTGCTGCGCCCGTTGCGCCGTCACGTAAGGGTCGTACGCGACAACGTTCGTGCCGAACGCCTGCATCCGCGCGGTGATGAGCGCGCCGATCCTGCCGAGACCGATGATGCCGATGGTCTTCTCGTAGAGTTCGACGCCGGTGTACTTCGAGCGCTTCCACTGTCCTTGCGCGAGCGCGGCGTGCGCCGGCGGGATGTGCCGCGCCAGGCTCAGGATGTGCCCGACGGTGAGTTCGGCGGCGGAGATGATGTTCGATGTCGGCGCGTTGACGACCATGACGCCCGCGGTCGTCGCCGACTTGATGTCGACGTTGTCGAGCCCGACGCCAGCGCGCGCGATGACGCGGAGGGACTTGGCGACTCCGATCGCCTCGGCGTCGAGGTGCGTCGCCGACCGGATCAGGATGGCCTCTGCGTCGGCGAGGGCATCCAACAGTGCCGGCCTATCGGTGCCGTCCACCATCCGGATGTCGAAGTCAGGGCCGAGGGCCTCGACTGTTGCGGGTGAAAGTTCTTCTGCGATCAGCACGATCGGCTTTGCCACGAATGCTGTCCTTCGGTTGCCGGTCAATTCCGCGCTCAGTTTAGTGCGTGGTTGACGGCTGCATTTTCGAGGCGTCACCCGTTGCAGGATTGCGGGACGTCTCAGCGCGGGATCGACGACGGTGTCGGACGGCGCGTTCCGTGCCGTGCATGCAGGCCGCGACCGCTCTCGCGGTGTTCTGGCGGCGGTATTCGACGCGCGCCCGTTCATCCTGCTCGTGGCGCTCGCCACGGTGAAGCACGGCGGCGGATCAGGCGAACGCGGTGACGGAGAGGGTGAGCGCGGCCACCACCGCGAGTCCCGCCGCGAGGCAGAGCGCCCGCATTCCGAGGCTGCGACCGCGCCCGAGGAGCACAGCCAGGGCGAACGCGACCGGAGGCAGCAAGATCGCCGTCACCGCGGGTACCCATGGCACGACCGCCGGCTGCAGCCCGGCCTCGATCAGTTCCGCGTCACGGGTGTTGAGAACGGCTACGAGCGTGATCAGCTGCTGCAGGTTGAGTGCCGCCTCGACGACATCCCAGGCGTAGAACAGCCCGGAAACGATGAGGACGGATGCCGTGGCCAACCGTGCTCGACCGTTCCCGTTGCCGTTCCCGGTCACGCCGCCGCTCCCGCGACAAGAAACGGCCATGGCGCAACGAGCACGAGCCCGAGAACGAGCCAGAGGATGCGGATGATCGGCCGTGAATGCCGCGTGAGCAGGAACGTCAGCGAGAACCAGAGCACCGGTGACGCGACCGCGAGGAACTCCCCGAACTGGTACATGATCTCGAAGAAGAGGTTGCCCGCCGTGAACGTGTCGCGCTGAATGCCGACGACCCAACCGATCGCCGAGAGCAGGTACGCGCCGACGAGGATGCCGTAGAGGACGAGCAGCGCGGAGCTCGTCGTGCGCTCCGTGGACGACCCCGCGGGCGGGTCGACCGACCGCCCCCCGCCGACACCGTCGACATGCGTCGGGTCGTCGACCTCCCCACCCCAGCTGAGGGCGTCGTCATCGTCTCGAGCCATCTGTCGACCCTACAATGCGCGGTCGGTTGAGCAGACCGCCCACGGCCGTATCGAAATCCGCCCACCTCGGCCGGGTTTCGATACGTCCGCTGTGCGAGCTACTCAACCAGCGGTTTCGTCAGCGCGCGGCGCTGCCGTCTGTGTAGTCGGAGTCCTGCTGCTTCCACGCGAAGAGTGAGCGCAGCTCCTTGCCCGTCGCCTCGATCGGGTGCTGGGCGCCCTTCTCGCGCAGCGCGAGGAACTCGGGCGCGCCGGCATCCTGATCTGCGATGAATCGCTCGGCGAACGCGCCGGACTGGATGTCTTTCAGCACCGCCTGCATGTTCTCCTTCACCGAGGGGTCGATCACCCGCGGGCCGGAGACGTAGTCGCCATACTCTGCCGTGTCCGAGACGCTCCAGCGCTGCTTCGCAATTCCGCCCTCCCACATGAGGTCGACGATGAGCTTGAGCTCGTGCAACACCTCGAAGTAGGCGATCTGGGGCTGGTATCCGGCCTCGATCAAGGTCTCGAAGCCGTACTGGACGAGCTGAGAGGCGCCGCCGCAAAGCACGGCCTGCTCGCCGAACAGGTCGGTTTCGGTCTCTTCCGTGAAGGTGGTCTTGATGCCGCCGGCACGGAGGCCACCGATCGCCTTGGAGTACGACCAGGCGAGGTCCCACGCTGAGCCGGACGCGTCCTGCTCGACCGCCACGATGACCGGAACGCCGCGGCCCGCCTCGAACTCGCGGCGCACCGTGTGGCCGGGGCCCTTGGGAGCGACGAGCAGCACGTCGACGCCCGCGGGGGCTGTGATGTAACCGAACCGGATGTTGAAGCCGTGCCCGAAGACGAGCGCCTTGCCCTCCGAAAGGTTGCCTGCGATGTCGTCGGCATACAGGTGACGCTGGTGCTGATCGGGGGCGAGGATCACGATGACGTCGGCCCACGCGGATGCCTCGGCGGAGGTCAGGACTGTGAAGCCGGCCTCTTCGGCCTTTGCAATCGACTTCGAGCCCTCCTTGAGGCCGACGACGACGTCGACGCCCGAGTCGCGGAGGTTCTGCGCGTGCGCGTGTCCCTGCGAGCCGTAGCCGATGACGGCGACCTTCTTGCCCTGGATGATGGACAGGTCGGCGTCTTTGTCGTAGGCGATTTCAGTCACTTGGTGGTTCTCCTTGTTGTCGTGTTGTTGCATGTTGACTAGCTCTTGTAGACGCGCTCGGTGATGCTCTTCGAGCCGCGCCCGATGGCGAGGAGACCCGATTGCGCGATCTCCTTGATGCCGTACGGTTCGAGCACGCGCAGCAGCGCCTGCACCTTGGGGGTGTCTCCGGTGACCTCGATCACGATCGCGTCGGTCGCGACATCCACGATCCGCGCCCGGAACAGGCTTGCTGCCTCGAGAATCTGGCTGCGCGTCGTGTTGTCGACGCGCACCTTGATGAGCATGTGCTCGCGTTCGACCGTCTGAGTGGGGTCGAGCTCGACGATCTTGATCACGTTGATGAGCTTATTCAGCTGCTTCGTGACCTGCTCCAGCGGCAACTCCTCGACATCGACGACGACCGTGATCCTGGACAGCCCTGGGATCTCGCTCTTGCCGACCGCGAGCGACTCGATGTTGAACCCGCGACGCGCGAACAGTCCCGCGACGCGGGTGAGCAGTCCGGGCTTGTCTTCGACGAGCAGTGAAAGTACGTGGCTCATTCGCCTACTCCTCTTCCCACTCGGGCGCGTGCTCCCTGGCATACTGCACCGACGAGTTGCCGACACCCTGCGGCACCATCGGCCACACCATCGCGTCCCGGCTCACGATGAAGTCGAGCACGACGGGGCGGTCGTTGGTCTCGTTGGCCAGCTTGATCGCAGCATCCACGTCCTCTTTCTTCGTGACCCGGATGCCGAGGGCGCCATACGCCTCGGCTAGTTTCACGAAGTCGGGGACCATTACCGTGTCGTGGCCGGTGTTGAGGTCCGTGAACGAGTGCCGGCCGTTGTAAAACAGCGTCTGCCACTGGCGCACCATCCCGAGCGAGGAGTTGTTGATGATCGCTACCTTGATCGGGATGTCGTTTATGGTGCAGGTCGCTAGCTCCTGATTGGTCATCTGGAAGCATCCGTCGCCGTCGATCGCCCACACCGTGCGGTCGGGTTGCGCAACCTTAGCGCCCATCGCCGCCGGCACCGCGTAGCCCATTGTGCCGGCGCCGCCGGAGTTGAGCCAGGCGTTGGGTCGCTCGTACTTGATGAATTGCGCCGCCCACATCTGGTGCTGGCCGACGCCCGCGGCGTAGACGCCCTCGGGCCCGGTGATCGCGCCGATGCGCTCGATCACGTACTGGGGCGAGAGGAGCCCGTCGTCCGGTTCGTCGTAGCCCAGCGGGAACTGCTCGCGCAACTGATTGAGACGAACCCACCATTCTGCGGTGTCGGGCGCGTGCTGCGCGGCCGCAGCGTAGGCGATCGTGAGGTCGGCGATCACGTCTTTCGCATCGCCGACGATCGGCACGTCTGCCACCCGGATCTTGGAGATCTCGGCCGGGTCGATGTCGACGTGCACGATCTTCGCGTCCGGCGCGAACTCGCTCGGCTTGCCGGTGACCCGGTCATCGAAGCGTGCGCCGAGGGAGATGAGCAGGTCAGCCTCTTGCAGCGCGAGCACGGCGGGCACCGTGCCGTGCATTCCGGGCATGCCTAGATGCTGCTCGTGAGAGTCGGGGAACGCCCCGCGCGCCATGAGCGTCGTCACGACGGGCGCGCCCGTCTTCTCGGCGAGTTCGAGCAGTTCCGCCGACGCTTGGGCCCGGACCACTCCGCCTCCCACATACAACACGGGTCGTTTCGCTTCGGCGAGCAGCTGCGCCGCCGCCTGGATCTGCTTGCCGTGGGCCTTGGTCACGGGGCGGTATCCGGGAAGGTCGACCTTGTCCGGCCAGATGAACGGCGCGCTCGCCTGCTGGCAATCCTTGGTGATGTCCACGAGCACGGGGCCCGGGCGCCCCGTGGTCGCGATGTGGTACGCGGCCGCCATCGTCGCCGGAACGTCCTCCGGTCGGGTCACGAGGAACGAGTGTTTCGTGATCGGCATCGTGATTCCCACGATGTCGACCTCCTGGAACGCGTCGGTTCCCATCGAGGTGCTGAATACCTGGCCCGTGATCGCGAGCAACGGCACCGAGTCCATGTGGGCATCCGCGATGGCCGTGACGAGGTTGGTGGCGCCTGGACCGGACGTGGCGATCGCGACGCCGACCCTGCCGCTCGAGGATGCATAGCCCTCAGCCGCATGGCCGGCACCCTGTTCGTGCCGGACGAGGATGTGGCGGATGCTCGTCGACGACATGAGCTCGTCGTAGAACGGCATGATGGCGCCTCCCGGAAGCCCGAAGACGTCCGTGATGCCGAGGTGCTCGAGCGACTTGAGGATGGCGCCGGAGCCGGTGAGCACCAACGGGTCGATCTGCTTAGGCGTTGCCGGTCGCACCGGTTGCGCTGGGCGGGCGACGGTCGCGGGGTTCGATTCCGTGGACATGGTGGGAGAGTCCTTTGTCACTGTGAACGATGGTGAATGCTTGGCTAACCCGTGACCGCGCCCTGTGCGGCGGAGCGCACGAGCTTGGAGTACTTCGCCAGAACGCCTCGGGTGTAGCGCGGGGGTAGTGGAGCCCAGCCTTCTCGGCGGGCGTCCAGCTCTGCGGGTTCGACCAGTAGATCGAGCGAGCGAGCTGCGATATCGACCCGTATCAGATCACCATCGCGCACGAAGGCAATCGCACCTGCGTCGACTGCTTCGGGAGCTATGTGGCCAATACACAGGCCGGTTGTGCCGCCTGAGAATCGTCCGTCGGTCAAGAGTAGTACATCCTTGCCGAGCCCGGCTCCCTTGATGGCGGCGGTAATGGCGAGCATCTCGCGCATTCCCGGTCCGCCCTTCGGGCCTTCGTAGCGGATGACGACAACGTCGCCCTTGCCGATCCTGCCCTCGGTCAACGCGTCCATGGCAGCTCGTTCCCGCTCGAAGACGCGAGCGGGCCCCTCGAACACCTCGAGGTCGAAGCCTGCGGTCTTCACGACCGCCCCCTCCGGCGCGAGGCTGCCGCGCAGCACGCTGAGTCCGCCGGTGTTGTGGATCGGGTTGTCGAGCGTGCGCACCACCTCGCCGTCGAGGGGCTGCGGGTCGAGCTCGGCGAGGTTCTCGGCGAGAGTCTTGCCCGTCACCGTGAGCGCATCACCGTGCAGGAGCCCGGCATCCAGCAGCGCCCTCATCACGACGGGCACTCCGCCGTGGCGGTCGACGTCGTTCATGACGTACTTGCCGAAGGGCTTGAGGTCGCCGAGGTGCGGCACCTTGTCGGCGATGCGGTTGAAGTCATCGAGGGTGAGGTCGACCTCGGCCTCGTTCGCGATCGCGAGCAGGTGTAGCACGGCATTGGTCGACCCGCCGTATGCCATGACGACCGCGATCGCGTTCTCGAACGCTTTTTTGGTCATGATGTCACGGGCGGTGATGCCTAGACGGATGAGGTTCACGACGGCCTCGCCGGAGCGGTGCGCGTAGTAGTCCCGGCGCCGGTCCGCGGCCGCGGGGCTCGCCGATCCTGGAAGGCTCATCCCGAGGGCCTCGGCCACGCTCGCCATCGTGTTCGCGGTGTACATGCCGCCACACGCACCCTCACCCGGGGCGAAGGCGCACTCGATGCGCTTGGCATCCGCCTCGCTCATTCGCCCGGCCTTGACAGCGCCGACCGCCTCGAACGAGTCGATGATGGTGATGTCCTTCTCGGTGCCGTCGCTGAGCTTCACCCAACCTGGAGCGATCGACCCTGCGTACAGGAAGACGGATGCGAGGTCGAGCCGCGCCGCCGCCATCAGCATGCCGGGCAGGGATTTGTCGCAGCCGGCGAGCAGCACGGAGCCGTCGAGGCGCTCAGCCTGCATGACGACCTCCACCGAGTCGGCGATGACCTCACGGGAGACGAGGGAGAAGTGCATGCCCTCATGCCCCATCGAGATGCCGTCCGAGACGGAGATGGTGCCGAACTGGAGCGGGTATCCGCCTCCTCCGTGTACGCCTTCCTTCGACGCCTGCGCAAGGCGGTCGAGCGAGAGGTTGCAGGGTGTGATCTCGTTCCAGGAGCTGGCGATGCCGATCTGCGGCTTGTCCCAGTCGGCGTCGCCCATTCCGACCGCCCGCAACATTCCGCGCGAGGTGGTCGCCTCGATCCCGTCGGTGACGACGCGCGATCTGGGCTTGATGTCTGGCATTTCGGGGCTTTCCGGCATGGTTGAGAGTCTAAAGCGTTCCGGGCGGGGCATTCTTCGGGCCGTGCGCTCGGCATGCCATGAGCTCGGTGTGGATGTCGCTGCCGAAGGGATTCCGGCACGGCCCGCCGGGCAGCAATTCTGACACCCGCAGCCCGCCGTGAAATACCGCCCGGAGCGCCCGGATCGTGGCACTAAGCGCCGGGCGGCCGATACCGGACCTGCTCCGCCTTCCGCAGCGCGTCCAGCGTGTCGCCGACGGTCATCAGCACGGTCGTCTCAAACGAGCTCATCGCGCCTCCCGCACCGATGGCGAGTGCGACGGCGGCCATCGACACGTTATCCGGCGCCTCCCACAGCGTGTACCCGTCATGCTCCCCGAAGGCGTACCAGAACCCGTGAAGTTCGCCATCGACCGACTCGATGTAGGTACGGGCGGCTTCGCGGCGGTCCTCCGGCTTGCCGATCATCCGCGCCCACGTGTCGGGCGTATAGCTGAATCTCGTCAGATAGAGCGGCATCGTATCCCTCGCATCCGCCGGTTTTTCCGCGGGGCACCGACGTGTCACCGGCTGAGCAAGAACGTACTCTTCCGGGTCCGATCCGGCGAGGGGCTTGCGGCAGGGAGCGGAATACCTTCCGAAGCGACCTCGGGGCTACCTGCCGCTGTCGCTGTCGCTGTCGGCGTCGCCGGCGGTGCGCTCCGACTCCCGTGTCGCCCGGTCGACCGCGTCCTCCAGTTCGTCCACGAGCATCAGTTCCTTGCGGAAATTGCCGGTCCGGTATCCGGCCCTGCCCACCATGTGCGCGGAGATCGGCGCGGTGAGCACCTGGAACAGCAATACGGGGGTGAGTGCCAGCAGAGTCGACCAGCTGCGCGCCTCGAGCGCGATCGCGGCCACCACGAAGATCAACCCCAGCACCTGCGGCTTCGTCGCCGCGTGCAGGCGGCTCAGCGCATCCGGAAATCGCACGAGACCCACGCCGGCCGCGAGGGACAAGAATGCGCCCAACAGCAAGGAGACAACCGCCGCGAGATCGAGCAACAGGTCCGAGGTCATCGGTCGTCCTTTGTGGAGAGATCCTGCTTCGACACGTAGCGGGCAACGGCCACGGTCGCGAAGATCGCGGTGCTCGCGAGCACGAGCATCATCGGGATTGTGCGGGTGTGCCCATTGAGCACCATCTCGGCTCCCACCACGAGGATGAGGGTGGTCAGCAGGACGTCCGAGGCAATCATCCGGTCCAGAATGGAGGGTCCCCGCACGATTCGGTACACGGCCAGAAGCGACGCGGCGGTGAACAAGGCGCCGGTGAGGGTGAAAAGTATCGTCATGGGCGTGTCCTCCTCACGTCGTCACTGGAGCCGAGCGCCCGTACGAGCCTGTTCTCGACGGCAAGCACCTTGCTTCGCACCTGGTCTACGCCGGCGGAGTCCCCCACGTTGAGCGCGTGCAGGTACAGGATCGAGCGCTCGCGGTCTGCTTCCACGACGAGAGACCCGGGGATGAGCGACAGGGCGATGGCGGTGAGCGTCATGATGAAGTCGGATCTCGTGTGCAACTGCACGGCGATGACCGCGTTGCTGCGCACCCCGCGCGGATCGAAGGCCTGAAAGGCGACCTGGAACGAGGCGAAGACGAGTTCGCCGACGAATCGCACGAGGAATGCGGCGAACCAGATCGGGTTGAAGCGACCGGAGAGCTCCACCGGCGGAAGGTAGAAGACGCGTGTGACGAGCAGTGCGAGCAGGAACCCGGTGATCAGGTTCAGCCATGACACCGCTCCCCACAGCAGCATCCAGAGCACCACGAGTGCGATGAGGAGCGGCAGTTGCTGCACGAAATTGGCACGGGCAGCCGCGAATGTGTCGCGCTCAGTCATCGCGCCCGCCCGGGAACACGATGTCGATGTAGTACGAAGGTCCTTCGAGGTTCTCGCCCGCCCTGCTGCTCACGGCGAAGAGCGGTCCGGCGAAGACGGTGAGGGCGAGACTGACAACGACCATGGCAGCGGTCACCGCGGTCATGATGCGGGGCGTCGTTCGGGTGGGCTGTGTCGCTGCCGCGTTGGGCGCCTCGGACACGTTCTTGAGCAGCGTCGATTCGTAGCCCTCGACGTCGTCTGCGGGACGCCAGAAGGCCATGTTCCAGACTCGCATGAGCGCGTACAGCGTCAACAGCGACACCAGCGCTCCCGCACCGATCAGGATGTGAGCCAGGACCGTGCCCTGTTGAGCGCTCGCCTCGAAGAGGGCCAGCTTTCCGATGAACCCCGAGAATGGAGGGATTCCCCCGAGGTTGAGCGCCGGTACGAAAAACAGGACGGCGATCACCGGCGAGGCTGCGAGCAGCCCGCCCAGCTTGTTGATCGAGGTGCTGCCGCCCTGGCGTTCGATGAGTCCGGCGGCGAGGAAGAGAGTCGTCTGCACGACGATGTGATGCACTATGTAGAAAATGGCCGCGGAGGTTCCAGCTGCCGTGCCGAGCGCGACACCGAGAATCATGTACCCGATGTGACTCACGAGTGTGAATGAGAGTAATCGCTTGATGTCTGCTTGGGCGACCGCGCCGAGCACGCCGATCACCATCGTCAGCAGGGCAAGCACCATGAGCGCCGGGTTGAGTTCCGGTCCGGGAAAGATCACAGTCTCTGCGCGGATGATTGCGTAGACGCCCACTTTGGTGAGCAATCCGGCGAACACTGCCGTGACAGGTGCCGGCGCCGTGGGATACGAGTCCGGAAGCCAGAAGGACAAAGGAAAGACCGCCGCCTTGATGCCGAAGGCGACCAGCAGCATCACGTGCAGGATTATCTGCACGTCGACGGGGAGATCGTTCATGCGCAGGGAGATCTGGGCGATGTTCACGGTGCCGAGCGCGCCGTAGATCATCGCGATCGAGGCGAGGAACAGCAGCGAGGACACCAGACTGACGACGATGTAGGTGACGCCCGCACGGATACGCGGTTCGGTACCGCCGAGGGTGATGAGCACGTAACTCGCCACCAGCAGGATCTCGAAGCCGACGTAGAGGTTGAACAGGTCGCCGGCGACGAACGCGGTGAAGACGCCGGTGGCGAGGATCAGGTAAGTGGGGTGGTAAATGGAGACGGGAGTTTCGTTGTCGCCGTCGGCGAGGCCCTGACCGACCGAGAAGACCAGAACCGCGAGAAGCACGATGGCGGAGATGACCAGCATGAGAGCGGCGAGGCGGTCGACGACGAGCACGATACCGAAGGGAGCCGCCCAACCACCGACCTCCATGACCAGCGGCCCGCTCGAGTCGACGACCACGAGCAGAACGCCGCTCACCGCCACCACGATGGAGAGCACGCCGATGGTGACGATGCGCTGCACGCCCGGTTGTTTGCCGAGGATGAGCGCGGCGGCAGCACCCAGCAGCGGGAGCAGCACGACGAGGGGCACCAGGTAGGTCATCGCGCACGTCCGGTCTCTGGTTCGGTCCAACCGCTGTCTGCGGACTCCGCAGCGGCCGGTCCGTCCTGTTCCTCCAGATCACGCGCGGAGGAGACGGCAGCTTGTGCGCGCGTGCCGAATTCCGTGTCCGATGACGCAGCCGCCTGTTCGCCGAGCAGCCGCGCCATCCCCGCCCGCATGGCAACATCGTCGGCATCGTCTTCGACATCGTCCGCCCTTGCCAGGCGCCACGATCGGTAGATCAGGGCCATGAGGAACGCCGAGACCGCGAAGGTGATGACGATCGCGGTCAGGATGAGCGCCTGCGGCAACGGGTCGGCCATGTCCTCCGCTGCGACACCGTTGCCGACGATCGGCGCGAGTCCCGCCTCCCCCGCCATGATGAGGATGAGCAGGTTGGTAGCATTCCCGGCGAGAAGGAACCCCAGCAGCACGCGCGTCATGCTCCGTTCGAGCATGAGGTAGACGGCGCAGGCGTAGAGAAGCGCCATGACGACGACGAGCACAATGGAGACGCTCACGATCTTGCCCCCTCTGTCTCTTCTTCCTGTTGGCGGTCGACTTCGGCGCCGAGACTGCGCAGAACGTCAAGGGTGAGTCCGATCACGACGAAGTAGACCCCGATGTCGAAAATGGTTGATGTCACGAACTCGACATGTCCGAACAACCAGACATCACTCTCGAAGAACGCCGACGTGAGGGCGTCCAGCCCGAAGAAGAGCGGAACCACCGCCGTTCCCGCGGCGAGCACCAAACCCGTGCCGAGCAGCTTGCCTGCATCGATCGGTGCTGCCGCGCCGAGCTCGTACCTGCCTCCGGCGAGGTAGCGGGTGACGAGCGCGAGGCCGGCGACGAGGCCACCGGCAAACCCGCCGCCGGGCGTGTTGTGCCCGGCGAACAGCAGGTACACGGATACGACGATGACCGCATGAAAGATGAGGCGCACGACCACCTCGAGCAGAATCGACCGGTTTCGTGTCGCGAGGGTGCGTCCGGCGAACAACCAGGAGGTTCGGCTCGCATCGCCGGTGAGCGAATCCTTCGCCCTGACCTGTCGGTCGCGAATGGTTTTCCGCGCCTCCCGCCGAGGCACCCGCGGCAGGTTGTCGGTTCGACTGCTGATGAAGATGAGGCTCGCCACACCGGTGGCGGCCGCGATGATGACGGAGAGTTCGCCCATCGTGTCCCATGCGCGGAGGTCGACGAGCGCGACGTTGACGACGTTGCGACCGTGGCCCTGCTCGAAGGCGAGCTGCGGCCATTCGAGCGATATCCGAGGCGCAGTCCGCGCGCCGAGCGCGACGACGGCCGCGAGTGCCATGACGATGCCCACCGCCGCGCCGATCATCGCGCGAATCCCGCGGTGCGCAGTGCCGTGCTGTTCCCCGAGTCGGGCCGGAAGCCGACGGAGCACGAGCACGAAGGCGACGAGGGTGACGACTTCCACGAGCACCTGGGTCAGCGCGAGATCGGGAGCCCCCTGCAGCGCGAACAGGGCCGACAGGCCGAAGCCGGTCACGCCGACGAGGATCACGGCCTGGAACCTTTTGCCCGCACGAGTGGCGGCGACCCCCGCGACGACCATGACCACCCCGATGGCTAGCTGTGCCGGGTAGTCCCAGAGTCGCCAGTCCGTCGGCCAGGTGCGGTTGAGGGCGAGCGCGGCGCCGACCCCGACCGTGAAGACTAGCAGGATCACACCGAGGTAGAACGGAAGCGAACCCCGTTGGGTGATGCTCGTCGTGCGGGAGGCGGTGCGGTCGAGGAACCGCATTGACACCCAGAAGGCGTCACCCGCGGAGATCCCCACGCCAAGCCTGCTCTGGGTCAGGAACACTGGGTTGCGGAACAGGAACAGCAGCACACCCGCGACGAGGGTGAGGGCGGAGATGCCCAGTGCGGGCTCGAGCCCGTGCCAGAGCGCGAGGTGATACGCCGCGCCTGACTTCTGCGGAATCTGGTTGGCGTAGCCCGAGATCCAATAGTCCACCGGTGAGGCGAGCAGCCCGAGGGCCAGGCCGCTCAGTGCGAGGGTCGCCGGGGGAAACAGGAAGTCGAAGTCCTCTCTCACGGGACGCACGGTCTCGACGCCCGATTTACGTGCGAACGCGCCCCAGAAGAAGCGAGCACTGTAGGCGACGGTGAGTACGGAACCGACCGCTACCCCTACCAGCGCGATCCATCCCCACCCGGTCCCCCCGGTGGCACCTGTCAACAGTGACGTGAAGACGGCCTCCTTGGCCACGAAGCCGAAGGTGGGAGGCAGTCCGGCCATGGAGGCGAGCGCGAGCGCGGCGATGGTGGCCAGTATCGGCGCCTCCCGTCCCAGTCCCGAGAGTTTCCGGAGGTCGCGGGTGCCCGCCCGATGGTCGACGACGCCGACGACGAGAAAGAGGGTGGACTTGTACAGTGCGTGTGCGAGCAGCAACGCAAGGCCGGCGAGTGCAGAGTCACGGGAGCCGTAGCCGACGACGACGGTCAGGAAGCCGAGCTGGCTGACGGTGCCGTGCGCGAGCAGCAACTTGAGATCGTGCTGGCGCAGCGCGGTCCATGCCCCGACGATCATGGTGAGGACACCGAGCGTGACGAGGAGTTCCCTCCAGCCCGGCAGTTCCGCGAACCCCGGTGCCAGCCTCGCGATGAGGTAGATTCCCGCCTTCACCATCGCCGCGGCGTGCAGGTAGGCGCTCACCGGCGTAGGCGCTGCCATTGCGGCGGGGAGCCAGAAGTGGAACGGCACGATGGCCGATTTCGACAGGGCACCGACCAGCACGAGGAACACCGCCGTGGCGGTGAGACTGTTCGATGGCGCCTCGGCGACGATTCCCGACAAGCTCGAGGTGCCCGTCGCCACCGCGAGCAGGACGAGTCCGACGAGCATCACGAGCCCGCCGAGGGTTGTGATCAACAGCGCCTGCAGCGCAGCGCCACGGCTCGACTTCCGTGTCGTGTAATGCCCTATCAGCAGGTAGGAGAAGACGGTGGTGGCCTCCCAGAAGACGAAGAGGAGGAACACGTCGTCGGCCAGCACGAGCCCGTACATCGAGCCGGCGAAAGCGAGGAGGATGGCGGCGAACCGGCCAAGGTCCTTCTCGTCCGCCCGGAAGTACCAGACACAATAGAGAAGCACGAGGCTGCCTACCCCGGTGACCACGAGAGCGAGCACCCAGGAGAGAGTGTCGAGTCGCAGGGAGATCGCGAAGTCGAGTTCTCTGATCCACTCGTAGCGCTCGACGAACGCCTGCCCGGCGACGATCCCCGGCCCGACCGCGAGAGCGTGCACGAAGGCGGCGAGAGGCACGAGCGCGGCCACGAAGAATACACGCCGACCCAGCAGGCGCCCCAACGGGGCGAGGGCAACCGACACGACGGCGAACACGGCGAGGAGCACGACCACGCTGCCTCCCAGTGCGTCTTGGCGGCAAGTACACGTCGCTGGGGAGTACTCGGGAGGTCCCTACAGCCGCACCGGTATTCTACCCGAGGATGAGCACGGACACGGGCGCTACCTGCTCCGCGACTCGGCTTCGCGAAGGTCGGCGAGAAGCGCGATCACGCGGGCCGTGTCATCCGTTCCCGTCACACGATGGGCGGCCAGAGTCTTCCCGCCGCCGACCTTGAGGCCGATATCGCCGGGTCGAAGCGTGGCGAATGCGTCCTCGTCGGTGACGTCGTCGCCGGCGAAGAACACCGCGGTCGCCCCGCTGTGTTCCCGCAGCCGTTCGATTCCGTCGCCCTTCGTGGTCGAGCGCACCGAGAACTCGAGCACGTTCTTGCCGGACCGCACCGTGAGGTTGTCGATCACCGCAGAGGTCACATCGAGCGCGACGCGCTCGGCTGCCGCGGCGTCCTCCACGCTGGCAAGGCGGCTGTGCATCGCGAAGCCGGCGGGCTTCGGCTCAAGCCAGACCCGGTCGAACGAATCGGCAACCTTCCCCAGGACTTCGCCGAGCAGGGAGACCCGCTCGAGTTCCGAGGTCGCGAGCGTGCTGTGCGCATCAGGAGTGCTGAGCCGCACCTCGATGCCGTGCGAGCCGATCAGAAGCGCGTTCGCCGGGAGATCGGAGACGCGCTCAAGGCTCCGCATGGCGCGGCCAGAGATGAGCGCGAGGCTCGTGCGAGGCATCTCCAGCAACCGGAGCACCGCATCGCGCGCCGCAGGGGTCGCGCGAGCCTCCTCTGGATCGTCGACCTCCGGCGCGAGCGTGCCGTCGAAATCGAGCGCGACGAGCAGACGATCGGTGCGGACGATCTCGCGCATCGCGTCGACGAGGGCCATCGGCACTCCGGAAACTCCCGCCGGCGATTCGGCTTCTGTCACGCCGCTGAGCCCTTCCGCCCGCGGCCGCTTCGACTGTTGGTGAGCACGCGCAGGAACTCGGCCGACCACTTCTCCACGTCGTTCTCGAGCACGCGTCGCCGGAGGGTTCGCATTCGGGCGGCACGATCCCGCTTCGGCATCTCGATCGCCTGCACGATGCTTTCCTTGAGCCCGTCGATGTCGTGCGGATTGATCAGCATCGCGCGCTTGAGCTCGTCGGCGGCACCGGCGAACTCGCTGAGGATCAGAACTCCGTCTTCGTCGAACCTGGTGGCGACGTACTCCTTGGCGACAAGGTTCATGCCGTCCCGAAGCGCCGTGACGAGCATGACGTCGGCAGCGAGGTAGAGGGCCACCATCTCTTCTCGCGGATAGCCGTGGTGGTGGTAGCTGATCGCGGTGTGGCTGATGGTGGCGAAGTCACCGTTGATTCGCCCGACGGTCAATTCGATCTCGTCGCGCAAGTGCATGTACGTCTGCACCCGCTCACGGCTCGGGCTCGCGACCTGCACGAGCGTCACATCCTCGACCGACAGTGTGCCGTCGGCGAGCAGCTCGCCGAATGCTTTCAGCCGGTGCCCGATGCCCTTGGTGTAGTCGAGCCGGTCGACACCGAGCATGATCGTCTTGGGGTTGCCGAGGTCCTCCCGGATTTGCCGCGCCCTCGCCTGTACCGCAGGGGTTCGGGCGAGTTGCTCGTAGGCGGCGGCGTCGATCGATATCGGGAACTGCTTCGCGACTACCGTGCGGAACTCCTGGCCCTTGCGCACGGGGCCGTGGGCTCGCACTCCCTCGGACTCGTCGACGAGAGGCACCTCGATGATCGGGTTCTTGGTGACGAAGCCCTTCAGTCGTCGAACGGCGCGCGAGAAGTTGCTGGCGTCGGCGAGCCGCTGGAATCCGATGACATCGGCCCCGAGGAGACCCTCGATGATCTGGGTGCGCCAGGGCAGCTGCGAATAGATGCCATATGGCGGAAACGGAATGTGATTGAAGAATCCGATTGTGAGGTCGGGACGCTGTCGACGCAGCATCTTCGGAACCAGTTGGAGCTGATAGTCCTGGACCCATACGACCGCGTCCTGCGCGCTGATTCGCGCCGTCGCATCCGCAAACCGCTGGTTGACCGCCACATAGGCGTCCCACCAGTCACGCTGGTAGTTGGGCGGCGCGATCACGTCGTGATAGAGCGGCCACAGCGTGTCGTTGGAGAACCCCTCGTAGTAGTCCTCGACCTCGGAGGCACTGAGGCGCATCGGAACGACCCGGATGCCGGCGCTGTCGAATGGCTCGAAGTCGAGATCGGGCTGCCCCGACCATCCGACCCAGGCTCCGTCGCGGCTGCGCATCACCGGCTCAAGCGCCGTCACCAGTCCGCCGGGCGACTGCTGCCAACTCGCGGAGCCGTCAGGCGCCAGAACGCGGTCGACGGGCAGGCGGTTCGACACGACCACGAAATCGTAGTCGCCCCCGGTCGGATCGGTTGTGCCAGTCATCAGCTCGTGTTCGGTCCTTTGCAGTCATGCCACGCGACGCCGCGAGCCCGATCCACGCTATCAGGCGGGCAGGAGGGTCATCCTGCGCCGGGTACCACGCACGACGAAGAGCGACACGAGGGCGCTGCCGACCCCGAAAGCGAGGAGCGCCAACGCGGCCACCACCACGGTCGACGGCTGCCCACCGGCCAGGAGCTGCTGCATGCCCGCGACGCCATGGGTCAGGGGAAGCAGCGGACTGATCGCCTGGAAGGGTGCGGCGAGCAGCTCGACCGGGTACAGCCCGCCGGTCGCGGCGAGCTGCACGGCGATGGCGAACAGGGAGACGACGAGCCCCGCGCGGCCGAAGGCGAGGGTCAGCAATCCGTGAAACGCCGTGAAGGCGAGCGCCATCACGAGCGCGAATCCGAGTGTCGCCGGCAGCAACGTCCACGGGGTCTCGAGAGCGAGGTGCAGCATTGCGACCAGGAGCACGGCCTGCCCCACCGCGACGGTCGCGGCCCGTCCGAGGGTCAGCGCGAGCACGCGCCCGTCGGCCGCCGTCGACGCGAGGGCCGCGCGGGACACGCCGGGCAGCACGAGGAATATCCCCAGCGCACCGACCCAAAGCCCGAGCGGCACGAGCACGGATGCGACGAGCTGGCCGATGTCGGTGATCGGGTTGTCGCGCTCCACCGCGAGCTCTACGGGTTCGACCGCGGAGTCCGCGGCGCGAGCGCCGGCGGTCGCATCCATCGACGGAACCTGCTCGGCACCGGACTGGAGGCCCGCCGCGAGCTGCCCGGCGCCGGCCGCTAGCCCCGCCGAGCCGGAGGATGCGGCGGCCGCCCCCGAAGAGAGTTCGCCGAGGCCGCCGGCGAGGGCGCTGGCTCCGGCCGTGAGGGGCCCGGAGTTCGCGGCGAGCTGTGAGGCGCCCACAGCGCTTTGCGCGATGCCGGATTGGATTCCGCGAATGCCCGCGTCGGTGCGGGCAGCGAGGATGGAGCCGCCGGCGGCGGCGCTCTCGAGTTCCGCGGACAGCGCTACTACGGTGCCTCGAGCGGTCGCCGCGACTACCGGATCGGCATTGCCCAGATTTGCGGACGCCGCCGCGATCGCTGCGGAGAGTTGCGAGACGCCCGAGCTGTAGCTCTCGACCCCGTCGCTGATTCCGCTGAGGCCGGCCGAGCCGCGGTCGAGTGACGTCAGTCCCGTGCTGAGCGAGCGGACGCCGCCTGCGAACCCTGCCACTCCGTCGGAGAGGATGTCCGCTCCCGCCCGTGCCGATTCAGCTCCCTCCGACAGTCCACCGAGGCCGTCGCCGAGTTCGATCGCGCCATTCTCCAACTCGCGTGCCCCGTCAGCGGCAGCCCCGAGCGACTCGCTCAGACTTCCGATGCTCGAATAGATGCCAGAGATGTACTGTGCGGTGATCTCCCGCCCGAACGCGGAGGCGAGGCCTTCGCCCACCGAACCGGCCACCGTACCGCTGAGGTAGCTGTGCGCGTCGTCCGTGCGAATCGACAACTCGGCGGAACGCGGATTATCGGATTGCAGCGACAGGATCGACGCGGAGAAGTCGTGGGGCACCGTGAGCACGGCATGGACGTCGCCGGCGACGAGAGCGGCTTCCGCATCATCGGCATTGCTGATTGTCCAGTCGAAGCCGCCGGAATCTCCGGAGGTGAGCTCGGTCACGAGTTGGCGGCCGGCGAACACGGGGGTCTCGCTGCCATCCTCGGCGGTCTGTGTGACGAGTTGATCCTGGTTGACCACGACCGCGGGGATGCGGTCGACCCCTTCGTCCGCGTTACCGATGGATCCGACGAACAGTCCGGCGAACGCGAGCGGTACGACGGCGACCGCCGCCAGAACGAGTCGGCTCCTTGTGCGGGTCCTCATTCGGCGCCCTTCCTGATGCTGGTCGTCGACAGCGCGAATGCGCCGGAGAGCGGATGCTCTGGCGCGCCGCCCTGCGAAAGGGGGATTCGCACGATCGGGCGGAGGCCGTGCTCGAGTTCTGGGAGCCGCTCGGTCGGCACCCCGACGACGAGGGTCGTGCTCGCCGGTGCAAGACGCGAGACGATTCGGAGGAAGTCGCGTGCATCGTCGGTCGACGCGAAGTCGCCCGGCTCGAGCAGGACGACCGGAGCTCGTTCGGCGATCGCGGCGGCAGCGGACGCGACCGCGCGTTCGAGGTGCGGCAGACGAGAGGACCCGGTGGCGAGGTCGATCGGCAGGAGTGTTCGCGCGCCGGAGTCCGCCGTCGCGAAGCCGATCCGCTGGATCAACTCCTCAGCCTGGCTCTCGATCGAACGGCGTGGGAATCGCTGCCGAGTGACCGCTATCCTCTCGCCGAGGATCTCGCCGAACGATCGCCCGGCGCTCTCGCCGGTATCGACGAGACCGATCGCCGCTAGTCGGCGCACCCTCGACGACTCAGACGGAAGCGGATGCCCGTCGAGCTGGACGCGTCCCCCGGACTGCTCCCGCCTCCCGGAGAGGACCTCCACGAGGATCTCGCGGTCGCGACGTTCTCCGATGACGAGCGCCAGGGCGCCCGCCGGCACGTTCACGGTTAGCGGACCGACCCGGTTGCCACCTGAGCTCGCGACGAGGCGTTCCATGCTGATGATCGCGTCACCCTGGGCCTCCGCCCACCGCGCCGCCTCGCGATGCTTGCCGAGCTTTTCGCCCTCGATGTCCATGTCGGGCAGCAGGCGACCAAGCCAGGCGGGCAGCCACCATGCCGCGCGTCCGAGCAGCGTCATCACCGCTGGTACGAGGGTCATGCGCACAAGGAAGGCGTCGAGGACGATGCCGATGGCCAGCCCGAGGGCGATCGCCTTGATGGCGCCAGAGCCCTCCGGAACGAAGGCGAAGAAGACGAAGAACATGATCAGGGCGGCGGCGGTGACCACCCGCGCCCCGTTGCTGAACCCGCGGGTGACGGCCGTCCGGGCATTGCCCGTGCGCACGAACTCTTCACGCATCCCGGAGACGAGGAACACCTCGTAGTCCATCGCGAGCCCGAACAGTACGGCCATGAGGAGGATCGGCAGGAAACTGATGATCGGGCCGGGATTGTCCACCCCCAGGACGGCGCCGAACCATCCCCACTGGAAGATCGCCACGATGACACCGAAGGAGGCGACGACGGAGAGCAGGAAGCCGACCGCAGCCTTGAGCGGCACGAGCACCGAACGGAACACCATCATGAGCAGGATGATCGAGAGGCCGACGACGACGAGGCCGAATGGCACGAGGGCACTCGTCAGGCGATTGGAGATGTCGATCCCGACCGCGGTCGCTCCGGTCACCGACACGGCCGTGTCGTACTCCGCCTCAAGACCGGGGGCGAGGTCGCGGATGGTCTGCACGAGCGCCTTCGTCTCGGGAGAATCCGGCGCGGTCTTCGGGATCACTTGGATGATGGCAGTGTCGAGCCCTGCGTCCGGAATCCCCTGGCTGACGAAGCTCACGCCGTCGAGAGTCCGCAGCTCGTCGCCGATCGAGTCGAGATCCTCTTAGTTGGTCGTGGTCTGCGTGATGTCCACCGCGACGACCAGCGGACCGTTGTAGCCAGGGCCGAACGCGTCGCTCACGAGGTCGTAGGCCTGTCGTTGGGTGCTTCCCGCCGGTTCCGAGCCGTTGTCGGGAAGGTTCAGGTCCAGGCTGAGGGCGGGAACGGCGAGGGTCCCGAGAATCGCGACGCAGCCGAGGGTCACGAGGATCGGCGACCTCATGACTACCCTCACCCATCGGGCCCCCATGGTGGGCCGCTCCCGTTCCGGCGTCGCGGGCTCCGTCGACGCTGGCGCCGCGCGATCGCTTGCGCGGTCGTCGGGGTCGCCAAGACCCCAACGCGCTCGCAAGTAGGCGCGTGAGCCGGGCTTCGGGGCGAGGCGTCCCTTCGCCAGCCCGAGGATGGCGGGCAGGAGGGTGATGGCGACGAGAATTGCGACAAGCACGGCGAATGCGGCACCGATGCCCATGACGCTGAGGAACGGGATGCCGACGACGAGCAGCCCGAGCAGCGCGATGATCACGGTGATCCCGGCGAAGACGACCGCGTTGCCCGCGGTACCCACGGCGATCGCGGCGGACTCCTCCGGGTCCTCTCCTGCGGCGAGCTGATTGCGGTGTCTGGAGAGGATGAACAGGGAGTAGTCGATTCCGACCGCAAGGCCGATCATGAGGGCGAGCAACGGTGCGGTGCTGGACACACTGGTGAACGCCGAGATCGCGGTGATGCCCCCGACGACGATTCCGACCCCGACCAGTGCGCTCAGCAGCGGCATGCCGGCGGCGGCGAGCGATCCGAATGTGATGAACAGCACGAGTCCGGCGAAGATGACACCGAACACCTCGGAGATCGTGATCCCGAAGGTGTTGTCCTGGAAAACCTGGCCGCCGAACTCAACGCGGAGATCGGCCTCCCTCCCGATTTCCGCCGTGGCGGTGAGCTGCTCGAGAGAAAGCTCGGTGACCTCGGTCGAGGCTCCGTCGAACTGCACCTGGATGCGGGCGAGCCGCTCGTCGTCGCTCACGGCCTCCGTCGCGAACTCGTCGAACGGACCCACCACCGAGTCGATGCCGTCCACAGCCCTGATCTCCGCGACGAGTTCGTCGATCGTCGGACGATACTCCTCGTCGGTGACGGACGATCCTGAGGGGGCCTCCACGATCGCCTGGGCACTCGCTCCGGCGACCTGGGGGAACACCGCCGCGAGCCGGTCGAGTGCATCCTGCGACTCGGTGCCGGGAATGTCGAATGACTCGCTGGTCTGGCCGCCGAGCGCGAAGCCGCCGCCGAGAATGGCGACGAAGAGCACCAGCCAGACAGCGAGAACAGTCCAGGCGCGCCGATAGGCGAAGCGCCCGAGACGATAGAGCAGGGTGGCCATGTGTTCCTCGGGGTCAGGCGGACGGACGGATGTGCACGGGGGCCAGCAACTCGGTCATGATCGTGACGAGCGCGGCGCGGGTCTCCTCGACAGGAGCGGGCTCGATGCCGAGGGACTGCTGCATGCAAAGCGTGTAGGCCGCCCCGCCCAGGGCTATTCCGAACCGCATCTTGTCTTCCGTGGATGCGGTGTTCGAGGCGAAATAGTCGGCGAGTTGACGCACCACGTCGTTCGCACGCTCGACTACGGGCACGTCCACGAGCGAGGACCCCTGATTGATGAACATGTGCACCTCGAGACGGTGCTCGAGCAGGAACTCGGTGAAGCCGGTGAGGAACCGTGCGCGGGCTGCGCCGTGGAGCGAATGGGAGGCGAGATCCTCGATCATCGCCTCCATCCGATCGATGGCCGGGCCGATGGCCGCCTCGAGCAGCGTCTCTTTGGATGCGTAGTGGTAGAGGACCGAGGACTTCGACAGGCCCGCGAGATCTGCTATGCGATGAATGGATGTTCCCGCGTATCCGGCGGTGGCGAATTCGGCGAGAGCTATCTCGCGCAGGTCGATGGCACTGGACATACTCCGACGGTAACTGACCGATCGGTCAGAGACTGTCCGATCGGTCAGTCTCACAGATCTTTGCCAGTTCGCCGTTGCCGTGAGAGACAACTGTGCAACTCTCGACGATCGCGGTACCGTTGGAATTCACGTTTCTTGGAGGACCCGTGCGCAAATTCATCTTCAGCAGCAGCGTTATCAGTGCCGCCTTCAGCGGGTGGAGCACCTTGCAGACGACGCGGCGCGGTCCGCGCGACTGGCGCCTCGTGTTGATGTGGGTGAGCTGGGCCGCATCGGTGGCCATCGCCGTCGGCACCGTGATCGACGAAGCGAACCAAGATGATTGACGACGTGGTCGGACCGGACATGCCCGGCTGGCCAGGCGTGTACCGGCTGCTCGAAGCGGTATTCGCGACGGTCGTCACCGCTGCGATCCTCATCATCGTGCTGGCGACTCTGTTCCTGCTTGTTCGATTCCTCCTGATCGGCACGCGAGCGGCGAAACTCTACGTATCCCTGCATGAAGCACCTCGGCCGGCACGGCCGGCTCAGCGCACCACGCGGGCCCCCGAGCCCGCCGCCGAACCGGCTCCGGGCGCAGCTCCCGCCGCACCTCCCACTCGGCCCGGCGGTGCTGCCGCCGTCCCCGTGTCCGACGACCTTGCGGCGGCCAAGCGGGAGGCGAAGGCTGCTCGCGCGGCGCCCGCCCCGCGCACTCCGCCGACGCCTGCCGACGACACCGCGGTCCTTCCTGCCGCCGACACCGAAGTGCTTCCGTCGGTCACCCGGCCGACGACCCGGCCACCGCGCGCGCGAAAGTCGCCTCCCGCGGGCTGACCGCGCCGGGCCCGCCCGCCGCTACCCCAGGAATCCGCGGAGCAACGCCGCTGAACCGTCGAGATGCTCGCGCATGGCCTCATCAGCTGCTCCCGGGTCTCCGGTCAGTATCGCGATGACTATCGCCTCGTGCTGCTGGTTCGAATGGGCGATGTTCGGTTCGAGCAACGGGATTCTTTCGAGCAGGTCGTTGACCTGCATCCGGTTGTCGGCGATGAGCGGCACGAGTGACGGGGTCCCGGCGAGTTCGGCGATCATCAGGTGCAGTCGCGAGTCGAGTCGTCGGTAGTCGGAGACGGTTGCCGCGGCGGTCTCGCCCAGCCGCGACCAGAGGATCTCCCGCTCCGTCGAGCTGAGGCTCCTCGCCGCCGCCGCGCGAGCCGCCCCCGGCTCGAGGATCTGCCTCAGCCCGATGACGTCGTCGAGCTCGGCGCCCGGCAGCTCGTCGTGCGCTGCCATGCCGGCGACCGCGCTGCCAGAGCCTCCCGCCGGTAGCGTCGCGCTGACGAATGTTCCCCCGTAACGGCCGCGCCGGGAGACGACGAAGCCGGCCTCGGTAAGCGACCGGATGGCTTCCCGAACCGTGTCCCGGCTCACCGCGAACCGTGCGGCGAGGTCACGCTCGGGGGGCAGCGCCTCCCCAGGCGCCACGAGGCCGAGCCGGATCGTCTGCAGCAGGCGTCCGACGGTGTCCTCGAAGGCGTTCCCCGCTCGCACCGGCCGGAACATGGCATCGTCGGCGAGGCTCGGCGGCTGGTCGCTCCCCTGATCTGACATGGCTACAGGGGGGTCACGTATGCCGCGCTGATGCCGCCGTCGACCATGAACGTGGCACCCGTGATGAAGGAGGAGTCATCGCTGGCGAGGAACGCGACCGACGCGGCGAGCTCATCCGGCCTGGCGAACCGGCCAACCGGAACGTGCACGAGGCGACGCTGGGCGCGCTCCTCGTCCTTGGCGAAGAGCTCGCGAAGCAGCGGGGTGTCGACGGGGCCGGGGCACAGCGCATTCACCCTGATGCCCTGCCGCGCGTACTGGACACCGAGTTCACGGCTCATCGCGAGAACGCCACCCTTGGAGGCCGTGTACGAAATCTGGCTCGTCGCCGATCCGAGCACCGCCACGAAGGAGGCGGTGTTGATGATCGAGCCGCTGCCCTGCGG
Organism: Microbacteriaceae bacterium; assembly: GCA_025465095.1. GTDB lineage: Bacteria > Actinomycetota > Actinomycetes > Actinomycetales > Microbacteriaceae > Marisediminicola. The sequence continues at coordinate 14,731 of JAODME010000013.1, read as the reverse complement.
CACCATGTACCGCAGTGCCGCTCGCGAGCAGAGATACACCGACTTCAGGTTGACGTCTTGAACTCGTTGCCAGGCCGGAAGCTCGGTGGTCTCGATCGAGTCGTCGTCGGGCGGGGAGATCCCCGCATTGTTGAACGCGATGTCCACGGAGCCGTAGGTCTCGTTCGCGGCCGCGAACAGGGCGTCCACCTGCGCCTCGTCGGTGACATCTACCCGCACGAACAGGCCGTCGACCTCCGCGGCGGCGGCGGCACCGGTGGTTGCGTCAACGTCGCCGATCACCACTCTGGCTCCCTCGGCGGCGAACCGGCGGGCGGTGGCGAAACCGATCCCGCTCGCACCGCCGGTGATGACGGCAACCTTGCCTGCGAGACGTTGGGTGAGATCGATTCTCTCGATGGTCATTCGGTTCCCCTCAATCGGCCGTGCTGATGAAGACGTTCTTGGTCTCGGTGAAGGCCTCCGCGGCATCCGGTCCGAGCTCGCGGCCGAGTCCGCTCTGCTTGAACCCGCCGAACGGGGTCGAGTAGCGCACCGACGAATGCGAGTTCACAGACAGGTTTCCGCTCTCGATCGCGCGGGAGACGCGGATGGCGCGACCGACGTCGCGCGTCCAGATCGAGCCGGACAGCCCGTACTCGCTCGCGTTCGCGAGCTCGACCGCCTCGGCCTCGTCGTCGAACGGCAGCACCGTGACGACGGGACCGAAGATCTCCTCCGTCACCGTGCGGTCGGTCCGGCTGGCCGGCAGAAGCACGGTGGGCGGAAACCAAAACCCCGGCCCGGTCGGGGCGCTCCCGCGAAATGCGACCTGCGAGTCATCCGGAACATAGGCGGCGACGTTGTCGAGGTGGGTCCTCGACACGAGCGGCCCCATCTCGGTGCGGTCGTCGCCGGGAGCACCGACCACGACACCCTTCACGGCCGGCTCGAGCAGTTCGAGAAAACGATCGAAGGCGCTCCTCTGAACAAGAATGCGACTGCGCGCGCAGCAGTCCTGGCCTGCGTTCTCGAACACCGCGTATGGCGCCGTAGCCGCGGCCTTCTCGAGGTCGGAGTCGGCGAACACGACGTTCGCGCTCTTGCCGCCCAGCTCGAGGGTGACGGCCTTGACCCGCGCCGCGCACCCGGCCATCACCTGCTTGCCGACCGCCGTCGACCCGGTGAAGACGATCTTGCCGACGCCAGGATGCGTCACGAGCCGGTCGCCCACCACCGAGCCCTTGCCCGGAAGCACCTGGAGGAGCCCCTCGGGGAGCCCCGCCTCCAGTGCGAGCTCGCCGAGCCGGATCGCGGTGAGCGGTGTCCACTCCGCGGGCTTCAGCACGACCGCATTTCCGGCGGCGAGCGCTGGGGCGAACCCCCAACTCGCGATGGTCATCGGGAAGTTCCACGGAACGATGATCCCGATCACGCCGATGGGTTCGAGGAAGGTCACGTCGAGACCGCCTGCGACCGGAATCTGCCTGCCCGTCATCCGCTCTGGCGCCGCAGAATAATAGGTGAGCACGTCGCGCACGTGCCCTGCCTCCCAGCGCGCCTGGGTGATCGGATGCCCCGAATTGAGGACCTCGAGCGCGGCGAGCTCCTCGCTCGCACCATCGACCGCGAGCGCGAATCTGCGAAGCCCTTCCGCGCGCGCGCTCGGAGCGAGCGCCGACCACCCACGCTGCGCGTCCGCCGCGCGGGCCACCGCGGCGTCCACCTCGGCGACCGTGGTGTGCTCGATCTCGCGGAGAACGCTCTCGTCAGCGGGATTGATGAGGATCGTCGAGGTCATCGCGCCGCCTCCACGAGCCCCTCGAAGAGCCTCCGGTCCGCTGCATCCTGCTCCGGATGCCACTGCACCGCGATGCCGAATGGCAAACCTGACAACTCCACGGCTTCGATCACGCCGTCCTCCGAAAGGGCGGTGACGGTGAGAGCGTCGGCGACCCTGGCGAGCGCCTGGTGGTGGTAGCACCGCACACTCAGGTTCGACGCGGTGCGCCCGAGCACCGCGCTCAGGCGGCTCTCCTTGCTGACGAGCACGTCGACGGTACCGAATTCGGCGGGAGCAGGCTGGTACTTCTCGCTGCCCACAATCTCCGGCAGATGCTGGTGCAGGGTGCCGCCGAGCGCCACGTTGAGCAGTTGCGCGCCACGGCAGATGCCGAGGAACGGCACTTCACGGTCGATCGCACGCCGGATGAGCGCGTGCTCCCAGGCGTCGCGGTCGGCGCGCGGGATCGCCGTCTTCTCGTGCGCCTCCTGGCCGTAGCGGGCGGGGTCCACATCCGCTCCCCCGCTCAGAACCAGGCCGTCGATCGAGTCGAGCACACGGTCGACGATCTCGTCGCTCGCCGGCTGCGGCGGGAGCAGCACGGCAATACCGCCCGCTTCGGTCACCCCGTCCAGGTACACCGCCGGAAGGAAGGCGGCGCGAACGTCCCACGCCCCGGTCTGCGCCCGCTCGAGATAGGTGGTGATGCCGATGATTGGTCGGCGCCCGATCTCCGTTCGCGGCGGCTTCGGCTTCTGAGCCACGTCGGTTTCCGGCATCCCGCCGGTCGAGGCGTCGGCCACGGCGGTCGCCTCAGAATCGTTCGAAGCCACGAATGCGCTCCCAGTCCGTGATGGCCGCGTCATACGCTGCGGTCTCGACCCGTGCGTTGTTGAGGTAGTGCTCGACGATGTCGTCGCCGAACGCGTCGCGGGCGATGCTGGAAGCTCCGAACAGTTCGGCCGCCTCGCGCAGGGTCGTCGGCACCCGCGGAGCCTCGCTGCCGTATGCGTTGCCCTCGAGCATGGGCTCGAGCTCAAGCTCGTGCTCGATGCCGTGCAGGCCGCCGGCGATGAGGGCGGCCACGGCCAGGTACTGGTTGACGTCACCGCCCGGCACCCGATTCTCGACGCGCAGCCCGTGCCCGTGGCCGACCACTCGGAGCGAGCACGTGCGATTGTCGAGTCCCCAGGCGACGGCGGTCGGCGCGAACGAACCTTCGACGAACCGCTTGTACGAGTTGATGTTGGGCGCGAAGAACAGTGTGAGCTCGCGCATCGCCTTCAGTTGGCCCGCCATGAAGTGACGGAACATCTTCGACATGCCGTGCTCGGCATCCTCGTCGGCGAAGACGGCGCTGCCATCGGTGCCGCGCACGCTGATGTGTATGTGGCAGCTGTTCCCTTCGCGCTGGTTGTACTTTGCCATGAACGTCAGTGCCTTGCCGTGCTTGTCGGCGATCTCCTTCGCCCCGTTCTTGTAGATCGAGTGGTTGTCGCAGGTCACGAGCGCCTCGTCATACCGGAAGGCGATCTCCTGCTGGCCGAGGTTGCACTCTCCCTTGACGCCCTCGCAGTAGAGTCCTGCCCCTTCCATTCCCACTCGGATGTCCCGCAGCAGCGGCTCCATGCGCGTCGAGGCGAGCAGCGCATAGTCGATGTTGTAGTCGCTCGCCGGGGTCAGGCCGGTGTAACCCTTCTTCCAGGCGTCCCGGTAGCTGTCGTCGAAGACGAGGAACTCGAGTTCGGTGCCGACGAACGCGGCGAGGTTCCGGTCGGCGAGCCGTGCGACCTGCACCTTGAGGATCTCGCGCGGCGACGGGCGGACCGGTGCGCCCTCCGATTCCCCCTGTTCCGGCAGCCAGGTGAGGTCGGCCAGCACGAGTGCGGTACCGGGAATCCACGGCACGAGTCGCAGCGTATCGAGGTCGGGGATCATGGCCATATCGCCGTAGCCCTTCTCCCACGAGGAGATGCGGTAACCGTCGACCGTGTTCATTTCCACGTCGACGGCGAGCAGATAGTTGCAGCATTCCGCACCGTGGGCCGAAATCTCGTCCTTGAAGAAGCGCGCGCCGACGCGCTTGCCGATCAGGCGTCCCTGCATGTCGGTGAACGCCACGATGACCGTGTCGATGTCGCCCCCGTCGATGAGCGCGTTCAGCTCGTCGGTCGTCAGCATTCCGCTTCGTCGTGCCATGATCTCTCCTCCTCGTCGAGCGCGGTCTCAGGGCGTCGCCCGACAGGACGGCACGCCCATTGTGGCAGGGCCCAACCATTACAGCACAGCGGTTGCCGCAACATCCGTGATCCTGCAAGAAGTATTTGCCCCCAAAGGTAGACAAGAGGTACCAATAGACCACTACGCTCCTATCAACTCTGATACACCGCGCGCGACGGTGCGCGCGGCCAGCTCGGCTCGACAGTCTCGTGGGAGAAACCGATGACAACTCCAGGAAATCGAAAAAGGTCCGGCGTCACGTACACGCCGGCTGCCGACGGATACTTCGAAAAGCGATCCCTGAAACGATCCGCGGGCGTCTGGGGGCTCTGGGGCCTCGCCGTGGCGGCCGTCATCTCCGGCGACTTCTCCGGATGGAACTTCGGAATCGACTTCGCCGGATTCGGTGGGATGGTGATCGCGTTCGCCGTGCTCGTGGTGATGTACTACGGCTTGATCTTCAGCATCGGCGAGATGGCCGCCGCTATGCCGCATACGGGCGGCGCCTACTCCTTCGCCCGGTCGGCGATGGGCCCCTGGGGCGGTCTGGTGACCGGCGTCGCCGAGACCATCGAGTACGTCGCCACCACCGCCGTCATCGTCTACTTCTCGGCCCAGTACGCGGACGGCATCACGAGCGAGCTGCTCGGCTTCTCCCTCTCCGGAAACATGTGGGTCTGGTGGCTCATCCTGTATGCGCTGTTCGTCGCCCTCAATTCGGCGGGCGCGGCAATCTCGTTCAGGTTCGCGATCATCGTGTCGATCATCTCGATCGGAATTCTGCTGGTGTTCTCGGTGATGGCAGCGTTCTCGGGGCTGTGGAGCGTCGACAACCTGTTCAACATCCCGCCAGACGAGGGACAAAGCGCGTTCCTCCCCCACGGAGTGCTGCCCATCCTCTTCGCGCTGCCCTTCGCCATGTGGTTCTTTCTCGGCATCGAAGAGTTGCCGCTCGCTGCCGAGGAATCGCACAACCCCTCGCGCGACATCCCCAAAGCGGGCCTGTGGGCTCGCGCCACGCTCATCGCGACGGGTCTTCTCGTCCTGGTGCTCAACACGGGTGTGCTCGGGGCTGACGTGACGGGGGTCTCGCTCGAACCGCTGCTGGACGGCTTCCGCGCCATCGTCGGGGATGAGCTCGCCGCGGTTCTGGCCCTGTTCGCCCTCGTCGGGCTCCTCGCGTCGCTGCAGGGAATCATGTTCGCGTACGGCCGCAACATGTACTCGCTGTCCCGCGCCGGGTACTACCCGAAGTTCTTCTCGCTCACCGGCAAGCGGCAGACTCCGTGGGTTGCCCTCGCCGTCGGCGCCGTCATCGGATTCCTCGCGCTGCTCCTGCTTGACCTGCTCAGCCGCGTCGACGAGGGTGCCGGCGCGGTCGCGGGCGCCATCATCCTGAACATCGCCGTGTGGGGGGCGGTGCTCGCCTACTTCCTGCAGATGGTGTCCTTCGTGATCCTGCGCCGGAAGTTCCCGAACGCCGCTCGTCCGTACACCAGCCCGTGGGGCGTGCCGGGAGCGGTGATCGCTGCCGTGATCTCGGCGCTCATCTTCATGGGATTCCTCCTCAACGTCACGTTCCAACCGGCGATCATCGCGATCATCATCGTGTACGCCCTGATTCTCGCTGGCTTCGGGCTCTACGGGCGCCATCAGCTGGTGCTCTCCCCAGAAGAGGAGTACGCGCTCAGCGGAGGGTTGCACAGGGATCCGCAGGCGGAGGGGTACGACACCATGGAGGACGAGGTCTTCGACAAGAAATAGGGCGCCGGACGGCTTGTCGCGGCAGCTGTCCGCGCTGCAGTTGCGGCAACTGTCCCGCGACTGTCGCTGCGGAAGGCGAAGCGAGAGTGCCCGCGGCGTGTCGACACTCAGGCGCGGCCGGCCTGGGCGGATCACCTTCCGACGCTGGATCTGGCATGCAAGTAGTGGTGCACCCCCTCGGACTTGAACCGAGAACCCACTGATTAAGAGTCAGTTGCTCTGCCAATTGAGCTAGGGATGCATGGCCCGGGGACGAATCCTCGAGCCGAGGATCAAGATTAGCATGAGAGCCAGACACATCAGGCGCATCACGCCGCTAGCCACCTAGGAGCCCCCATGGCCGACCCCACCTCACGCCTCGAAGCCGGCTCGCAGGCGCCCGAGTTCACCCTGACCGACCAGGACGGCAACGCCGTCTCGCTCGCCGACTTCGCCGGCCAGAAGGTGATCGTGTACTTCTACCCGGCGGCATCCACCCCCGGGTGCACGACAGAGGCGTGCGACTTCCGGGACAACCTCAACTCGCTGAAGTCGGCGGGCTACCAGGTGCTCGGGGTGTCGAAGGACGGGGCGGATGCACTGCAGAAGTTCCGCGCGGAGCAGAACCTCAATTTCCCGTTGCTCAGCGACCAGGATCTCACCGTGCACAACGCATACGCCGCGTACGGCGAGAAGTCGCTCTACGGCAAGACGGTGACCGGAGTGCTGCGCTCCACGTTCGTGGTGGACGAGGCGGGCAAGGTCCAGTTGTCGCTCTACAACGTCAAAGCCACAGGACACGTCGCTTCGCTGCGCAAGAAGCTCGGGCTGGACTAGGGCTCCTCCGGTCGGCTCGTCGCGGTGAGCACGGACCGGGTGAACAGCAGCACCAGCACGAGGATCGCGGGAATCATCAGCAGCCAGCCGATGTCCGGTCGCGCGAACAGACCCTGGAAGGCGCCGACCGCCACCGCGATCTGAAGCAACTGCACGGTGATCGCCGCACCCCGGATCCACGGGCTTCCGCGCAGTGTGTGCGCCGCCATCGCGCCGAGCCAGACGGCCGCCAGGGCGCTCAGCACGGTGATGCCGATCGCGCTCGCGTACGAGTCGGGAACTCGGGTGAACAGCTCGAACGTCAGGAAAAAGGTGGCGGCGCCCAGCGCGGCGGCCTCGGCGAACAGCAGCGTCGCCAGCAGCAGCAGGGCTCGCGGCCGCCCGGTACGCAGCTCTCCGTCCGGTATTCCGCTCACAGCTACATCCCATTCAAAACTATTGATTTGCAAACGCCTCTATGAGAGCCTATTGGAGGTTGATTTGACGCTTACAAGGTCGTGAGCACAGACCCTTTGCCGATCCCTAGACCTGGCATCAATTCGGAATCCCGAAATTCTGGCCGCTCGACCTTCAGAATCACTGCAACCTAAGGAGTACCACCATGGACTGGCGCGACAATGCTGCCTGCCTCACGGCCGACCCAGAGCTCTTCTTCCCTGTTGGGAACACCGGCCCCGCAGTCGATCAAATCGAGAAGGCCAAATCGGTTTGCGGCCGCTGCAGCGTCTCCGAACAGTGCCTCCAGTACGCGCTCGAGACAAGCCAGGATTCCGGCGTCTGGGGTGGTCTGAGCGAGGACGAGCGCCGTGCACTCAAGCGCCGCGCTGCGCGAGCACGCCGAGCCTCCTAAACGCCACCGGCTCGAGCAGATCGAGTCCGATCAGCAAACCCGACGACGGTCGCCGATGCTTCGGCGGCCGTCGTTTCTCATTCGGTCGGTCTGCACCGCGCCGGACCGAGTCGCGAACCACCGCGTTCGAACCGAAATCCATTCCCGCTCCGCTCGTTTCTCTCTGGTACGACTGTAGAAGGCGACGCCGAGAGGAAGAAATCGAGCGGAGGGGCTTGACACTCCTCCACCCCGCGACGGAGGACGCCGAGACTAGACGGCGTTGATCCAGGCGAGCGGGATGTCGATGGTCACTTCCGTTCCGCTGCCGACCATCGTGTGCCAGTCGATGGTTCCGCCGAGCTCCCCCTGAATGAGGGTGCGCACGATCTGCGTGCCGAGCCCGGAGCCGACCTTTCCCTCCGGCAGCCCGCTTCCCGTGTCACGCACCTCCACGCTGAGCGTCTCCTCAGTTCGAGTGGCGACGATTTCGACGTCGCCCTCGCGGCCGGCGAGCCCGTGTTCCACGGCGTTGGTGACGAGTTCCGTCAGCGCGAGCGCGAGCGGTGTCGCATACTCGCTCGGCAGGACGCCGAAGCTGCCGGACGACTTGGGGTGCACCTTCGTGTTGTGGGTAGACGCGACCTCGGCGATGAGTAGCAGCACGCGGTCGAACACCGCGTCGAAATCGACGTTCTGGTTGAGCCCCTCACTGAGAGTGTCATGCACGACCGCGATCGCCGCCACCCGGCGCATCGCCTGATTGAGCGACTCGCGCGCCTCCTCGGAGCGCGATCGACGCGCCTGGATCCTGAGCAGGGAGGCGACCGTCTGCAGGTTGTTCTTGACGCGGTGGTGAATCTCCCGGATCGTGGCATCCTTCGTGATCAACTCGCGCTCCTGGTGGCGCAACTCGGTAACGTCGCGGCACAGCACTATGGCACCGACCCTCTCCCCCCGGTCCCGGATCGGGATGGCGCGCAGCGACACCGTCACACCCTTCGACTCGATGTCGGTGCGCCACGGAGCCCGCCCGGTGACGACGAGCGGCAGCGACTCGTCAACCTCCAGCCTGCCGGTCAGCAGGCTCGTCGCGACTTCGGCCAGCGACTCGCCTTCGAGTTCGCCGATGAACCCCATCCGGTTGAACGCCGACAGGCCGTTCGGGCTCGCGAAGGTGACGATGCCGTCGACATCCAGGCGCAACAGTCCATCTGATGCGCGCGGCGCTCCCCTGCGGGGACCTGTCGGCGCACCCAAATCGGGGAAGTCCCCGCCTGCGATCATCGCGAACAGGTCGTTGGCGCACTCGTTGAAGGTGAGTTCCTGCCTGCTCGGTGTGCGTGCCTCGCTCAAATTGGTGTGCCGCGTGATGATGGCGATCGGATGCTCGGTGGTCGCCGAACCCGTGGCCGTCAGCCTGCGCAGCACGGGAACCGCCCGCACCCGTGTCGGAGTCTCCTCGTACCAGTCCGGGGCGGAGGAGTCGACGATCAAACCGGACTGAAACGCATCCGTCACCTGTTTGCGCCACTCCGGCTTGATGTTCTGGCCGACGAAGTCCCGGTAGAACAGCGTCGCCGAACTCGACGGGCGGGCGTGCGCGACCGCCACAAAGGAGTCGTGCAACGTGGGCACCCAGAGCACGATGTCGGCGAACGCAAGATCGGCCAGCAGCTGCCAGTCGCCGACGAGCAGATGCAGCCACTCCACATCCGCTTCGGTGGATCGCTCCTGGGCGAGAACAAGGTCACTGAGGGTCGACACGCGCTCTAGCGTAACCGCAGCGGACGGCACACCCGGACGAGCCGGATTCAGCCGAGCGCGGCGGCCGGGCGGGCGCGCGAGGCGCGTCGAGTCTTCGCACGCGCCCCCGTCTGCGGGAGGATCCGCGATTCGACGAACTGGCCGATCGCGATGCGGGCCGGTGATCGAACCGCCACGTCGCGCAACGTGCGTCCGGTCAACACGGCCGCGTCCAGGGCCGCCTGGTCGTACGGGATCAGCACGGGCGATGCGATCCCGCCGAACCTACTGAGCGTCTGCGTCACCTGCCTGGCCGGGTTCAGTCCGATCGCGCTCGCCCGCACCCGATTCATCACCACGGTGACCCGATCGGTGACGATGGCCTCGATGAGGTCGACGTGTGCGCGCAGGAATCGGGAGAGCCCGACAGGATCGGCGGAACCCACCGCAACTATCTGGTCCGCCTCCCGCAGCGCGGAGATCGTCGCTGCGTTCCGTCTGGGCGCGAACAGGTCGCTGCTGATCTCCTCGTCGTTCTCAAGGCTGAAGCCCGTGTCGATGACGGTGAAGTCGACCCAGTTGGTGCACTCCCGCACCGTCGCCACCACCCGCTCGGCCGATAACTCCGGCCACCTGCTGGGGCGGCCGATGCCGGTCAGCACCCAGAAGCTGCCGTGCCCGGAGAGATAGCGCTGCCCGATCCGCTCCAGCTCACCTCGATCAAGGCCGTTGGCCCCTGCGAGCCGGCAGGCGGCGGCGAATCCCGGCGACTCGTCGAGCAGCCCGAGGGCCGGCCCGACGGAACCGCTGTACGTGTCTGCGTCGACGAGCGCGACACTGAAGCCGGCCGCCGCGATCTCGGCGGTGATCGAGATCGCGAGGGTGGTGCGCCCCGGAGCCCCTGCGGGTCCCCACACCGCTATCACGCTGCCGCGCTCGGGTCGGGGTGGTGCGGCGGACCCCGGTGCGGGCCCGGCAATCATCGCCTCCAAGTCCGACCACGGGCATCCGGCGTCGACCAGTTCGTGAAGACCGACGGATGCCGCATGCCGTCGATCAGCATCGGATCCGACCAGTCCGATCACCCGGACGCCTGCGGCATCGCTCTCGACGAGCAGGCGTGCGGTCAGAAACCGGGCGCCTCCGGCCACTATCGCGACGGTGCAGGCGCTTCCCGTGAGCACGCTCGCGAGTTCGTCGGCGTTGTCGCAGCGGGCCACCGCGGTATGGCCGTGCCGCAGCAGCTCCCCGATCAGTCGGTCCTCCACCCCGAGGGGAACGGCGAGGGCGATCGCGACCATCCCTCAGCCCCCCAACGGGAGGCTCGCCGGCACGAGCGAAAGGGCATCAGCGTTGGCGATAGCTTCGAGCATGAGGGCGATCCTCGAGCGGGGCACGAGAACCTCGACGCCGACTCCCGCTCCGTCCACGATGAATCCCTCGCTCTCCACTACACGCACGACAGTTGCCGAGCTGACGAGGACGGATGGCGGACCGAACACGCCGGTCTCGACCTCTCGTGCGGACCACAGATCGACGACCGACCCCGCCGCGACGGACTGGGGCAGCTGCCCGCTCACCATCACGACCACCGACGCGACCCGGGCGCCGTCCCTGGCGCCGACCGCTGACGTCGGCAGGAGCTCTCCGGCGGCGACGGCTCTGGTGACCATCAGCCCGCTGCTTGTCAGCTGTTCGCTCCCGAGGTACAGCCTGCCCGCTTCACCGAGGCGCACGTTGCGCAGCACAAGGTCCTCGCCACGGACGGTGTCACCCGGGCTGAGCGCCTCTCGGGCCGCCCAGACCTGCACGGTGCGGTCGGCCGCCGAGACGAGCCACACGACCCCGATGATCGACGCGAGAACGAGGGCGAGCCCGATGCCGAACCGGGGGTCAAACCAGAACCCCCGAGGCGTCCTCTCCTGCTTCGCTGCTGCACTTCTCATCGATCGGCTCCAGGTTCGACTCTCATTGCATCCGATCCCATCGTCCACGTACCCGGGCGGGCGCGGGAAAGTTATCCACATCCTCGTTCGCACAGGATTCCGGCGCTCATAATCGACGCATGCACGAGATCGAGAACTCCGGCTCGCTCGGCCGATTTCTGACGCTTGCCGACACCGCAGAGGTGCTCAACATCTCCGCGAGTCAGGCCTACGCCCTCGTTCGATCCGGCCAGTTGCCGGCCATCAAGATCGGGGGCAACGGGAACGGCCGCTGGCGAGTGGAGCGGAGCGTGCTCGAGTCGTACATCGAGGCGAAGTATGAGGAGGCGAGGCGAATCGGCCTGTGGAATCAGGCCGAATACAGCGAGCTTCCGGAATACTCGTTCGACCGCGTGATTCACACGCGCAGAAACAGCACCTGACCGAACGGGACAACACGGTATTCGCTCACCGCCGACTGGCGTCGCGCAGAGCCCGGTTCGTGCACCGCGAGGTCTAGGTGATCACGCCCGACCCTGTCGATGGTGCCGAACACGGCAGACCCGAGCAGCCGGATCTCGAGCGACTTCCGCCTTCGGCACAGATCGCGCAGCACGAAACTCAGGGTGAGCCGGGCAGAGAGGCTCCGCTCCGATTCCGACGCGGGGGCGAGGCTCTCGTGCACCTGGGTGGCGGTCAGCACGAGGGCCGCGACCGCCGAAAACGGAACAACGCATTGTGAGCGCCGAGTCGATCCGTCAACGAGATCCGCGGAGAGCCAGTCCCGACCGACCGTTGCGGGACGCACCTCGATGTGCGAGCCATCGACCAGCTGCATCCGGATCGAGTACGGGGAATGCCGGCTCTCCGCAGCCTGGATCGCAAGGATCCTGTCGCGCACCGACATCCGGCCGAGCCTCAAGCGCTCCTCCTCCGCCCGCAGGTCAACCTCCTCGGAGGTGAGCTCCTGTTCGAGCTGACCCTCGAGGTCGTCGAAGAGGTTGTCCCAGCGCATCCTGAGAAGGTATCCAGCGGTGCAGGTCGGCCGTGCGGGTTATCCACAACCCGTTTGTGGGGCGTGGACAGGGGCGGATGGTGCTGCAACAGTCATCCTCAAGCGCCGCGCCCCCCATTCGGGGGACACTCGGGTGTCTTTGGCCGAAGTTGGGAGCCCCGCCATGAGCAGTGCACTGCCAGCGAACGGCAGGAGCGCGGCGCCCGGCGCCGCGGATGACCGACCAGGCGCGGGCCGGTCCAAGTTCCATTCCGCGGAGTTCTTCGGCCATCAGCCCGCCGAGAACTCGGCGCTGCCGAACCCGGAGCCTCTGCTCGAAAACCTCACGCGGTGCGTGATCGAGATCCTCGCGGGCGCTCGAGACCTCGAACAAATCTCCAGGTGGGTGACCGATGACGTCTACCGCCACCTGCTCAAACGGGTAGTGCTTTCAGCTCGCGCCCGCCAGGCGACAGGGCGCCCCGCCGCCCGACCGTCATTCTCGATCGGGTCGACGTCGTTTTGCCTACCGCGAGACGGGGTCGTCGAGGCGGTCGTTGTGGTCCGCGGGCGCGCCCGAACGAGGGCCGTCGCCATCCGGCTGGAGGGCATGGACTCACGCTGGCGCGCGACAGCCATCAACGTGCTGTAGCCGCGAAGGATCGTTGCGGGGGTGCTGCATCACGATCGGGTCAGGCGGCGAGAGCCTTCGCTCTACTTCTTCTTGGTTTGCGAGCGGCGCTGGGCACGATTGACCGGTGGAGCCGGCGGCGCGCCCGACTTCTGACCGAAAGCTCCCCTCGCCGTTCCGGCGCCGGTCGGGACCACGGCGGGGCGATGCGGGGCTTGCGGCGCCGGCGCGACACCGCCCGTCTCCTCCGTCTCCTCCTGCGAGCGCTGCGCCTTCGCTGTCGCCGCCTGCTCGAGCTGGCCGCGCTGGTTGCGCACCTCGACCTCGCCGACCACGTTCGGTGCAGAGTAGCTGAGCTTTTCTGTCGGGGCGCCGGAGGCGCCCAGGCCCTTCGCCGCGACGGTCGGCACCGCGGCGGTCGCACCGGCAGGCGAGACCTCGACCTCGAGGTTGAAGAGGAAACCGACGGTCTCTTCCCGAATCTGGCCCATCATGCTCTGGTAGAGCGCGAAGCCCTCTCTCTGGTACTCGACGAGCGGATCGCGCTGTGCCATCGCCCGCAGCCCGATGCCGTCCTTCAAGTAGTCCATCTCGTAGAGGTGGTCACGCCAGCGTCGGTCGATCACTGAGAGGACGACGCGGCGTTCCAGCTCGCGCATCGCCGTCTCGCCGAGCGCCTCGGTGCGCCGCTGGTAGGCGAGCTTCGCGTCCGACAGGATCTCGTTGCCCAGGAAGTCTCTTGTGAGTTTGCCCCGCGAGCCCGCCTCGCTCAAGACCTCGTCGACGGTGATCGAGACCGGGTACAGCGTCTTCAGCTCGGTCCAGAGTCCGTCGAAGTCCCAGTCGTCGGCGTTCGTCTCGCCCGTGTGTCCGTCAATGACCTCCTCGATCACGTCCTCGAGGAACTTCTCGACGCGACCCTGCAGGTCGTCGCCCTCGAGAATGTGCCGGCGGTCCCCGTAGATCGCCTCCCGCTGTCGGTTGAGCACGTCGTCGTACTTGAGCACGTTCTTGCGGATCTCCGCGTTGCGGGACTCGACCTGACCCTGTGCGCTGCGGATGGCGCGGCTCACGACCTTCGACTCGATGGCGAGATCGTCCGGAACGTTGCCTCGGCCCATCAGCGACTCGGCCGCGGCCGAGTTGAACAGGCGCATGAGGTCATCCGTAAGCGACAGGTAAAATCTGCTCTCGCCGGGGTCGCCCTGGCGGCCGGAGCGTCCGCGCAGCTGGTTGTCGATCCGCCGGGACTCATGCCGTTCCGTGCCCAGAACGTAGAGGCCGCCAGCGTCGGTGACCTTCTCCGCCTCGACGGCGACTTCGGCCTTGACCCGGTCGAACACCTCGTCCCACGCCGTCTCGTACTCGTCGGGGGTCTCCACCGGGCTGAGGCCCTTGGCGTTCATCTCGGCGACAGCGAGGAACTCGGCGTTACCGCCGAGCATGACGTCGGTGCCGCGGCCGGCCATGTTCGTCGCGACGGTGACCGAGCCGAGCCGTCCCGCCTGGGCGACGATCGCTGCCTCTCGGGCGTGGTTCTTCGCGTTGAGCACCTCATGCTTGACGCCGCGCTTGGCAAGCAGCTTCGACAGGTACTCGCTCTTCTCGACGCTCGTCGTGCCGACCAGCACCGGCTGGCCCTTCTTGTGCCGCGCGTCGATGTCTTCCACGACCTGCTGGAATTTCGCCTGCTCGTTTTTATAGACCAGGTCGGGTTGGTCGATGCGGATCATCGATCGGTTGGTGGGAATCGCCACGACGCCGAGCTTGTAGGTGCTCATGAACTCGGCGGCCTCGGTCTCGGCGGTGCCGGTCATTCCCGCGAGCTTCTTGTAGAGCCGGAAATAGTTCTGCAGGGTCACCGTTGCGAGGGTCTGGTTCTCCGCCTTGACCGCGACACCCTCCTTCGCCTCGATAGCCTGATGAATGCCCTCGTTGTAGCGGCGACCCATCAGAATACGGCCGGTGTGCTCGTCGACGATGAGCACCTCGCCGTTCATGACGACGTAGTCCTTGTCCTTCTTGAACAGGGCGCTCGCCTTGA
>JAODME010000040.1 GCA_025465095.1 Microbacteriaceae bacterium | reverse complement strand
GCAGGCGCAAGCCTATTGAAAGACTCCACCGTATCCAGGATCTTCGGCGTCAAGGTCAGGAACGCCCCAGCGCCCAAAGCGGCAACACCAACAACACTTCCAAGGGCCGTGATCGCACCCTTCACCGGGCCCGGCAGGTTGCCGTAAGCCTGCGCCATGCCAACGGCGGACTCCGCAATGCCAGCCACGACAGGCAACAACACCGCGCCGGCATCAATCGCCGCGTCCTTGATGTTGTTCCAAGCAATCTTGACCTTGGATTCGGTCGTCTCGTACCGCTTAGCGGCCTCGGCAGCCAGTGCAGAGTTCGACTCCCAGGCCGCATCGCCAAGCTGCAACGAATCCGCAAGCAGATCACCAGCACCCGCCAGACGCAGGATGACTGACGTTTCCTCCGTGCCCTTGATGCCAAGCCCCGTCATGGTGTCCATGACGTTTCCGCCCTCATCCTTCACGCGGCCAAGGCCCTTGACCATCATGTCAACGGCCCGCACAGGGTCCGTCTCAAAAGCCTTAGCGAAGTCCTTGGACGTGACACCGGCAACCCTCGCCAGGTTCTCCAGCCCTTCGCCGCCGGTCTTTACATCCCCGTACATGCGCTGCATCACCCGGGACATCACGCCGCCGCCAAGCTGCGACTCCATACCCACAGAAGCCATCGCGTTAGCCAACGCCAGCACGTCGGATTCAGTCGCGCCGATCAGCTTTCCAGCGCCCGCGAGACGCTGCGCCATGTCGAGGATTTCAGCCTCAGTGGACGCGCCGGCGTTACCGAGCGCAACCAGCGTGGCGCTGAACCGTTCGACCCCCTTGGAGCCGTCCCGCTCCATCGTTCCCATTACGTTGCTGATCTGAGCGATTGAGGTGGCGGCCTCGTCTGCGGTCAGGTTCGTCGTCTCGCCAAGGTCAATCATGGTCTTCGTGAACCCGGCAACATCTTCACGCTTAACACCAAGCTGGCCCGCAGCCTCAGCCACGGCGGCGATGTCCTCGTGGGTTGAAGGCAACACCTTCGCCAGGCCGCGCAGCTCACCTTCCAGTGCCGCCATCTGCTCCGGCGAACCATCAACGGTCTTCGTGACACCAGCCCAGGCCGATTCCCAGCCCATCGCGGCCTTGGCGGCAAGCCCAAATCCAGCGGCCGCAGACGCTCCAACGCCCAGGAAGACTTCGCCTACTGTCTCCCACGCGTCGCTGTTCTCCGTAGCTGACGCAACGAGTTGCTGAAGCACGCCGTCAGCTTCCTCGGTGGATGCCGCGGCCTCATCCAAGGCCTTCGCCGCAAGGTACGTCTCCGCAGAGAAGGACGCCAGCCCGTGCGCGGCGGCCTGCTGCGAAGACAGTGCTTTGCCGTTCACATCAACGAGCTGGCCCGTGGCGGAATACTGAAGCCCCGAAGCTGCCGCCGCGTCCTTGTGCGCGGCAGCCAAGGCGGCTATCTCAGCAGCAGTCAGCTTGGCAGACTCCGAAGATTTCTTGCCCGACGACTCAGCCGCTTTACCAGCTACATCCGAAGCCTTGCCTGCATCCTCAGCAGCCTTCTTGGTCTTCCCCGTCGCCGCAGCGGCGGCTTCCATCGCAGCTTTGTAGTTCTGAATCTCAGCACTGTAAATGACTTTTACGCGGCGTTCCATGCCGAACCTACTCTCAATTTGGGTACAAAAAAGCCCGCCATGAGCGGGCTACTTACGTGTTGCTGTCCCTTCATCTGTTGTGCCGGCCGAAATCGTTGGGCCGGAACGTGCCATCCAGGACAGCCGCCCACACGTCGGGTCCCTCGCCCCAGCCATAAGTCACGCCGGCTATCCGGACCTTGCTGCACACGCCGCCCTTGAACCATGCCCGGACCTCGCCGCGTGGTGTCTGGAGGGTCTGCTGCACCACGCGGTTGGGATCAACGGTCGCGGCCGTGGGAGCCGCCGGAGAGCTCCGTGCGGCCCTCCTACTGCTTGCCATTAGCGATCCTCCAACCGAGCGACGCCATGGCCTTCGGAGTGAGCCCTAGAGCCTCCCCAGCGTGGCGACACTCCTGCGCTACCCACGCCGAACCATCACCGGCCAACAGGCGCGTCTCGTACTGCACCAGCAGGGCCACCGTGCCACGGCAGGAATCATCCCACTGCGTGGCCTGCGGAGACTCCCACAGCTCCGTCCAGCGGGCCTGTTCCACCTCATCACACTCCATGGACTTCGGAAGGTCCGGGACAGGCAGCTTGCAACCCTCCGCGGGCAGTTCCACAAGTGCAGCCCGGATCTCCGCTGACTGAGGCCGGTAAGCCCTAGAATTCGGCTTCGTCATATTCCTCTGAGTGCCCATCCGAGGGCCTCCTTTCGTCGTTCCATTGAGGTTGAGCGGTTGGCGCACCATCCAGAGACCTCACCGGCGGTCTGGCGCATTGGGGTCGGTTTAGGGGTGCCCCCCACCTGGTCTAGTCGTACTGGTGGGAGGCTTTGCCGGCCGCGCTGAGGTTGCAGTGCGGGTGCTCGGGTCCATGAATGATGCTGCGGTCTTGGTCGTCGTGGCCTAAGTGGAACGGTGCTCCTGTTGTGATGGGCTTGCGGCAGCGCCAGCATGTGGCGGTGCCGGCTGCTACCTTCAGCGCCCATGCTGTGCGCTGGGCTTGGTAGTCCTTGCCGTATCCGCGTTCGGTTGTTGTGCCTCGTGCTCGGTCTGCCTCTCGTGCATGTGTTGTGCATAGCGTCGCTGTGGTGGTGGCTGGGCAGCCTGTCCTGCTGCATATCTTCTTGGCCCGTGGCATGGCTGGTCCTCTGGCTGGTGGTGGTACAGGGTGCGCGGTGGCCGTCGCTTGTGCTTGTGGTTGTGGGTCCTACGCGCCCTGCCCTGTGTGGCGCTGGTGCAGTGTTCTGACTGCCCATCACTTCCGTGCTCAGCTCACCCTTGCGTGGGATGCTGCGGTGGTGTTGACGCCTGCTCATGGGGTTAGTGCTGTTTCGGTGGTACGACTTCGGAGACGCGGCGCCCGTCCGGGAGCGTGGGCTCCAGGTTCATCAGCACGGGGTTGCCGAGTGCGTCTCTCGCTGTGGCGTGCTGCACTGTGTGGATGGGCATGCGCTTGGTGTCGAGGGTGCCGTCCGGGTTGCGCGGCATGTACGGGTAGTCACCGTTGGGTCCGGGGTCGAGAGCGTCAGTTGCCACTGTTAGCCTCCAGGTCTTCATAGGTGAGGGGCTGGGTTCCGAGAAGTTCATCGGCTCGGCCTTCGGCAAGGAAGAGTTCGGGACGGCTCATGCCGGTGGTCTCACGGGCGAGCCATTCGTTGAAGGGTTCCAGCGCGTCACGGAGCTCGGGGATTATCCTTGGATCGTTCAAGCGGGCCGCGGCGCTCCGTGTGCTATCACGGATGTCCTGGCGGATGATGCGAGTAGCTTTCCACTGGGTGAAGCGGGCAAACGCTGCGTTGAGGTCGAGATCACGGAGGGCTCGCAGGGCGGCGTCCTGGTGCTGGCGGCCTTCGCTGGTGAGTTGAGCGTCGAGAGTCTCGTAGGCGTCGAGAACGCGGCGGGCGTGGTTGTCTTGCGCCTCCCGGAGCGCGTCAGCACGGTGCTGCTGGTCCTGCTGTTCCTGCTGCCGGCGGCGTTCCAGTTCGGCGGCGAGCTGTTCGGTGGTGAGTTCGATTGTCATGGTTAGTTGCTCCTTGAATCGGTGGTGTTGTCGGGCTGGGTTGTGCGGGCGGTTTCGAGGATCCGGGGGGTCATGATGCTTCTTTCTGTTCGGCGTTCATGAGTTTTTGTAGCCCGGCCATCTGTTTGGCGCGTTCATCCTCGAGGGGCAAATTTCCATCCAAGGCATCGACCTTTTCGCTCGTGCGCGTTGGTTCCCTAGTTACGAAACTGCCCAATTGAATTGGTTGGTTGGAGTAGGTGTTGAAGTTACTTGTAGTAGGGGGGTGAGATTCCCTCCCCCTACTAGGAGAGATTTCCTCCCCCTGAGGCCCCGGGATTTCCTCCCCCTGAGGGGGTGAGATTT
>JAODME010000031.1 GCA_025465095.1 Microbacteriaceae bacterium | reverse complement strand
CCGGCGCGTGCGCACCGGCTCGATCGGGCTGAACGGCTACCGTCCCGACTTCAACACCCCGTATGGCGGGTACAAGGATTCGGGCCTGGGCCGCGAGTTCGGCGCCGAAGCGGTCCGCAACTACCAGGAGGTCAAGTCCATCTGGCGGTGACCTGCCGTCGCCGCCGGGCCGCGAGACGGCAGTCCGATCAGAAAGGAAGCCCGAATGTCAGACTCCTCCCTCATGCCCGCCGAGCCGGCGCATGTGTTCACCACGATCGACGAGGTTGGCGAGATCGTCGGCCGCGAATTCGGCCCCTCGACCTGGCGCGCCATACCGCAGGAGGACATTGACCTGTACGCGCAGCTCTCCGGCGACGACAATCCCATTCACGTCGACGCCGAAGCCGCCGCGAAGTCGCGATTCGGTGAGCGCATCGCCCACGGCATGTTGACGCTCAGCATGGTGGTCCCTCACCTGCGCGAGATCTACAAGGTCTCGCGCACCACGACGGGAATCGTCTACGGGTTCAACAAGATCCGCTTCCCCAACGCCGTGCCCTCGGGCGCGAACATCCGGGTGCGCGGCACGGTCGCGCACGTCGACGAGATCCCGGGTGGGTGGCAGGTGACTCTCGCACTGATCTTCGAGGTCGAGGGCGCGGCTAAGCCCGCGGTCGCGGCCGAGCTCGTCCTGAGGCACTACCGGTGAGCGCCGTGATTCCAGCCGACGACATCCGGCTCGACGGCCGTGTCGCGATCGTCACCGGCGCGGGCCGGAGCCTCGGGCGTTCCTACGCGATCGCTCTCGCGGACGCGGGCGCGGCGGTCGTCGTCAACGACGTTGATGCGGCGTCGGCGACCGGTGCCGTCGCCGAGATCGAGGCCCGCGGCGGCAAGGCCGTCGCATCGGTCGGCCCCGTCGGTCCGGCCGACACCGCGGAGCAGCTGGTCGAGGATGCGGTCACGACCTTCGGACGGCTCGACGTGCTCGTCGCCAATGCCGGCGTACTGCGCGACCGCGTGCTGTGGAAGATGTCCGACGACGACTTCGACGCCGTCGTCGCAACCCACCTGCGCGGCACGTTCACCACGGGTCGAGCCGCCGCCACCCGGATGCGCGAGCAAGGCGAGGGCGGCCGTCTGATCGTGATCGGCTCCCCCGCTGGCCAGTTCGGCTCGTTCGGTCAGTCCAATTACGCGGCCGTCAAGGCGGGCCTCGTGGCGATGGCCCGGACGTGGTCGCTCGAGCTCGCTCGCGCCGACATCACGGCGAACGCCGTCATTCCCATCGCCATGTCGCCCATGACCGGCACCATTCCCGCGTATGCGGAACTTTACGAGCGCTACCTTGCGGGCGAGCCGATCCCGACCGAGATCCGGCGCGACAAGGGTCTCGGCAGCCCCGAAGACGTTGCCCCGCTCATCGTCTGGCTCGCTTCGGATGAATCGCAGTCGGTCACCGGTCAGGCGATCGGCATCGGCGGGGACCGCCTTTCGCTGTACTCGCATCCCGCGGTGCTCGACGCCGACTATTCCGAAGGAGGGTGGAGCGCCTCCGGAATCAATGCCGCATGGCAGGCACGCTTCGCCGCGCAGGCGCAGACATCCGGACCACCCTCCCGCACCGAGGGGTGATCCGGTGACCCGCATCCACTACTCCGACCTCTGGCAGGGCATCGCACGCGAGGTGCCAGAGCGTACTGCGATCATCACCCGCGACGGCGACATGACCTGGGGGCGGTTTGCCGACGAATCCGGCGCTCTCGCCCGCTATCTCACCGAAGAGTGCCGGCTGCAGACCGGTGACGCCGCCGCGACGCTGCTCTACAACCGCCCCGAGTATTTGACGTTCACGTGGGCCTGTCTCGCCACCGGTGTCGCGCCGGTCGCACTCAACTACCGTTACACGGCGAGCGAGGTGCGGGCGCTGCTCGTCGACTCCGACTCGAAAGTGCTCTTCGCACCTGCGTCATTCGGCGCGATAGCGACGGAGGCGGCGGCAGGGCTCGGGGTTGCCATCGTGGTCGTCGCCGACGGCGCCGATCCCAACGGCGCCGATCCGATCCCGGGCGCTGTGCGATACGACGACATCATCGCCGCCGGGGGCTCGATGCCCGCTTCGGCTCCCGCGGGCGCCGACCTGCGCCTGTATACGGGGGGCACGACCGGGGCGCCGAAGGCCGTCGCGTGGGATCTCGACACCCTGCTCGAGGCCCGACGCCAGTCCACCTGGGCCGTGACGGGGATCGAGCCGCCCGACACCCTCGAGCGCGCCATCGCGATCGCCGTCGACCCGGCGACGCCGAAGATCGTGACGCTGCCGCTGAGCCCGATGCTGCATGGCACGGCGCAGTCGATGACAATGGGCACCCTCGCCCTCGGCGGCACCGTCGTGCTGCATGCCCACCCGAGCATGGACATCGACGAGGCCTACCGTCTGATGGGCGAGCACCAGGCGACGCGGCTCATCGTCGCGGGCGACGCGCTCGCGCTCCCCCTCGCCGAACAGGCCGAACAGAGCGGCGGGCTCCCGCACGTGCGCTGGATCTTCTCCTCAGGCATGCGGTTCAGCGACGAGGTGAAGCGTCGGCTGCACTCGCTCGGCGACCTCGAGATCATCGACCTCCTCGCCTCGAGCGAGGGTGGCCCGTATGCATTCGGCATCACGAAGAGCGTCGACGACCTGCCCGCCCGGCTCGTTCTCACGCCCGGCGCCGTCCTGCTCGACGAGGACTACAACGAGATCTCGCTCGACGCCGGCGCGCTAGGCATCCTCGGCTACCGTGGAGTGCTGCCCAAGGGTTACTACGGCGATCCTGAGAGGACTGCAAAGACCTTCCTTCAGATTGGCGGGCACCGATACGTCGTACCCGGCGACTGGGCGCGTTCGAACGGCGATGGCACGATCGAACTCCTGGGTCGACTCTCGGCCGTCGTCAACACGGGCGGAGAGAAGGTCTTCCCCACCGAAGTCGAACAGGTGCTGCTCGCGCATCCGAGCGTCGGTGACGCGATCGTGTTCGGGCTGCCGCATCCGCGATTCGGCGAAGCGGTGAGTGCGATGGTCGCACCTGTCGAGGGTGCCGAGATCGACCCCACCGAGCTGCTCGACTTCGTCGCCGAGCGTCTCGCTGGATTCAAGAAGCCGCGCCATTTATTCGTGCGCGCGAGCCTCGACCGCTCGCTCACCGGCAAGGTAGAGCTGGCCCGAGTGAAAGAGGACGCGATGCGAGAACTGCAGGAGGCGGACGCATGAGCCCGATCCCCGGGTTCGACCCGGACACGCTGACCGCGATCGACATGCACGTGCACGTCTCGATCGACTCCACCGGCCGCACGGCGTCGCCTCCGGCGCTGACCAAGGCGCTCGCGACGTACTTCAAGAGCACCGAGAAGCCGCGGGACGTCGACGCAACGGCTGCCTACTACCGCGATCGGCAGATGGGCGCCGTGGTGTTCACCGTCGACGCGACGACGAACCTCGGTCACGCGCCGAACAGCGTCGACGAGATTGTCGAGGGTGCGGCGCGGAACGCCGATGTGCTCATCCCGTTCGGCAGCGTGGACCCCCTCCAGGGCGAGGCCGCGGTCGACGAAGCACGGCGCCAGGCGGCGATCGGCGTGCGCGGCTTCAAGTTTCACCCGACGGTGCAAGCATTCGACCCGTCCGATCCCGCGTACATCCCTCTCTTCGGTGTGATCGAAGAGCTGGGGCTCCCGATCATCGTGCACACCGGGCAGACCGGCGCGGGTGCCCAGTTGCCGGGCGGGTTCGGATTCCGGCTCGCGCTGTCGAACCCGATGTTGCTCGATGACGTCGCGGCGCGGCACCCCGACCTGCAGGTCGTCATGGCCCACCCGAGCGTTCCGTGGCAGGATGAGCAGCTCTCCGTGGCAACACACAAGGGCAATGTGTGGATCGAACTATCGGGCTGGTCCGCGAAGTACTTCGCGCCGTCTCTCGTCCGCGCCGCGCGAACCTATTTGAACGCGAAGACCCTGTTCGGCTCGGATCTGCCGGCGCTCACGCCAGATCGCTGGTTGAAAGACTTCGCGGCACTCGAACTGCCCGAAGCCGCCACACAGGCGATCATTAAGGACAACGCCGTGCGCCTGCTTGGTCTCCGCTCATGCCTGATCTGATGCCGGTCGCGCCGCCCACCGACTTGCTCGGGTACGCCGCTGAGCTGCTGACGGGTCGCGAGCTCGCAAAGTTACAGGAGCTGCGCGACCTACTCGAGGAGCGCGCCCGACCGCATTTGGCCGAATGGTGGGAGGCGGGCGAGTCCCCCGCCCACTTGCGCGCCGAACTCGCCGCCCTACGCCTCGAGGATGACCCCGAGCTGCTCGACGCCGACGGGCAGCCGAGCCCCTATTACGTGGGGTTCAAGCACTTCGAGTTCCAGCGCTTCGACGCCTCGATCGCCACGCTCTACGGCGGCCAGGTCGGCATGTTCCGCACGGTCGTTCGCGAGGGTGGCAGCCACGAGCAGGTCGCGCGCCTCGATCCGCGCATCCCGTCGTTCGATCTGACCGGATGCTTCGCCCTGACCGAACCCGACCACGGGTCGGATGTCGCGGCGGGGATGGAGACGACAGCGACACGCGACGGCGAGACCTGGCGTATCACCGGACGCAAGCGCTGGATCGGCAACGCCGCCCTCTCGGATGTCATTCTCGTCGTCGCGAAGGACGCCGCCGACGGGGCCGCGAAGGCATTCCTTGTGCCGCGTGAGGCCCGCGGCGTGACGGTCACCGACATCCGCGGCAAGATCGCGCTGCGCATGGTGCGCAACGGCGACATCACCCTCGATGACGTACGGGTGTCCGAGTCGGAACGACTGCAGCGCATTAACTCGTTCAGAGACGTCTCGGCGATCCTCGCCCAATTGCGGTACGTCGTCGGCTGGAACGCCGCGGGCATGCAGATCGGCGCCTACGAGGCGGCGCTCCGCTACGCTCTCGGCCGACACCAGTTCGGTCGACCGATCGCGGGCTTCCAGCTCATCCAGGAGAAGCTCACCCGCATGCTCGGCAACGCGACCTCGACGCTCGCTTTCGCCGTTCGACTCACCGACCTCAAGGTGCGCGGCGAACTCACCGAGACGGTGGCCGCGCTCGCGAAGACCTGGGCGGCCGACCGCGTGCGAGAGACCGTCGCCCTCGGCCGTGAGATCGCCGGGGCTGAGGGCATCCGCGTCGAACATGACCTGGCCCGCTACTTCACCGATGCCGAAGCGGTCTACACCTACGAGGGCACCCACGAAATGAACTCGCTCATCGTCGGCCGTGCGATCACCGGCCTGTCGGCGTTCACGCGCTGACCGGCATCCATCACGAGGAGTCATCTGTGGAGTACACCCGACTCGGCGCGAGCGGCCTGACGATCTCGCGCCTCGTGCTCGGCTGCATGAGCTACGGCGAACCGGGGCGGGGCGGCCACGGCTGGTCGCTCGCCGAAGAGCAGTCGCGCCCGTTCTTCCGTGCCGCCGTCGAAGCGGGCATCATAGCGTTTGACACCGCGAACGTGTACTCGCTCGGTTCGAGCGAAGAGATCACCGGCCGGATGCTGCGCGAGTTCACGACGCGCGACCAAGCGGTGATCGCAACCAAACTCGCGATGCCGATGGGCACCGGTCCGACCGACCGCGGCCTGTCACGCGGGGCGATCATGACGCAGATCGACGCTTCGTTGAAGCGGCTCGGCACCGACTACATCGACCTCTACCAGATCCACCGGTTCGACGCCCGCGCCCCGATCGAAGAGACGATGGAGGCACTGCACGACATCGTTCGGGCCGGCAAGGCACGGTACATCGGAGCCTCGTCGATGTGGACGTGGCAGTTTAGCCAGATGCAACACGCCGCGCGGCAGAACGGATGGACCCCGTTCGTGTCAATGCAAGATCAGTACAACCCAATCATGCGTGAGGAGGAGCGCGAGATGCATCCGTTCTGCTCCGCGACGGGCGTGGGAGTGCTCAGCTACAGCCCGATCGCGCGGGGCCGTCTTTCGCGTGAGTATGGCGCTCCGAGCGACCGACTCGGGCTCGACGAGACGGGTGCGAAACTCTACCGCCAGGACGAGGTGTCCGATCGGGCGATCGCCGACGCTGTGGGGGCGATCGCCGACGAACGCGGCATCACCCGCGCGCAGGTAGCGCTGGCCTGGCAGTTCACGAAGCCGACCGTCTCAGCGCCGGTCATCGGGGCGACGAAACCCAAGCACCTCGCCGATGCCGTGGCCGCGCTTGACGTCGAACTCACCGCAGACGACGTCGCGCGCATCGAGGCACCGTACACATCGCGACGACCCGAGGGCTTCGCCTAGCGGCGATCCGCCGGCGACGTCGCCGGACGCGCATGTGAACAACACCCGCCCGATCGCCGTCATGCGATCTTCTTCCCGGCGAACGAAGCGGCACGAGTTTCGAGCACGCTCGATCGTAGGATCAGTCCCGGGACTCGCCGTACCCAGCGGCCTCGAGGGCGCGAGAGATCGAGGTTGCGGTCACCCGCACCAGATGGATCATGTTTTTGCTGTCGCCGTCGTCCTGAGTGAGGGCTACCGAGACGGCCGCGATGATGGCGCCGTCGGCGCCACGCACTGGGGCGGCGACGCCGGTGTGTACCTGGTCGACTTGGCGGTCGCTGATCACATACCCGTTCCGGTGAATGTCGGCCAGGATGCGCCCGAGAGCTGCGCGATCGATGCAGGTCTGCGGGGTGAACAACTCGAGATCGCCCGCCAGCACTTCTTCCTGCACCTCGAGCGGGGCGTGGGCGAGCAGCACCTGCCCCATCGCGGTCGCGTGCAGCGGGTACCGCTTGCCGACCAGAGGACGTTTCGCCGCCCTTCGTGGGCTCTGGAAACGCTCGATCAAGACGAGTTCGGTGTCCTCGCGGATGGCGAGGTGTGTCGAATACCCCGTCGTCTCATACAGGTCCTGCATAAAGGGCCGGGCGAGGCGCTGCAGCCCCACAGAACGCGGCGCAAGCGACGCGACCTCCCACAGCCGCAGTCCGATCCGGTACTTGCTCTCGCCGTCACGCTCGAGAGCACCCCACTCGGTGAGGCGCTGAATGATGCGGAAGCAGGTGGCGATCGGCAATCCGGTGCGGCGGCTGATGTCGGAGAGCGACTGCCGCACGCGGCCTCCCTGGAACGTGCCGAGGATCGTGAACGCGCGATCGATTACCGAGCGCGACGCCCCGTCGCTGCCCTCTCCGTCGATGTGCTCCGTTGTCACAGGTTCCATTATCCTCGCGGCGAGCCGGCCGAGAACCTGATAGGCCCGTCGGCCTGTTCGAGGGGGTAGCAGCGGGTGATAAGGCCGGCCGTTCCGAAGGCGCCGGAGGCTGTGAACGCGACGATGCGAACGCCTCCGTCCTACCGCGCGCCTCGAGGACGACGTCGTCTCCTCCCCTGAGGCGATCGGGCATAGCCTTGACCGCATCGACGTCGCGGGCGTTCACGGTGCCGGTGGCCCCAACCTCACGGGCGGCATCCAGTTTCGCGTCCACCATGTCCACAGACCATGTCCGACGCAGCGACATGGCCCGCACCGCACCGCGCCGTGGAGAAGCCGGCATCCATTCCGGCGGACACGGGGAGAGAGTGCCGAGACCGGCACGAGACAGTGGTCGAAAATGCCCGCATGGATTACACGGCGAGGAACCGCCGTCGGCATAGCGAGCGGCCTCTGTGCCGTCGTAGGGGGGGTGGAGCGCAGTCAATGCTGGCGAAGAACTCGGTGTGGACGGCTCCGGTGCCCTGCGCCAAGATCGGAGGCTGTGATCCCACCGGCAGATGCTGAGAGCGGCTAGTGCACCCTGGGAAGCTCGACGTGATCGAGGGTGTAGCCGGTGTCGGCAAGCGCCGCCATCATGATTGCCTCCATCACCGGCGTTGGCACGAGGCAGTCGGCGCAGGCGTCCGGTCCGGCGGCGATGCGCACGGTGACGCGGTGCGGCTCGGGCTCGTCCCAGGTGAGTAGGTAGCCGTCGGTCGCCATCATCTCGGTGAATTGGGCGAGCGCGGTGTCGACCGCCCCGGGGCCGGTGATCGTGTCGGTCATGAGGTCCTCCTGAATCGTCCTCGTCAGCTAACCAGCCGACCTCGCGGCCGTGGCCCCGGTTTTTCGCCAGCCGGAAACCTGCACGCGACTCTATTCCCCGCCTGCCTGTCGTATCAGAGCGACTCGTGGTGCTACTCAATCCAGACCCGCACGTCCGCCACGATCGTGACCGACGCCACAGCGCGGAATGGCAGCATGCTGCTCTCAACTTCGCATTGACCTCTATTGCGTTGGTCGAAGACACCGCCGCATTCCGCGAATAGGGGGCTGCAGCACGGCCACCGGGGAGAGTCCGCTGATCGTCACGAACCCAGGTCCGACGCCCCGCCCATCCGCTCGACGAGCCTCCCTCGTAGCGTGGGCGGTACGCTATCTAGTTTTCGCCCCCAGCTCGAGTGAACCGGTATCTGAAGGCCGGG
This sequence comes from Microbacteriaceae bacterium, assembly GCA_025465095.1. Taxonomy (GTDB): domain Bacteria; phylum Actinomycetota; class Actinomycetes; order Actinomycetales; family Microbacteriaceae; genus Marisediminicola. The sequence continues at coordinate 48,502 of JAODME010000031.1, read as the reverse complement.
ATGGGGCGGGAAGTCTCTCCCCTCGAGTCCCAGGTTGCGCGAAAACGGTGGTGCCGACGGCGGCAGACACGGCGGCCACGACGCAGAGGAGCGCGGCGAAGAGGAGGGTCATGGTCCATCCGCCAGAGCTGTAGACGATGCCCCCGATCCAACCGAACAGGCTTATTCCGCCAAGCCAGGAGATTTGGTAGAGCGCGGTGCTCTGCGCCCGACCGATGCGGGCCGACCGACCGCTGAGTCCACTGGCGAGGGGGTGAGCGGAGAAGCAGCCGACGGTGAACAACACGAGTCCTGCCACCATGACCAGGATGAAGTCCGACGCCATCGCCGGAAGTGACACGAGCATCGTGGCACTTCCCGCGACCAGAGCTCGAGTGGTGCCGATTCGAGCGGCCAGGGCGCTGGAGCGTTGAGATGCGACGCTGCCCGCGAGGTAAACGATGAATAGCGCGCTGGTGATTGACGCGGGAAGGTTGAATGGCTCCGCCTGGAGGCGGTATCCGAAGAAATTGTAGACGACCCCGAATGCACCCATGAGCAGGAATCCCTGCAGGTAGACCGTCAACAGGTAGGGGTCACGCAGATTTGCCATAGTGCCCACCGCAGTTGGAACCGGACGAGCCACCCTCTGATCTCGCAGCCGTCCGGAGACGACGAGGAAGGCGGCGATGGCCAGGGCAGAAATGACCGTTGTCATCGCGAAGGCGAGACGCCAACCGCCCAAATCTGCCGCGAACCCTGACAGCAGTCGACCGACAATCCCACCGATCGCGTTCCCGGCCACGAAAGTTCCTGCGACGTACGCGGCCGAGCGGGCGCGGACCCGTTCAGCGATGTAGGCCATGCCTACAGCAGGCGCGGCGCCCAGGACCAGGCCATCCACGAATCGGACCGCGAGCACGGATTCCAGGTTCGTCAGGAATGGGGTGGGGATCGCGAATAGGAGGGCCAGGACGAGGGACAGTTGCATGGCACTCACGCGGCCGATGCGGTCCGAGATCCTCGCCCATGCCAGAACACCGGCGGCAACTCCGAGCGCAGTCGCCGACACCGTCGCCGCCGCCGTGTCCGCAGTCACGTGCAGGTCAGCCGACAGCACGGGAAGAAAGGCCTGGGGCGAGAACACGAGCGTGAACGTCGCGAAGCCGGCCAAGAAGAGCGCCCCGATGAAACGCCGCCATCCCGGCATCCCGGGCGCCAGCTTCTCCCCGTCCATGACCGTTTCGGGTTCCGGCGGCGCCGGGAAATCGCCGGGGGATGGAAGGGGTCCCCGATCAGACAAGGGTGTGGGTAGCGGCGCGCACAGCAGGGAGAATCTCCGTCGCCAGGAGTTCGATGGACGCCAATGTGTCTCGTTGGGAGAGGCCGCCAAGGCCCACCTGCGCCAGGAACCTCGTGTGGCCGAGAATCTCGTGTTCCCACAGAATCTTGTCGATGATCTCCGACGGACTGCCAGCGAACAACGCCCCGCTCGGGCCCGCCCAGACGTCGAGGGCCTGGCGATCGAGGCGCCCCGAGCGCGGCATATTCTGACCGATGTACGAGGCATAGTGCGGGAAGAACGTGTTACGGGCCCCCTGCGACGTGGGCTCGGTGTAGAAATGCGCGGTCACCCCGATGCGCTGCGGTGGCCTCCCCGCCTCCTCAGCCGAACTTCGATAAAGCCTTGCGAGGGGCGCGAACCGTTCCGGTTCGCCGAGGATCGCCAGATAGAGGGGAAGACCTTTGGTGGCGGCGCGGACAACCGAGTCGGGGGTCCCGCCGGCGGCTATCCAAATAGGGAGATCCCCCTGAATCGGGCGAGGCCAGATGCCGGCATTGTGCAGCGGAGCCCTGGTCGTCCCGGCCCAGGCGACCGGGTTCTGCTCCCGGATCTGCAGGAGCAAGTCGAGACGGTCCTCGAAGTATTCGTCGTACCGGTCAAGCGGCTGCCCGAACAGCGGAAACGATTCGAGGTAAGCGCCACGACCGGCAGTGATTTCGGCACGCCCGCCGCTGAGGAGGTCGAGAGTGGCGAAGTCCTCGAAGACCCGCACCGGGTCAGCACTGGAAAGCACGGTGACGCTGCTCGTCAAGCGGATCCGATTGGTTTGGGCGGCGACGGCCGACAGGACCACCTGCGGCGACGTGATGGCGAAGTCGTGCCGATGGTGCTCACCCACGCCGAAGATGTCGAGGCCAGCCTGATCGGCAACACGCGCCCACTCGAGTACGTCGCTGAGGCGCTGAACCGCTTCGATCGGTCTACCGCTGGCATCCTTGGTGAGTTCGCCGAAGGTGAAGATCCCGATCTCGAACGGGACGGTCGTGCTCATCCGCCGGTCACGGGCTCGTACACCGCGTCGGCGCCGACGTGGGTGAGGAGGAAGTCGCGGACGTCAGCGAGTTCGGCGCCGTTGATGCCGTGGGCGAGGCCCGGGTAGACGCGCTCGAGGAGAGAGCTGTGCCTGGGAAGGAACTCGGCGGTGCGGTCGATGGCAGGGACGGTGATTACTCGGTCGTCTGCACCGCGGCCCCAGAACACGGGCGGACGATTCCCGGTTAGTTGGTGGTCCCCGGGCTGCGGAGCACCTAGGACGAAACCGCCGAGGATGACCGGCGCGACGACCCGCTCGGGGCGGGTGCGCAGCAATTGGCTGGCCATGAGGCCGCCTTGGGAAAACCCAATCGGAACGATCTTCGCGCCGGGGTCGACGTGGGAGTCGATCCATGCCCAGATTGCGTTCGTGGCGTCGACGACCGGTGCAGCATCAGGGTTGCCGGGAGTGGTGATGGCGAACCACGCGGTCCCGCCGTGTCCGAGAGCGATTGGTGCGCGAAGCGACACCCACGGCAGGGCAAGTCGCAAAGCGGGGGCGAGGCCGGCAAGGTCACGCTCATTGGAGCCGTAGCCGTGGAGCAGGACGGCGACGACGGGACCCGAGGCGATGCCTGCCTGCCAGTCGGGGCTCAGTTCAGCATGAAGAGATGTCATTGTCATCGAGCCAGGAACTCCTCGGTCGTGAGGTCGGACAGTGCAACGGTGATGCGAGTGCCCCACGGGTCGGTGACGGCGACAGAGCGTCCGTCGGCCTCGAAAGGGATCGACCGGTTTTTCAACCGGCCCTGCAGCGCCTCCAGATCGTGGGGGCTTGACGCAGTGATGGCGACGTCGCCGAGGCCGAGACTGGCCGCGCGTGGGCCAGCACCTTTGCTGTTCCAGATATTCATGGCGATGTGGTGGTGGTAGCCGCCGGCCGATGCGAATAGGGCACCAGGGTATCCGGCCTGGGTCGTCTCGAAGCCGAGGGCGTCGACGTAGAACGCTTTCGCCGTGTCGACGTCGCCGACCTGGAGGTGAACGTGCCCGACCCGTCCGGCGAGCGTGGGGCCGGCATCGAGGGCACTCTGGGTCAGGTTCTCCTGCAGGTACTTACTGGGGTCGAGGAAGCTGGTCGCCATCCGAATCTCCGCCCCGTCATGAATCCACAGCGACCGGTCGCGGTCCGTGTACAGTTCGACACCATTTCCTTCCGGGTCTGTGAAGTAGAACGCTTCACTGACGAGGTGATCGCTCGACCCGACGAACATTCCGGACGGTTGCTGCGCTGACCGGTAGACCGTCGCAGCGAGACTCTCCGGGCTGTCGAAGAGGAACGCCGTGTGAAACAGGCCGGCCTGGTGCCGATCTACCTCGGGCAGATTCGGGGTGTGAATCAGCTTCACCAGCGGCGTCTGTCCGCGGCCGAGAACTCTGTGGACGTCTCTGCCGCGGCTGACCTCCTCGAGCGGTTCCATAGCAAAGGCCTGCGAGTAGTAGGTGGCCATTTTTTCCAGATCGCCGACCCGAAGTGTTACGGCGCCCATCGAGGTGTCTGCGGCGAGGAGTCGTTCATCGGTCGAGGCGGCGACCATAATTCTGTCCATTCTGTGGATTCTCGTTGGAGGAAGGTCCTGAGCCCGGTGCAATACCGGGTTCAGGACGTGTGGCTTAGGCTCTGATCCAGCCCGACGAACGGGGGTTAGTTCAAGGCGGGGGATTTGAGATTTCGCCGGGCGGGAGTGCGCCCTTGCAGCATGAAGTCAACGGACGATTGCGAACCCGCTTGTCCAGCTGATCTTCTCGGCAGCGGCGAGTGTGATCTGCAGGAATCCGACCGCCTCCAGCTCGCGCGCTCGCTTGAGCGAACCGGCGTCGATGACGCCGACGGTTCCGCCAGCCGAGATGGCGGCAGCCAGGGATGCCTTCGCGTCGGCGTCGTCGCCGGCGATCAGCACGGTCGTCTTGTGCTCACCGACCTTGCCGGATGTGAGGGTCGCGGCGAATGTCGTGTTGAAGGCCTTGACCACTCGGGCGCCGGGGAGCTGGGCGGCTAGTTCCGCTGCGGCCGAGCCATCGGCCGGGACGACGAGCCCGTCGAAGGTCTCGAAGTTCACCGGGTTGGTGAGGTCGACCACGATCTTGCCGGCGAGCTCGCCCCCGTGGGTGGAGACGATGTCAGCAAGGGCCGAATGTGGCACGGCAAGCACGACGATCTCCCCGGTGATCTCCTCCTGCTGGCTGCTCGTGTCGATGTGCGCGATCGAGTGCCCACCGGCCGCGAAGACCGCAGCGATAGCGGTGCCCATATTGCCCGTTCCGAAAATCGTGATGTTGGTCATTGTTTGCGGTTCCTCTCAGCGAATTGGACGGTTTGTTGTTTCAACAACTATAACCCGGAAAAGGTTGTCAGTACAAGTTTTGATAAGATGTCGGTATGACAAGGCGAGTACCACGCATGGACGACCTCGAATCCGAGGCGTGGCTCGGGCTCGTGTCCGTGCTGGAGCTCCTCCCGGTCGCCCTGGACTCGCAGCTGCAGCGGGACTCGAAGCTGACCCACTTCGAATTCACCGTACTGTCCCTACTGCGATTCGCGCCGGACAACACCTTCCAAATGAAAGAGCTCGCGGCGCAGACGAACGCCACGCTCCCCCGGCTGTCGCACGTCGTCTCCAGGCTGGAACGGCGCCAACTCGTCGAGCGCATGCCCTGCCCGACTGACAAGCGTGCGACCAATGTCCATCTGACGGATGCCGGGCGGCGCGAGGTCATCCGCGCAATTCCAGCGCACATTGCAAACGTACGCAGCCTCGTGCTGGACCAACTCACCCGCGACGAGCTTGTGAACCTCACGCGGATCATGAATAAGGTCGGCGGGGGCCTCGATCCCACTGGCCGCCTGGTGCGCGCGATCCGTGAGCCGGAATCCAGCTGACGCGACAGGTGCCGGTCACCCCCACCGATTTCTGATTCCTTTGCGCTGCGCGCGCGTAGCGCGCCCCGGGCGCGAATTCCTGAGCGATAATCGCGCGGCGAAGGGCGTCGACCGCTTCGGCCCGGAGTGGCGCTGCGGTTCTACGGATGGCGTCGACTGTCACGGATCCTCCTTACGCAAGGGTTTCACCACCATAGGGCTGCTTACCTCGACGAGGAGATGCGGGTCAACCCGCGGGCGGAGGGGTCGTTGCACCACGCGGTCGACTCGGAGGAGGAGGCCAACCCCCGAGAGCCATATTCCTGGCCGACCCAACCCTGAATCCTGACGCCGGCTTCGGATCAACACGAGGCTGCAGCGCGCACCGAGCGGCGTGTGCACGAGCTACTCAATGCGGGCCACACCCCGAACCCGGCCGCGTGCGTCGAGGACATCGCTAACCTCGAAGGCCGAAAATTGCCCGTGGCGTCTTGCAACAGCTCGCCGCCTACCAGCGGATCGCACGAAACATTCCGCCTTTGGAGAAGCGATCGAAAGCGTAGCGGCATAGCGTCAGGCAGGCCGTCGAGGCCAGAGGATTCGTTGTCAGCGCGATGAACTTGGCAGATGAATTCGACAAATAGATTCGTGCGGCAGGCGCACAAGACTACGCTAGGCGCATGAGCAGCATCGAGGTTCGGGATACGCCGGAGTATCACGTTCGAGCGGTTGAGAGAACGGTCGCAGTCATTGCGAGCTTCACCGTTGAGGCAGATGGGCTCACTCTCAGCGAAGTAGCCGCCAGGGCTGGCCTTGATCGCGCGACCGCTCGGCGCATTCTCCTGACCCTGCGGGATATGGGTTATGTCGCAAGTGAAGGACGGGTTTTTCGTCTTACACCGAAGGTTCTGCAGCTCGGGTATGCGTATTTGTCGGGCTCTTCGCTGGTCGATATTGCACGCCCGCATCTGCGGCGGATCGCGGCGGAGCTGGACGAGTCAGCGTCGCTGACGATCCTGGATGGGGACGACATCGTCTATCTAGATCTCGCGACCAGCCGACGACCCAGCCGCGTGCAGATTAACGTTGGGACACGCTTTCGCGCGCATCTCACGTCCATGGGCCGAGTGCTGCTTGGCGGGCTGAGTGATGCAGCGCTCGACAGTTACCTTGCTCGGCTCGAGGCCGAGCCCCAGGTAGGGCGGTCGGTACTCTCCGCCGAGACAATTCGGGATCAGGTTCGGCGCGCTCAAGATCAGGGCTGGGCGGTCGTGGACAGTGAGCTGGAGGTGGGTCTGCGAGGCGCCGCCGTTCCTTTGCACGGACGTGGGGGACGAGTGATCGCGGCGATCAACGTCTCCGCGCATGCCTCTCAATCTGACGACCTCGAGGTTGTGCAGCGCTATATTCCACGACTGACCGTGGAGGCACGGAAAGTAGAGGCGCAGCTCGTGGGTCTTTCCGAACCGGTCGACTAGATCTGAGCGCGATTGACGCGCTGTGCTGCACGACGAACGCTGGAGTCCGACGCTCCGTAGCCGGTCAAAGTTCCGCGGCGCTCAATGAGTTCAAAGAACACGCCGCCCACCGCTTCTGTGTATGCGTGCAGCACGAGTCCGCCAGATTCTGCTGCACACATGATGGATAGCTGTTCGAGGGTGTCGCGTTCCGCTGCGAGCTCAGGCATGCGAGCCTCGAGATCGTCGTAGTAGTTGGGCGGGAGGGGAACCAGTTTGCCGCCGTTACGGCAGTATTGCGAGACCGTGCTGACTATGTCCCTGACGTGGAATGCGACGTGATTGGGCTCCGGCTGAGGAATGCTTTCTGCATGTGAAGCTGGCGCGACGTTGAGGACCAGTCGGGTATCTCCGAGCCGGCTGTGCAGGGCGACGCTGCGGACGATTCCACTTTCGCTGGGGATCTCGACCTCGGACTCCGGTTCCAACGCTGCGGTAGCGCGGAAGAAGAGAATTGCTTCGTGGAAGGTTTCTGGCGGCTCGTTGATGGAGAGATGATCGATTGCGATGATGCCGATGTCTGAGGGTATGTACCCGTGGGGGGAGGAGAATTCTTCGACCCAGGCCGGGGATCGCGTGTCGGACATCTTGGAGAAGTAGAGTCCGATCCCGGATGGCGACTTCACCCCAATCAGCGGCTCGTCTCCTGGCGGAGTGATGCGGTGCAGGTTCGGCGCGAGCATGAGGTCGAGTCGTTGTTCAAGCCGGTCAAGGTCGAGCACCTTCACGCCGAATCCGGTTACCTCTGCGGTGGCGCTGCCCTCGACGATGACGATGCGCACGTCTTGTTGCGTCCACAGCTCTGCGGTCTTGTGGCGATGTTTGCCGCAGTGTGTGAAGCCGAGTTGGCGAAGTGTTCTGTTGATTTCATCGGGCTGGTTGGTCGCGATTTCGACGAAGTCCCACTCTTCTGCGGGATGCGCGTGGGCGAGGGCGATCGAATCCCCGTCGCGAGATAATGATTCTGCGTTCGGCAGCGACTGGGAAGCGAGCAGCTGGCCTTCCAGATACCTCAGCCCACGCAACGCGTCGCGGGAGGTCCGGCCCGGATCGGTCTCTCGGAACAGGTCGTTGAAAACCTCGATGGAGAGTGGGCCTGTATACCCGGCGTTGAGCACCTCCGAGGTCAGCTCGGCGATGGGGAACTGCCCCTGGCCGGGGAAGAGCCGCTCGTGTCGACTCCATGAGAGGTAGTCGCGGTTCCGCCAGTAGGCGTCGGCGATTTGGTAGTAGAAGATTCGGTCGCCCGGCACGTGGCTGAGGTCTGGGACGAGAGGGCTGCGCGCGAAGAGGTGGAAGCTGTCGACGCAGAGCCCCACGTTAGGGTGGCCTGATTGCTGGACCAGCGACCAGGCGTGCTCCCACGTGTTGACATGGCTACCCCAGGCAAGTGCCTCGTAGGCGATCCTAATGTCGAACTGAGCCGCGGTATCACCCAGTTTGGCTAGCTGGCTGGCAGATCGGCTGTCATCGGCGATCGCGTGAGGCGCGGCATTCGAGCAGACCAGCACGGTCGGGGCTCCTAGTCGGGCCGCAATTTCGAGCTTGCGTTGCGCTCGGTCGTGCGCCCGACGGAATTCGTCCGCATCCCAGCCCTCGATGTCCCGAAGCGGTTGGTAGAGATAGAGCTGCAGTCCTCGCTGTTGGATCATTGTTGCAACGGTTTCTGGACGGTGGAAGCTGGCGACGAGATCACCGTCAAACAGTTCGACGCCGGAGAAGCCGGCCGATGCGATCGCATCGAGCTTCTCGTCAAGTGACCCCGACAGGCTGACGGTTGCAATGGCTGTCTTCATGTCGCCACCTCACCTCCTCGGAGCGAGACCAGATGGTCGCGCATCCGGTCCGCGTTCGGTTTGATTCCATGGAACAGCTCGAATGACATTGCGGCTTGATAAGCCAGCATGAGACCCCCGTGCGCGGCGCGTGCGCCCGTCTGGCGTGCGTTAGTCACCAGCGATGTGGTGAGGGGCGTGTAGACCACGTCTGCAACCCAGAGGTCCGGTCGATGCCATGTCGCCGAGACGAGCGAACCGGGGTGGATACTGCCACCAACCGGCGTGGCATTCACCAGCCCGTCAGCTTTCCCTGCGAGTTCCTTGCTCACGCCGTTCGGTGTGAGTGGTTGGCTCGTGAGGCCAACGAAATGCTCGGTGAGCTTCTTCGAGAGCGTTCCGGCACGACCGAGGTCCAGGTCCACGATGTCAATGTGCCGGACGCCGCGGGATGCCAGCGCGTATGCCGTGGCCGATCCCGCGCCCCCCGCTCCGAACTGAATTACGCGATCACCCATCAACGCGCCGATTTCTTCGTCCAGTCCTCGCCCGAACCCGCCGGCATCGGTGTTGTAGCCGCGTGACGATCCGTCGGGGAGGAACACAACGGTGTTGATTGCTTCGAGGAACTCGCTCAACTCGTCGTGGCTGTCGACTACCGAGAGGGCCGCTCGCTTATGAGGGACTGTGACGTTCACTCCCACGAAGCAGTTCTCTCCTGCCCACCGGATGAGGTGCTCAGCGGATGATAATTCACCCGGCTGCTGAGCGGTGTCGAGCAGGACGTACTCAACGGCCAGACCGAGAGCGTCACCCTCTGCTTCATGGAGTTGGGGACTCAGGCTGTAGCCGATACCGCTTCCCACTAGTCCCGTGCGCCGGCACATTGGCAAGATCAACCTCCTTGTGCGGTAGGCGCACATATGTTCACCTACCGCTCAGACGATATCTCCTTTCCCTCCAAAGGCCAAGATTTGACATCAGCTCCAACGACTCGTAGTTTTTGTTCGTCTAGTGATTTTTGTTCGCCAGACGCACAGATTGGGAGTGACATAGATGTCCTTGGCCCTTCGCGATGTGTCGCGCACCTTCGGGGGTGTGCGAGCGCTCACAGACGTTTCACTCGAAGTGAACCGGGGTGAGGTCGTCGGTCTCGTCGGCGACAATGGAGCCGGCAAGAGCACGCTGCTGAAGATCGTGGCAGGCGTCATCCAGCCCACAGGTGGGGACATCCTCGTTGACGATCTCCCTGTCAGCTTCCACAGTCCGCATGATGCGCGCGAGGCGGGTATAAGCGCCGTTTACCAGGACCTTGCACTTGCTCCGCAGCGGGATGTGGTCTCTAACTTCTTCATCGGTAAAGAGATGCTGCGCAGCGGATTCGCCGGGAAGGTGCTGCGCAGACTCGATCGACCCGTTATGCGTCAGCGGGTTGTGTCTGAGTTGAACCGTATGAAGACCACCCTGCCGAACATCGACGCTGAAGTCCGGTACCTCTCCGGCGGCCAGCGGCAGTCCCTTGCGATCGCTCGCGCCGCGTCATGGTGCGAACGCGTGCTCCTCCTCGATGAGCCCACAAGCGCGCTCGGCGTCGCGCAGCAAGCTGAGGTGCTCAGCCTCATCACCCGCGTCGCCGAGACCGGGATCGGCGTCCTCTTCGTGAGCCACCAAATGGCCGACGTGCTGGCGGTCTGCGACCGCATCGTCGTGCTCAGACTCGGAAAGGTCGTTGCCCAGATCAACGCCAAGACGACCAGCCCGGAAGAACTCATCTCATACATCACCGGCGCGGCGACACCACTCAACACTGACACCACGGAGAAATGACGATGACCACCGAAGCTGTCACCATCACCGTGAAGCGCGTTGCCGGCTCCAGAAACCTGCTGACCGCAGGAGTCCTCGTTGCGATCTGTTTGGTATTCACGGTTTTGTCGCCGTTCTTCTTGAGCCAGGCAAACTGGATTAACACCAGTACTACGATGACGCAGATCCTTCTCCTCGGTATCGGGCAAACCTATGTCATCATCGCCCGAGGAATCGACCTCTCGGCGGGTGCCACCCTCAGCCTGTCAGGTATGGTCTCCGGCGCCGTCATGTACAACTTGTTCGCCCCTTACGACACCGTCCCCGAGGGAACGGCAGCGCTCGTGGGCATCATCATCGCTCTCGCCGTCGGTCTGCTCGTGGGACTAGTGAACGGCTTCCTCATCGCCTACCTCAAGATCCCGGCCTTCGTCGCAACCCTCGGAATGCTCGGTATCGCATCAGGTGCCTCGTACCTACTGACTAACGGGCAATCATTGTCGGGCATCCCTCCCATCATCGGCGAGGTCGGCAACCATAACGTCGTGGGATGGATACCGGTGCCCGTCATCATCACCGCAGTCGTCACGGTGATCGCGTGGTACGTGCTCTCGCAAACACGTTTTGGTGAGCGGACCTACCTCCTTGGCGACAATCCCGACGCCGTCATCCGCGCCGGGGTGAACGACAGGCGCCACCTGCTGACCGTGTACGCCATCTCCGGGCTCCTTGCCGGGCTCGCAGCACTCGTGGCCATGGGCCGGCTCTCGACAGCCTCGCCCACCGCCGGGTCCGGAGCGGAACTTCAAGCAATCGCAACGGTCGTCATCGGTGGAGCGTCGCTGTACGGAGGCCGAGGAACAATCGGCGGAACTGTGCTCGGCGCCGCGATTGTCACCGTACTCCTCACCGGTCTGATCATCATCGGAGTCCCCCCGTTCTGGCAGGTCATCACCGTAGGCATCGTTCTCATCGCGGCCGTGTTCCTCGACCAGCAAAAGGAAATCCGCGCCGCTCGCAAATAACACCACTCGGCCTAAGTACGTCAAAGGAGACATCAAATGTTCGACACCACAGCACGTAACGCACGCACATCCCTCGCCACAGCCGGGCTCGTAGCCCTTTCAGCGCTGGTCCTCGCCGGCTGCGCCGGTCAGAGCACCGGCGGCGCGTCCGGAGGAACAGACGACGGCAGTAAGAAAACTGTCGTCTACATCCCGGGGATGACTGGCATCGCCTTTTACGAAACGCTAAGAAAGGGTGCCGCCGACGAGGCCGAAAAGCTCGGCCTCGACTTCAAGTACCAAGGAGCAACGGAGTTCAGCGCTACGGCGCAGATCCCGGTCGTGGACGCGGTCTGCGGTCAGGTTCCCGACCTGCTCATCATCTCGCCCACCGACCCCGCAGCACTCAAGCCATCCATCGACCGCTGCATCGCCGCCGGGATCCCCGTTATCACCGTCGACACGGTCGCCGCCGAAGGCACCGAGCTCGTCAGCGCGATCACCTCCGATAACGAGCAGGGCGGCGCCGCAGCAGCCGAGTACCTCGGCGACGCGCTCGGAGGGAAAGGCCAGGTCGCTGTCGTGGCGCTGGACGCTGGCGCCACCACGGACCAACTGCGCCAGAAAGGATTCACCGAGACACTGAAAGCCGACTACCCCGACATCGAGGTCGTTGCCAGCGAATACGCCGGCTTCGACGCTGCGCAGTCGCAAACCACTGCTCGGTCCATCATGGTCGCCCACCCCGACCTCGCCGGCTTTTTCGGCATCGTCGAACCGAACGTGGAGGGTATCGCGGCCGCGGTCGGATCCGACGTCGACAAGATCAAGGTCATCGGATACGACGCATCGCCATCCGAAGTTGACCGACTCAAGAGCGGCGAAATCGATGCGCTCGTCGTACAGCCCGCCGCTGAGGAAGGCGCCACGGCCATTCAGTTCGCAGACGCTTTCTTCAAGGGCGACATTACAAACATCGAGAAGAGCGTTCTGTTGAAAAACACCGTGATCACCACGGACACCGCCACCACGCCCGAGTCGGAAGCGCTGTTCTACGTTCAGTAGTCAGGCCGAGCAGCGCGGTCGCACCCGACGAAGGGGACGCGGCCGCCCTGCCGTGATCGGGGAACCCACATGAGAACTCGCGTGCTTCTTCTGCATGGCGCCTGGCACGATGCCCACGCATGGGAAAGCGTGGTGGATTCACTTCGCGACAGCGGGGACAACCTCGACATCGAAGCCATCAACCTTCCCGGTCTCGGACGCGCCCAAGGCGGACATACCCTCCGTGACCATTCGGCGTATCTCCGCACCATAATAGGCTCGTCCGATCAGCCAACGTTGCTGGTGGCGCACTCATATGGCGGCGCCGTCGCGACTGAAGCACTCGACCAGATCGTCTCCGTCAACCGCATCCTCTTCGTGACAGCTTTTGCTCTTCCGGCCGGCCTCTCTTGCATGCGAATGAATGACTCTGCAGAGGGGTCCGAGTCCGATAGCGACGCGTTCGTCGTCGACGGTGATTACGTCCTCATGCCGCCCGACGCCGCGATCGCTGCCTTCTACAACGACTTGCCGCGAGCCCAGGCGCTTCAATGGGCCGGGCGCCTTAAACCCGAGCACCACGACACCGTATACGCCCGAACACACCAAACTGCCTGGAGGACCATCCCACACGGTTACGTCATATGCACGGAGGACAGCGGAATACTGCCTAGTGTGCAACGCCAGATGGCCGAGTCAAGCGATCGCCTCTACGAACTCGCCGCGGGCCACTCACCGATGCTGTCACGACCGATCGAACTCGCAGACATCATCCTGCGCGAGGCTAGCGCCCTGACCGGATAATTCTCGACAGTTTGAGCCGACGTGCGCCACTGTCACGATGTGCGCGATTGTCAGAATCGCGTCTGCAGGCGACGTTGTGGGCGTAGACGGCTGCCGTCTAATGCAACTCGGATGTCCCACATGAAGATCCGCCTGCGTGCAGCCAATTGTCCAATGACCACCTATATGGCGCTCGCATTCGTAGTGGTGGCATCCAACCTGCGGCGCATCGCAACCTTCTTCGTCGCTGAGGCGAAGCGAATCGTACTCGCGAACAAGAGCCACCGATCCAGGCGCCGAAAAGACGAGCTAGGCCGACCGCTCCCCTGCTCCCCCGGCTGTCTCCCGCGTCACCGCCAGGAACAGACGAGTAAGCGCAAACTTCGGACCTTCCCCGCAAGAGCTCCTCTATTCGGCCTGCCCCAAAGCAGGTCGAATCGCCCTTTAACGCCCCGTGCCTGCCACTCGGGATGGGCGCGACCGCATTCGACGGAAACGAAAAAGGACCGGGATGGTTTTTCAACCATCCCGGTCCTTCTTCACTCGATATCCGGATGATCTTTCGATCATTTCCGGAATGAGCCTCTGTTGCGGGGGCAGGATTTGAACCTACGACCTCTGGGTTATGAGCCCAGCGAGCTACCGAACTGCTCCACCCCGCGGCGTGATATCAACGATACCAGAGTTTCGGGACGCCTCGTTTCGCTCCCTACCGGTCAGACGGTGAGCAGCACTTTTATGGCGCGGCGCTCGTCCATTGCCTTGTACCCCTCGGCGGCTTGACTGAGCGGAAGCGTGAAGTCGAAGACCTTACCCGGGTCGATCTTGCGGTCCCAGATGAGCTGGATCAGGTCCGGCAGGAAGCGACGCACCGGGGCGGGACCGCCCTCGAGGTGCACTCCCTCGAAGAACAGGTCTAAACCGTTCAGGTCGACCTCATGACCGATACCCACGTATCCGATGCGTCCGCCCGCGCGTGCGGCGTGAATCGCCTGCCAAATCGACTCCTGGGTTCCCACGGCCTCGACAACGCCGTGGGCGCCATAGCCGCCGGTCATCTCCTTTATTCTCGCGACGCCCTCGTCACCGCGCTCCTCGACGATGTCGGTTGCACCGAATTCACGGGCGAGCACCTGTCGATCAGCGTGCCGGCTAAACGCGATGATGCGCTCGGCACCGAGCTGCTTGGCGGCGAGTATCGCCAGCAATCCGACAGCCCCGTCACCGACGACGGCGATCGTCTTTCCGGGCCCCGCTTCAGCTGCGACAGCGGCATACCAGCCGGTGCCCAGCACATCGGAAGCGGCCAGAAGTGACGGGATCAGCTCGGGATCAGGAATACCGGGAGTGGGAACAAGGGTGCCATCGGCGTGAGGGATGCGGGCGAGTTCCGACTGGGTGCCTGTCATGAACACCCGGTGAATGCACCCGGACTGGTAACCGGCCTGGCAGATCTCGCAGGTGTTGTCGGATGCAACGAAGGAGCCGACCACGAAGTCACCGACCTTGACGTTGACCACGTCATCACCGATCTGCTCGACCAGACCCGCGTATTCGTGACCCATGTGGGCCGGGCCGTTCAACTTGTCGATGCCGCGATACGGCCAAAGATCTGAGCCACAGATACACGCTGCGGCGAGCCGGATGACCGCATCCGTCGAGTCGACGATTCTCGCGTCTTCAACCTCTTCGACGCGCACGTCGCCTGGGCCGTACATCACAACACCACGCATGATCACTCTCCTGTTCAGTCGGATTTCATGGGTTCCGCCCGCAGCTGCGTCTAGTCGTGGCGTCGCTCGCGACAGAGATGGGCGCGACCTGCTCCCGTCCCTACGGCGACGCGGCTATCGCCCGCTCGATCGCATCCTGCAGAGCCTCGTCGGCCTGAGCGGCCGCGACCAAATCGTTCGAGGCGTAGGCGGCCTGCCTGTCCGCGAGCGCCTGACGGGCGTCCTCGAGGGCTGCCCGAAGGTCGGGGTTGTCACCAGGAGCACCCGGCGCTGTCGGAGTCCCCGGATCGACCGGCGACTCGGGTTCTGCCGGAGCGTCCGGATCGACCGGGTCGGAACTGACGGGAACGTTCTCGTCGCCGGCGTTGGCTCCTGAATCCCCGCCGAATACCGAGTCGAGGGCGGCATCGAGGGTGTCCTCGAAGCCGATCTGGTCCCCGAACGAGACGAGCACCTTCCGAAGGATCGGGTAGGCCGTCTCGGCAGTCGATTCAACGTAGACCGGCTGCACGTAGAGCAACCCGCCGCCGACCGGAAGGGTCAACAGGTTGCCTCGCAGCACCTCGGTGTCACCGCGCTGCAGCAGGGCGAGCTGGTTCGCCACTTCGGTGTCCGTGTTGAAGTTGGCCTGCACCTGGCCGGGCCCGGGCACCGTGGTCTGCCTCGGCAAGGTGAGCAAACTGAAGTTGCCGTAGTTCTCGGCGATCTCCCCCTTCGTGCCGCCGGCGTCCGCATTGACCGCGAGGTACCCGGTCAGGACGTTTCTGGTGCCTTCGCCCGACGCGTTCGGAATGTAGGTCGAGTACAGAGAGAAGTCCGGCTCGTCCGCGCCCGGCACCTGCATCGTGAGGTAGTACGGCGGCTGCGTCTCGGCGGTCGCTGCCGCTTCCGTCGGCTCGGGCGGCGTGGTCCACGCGTCGTCGCTCGAGTAGAACGAGTCCGAGTCGGTTACGTGGTACGTGCTGAGGATCGCGCGCTGCACCTTGAACAGATCGGCCGGGTAGCGCACGTGGCTCATCAGGTCGCCGGACATCTCGCTCATCGGAACGACCGTGCTGGGGAAGATCTTCTGCCAGGTCTCGAGGATCGGGTCCTCCTCGTCCCAGGCGTAGAGCGTCACTTCGCCCGTGTACGCGTCGACCGTCGCCTTGACCGAGTTTCGGATGTAGTTGATGTTGTCGATCGCGTAGGGCGGCGGTGGAGTGTATGTGTCGACGATCGCGTTGCTCAACTGCTGCACGTCCGAGTACGGATAATTTTCGCTCGTGGTGTAGCCGTCGACGATCCACACGACCTTGTCGTCGACCACGGCGGGATAGGCGTCGCTATCGAGCGTCAGGTACGGAGCGACCTTCTGCACCCGCTGCTTCGGGTCACGGTCGTAGAGGATCTGCGAGTCGTCGTTCACGGCATCGGAGAGGAAGATCTGCTCCGACTGAAACTTGATCGCGTAGATGATCTTCTTGAACACGTTGTCAAGGGCGGGGCCACCATCCGCAGCGTAGGTCGTCGTCGTGTTGTCAGTTCCCTCTTCCTCGCTCGAGGGATAGTCGAGTTCGATTGGCCGCGAACCCTCCGGGGCTCCGACGATCGAGAACGGCGGGGAGTCCTCACCGAAGTAGATCCGCGGCTCGAAATCACTGCCGAGCGCTCCTCCGTTCGGGATTCCCGACTGAAGGAACACCGGAAGCCCCTCGGCCGACCGCTGGTTGCCATAGGCGGCGACCACCCCGTAACCGTGCGTGTAGACGAAGGTGCGGTTGTAGAAGGTGTTCGCGCCGCCGAGGCCCTCAAGATTGAGTTCGCGTACGGCAATGACGGTGTCCTGGGTCTGCCCGTCGATCTCATAACGGTCCACGTCCAGTTGCGGAGCGAACTGGTAATACTGGCGGAACTGCTCGAGCTGCGCGAACGTGTCCGTGACGAGAGCGGGATCGATGATGCGGATGTTCGCGGTCGTCTCGGCATCGTTGCGAAGCGCGCCGGCCGTCGCATCCGTCGACGGGTCGAAGGGTTGCTCCTCGACCTCGGCAACCCCGTAGGCCTCTCGCGTGCCCTCGATGTTCCGCTCTATATATGGTGCCTCGAAGCTCCGTACGCTCGGGTCGACCTGGAAGCGCTGCACGATCCACGGGTACACCGAACCGATGAGCAGGCTCGCGACGATGAACAGGGCGGTGCCGACGATCGGCAGCCTCCAACGCCCGATGATGGCCGTGACGATGAACAGGACGGCGACCAGCGCGGCGATGCCGGAGAGGATGGCGCGTCCGGGAATCACGGCGTTCACATCGGCGTAGGAGGCGCCGACGAGCAGATCGCTGTTGTTCTCGGAGAGGATCGCGTAGCGGTCGAGCCAGATGCTCACCGCCTGGATCGCAAGGTAGAGGGCGGCGAGGACCGCGAGTTGCACGCGGGCCGCGCGGGAGATGCGCACCTCCCTGCCGTTGAAGCGCAGCGCCCCGTACAGGTAGCTGGTGGCGAGGGCCGCGAGGGCCGAGATGAGCACGACGGCGGACGCGAACGCCGCTACCGCCTGGTAGAACGGCAGTTCGAAGAGGTAGAACGAGACGTCCAGGCCGAACTCAGGATCGGTGTCACCGGTCGGCGTGCGGTTTATCCACTGCAGGGCCAGCGGCCAGCGCGACGACGTGGCCACCCCGGCGAACAGGCCGAGCACGGCGGGAATGCCGATCATCGCGAGGCGGCGGAGGGGCTCGATGACCTGCTGGTAGCGGTCGAGTTGCGCGTTGAGCTTCGCGTAGACCGGCCGCGCGCGGAAGGCGATGGCGATGCTGAGGTAGACGGGGACGCCCATCGCAACGAAACCGATGAGGAACATCACTGCTCCGGCGATCCACTGGGTGGTGAGCACATTGACGAAGCCGAGCTGGTCGAACCACAGCCAGTCCGTGTACAGGCTCGCGAAAATGAAGAACGCGATCACGAGAGCGGCGATCACGCCAGCCGAGATCGCCAGTGTTGACCGCGAACGGGATGGACGTGCTTCCGTGGACGTCAAGAGGGTGCTCCTGGCTATGAGGGACTGTGTTCTTCCATCTTAACGGGGGTGACGCTGCGAGAACGCCGCCAGTGCCGCTCAGTTGTCGCAGGATGGCAGCGCGGACGTGTCCCCGCCGCTCGCGAGCGTCTCGAGAGCGGCGAGGGAATCATCCAGCGTCTCGACGGCGAACACCGTCAGTCCGTCCGGCACGTGCCCCGTGACCTCTCCGCAGTTCGCCGCCGGCGCGAGGAAGTACTCGGCGCCCGAGTGCTGCGCGCCGTGCAGCTTCTGCCGGATGCCGCCGATCGGACCGACGAGGCCGTCCGCCGTGATCGTGCCCGTACCCGCGACATCCAGTCCTCCGTTCAGCTCGCCCGGAGTCAGCTTGTCGATGATCCCCAGTGCGAACATCATGCCGGCGCTCGGGCCGCCGACCTTCTCGAGCTGGATCTCGACCTCGAACGGGAAGTCGTATGCCGTCTCGACCGCCACCCCCACCATCGGGGCGGCATCCGGACCTTCACCAGAGACCGGTGTCACGAGAACGGATGAGAGCGCACCGTCGCGCAGGATCGCCATGGCCACGGGCGTGTCGGTGCCGTTCTCGGCGATGATCGCTCGCATCTGATTGACGTCCACCGGCGTGTCACCGTTGACCCTCAAAATCTCATCGCCCGCCTTGAGGAGACCGTCGGAGGGCGAATCGGGCGAGAGTCCGGCGACCGTGAGGGTGCTTTCGAGTTCGTGTCCCAACTTGGTGAGCGCAGCCGCGATGGCGTCCTTCTGAGAGTTCTGCATGTCGATCGCGCTCCTCTCCTGTGACTGCTCGAGCGTCACTCCGGCCGGATACACCGATTCGATCGGCACGACCGCCTTGCTCGGATCCGCCCACGCCGTGATGACCTTCAGCCAGCTGGGTTGGACCTCACGGTTGCCGACGACGCTCACCGTGAGAAGACTCAGTGTGCCGTCAGTCGGGAACTCCTCCTGATCGCTGATCGCGATGAGCGGCACCTTTTCGTCTTGTACCTCCACATCTCCGAGGGTGTCGAACACGGGCCCGGGAACCTCGATCACGTACGGCGAGGGCACGAGGGAGAGTCCGAGCGCGCCGAGCACGCCGAACGAGAGGAGGGACCAGCCGAGGCGCGACCGGCGGAGCTGCGTTCGGGACATGCCGGGCAGGTCGGCGAAGATGGGCACTGCTTCCTCTCATGTTCGCCACGGGCGCACGTCAGGTTGCGGCGGCGAAGGCCGAAACTCAGCCTCGTCGACTGCTCAAGGGCTAGCGTAGTTCGCATGCCTGATGATTCTCGGCAAGACCCCGACGACGAGTTCCGCGACATGCTGCGGGAGTTGCTAAGCGGCAACTCGAACATCGACCCCGCACAACTGGCGAATGCGGCCGGGCTCCCCAACGATCCGGCGATGGTGGCCCAACTGATGGCGCAGTTGCAGAGCGCGATGCAGCACAGCGGCGACGGCGTGAACTGGGACATCGCCCTCCAGCAGGCGAGCGCGATCGCCTCCGGCACCTCGCAGCCCGCGACGCCCTCTGAACGGGACGCGCTCGAGCAGGCCTTCGGTATCGCTGCCCTCTGGTTGAGCGAGGCGACCTACGTGTCGGAGCTGACCGTCAAGCCGCGACTGATGAGCCGCATCGAGTGGACCAACGCGACCATGCCCGTGTGGACACAGCTTGCCGAACCCGTTGCGCTGAGCATCGCCAACGCGCTCACCGACGTGCTGCGGCAGCAGGCTCCGGAAGAGATGTCGGACATGATCGACAGCGCGAGCAAACTCATGCGCAACGTCGGTGGCACGCTCTTCGCGATGCAGCTCGGGCAGGTCGTCGGCCAGCTGTCCGGAGAGGTCGTGTCCGGCGGCGACATCGGCATTCCGCTGATCGACGCCGCGAACGCCGTCGACCTGCAGGCCGCCATCCTCCCTCAGAACATGGCCTCTTTCGGTGACGGCCTCGACATCGAGACCGATCAGATCCGTCTGTATCTCGCGGTGCGGGAACTCGCACACGCGCGGCTGTTCCGGCATGCGAAGTGGTTGCGCCTGCAACTCATGACCTCCATCACCGAGTTCGCGCACGGAATCCGCATCGACACGCAGCGCCTCGAGGCGCTCGCCGCCGACTTCGACCCCTCGAACCCGGAGGAGCTGCGCCAGGCGATGGTGAGTGGAGCGCTCATCCCACCGAAGTCAGACACGCAGCTCGCCGCACTCGATCGCCTCGAGACGATGCTCGCCCTGGTCGAGGGTTGGGTCGACGTGGTCACAGCCCAGGCGACGAAGCGCCTGCCGAAATCGATGGCGATCGCCGAGACCGTGCGGCGGCGGCGTGCGGCCGGTGGGCCGGCCGAGTCCGCGTTCTCCACGCTCGTCGGCCTAGAACTGCGCCCGCGCCGCCTGCGTGAGGCGGCGGCAATGTGGCAGCGGCTGACGGATGCTGTCGGGGCGGAGCGACGCGACGAGCTGTGGTCCCATCCGGACGTCCTGCCGGGATCCGCCGACATTGACGACCCGAGCGGGCTGATTGCCCGGATGACCTCGAACGAGTCCGCCCGCGATGACGTGGATCAGGCAATCGAGGACCTGCTCAACGACGTGAGCGACGACCGGCCGCACGAGAACGACGACGGCTCGGCGGAGGAACCGCGCGGCTAGCGCCCACCCCGCGGTCCCCAGACATGTCGTGTTAGGCGTTACGGACCCGACACGGTCGCTCACTCGCGTGCCTGTGGAAGCTTTCGCACGACCCGACCGGCATGGTGCCATCATTCCGGCATGGTCCTGCGACTCGATCCCCGGCTCCCCCTCGTCTGGCGCAGCCCGAGCAGCCTCCAGCTTGGGATCGACCGTGCCGCAGTCGTGCTCGAGAACGTGTCGGAGGCTCAGGAGCGGATGATCGCCGCGCTCATTACCGGCACCGGTCGACCCGCGCTCGATGTGCTCGCCGGGCAGGCCGGCGCGGATAGTGACACCGTTGAGCTGCTGCTCCGCGCTGTGCGTGCGGCCCTCGTCAGCGAGCCTCCCCAAGCTGAACCGCGCATCGTCACGCTCGCGGGGCGAGGCCCCACGCTTGAGCAAATTGCCGACGCGCTCGCATCATCCGGAGTCCAGCCACGTCTCGTCGGGAACGACGTCGCGGCGGCGGCAGAGGGCAGCGACTTCGCCGTCGTCGTCGCGCATTTCGTCATCGACCCCGAATTCCACGGCGTCTGGTTGCGGCGGGACCTACCTCACCTTCCTGTCGTCTTTGGCGATGCCGGCGCACGTATCGGGCCGATCGTGGAGCCCGGCGTCGGGCCGTGCCTGTACTGCCTCGAGCGCACACGTTCCGACGCGGACCCGGCGTGGCCCGCCATCGCCTCCCAGCTGTGGGGGCGCCGCAGTCCGATCGACCGCGGGCTCGTGTCGTACGAGGTAGCAGCGCGGGCCACGCGGCTCGTGCTCGCGCGACTGGACGGTGGCGCGGCTGACGCGGCGACCTCCGTTTATTCAGACGCGACAACCGGGTCTAGCCTCTCGACGACCTGGACCCGGCACCCGCAGTGCGGCTGCGGAGTTCTTCCAGGAAGCGCGACGGCTGACGAGGAGCGGAACGCTGCGGCGCCGCCTCGGCCCAGGACAGGTGCAGGCGCTGGCGCGCCCGGGTGATGCCGACGTAGAGGAGCCGGCGTTCCTCGTCGACGGCGGCGAGGCTCTTCGCGTAGCTGATCGGCACGAGACCCTCGCTCACCCCGATGATGTAGACCGTGTCCCACTCGAGGCCCTTCGCGGAGTGCAGGGTCGCGAGCGTGACGGCGGCCATCGTCGGTTCGTGCTGGCCGACCGCGCGGTCGTGCAAATCGGTGGAGAACTGGCGCAGCGTGGTGCCAGGAGCCGCCGTCTCGGCAAGTCCCATGATCGCGTTGAGCGACTCCCACCTGTCCCGCACCGCTCCCCTGGACTCGGGGGCATCCTGCGTCCAGCCGAGGGAGCGCAGCACGTCGCTCACGGTCTTGAACAACGGCTCGACCGTGTTCGCCACCGTCGCGCCCTTGAGCATCATGAGGGATTGCTTCACCTCTGGCAGGTCGAAAAACCGCGGCCCGCCGCGCAACTGATAGCTGACCCCCGCGTCGGCGAGGGCGGTCTCGAGCACGGCGCCCTGCACGTTGATGCGGTACAGCACCGCGATGTCCTGTGGTCGGGCGCCCGCCGCGATCTGGTCGGCGATCTGGCCGGCGACGGCGCGCGCCTCCGCGCGATCATCCCGATGGCTCAGCACGGTGGGAGCGACGACTTTCGCGTCGGGACGTGCGTCAGCAGATGCGGCCGCGCGCAGCGTGAGCGCTCCCGCCCGGTCGCGCATGAGCCGGTTCGCGGTGTCGACGATCGCCGGCGTGGACCGGTAGTTCTGTTCCAGGCGCACGACCGTCGCGGTCGGGAAGCGGGACGGGAACGACGTCAGATGATCGGATGATGCGCCGGCGAACGAGTAGATCGTCTGGCTTGCGTCACCGACGACGCAAAGGTCCTGCCTGTCCCCCATCCACAAGTCCAGTAGCACCTGTTGCAGCGGTGAGACATCCTGATACTCGTCAACCACGAAGAAGCGGTACTGCTCCCGGACCTGCTGCGCCACCCACGGCTCGGACTCGAGCATTCCGGCTGCCGCGAGCAGCACGTCCTCGAAGTCGAGTTGGCGGCGGTCGTCCTTAACCCGCTCATACGCCGCGTGCAGATCAATCATCTTGCTCAGGTCGAGCGCGACCGGCATCGTCCGGCTCGCCGCCTTCACGGCGTACTGGTCGAGGGTGAGCCGGGAGACCTTTCGCCACTCGATCTCCGCAGCGAGGTCGCGCAAGGTCGGAGTGTCGAGTTTCAGTTTCATCGTCTCCGCGGCGCTCGCAATGAGCCTCCCCTTCGACTCGAGGATGCGCGGCATGCTTCCCCCGATCACCTGCGGCCAGAAGAAGCCCAGTTGCGACAGGGCGGAGGCGTGGAAGGTGCGCGCGGAAACCCCGCCGGCACCGAGACTGCGCAGCCGGCCGCGCAGTTCCCCGGCCGCTCGCGAGGTGAAGGTCAGCGCCATCACGCGTCCGGGCGGATAGACGCCGGTCGCTACGCCATAGGCGATGCGGTGGGTGATCGCCCTCGTCTTTCCTGTGCCCGCTCCGGCAAGCAGGCAGACCGGGCCGAGGAGCGCCTCGGCGGCGACACGCTGCTCGTCGTCGAGTCCCGCGAGCAGCTTCTCGGCCGTCACCACTCGTGTCGGTCTTCGATCGGGCCGCCGAACCAGTCCTCGAGGATGGCGCGCGCGATCGACGTGCCGCCTGGCAGGACGATCTCCCCCAGGGACGAGGAGAGCTCCTCGCGGCTGAACCAGCGCAGGTCGAGGATCTCCTCGCCGTCCGGTCGCAGCGTTTGCGGGTGGTCCCGGTCGAGCGTTGCCCGGAAACCGAGCATGATGGACGCCGGAAAGGGCCACGGCTGCGAACCGAGATAGACGGGATTGCGCACCCGGATGCCGGCCTCCTCATACACCTCGCGCACGACGGCATTCTCGAGCGACTCGCCCGGTTCGACGAAGCCGGCAAGCAGCGAGTACCGGTTCTCCGCCCACAGGGCGTTGGAACCGAGCAGGATGCGGTCCTCGGCATCCGTCACTCCGACGATGATCGCCGCGTCGGTGCGCGGGAAGTCGTCGCCGTCGTCGCCGTCGGCGCGTCGCACCCAACCCCCGAGCGCGGGAGAGGTCGCCCGGCCCGTGCGGGGCGAGAACCGGTGGGCGGCATGCCAGTTGGCGAGCGCGAGCGCCTCGGTGAACAATCCCGCGTCGAAGTCGCTCAGCTTGCTGCCGAGCTCGCGCAGGTTGCCCCACACCGCGCCGGACCCGAGCGTCGCGGCCGCCTCATCGGTGAGCACGGCCGCGACGTAGGGGGTGTCCGCCCCGTCGATGGTGCGGCCGAGATAGAGCAGCAGTTCCGCTTCCGGCGTCTCCCCCGGCGACAGGACCGCGACGGACTCCCCGTCGAGCATCGCCGTGCCATTCCAGAGTGGGAGCACCCGAGTGCGGGCATCCGCCCACAACTCCTCGAACAGGGCCGGACGATTGCGGCTCAGGTAGTCGCGGTCGAGCTCGTGACGGGACAGTGGGAGTCTCGCGGTGAACTCGAATGACATCGCAAAACCTTACGCTTCGAGGGTGGGAATCTGCGTGGCGCAGAAGCGCTGCCGCGCTCACGCGGCCTACCCTTGTCGGTATGGCCAGATCTCCTCTCACTCTAGCCGCGCTCGCCACCTCCGCCGTGGCCGGACTCGACGTCACGGCCGCGAGCCGTTTCGGTTCCGGCCCGCTCGGCGGCTTCGAGCAGTCGGTGCTCGTCGCCCGTGACGGACAGCGGCTGCTCATCCGCGTTCCTCGGCGCCAGGACGCAGAAACGCGGGCGTCGGCGGACCTGGTCGCGCTGCGCGCGTTGAGCACGGGCATCCGAGGCAGACTGCCGTTCACCGTGCACTCGCTGAAGGGTCAGGCGCCGATCGCCGGCACCCGTGCGATCGTGTACGACTTCCTCCCCGGCACGAGCGTCGCGCTCGGCGGGCTTCGACCCGGCGACGGCCTGGCTGAGTCGATCGGCCGGGCGATCGCGGCGATCCACTCGCTTCCGACGAGCCTCGTCGCCGACGCCGGACTCCCGGTCGTGCGGCCGCTCGACATCCTCGCCACGGCCGCCTCCGTCATGGATCGCGCTTCGGCAACCGGCCTCGTTCCTGCCGGCCTCGTCGCCAGGTGGGAACACGCCACGGAGGACGCGGCGCTCTGGCAGTTCGCGCCGACCGTGATCAACGGAGCACTTCGCGCTGATTCGTTGCTACACGACGGCGACAGCGTGACGGGCATCGTCGACTGGTATGGCCTAAGCGTCGGCGACCCGGCCACCGATCTCTTCTGGCTGTTCGGTGGCGGCGTGAACGATGCGGCGGAGAGCGTCGTCGACGCGTACAGCCAGGCGAGGGGCTCCACCGATCGACAGCTGAAGAAGCGCGCGATGCTCTACGCGGAGCTCGAGATCGCGAAGTGGCTGCTGCACGGCACCGCCGAGCGCAGTACCGAGATCGTGGACGACGCGGTCGGGATGCTGCACAACCTCGTCGACGTCGTGCAGCACGACCTCAATCGCAGGATTGACTCGAACACCTCCCCGGTCATGACGGTCACCGAGGTAGAAGACATGCTCGACCGCACCGAACGCAGCTCCTAGCTCCGGCGAGGACTCGGACGATGGCGGGCACGAGACCGGGCCGCGGCGTCGCCGACGACGGAACACCCATCAGTCCGCCTGGCTCTTTCCCGGACGTCCGAGCGCCTCCCGCCAGAGGGCGACCAGCTCGGCCTCGTCGAAAATCCGCTCCGGCGTGACGATGCGGTCCTCGCTCACGAAGTAGAAGACGGCGTCGATCGCGGACGGGTCGATGCCCGCCCATCGCGCGTAGGCGAGCCGGTAGAGCGCGAGCTGAAGCTGCTTCTCCTCCAGGTCGGCCCGATCCTTCGGCCCCTTCCCCGTCTTCCAGTCCACGACCTGGAAACGCTCGACGCCGGAATCCGATTCGATTCGGTACACGGCGTCGATCTTGCAGATGATCACCTGTCCGTCGAACGGCAGGTGGATCTCCCGCTCGACGTCGATCGGACGCCGTGCTGCCCACGGCGACCGTTCGAAGATGCCCATGAGCCTGTCGAGCTCGTCGCGCTCCGTTGCGGAATCGTCGGCGTCGATTTCCGTGGCTACGGCGTCGAGAACCTCGGTGGACCCGCCGCGGCCGTAGCGTTCCTCGACCCAGCTGTGGAAGAGGGTACCGAGCCGGGTCGCACGGTACGGACGCTCGGGCATGGGCCGGCGCAAACGGGCCGCCACGGCGGACGGGTCGGTGACGAACTCCTTGAACCGGGATGCTGGTACGCGACTCGGAAGCTGAACGAGACCTCCCAGGCGGAGCCGGCGTCGCCGCTCTTCGAGCAGCAGTGTCAGGTCCCGCGCCCACTGGCCCTCCGAGCCGGCCGTCGCCGATCTCACCTGGGCCGCGGCCCGTTCGATCACGGACCGACGGGCGCCGAGTGGGTCGAGCGGCCAGGAGAGCGTCTCCGGGTCATCACCGAGCGGATTGGTGTCGAACTCGCTCAGCAGGGGCAGTGGGCCGATGACTCCGTTCTCGGCGAGGGGCAGCAGGAACGGGCTGGGCGCCCTCTGCTTCGTCTGGCCCGCCCAGAACGACCCGCTGAGCAGCAGTGAGTGGCGCGCGCGCGTGACGGCGACGTAGGCGAGGCGTCGCTCCTCGCGTTCATGGCGACGCCGGACGGCCGCGGAGAACTCCTTCTGGGCGTCGAGGAGCTCCTTACGGGTCTCCGCGGTTTCCCACTCGAAGACGGGAAGCTCCGCCGCGTCGCCGCGGAACTCGAACGGTAGCGAACCGTACGCCAGCCACCCGGTGTATCCCTCGTTCGGGCTCGCAGGAGATTCACCGTCCACCATCCGCGGCACGACCACGACGTCGTGCTCGAGCCCCTTCGCCCCGTGGATAGTCATCAGCTGCACGGTGCCCGGCTCCGGTTCCTCCGGGCGGGGGGCGAGGTCGTCGCGCCACTCCGCCTCCCGCAGCCAGCTCAGGAAGCCGGACAGCGACGCGGAGTCGTCGACGGACACGTACGAGGCGAGCGCGTCGAAGAAGGCGTCCATGTTGGCGGTGCCGAGCGGTCGGCGGTCGTTCGCGACAACCTCGATGTCGAGGTGCAGGTCCTGTTCGACGAAGGTGACGAAGTCGAGAAGGTCAAGCCCCGAACGGGCGCGGAGACGCGCAAAGGTCTCCCCCGCGTCGCGCAGGCGGGCGAGCCCCGTCTCACTGAAGCCCTCGAGCGCGCCGTGGCCGGGCCTGGCGTTTCTCACAAAATCAAGCGCGTCGACGATCGAACCGCTCTCGCCCTCCGCGACGGAGTTGCGGAGCAGTTCCCGCAGCTCCTCGTCGAGCGGCTGGTGTGCGTAATCGCGGCTCGCAAGCCACGAGGACACCCGTCGGAGGGCCTTCAGGTCGCGGACTCCGATCCGCCAGTGCGCGCCCGCGAGCAGCCTCACGAGTTCGGAGCCGGCCATCGGGTCGTCCACGACTCGCAGCGCGCAGACGAGGTCGGCGATCTCCGACTCGGCCATCAGCCCGCCGACGCCGAGCACATGGAACGGAACGTCGTGCCGTCGCAGCGCCTCGATGAACGTGCCCTGAGTCTTACGCGTGCGGAACAGCATCGAGGCGGTCGGCGGCCTCTCGCCAGGAACAGGAGCGAGTTTCCGCGCAAGCCAGCGCGCCGCGGCGTCCGCCTCATCCGGAAGCGTCTCGTGCCAGCCGACGTCGACCTTCAGGTCTGACGCATTCGGGGAGGCTCCGAGTCTCTCCACCCGCACGCGGCTCTCCGCGACGAGGGGTTCCACAATGGCGTTCGCGACGGCGAGAATATCGTGCCCGTTCCGCCAGCTCGTGGAGAGGGCGAACTGCTGCACGAGGGCGTGGGGATCGGTGCCGAACTGGCCCGCAAAGGCCTCCAGGTTCGCGGCGCTCGCGCCGCGCCATCCGTAGATCGACTGGTTCGGATCCCCGACCGCCATGACAGGGGTGTTCGCGAACAGTTCGCTCAGCAGCCAGGTTTGCACGACGCTCGTGTCCTGGTATTCGTCGAGCAGCACCACCGGGTAACGATCCCGGATGTCGGCACGCACGTTCGGGACCGAGCGCACGATCTCGAGGGCGAGAGCCACCTGGTCGGAATACTCGACGAAGCCGCGGCGCATCTTCGCCTCGGTGAACTGGCCGGCCAATTCGACGAGCACCGGGAGCGCGCCGACCTTCGCGACCATCCGGTCGACCTCTGGATAGGACGACCGGCCGCCCAGGGGAAGCTCGGCGACGCGGCAGAAGCGCTCCGCGAACGCGGCGACGTCGTTCGGGTCGACGACGTTCTCGCTGATCGCCCTGCTGAGGCCCAGCACGTCCTTGGTGACGGCGTCGACGTTGCGGCCGAGTCCCGCGAGGCGCTCGTTCGAGCTGTTCACGACGACGCCCCGGGCGAGCTGCCATGCCGACGCCTCGCCGAGCACCGCCCCGTCACTCTCCCGGCCGAGCAGGATCGCGTGATCCCGGAAGATCGTGTTCGCAAACGAATTGTAGGTCGCCACGGTCGGCGGGTCGAACGCGTCGTACTCCCCCGGGATCAGCCCCTTCTCGGCCAGCTGAGCGATGCGCTCCCGGATACGGCTGCCGAGTTCGCCGGCCGCCTTGCGGGTGAAGGTGAGGCCGAGGATCTGCCCCGCGGTGACGTGTCCGTTGGCGAGGAGCCAGAGCACGCGGTTCGCCATGGTCTCGGTCTTGCCGCTTCCCGCCCCGGCGATCACCAGAGCCGGCGAGAGGCGCGCCTCGATCACGGCACGCTGCTGCTGCGTTGGACGGGGTCGCTCGAGCGCGTCGGCCAGGTCGATAGCGCTAATCACTCGGCACCGCCACGACCCTGTGCAGCTTGGCCGTTCCGTCAGCGGCGCTGCCCCAACCGTTCAGTTCGACGACGCCAGTGAACTGCGCGGCGGCCATGAGGGTCGCCGCCTGCTGGATCCGCTCCCGGAAGCCGTCCAGTTCGCCTTGATCGAGCGGCGCCTGCTCCGCCACCCGGTAGTTCTTGCCGTTCTTGCCCTCCTTGACGAAGAGGAGCTTCGCTCCACCACCCCTGTGCGCCCCGTGCTCTTCGAGAAAGCCGTCGAGCTTGCCCTCCGCGTAGGCGAGCTGGTAGGCCCGAAGCTGCGGATGCTCGTCGATGTCGTCCTTGCGCGTGATGGCCCGCCCGGTCTTGAGGTCGACGATCGTGACCGCGCCGTCGTCGCCGCGTTCGACCCGGTCGATCGACCCGTTGACCCGGGCCCTGCCCACCTCGATTTCGAAGCGACTCTCGGCGGCGACGAGGTTCTTGCCCTCGCGCGCGAAGTCCGCGAGGTATTCGGCGACACCGGTGGCGAGCCGCCGGGCGGCGATCTTCTGGTGCTCCGACACCCAAGGTGATTCGAACAACAACTCTCCCCACCTGCTCTCGATAGCCGAGAAGATCCCGTCGACAGTCGGGTCGGTTGCCGTCTCCATCGCCCAATGGATGATCGTGCCTAGCCCCATCACGGTGCTCGACGGCGACCCCGACACGGAGTCGATGAACCAATCGAGCGGCGACTTCTCGAAGCTGCCGAGCGCCGATGGCGACACGGGAACCGTCTCGTCGTCGAGGTAGAGCGGGTCGGCGGTGGAGGGCGGGATCAGCCCGAGCCACTCGTCCGGATCGGCCCCGGGCACCTGCTCAACAGTGAGACGCACCAGGGCGGATGCCGCAGCCGCCCGTTCTGCGTCGGATCTGTGCGGCAGCACGAGCTCGCGGCGGAGTCGACCGGTCAGCCCCCGCAGCGACATCGGGGGCAGGGCGGAAGTGTCGGTGATCGGCACGTGGGGAGGCAGCAGACTGAAGAAGACGCTCGGCGCCTCGTCGTCGCTCGCGACGGCCGCGACGATCACCTGCCGCCTGGCGCGGGACACGGCGAGCGCGAACATCCGCAACTCGTCTCCGAGCACCTGCTTGCGCGGGTCGATCGAGTCGCTGTTGACGAGGGTGACCGCGTCCACGAGTTTCTGCGCGTTGAGAAGGGACCCGCGAAGCCGCAAGTTCGGCCACACGCCCTCCTGCACGCCCGCGACGGTAACAACTTCGAACTCGAGGCCGACGACTCCCGACGGGGTGGTCACCAGCACCGAGTCCTCGGACGGCTGAGGCGAGAGCGTGTCCTCCGGCACCTCCGCGTCGAGGACAGCGTCGAGGAAGATGCCTGCCGGCGCGTTCGGCTGCCGCTCCACGAACCGGGTGGCCGCGGTGAACAGGGCGAGGACGCCGTCGAGGTTGCGGTTCGCTTCCGCTGCCGTGATTCCGGCACCAAGTGCCTGCTCGAGCCATGGGCCGGCGAGGCCGCTGCGTTCCCAGGTGAGCCAGAGGAGTTCCTCTATGGTGCCGCCGGCGCCGGCGCTCTCACCGACCGCTGCGAGGGTCGCGGCGAGGCGGTCGGCGCTGCGCGCGACACGGTGGTCGATCGTCGCGAGCCTGCCCGGCGACGAGAGGGCCTCGACGAGCAGCTCGTCGCTCGAACGGGCGCCTCCACCGGCGAGTTCTTCGGCGCGAAGCGCGAGGCGCAGTCGGCGAAGTCCGAGCCGGTCGATGCCGCCGAAGGGACTGAGCAGCAGCTCCGCAGCGGCGAGCGGTGAGAGCGCGGTGCGACCCATGCCTATGTCGACGACAGCGAGGAGGCCGCGGGCCGCATGATCGTCGCGCAGGGGGCGCCCGCCGACCGCGGTGCGGGTCGGCACGTCGGCAAGCGCGAGGGCGCGGGCGACGACCGGCACCTGCGCGCCGCTGCGCACGATGACCGCCATGTCGTTCCAGCCGACGCCCTTGATCAGGTGGTGCTCGCGCAGCAATCGCGCGATGGACGCCCACTCACGGGATGGGGTGGCGGCCTCGATGCGGACGACCGGCAGCTCGGCGGAAGGCCCGGCGGCGGCGGCGGCGCGCTGTGGTCCCGCGAGCGATGCTCCCACTCGGGCGGCGACGGCGCCCGTCAACGCGCGGAGCTCCACCCCCTGCCGGTACACGGTGTCCAGGTAGAGGGTGCGTGCCTCGGGAAGGCGCAGTACGGTGGCGAGGCGACCGAGCGCATCCGGTTCCCCTCCGCGGAAGGCGTTCGCGGCGACATCCGGATCTCCGAACGCGACGATCGCGATTCCGCGCACGGCGAGCGCCCGCAGAAGCGCGAAGGTCGATTCTGTTGCCTCCTGCATGTCGTCGACAACGACGAGGCGGAGAGCGCGGATCCGATCGCTCACCTCGCCGCGAGACAGCGCCGAGACAGCGAGATTCACGAGCTCGGTGGAGTCGAACTGGCCGGGGCGCGTGAAGCCGTTCACCTGCTGGTACTCGTCGAGGAACTCGGCGGCGGCGACCCATTCCGGATGGTTGTGGGCCTCACCGAGGGAGGCCAGCGCGGTCGTGTCGACTCCGTACTCCGTCGCGCGCATGAGCAGTTCGCGTAGCTCGGTGCGGAAACCGCGCAGCGCCCGTACCTGCGGGCCGAGCATCTCGGGCCAGCGCGGTCCCGTACCGTCGTCGACGTGACCGGCGAGCAGCTGGGCGAGGTCGCTGTCCTGTTCGCCGCCGGTGATCAGCCGCGGGGCAGGCGCCCCGCCGAGTGCGGCCGCATGCCCGGTGATCTCGAACGCGAGTGAACCGACGGTGCGCGCGAGCGGGCCGTTCGTCGGCACCGCGAGTCGAAGCGCGAGCACGTCACGCAGCCGAGTCGCTGTCGCGCGCGTCGGGGTGAGGGCAAGCACCTGCTCCGGCGCCCATCCGCGGTTCCGGACGCGATCGGCCAGGAGCTCGACGAGGGTGCTGGTCTTACCGGAGCCTGGCGCTCCGATCACGGACGCCGAAGCGCTTTCGGCCAGCTCGATCACCGCCCGCTGGGAGGCGTCGAGCATCACCGGCGTCCGCGTCACGCCCGTCCGCCGCCGAAAACCATTGATCGCCACCGACCCAAGCTATCGGTCGGTACCGACATGCCTACCGCGGCGTGCTCTGGTTCCGCTGACAACGAACGGTCCGGGACCGGTGCACCGTATGTCGTAATCTGGGCACGTGGACATTCGAATCGGCATTGCCAACACCCCCCGCGAGATCAGCTTCGAGTCGTCGGAGACGGCGGGCGAGATCGAGAAGACCGTCGCCGCCGCTCTCGACGCAAAAAGCAGCTACCTGACGCTCAGGGACGATAAGGGCAAGGTCTACGTCATTCCTACCGCTACCCTCGCCTACGTTGAGATCGGTTCAGACGCGTCCCGTCGTGTGGGATTCGTCGCCTGAGGTGGAGCTGCTGTTCGTCGCCCTCGGTGGAACCATCATCGGGGGGCTCACACGATACCTCCTGCCCGGCAGGCTCAGCCATGGGGCGATGCTGCTCCCGGCTATCGGAACCGTCGCCGCGATGATCCTCTGGTCTGCTCTGACCTGGGCCGGCTGGCAGTTCGACGGCGGCTGGATCTGGTTCGTCAGTCTGCTGGCCGCGGCCGCGTCATCCGCCACCGCCGGCCTGTTCCTGCCACGGCGACGTCGGGAAGCGGATGCCCGGCTTCTGTCCCGGCTGAACCGGCCATAGCAGGCCGCTAGGCGGTGAGGCCGAGCGCGTCCATGCGGCGCGTGTGAGCGGTGATGAGTTCCGTGAAGACCGGCTCGAGCCTCGCCTCATCCGGAGCAGTGTTCTCCGGCACCGCGAGCGCAGAGCGGGCGATCAACAGGGTGTCGCCCACGAGTCGGCGGCCCCACATCGCGAGGCGGGACGCGAGCCGGGGATTCGCGTCGATCGCCGCACGGAGTTCGGCCCCGATCAGGTCGCTCGCCGTGTCACCGTGCAGCAATTCACCGATGCGCGAGGCCTGCTCCTGGGCGAGACCCTCCGCGAGCCGGACGAAGAAATCGTCGAGCAGCCCGGCCGTCACGTAAGAGGTCACGAGGTCCTCGTGCCAGTCGCCGCCGCGGGTCTGCAACTGGAAAGTGTCAATCTCGCGTCGGAACGGCTCCATCGTCGCCGCCGGATCGTGCCCGGACCGCTCCAGCTCGCGCACGAGCCCGTCGTACTTCACGAGCGACAACCGGGCGACGTTGCTGAGCGCATTCTTTCCGCGCACATCGGGTGCCGTCATGACCGCTCGCGCCGCGACCTCGAAGATCGACAGCTGGAGGTACGCGGCCCGACCAAGGTAGGACGCGAGATCGGGGGTCAGCTCCGCGAGAGCGACCCGGTTGACGGTCTGCTCGCCGCCGCGCGCCGAACGCGCCCTCAAGCGGGGAATCTCGACGTGTTTCCTGCGCTGTTTGAAGTAGGACGCCACGGGTGTCAGCCTAGCCGCGCCGCCGCCGCGCCCGGGCACCCCCACCCGCCGACGTGCCAGAAAGGGAGCCGCGCACGAGGTTTTCAGGCCCATGCGGCTAAACTGTGCACAAGCCCCTTTCTGACAGGGGCATCTACGCCCCAGGAACAAGCGGGCGTACTCGCATCCATGACGGGCTTTAATCTGTGACTTTCTCTGAACTGAACATCGACCAGGACATGGTCGACGCTCTTGCCACCAAGGGCATCATCGAACCGTTCCCCATCCAGACCCAGACGATTCCGATGGGTCTGAACGGCCAGGACATCATCGGCCAGGCCAAGACCGGAACAGGAAAGACTCTCGGCTTCGGGCTTCCGCTGCTGCAGTCGCTCGGCACCGATCCTGAGCCCGGCGTGCAGGCGCTTGTCGTTGTGCCGACGCGCGAGCTGTGCGTGCAGGTGGCCGAAGACCTCGTGCTCGCCGCATCCAACCGATCCACCCAGATCGCCGCCATCTACGGCGGAAAGGCCTACGAGGGCCAGATCGAACAGCTCAAAGCCGGTGCGCAGGTAGTCGTCGGAACCCCCGGTCGCCTGCTCGACCTCGCCAGCCAGCGGATGCTCTCCCTCAAGAACGTCAAGGTGATGGTGCTCGATGAGGCAGACAAGATGCTCGACCTAGGGTTCCTCTCCGACATCGAAAAACTCTTCGCGCAGACCCCGCCCGCCCGCCACACAATGCTGTTCTCCGCGACGATGCCCGGCCCGATCGTCGCCCTCGCGCGCCGGTTCATGAACCGGCCCATCCACATCCGCGCGACAGACCCGAACGAGGGCTTGACGCAGGCGAACATCAAGCACGTCATCTACCGCGCCCACAACATGGACAAGGACGAGGTGGTGGCGCGGATCCTGCAAGCCGAGGGTCGCGGCAAGACCGTCGTCTTCACGCGCACGAAGCGCGCGGCGGCGAAGCTCGTCGAGGAACTCAACGACCGCGGCTTCAACGCCGCCGCCGTGCACGGAGACCTCAACCAGGAGCAGCGCGAGCGCGCCATGGCCGCATTCAAGGCCGGCAAGAAGGACATCTTGATCGCCACGGATGTCGCGGCGCGAGGCATCGACGTCAACGACGTCACGCACGTGATCAACCACACGATTCCGGATGACTCGGACACCTACCTGCACCGCGCCGGCCGTACGGGCCGCGCGGGCAAGACCGGCATCGCGGTGACCTTCGTCGACTGGGACGACCTGCACAAGTGGGCCGCAATCAACCGCGAACTCGACTTCGGTCAGCCGGAGCCGACCGAGACGTACTCGTCGTCGCCGCACCTGTTCTCCGACCTCGACATCCCGACGGATGCCCGTGGTCGCCTGAAGCACGCCGGTCCGCCGCGCGTGCGGGAGCCGCAGCCGGACCGTGGCGGCGACCGCGCCGGCCGCTCCAGCGGAGCCTCGGGCGGCGACCGTTCGCGCTCCCGCTCCGGAGGGTCCGCCAACGGCGACCGTCCCCGCTCGAACTCTGGCGGATCGGGCGGGCAGCGCCCCGCTGGCGCCGTCGCATCCGGAACCGCGTCATCCGCTCCCGTCACCGCGCCGGCAGAGGGCGGCGAGGTTTCTCGCCCGTCGCGCAACCGTCAGCGCACCCGCCGTCGCAACCCGGGCGCGACGCCCCCCGTAGCGCAGTAAGCCGGCCTCACTCCTTCGGCTCCGGGAGCGATCCGCGTTTCTCCTCGGGAAGGCCCGCAGCTGTATTCTCAGCGGGCCGACGTCAGTCTCGGAACGGACTCGAGCCCGTTCCGCGGGCGACGAGCCGCTCGAGCACCTGTGGCGCGGTCGTGTTCTCGCCGAGCCGGTTCGGCTTTCCGGCACCGTGATAGTCGCTCGACCCGGTGACCGCGAGGCCGTACTTGTCGGCAAGTTCGTGCAGCCGCTCCCTGCCGCCCTTGGTATTCTCCCGGTGGTCGATTTCGAGCCCGAACAGACCGGCGTCGACGAGCGCACGCAGCCTGTCCTCCGGGATCACCCCCTCACGCCCCCGCGTCCCCGGATGCGCGAGGACGGGAACGCCGCCCGCGGCGACGACAAGTTCGACGCCCTCGAGCGGTCCTGGCGCGTAGTGCGGCTCGAAATATCCGGTGCGCGGATGCAGGATGCTCTCGAATGCGGCACTCCGCGTGGTGACGTGTCCGCGGGCGACCAGCGCGTCGGCGATATGCGGGCGTCCGATCGTCGTGCCCACCGCGGTCTGGGCGAGCACGTCGGCCCAGGTCAGGTCGTAGTCCGCGGCGATCCTCGTCACGATGCTCTCTGCGCGGCGAAGTCTCGCCTCGCGGATCCTCGCCGTCTCGGCGACGAGGCCTGCGTCGAGCGGGTCGAAGAGGTAGGCGAGCAGGTGCACGCTCTTCCACCCGAACCGCGTGCTCAGCTCCATCCCCGGTACGACGGTGATGCCGGTGCCGGATGCCGCGGTGAAGCCCTCGGCCCAGCCTGCAGTGGAGTCGTGGTCGGTCAGCGCCACCGTGCCGAGTCCGGCGGCGACGGCCGCCCGGATCAGTTGCGCCGGAGTCTCGGTGCCGTCGGACACGCTGCTGTGCGCGTGGAGATCGATCGGACCGGGCATCCTGCCATCGTAGAACGGCGCGGCCTCGCATCCCGCTCTCGGCGGCACCGGTTAGGGTCAGGAGCAATGTTTCGCCGTATCGCCGCCGTCGCGCTCGTCTGCATTCTCGCCGCGATCCTGCTGGTCGCCGCGTGGCCGCAGCTGTTCGGCGTGCAGTTCCGGCCGCTGTTCGCGCAGTTCGTGTCGCTGCGCGCCGCGGGGGCGGCCGCGGCCACGGCGTTCATCGTCATGCTGCTCCTGCTGATGCTCCTGCTTCCGCCGTTCCGTCGCCTCGGCGGGGCCTTCGTCGTTCTGCTGCTCGTCTTCGTCGCGGCGAACGGCGCTGTGCTGGGCAGTCGAGGCCTCGGGAACACCTCGTTCGAGGCGGCGGGGACCGGCGACCTCACCGTGCTCTCCTGGAACACGCTCGGCGATGCGCCGGGCGCCGAGCGCATCGCCGCGCTCGCACTGGAGGTCGGCGCCGACATCGTGGCCCTGCCCGAGACGACGGAGCAGGTTTCCATCGAGGTGGCGATGATCATGAAGTCGGCAGGATCCCCCATGTGGGTGAACCATGTCTCGTTCGACAAGATCTCGAAGGCGCGCACCACGTCCCTTCTCACGAGCGCCGAACTGGGCACCTACTCCGTCGACAATTCGCGCGGCAACACTTCGGTCGTGCCCTCCGTGATTGCGGTCCCCGACAACGGCTCGGGGCCGACGATCATCGCGGCGCATCCCGTGGCTCCGATTCCCGGCTACCTCGATCACTGGCAGGCCGACCTCAGGTGGCTCGCGGATGTCTGCGCGGGCGAGAACGTGATCCTGGCCGGCGATCTGAACTCCACCATCGACCATTACGCGGGGCTCGCGAACGATCCTGCGAGCACGCTCGGTGACTGCACGGATGCCGCGGCCGCGACCGGCAACGCCGCGGTCGGCACCTGGCCGACACGGATCCCCGCCCTGCTCGGGTCACCGATCGACCATGTCATGGCCACTGACGAGTGGCGTGCGACTGGGGTGCGCGTCATCCAGAATCTCGACCAGGCGGGAAGCGACCACCGTCCGATCGTCGCCCAGCTGAGCCCGGCGAACTGATCAAGGCGAACTGATCCCGGCACGCTTTCACCGGCAGGCAGGGGCTCGCTCGATGCGAGAATGAACGGATGGCCGACGAAACAGCAGTTCCAGCCCCGCGCGCGACGGCGAACCGCTCCACGACCCCTGTCTCCGGCACCTTCACGGACTACATCGGGAGCAACTGGGCCGATCGGGATGATTCGATCCCCGAGCCTCGCGAGCAGGCACCGTTCGCTGCTGCACGCCGGCGCCGCGTCTCGGAGCTGTATCCGGCCGCGACGCTCATCATCCCCGCCGGCGCGTCGAAGGTGCGCTCGAACGACACCGACTACCCGTACCGCGCGCATTCCGGTTTCGCACATCTGACCGGCTGGGGCAGCGACACCGTTCCCGGCAGCGTTCTCGTACTGACCCCGCGTGACGGCGGCCACGACGCGACCGTCTACTTTCGCGAGGCTGCGGGCCGTGACTCAGACGAGTTCTACGCCAACTCCGACATCGGCGAGTTCTGGACGGGACGACGCCCGACACCCCGCCAGGTGGCCGCAGACCTCGGCCTCGCCACCGCGGGCCTCGGCGAGCTCGACACCGCGCTCGAAGGGATCGACTCGACAGCGATCATCCTCAGGGACGTCGATTCCGCGCTCACCGAGCGGGTGGATCACGCTCGCGTGCTCGCGCACAACACCGACGACAACGGCAACTTCGCCTTCTTGGCGGCGCCCGGCCCGTTCGAGCAGGTCGACATGGACTTCGCGCGCGACCTCAGCGAACTCCGCCTCGTCAAAGACGAGTTCGAGGTCGCCCAAATGCGCCTCGCTGTCGCCGCGACGGCGAGAGGCTTCGACGACGTCATCGCGGACCGCCCGGCGATCCTCGCCCACCCGCGCGGCGAGCGCATCGTCGAGGGTACCTTCAACCGGCGTGCGCGCGCGGACGGCAACACGGTCGGCTACGACACGATCGCGGCGGCCGGCGAGCACGCGTGCATCCTGCACTGGACCCGAAACGACGGACCGGTCCGGGCGGGCGACCTGATCCTCCTCGACGCCGGAGTGGAGCTCGACAGCTACTACACCGCCGACATCACGCGCACCCTCCCCGTGAACGGCACGTTCTCGGAGACGCAGAGGCGCGTCTACGAGGCGGTTCGGGAGGCTGCGGATGCTGCGTTCCACATCGTTCGCCCCGGCATCCGGTTCCGTGAGGTGCACCAGGCGGCGATGGCGGTGATCGCCGCGAAGACTGCGGAGTGGGGGCTGCTGCCTGGAAGCGCGGAAGAGTCACTGCAGCCGGATAACCAGTTCCACCGGCGCTACATGGTGCACGGCACAAGCCACCACCTGGGACTCGACGTGCACGACTGCGCGCAGGCCAGGCGCGAGCTCTATCTCGACGGGGTGCTCGAGGCGGGAATGGTGTTCACGATCGAACCGGGCCTGTACTTCCAGCCCGACGACCTGAGTGTTCCCGCGGAGTACCGAGGAATCGGGGTGCGTATCGAAGACGACATTCTCGTCACGGATTCGGGTGCCGAGAACCTGTCGATCGGCATCCCCCGCACCGCGGACGACGTGGAGGCGTGGCTGAAAGCTTAGGCGGCACTCAGTCGCGCTTGGCGACCGTCAGCAGCACCGCGGCATCCTCCTCCGCCTCGAGGCTGTGCCGCTCGTCGGGCACGATGAGCAGGTCGCCACTCCTCGCCTGCCATGAGGCGGAGCCGGCGATGAGGCGCACGCGCCCGCTCAGCACGTAAATCGTCGCGTCTCCGGGGTTCTCGTGCTCGGCGAGGACGGTGCCCTTGGTCATGGCGATGACGGTCTGCCGAAGGACCTTCTCGTGGCCGCCGTACACGGTGTCGGCCGCGCGTCCCGCGGAGGCCGCTGCCGCCGCTTCGAGCTGCTGACGGGCGAGGGCCTCGAGCGAGATCTTCTGCATGCGGAAAGTGTACGCCGCGGGTTATTGTCCGGCGGCGCGCTCGAGAAGCTCCTGCGCACGACCGGTCAGCTGCGGGTCGACGACGACTTCGTACTGGCTTGCGAGCACTTGATTGATCGAGGTGAAATCGTGCCGGCGCCGGTTGATCGCGTACGAGGCGAGCGAGAACGCCATACCGAACCCCGCACCGATCAGGATGGCCGCGCCGATGAGCTCGAAGGAGGTCGTCTCGGTGGCGAAGAGGAACAGGATCAGACCGAAGAAGAGTCCGAGCCAGGCGCCGCTGGCAGCTCCGGCGCCGGCCGCTCGCCCCCAGCTCAGTTTGCCGGTGATGCGTTCCACCGTTTTGAGCCCGCTGCCGACGATGGAGACCTGCTTCACCGGAAACTCGGCCTTCACCAGCCGGTCGACGACCGCTTGCGCCTCGGGGTAGGTTTCGTAGGTTCCCAGCACGTCACCGCGCGGAAGGGTCGGGAATACCTGCCTGCGGGAAAAGGGGCTCGGTGTGCTCACCGGTCCATTCTTTCACCGACCAAGTAGTGTTTTACCGTGAGCGCCGCGAGAGTCTTCGTCGCCCGGCTTGGCGGGTGCTCCGTCTTCGACCCCGCGGGAGACAAGGTCGGTCGAGCTCGCGATGTCATCGTCGTCTATCGCAACTCACTCGCCCCCCGCGTCGTCGGTCTTGTCGTGGAGGTGCCCG
This sequence comes from Microbacteriaceae bacterium, assembly GCA_025465095.1. GTDB lineage: Bacteria > Actinomycetota > Actinomycetes > Actinomycetales > Microbacteriaceae > Marisediminicola. The sequence continues at coordinate 9,310 of JAODME010000031.1, read as the reverse complement.
GCAAACGGCGGGTGTTCCTCTCCATCGGCCGGGTCACGAGCATCGGCTCCGGGCAGATCATCACGACAGGTCTCATCAACCTGCGGCGGTTCGAGCAACGCGGCGGCGAGGTGAGGGTGATCGCCGAGATCATCGGCCGCCGCATGAACTTCGTCGATGGCTCGGGAACGGCGATCGTGGAGGATGTCGCCATCGAGGAGATCGGCCCCGGCGAGTGGCAGGTCAGCGAGCTCTTCCTGCGACGCCCGAAACCGAACGCATCACCGTTCTCCAAGGGTCAAACCGTGTTCGCGAGCTGGGCGGACGTTCGGGACGCCACCGTTGCCGGAGATCCGCAGTCCGCGACGCATCTCCTGGCCACCTACCAGGATCTCCTGCCGGCCGACCTCGCCAACGCTCTTCTCGACCTTCCCCGCCCGCGGATGCTGGAGGTCGCGGAGGAGCTCTCTGACGAGCGGCTCGCCGACGCTCTCGAGGAGATGCCCGAAACCGACCAGGTGGGCATTCTGAACCAGCTCGAAGACGATCGCGCCGCCGACGTGCTCGACCAGATGCAGCCCGACGACGCCGCAGACCTCATCGCCCAGCTCAGCGAGGAACGCAAAGAAGCGCTCCTCTCCCTGATGCAGCCAGAGGAGGCGGAGGATGTGCGGATGCTGCTCGCCTACGAGCCGGACACCGCCGGCGGGCTCATGACCACCGATCCGATCATCGTCAGCGCCGACGCGACAGTCGCCGAGGGCCTCGCCCTCATCCGTCGCCACGAGACGGCTCCGGCTCTCGGCGCCGCCGTCTGCGTGACACTGCCGCCGTACGAGCCGCCGACCGGCCGCTTCCTCGGCATGGTCCATTTTCAGCGGATGCTGCGCTATCCGCCCAATGAGCGGCTCGGTACCCTGCTGGACAAGCGCCTCGATCCGGTGCGGGCCGATGCCTCTGCGGCCGAGGTTGCCCGCATGCTCGCGAGTTACAACCTCGTGTCGGTTCCGGTGGTCGACGAGAACCACCGGCTCGTCGGAGTCGTGACGATCGACGACGTGCTCGACTACCTGCTGCCCGACGACTGGCGCAGCTATGACGGCGGCGAACCCTTCCCGCCGCCGCGCGTGCGTGCCCGACTTTCCGTGCCCGCAGACACGACCCCGACGAAGACCGTGACCACGAGGAGGTCGATCGATGGCAAGAAGTAACCGTCAGGAGATCCGCCTCGACTCGCCGAAGGGCCTGCGCGGGAACTTCGTGCCCCGGTTCGGAAGCGGGCGGGACCGAATGGGCCGCTTCTCCGAGGCGTTCGCGCGCGCGATGGGCACGCCGGCCTTCCTCGTGGGCATGACCATCTTCGTCGTCGTCTGGCTCGCGTGGAACACCATCGCGCCGCCGGGCGGCCAGTTCGACCCTGAGGACCAGAAGTACCCGCTGCTCACGCTCATCCTGTCACTGCAGGCCTCCTACGCCGCTCCCCTGCTGCTGCTCGCGCAGAACCGGCAGGACGACCGCGACCGGGTGCAGATCGAGCAGGATCGGCAGCGCGCCGAGCGCAACCTCAACGACACCGAGTACCTCGCGCGCGAGGTCGTCGCGCTGCGCCTGGCGATGAAGGACGTTGCGACGAAGGACTTCATCCGAACTGAACTCCGCGAGCTGATCGAGGAGTTGAACGAGCATCCCGAGGACAACGAGCGGCGTGACAATACCTGAGCAAACCGCCCCCGTCGGGCTCGAAGGACCCATCCGCGCCGCCCTCTCCCGGGTGATCGACCCCGAGATCCGCAAGCCGATCACCGAGCTCGACATGGTCGGCACTGTAGCCGTCGATGCCGAGGGTGTGGCATCCGTCGTGATCAAGCTGACGATCCTCGGATGCCCGGCCGCCGACACCATCGAGCGGGACGTGCGCGTCGCCGTCTCCTCCGTGCCGGGCGTCGCACGCGCAGAGATCCAGGTCACGATCATGACCCGCGACGAGCGCGCGGCGCTCACCGAGAAGCTGCGAGGAGGCCGATCCAAGAGCATCCAGTTCGGGCCGGACTCGCTCACCCGCATCTATGCGATCACGAGCGGCAAGGGTGGTGTCGGCAAGTCCACGATCACGGCGAACCTCGCCGTCGCGCTGGCGGCGAAGGGGTTCACCGTCGGCCTCGTCGACGCCGACGTCTTCGGCTTCTCGATTCCCGGAATCCTCGGCGTACCGGGCGCGCAACCTACTCAGATCGACGGCATGATCCTGCCCCCCGTCGCGCACGGCGTGAAGGTCATCTCGATCGGCATGTTCCTCGATCCATCCGCCGGGCGGGCGGGCACCGCCGTGTCGTGGCGCGGCCCGATGCTGCACCGAACGATTCAGCAGTTTCTCACCGACGTCTACTTCGGAGACCTGGACATTCTGCTGATCGACCTGCCGCCGGGAACCGGGGATGTCGCGATCTCCCTCGGCCAGCTCCTGCCGCAGGCGGAGGTGCTCGTCGTCACGACGCCGCAGCCGGCCGCGGCCGAGGTGGCGGAGCGGTCCGGGATCGTCGCCCGGCAGACCGGGCAGCGCGTCGTCGGCGTGATCGAGAACATGTCGGGACTCCCCCAGCCCGACGGTTCGGTGCTCGAGCTGTTCGGTTCGGGTGGCGGGCAGCTCGTCGCAGCCCGGCTCTCCGAGGGCGCGAACGCCCCCGTGCCGGTGCTCGCGTCGATCCCGCTGAGCGTGCCGCTGCGGGTCGGTGGTGACGCGGGGGTGCCGATCGTCCTGTCGGAACCGGATGACCCGGCAGCGGTCGGCATCGTCGCCGTCGCCGATCAGCTCGCCGCCCGTGGGCGTGATCTCGCCGGGCGAAGACTAGGATTCAGCGTCCGCTGAGCCGCTGGGTTTTGTGCTCCGCGACCGCCGCGCGTCAGGTGGCCTCGGAGTCGAACGGAGCCGCGTGCGCGGCCTTGAGCAGCCGCTGCCGCCTGGCGTAGGCGGATTCGGGTGGGGCGCGGACGGGGACCACCGGCTCCGGCTCGTCGACGAGGGCCTCGCGGATGATGCGGCGCGGGTCGTACTGGCGGGGGTCGAGCTTCTTCCAGTCGACGTCGTCGAAGTCCGGCCCCATCTCCTCGCGCATGCGGTCCTTCGCGCCATCCGCCATCCGCCGAAGCGAGCGCACCAGGCGGGCCAGCTGCGCCGCGTAGTGCGGCAGGCGCTCAGGGCCGAGCAGGAAAACGGCAACGATGCCCAGAATGAGCAGTTTGTCGATGGTCAACCCGAACATGCGTTCAGACTAACCCGGGTTTGCTTCGATCCCGCTCTACGCTTGAGTCGAACCTAGGAGCCTGAACGTGTCAGACAAAGAGTCCAACTGGCGATTTGCCGAGGAGTTCATCACCGAGAGCGATGAGATCGTGCACGCGCGCCAGCACTCGATCGAACTCGGGGTGGACGCCGTCTCCCCGGCCGTCGGAGCGCAGATCGCGGTGATTGTCGCCGCGACCGGCGCCACCAGGATCATCGAGATCGGCACGGGCGTCGGAGTCAGCGGCCTGTGGCTCTTCTCCGGAGCGCCGGGAGCCACCCTCACCTCGATCGATATCGAAGTCGAGCACCAGCAGGAGGCGAGGCGGGCGTTCTCCGAGGCCGGTATTCCGTTGAACCGGGTCCGCCTGATCAGCGGGCGCGCCCTCGACGTCCTGCCGCGGATGAACGAGAGGTCGTACGACGTCGTCCTGGTCGACGCCGACCCCGGCAAGGTGATCGAGTACGTCGAGCATGGTTTGCGCCTGGTGCGTGCCGGGGGCACGGTGCTCGTCACGCACGCCCTCTGGCGTGGCCGCGTCGCGGATCCGACCAAGCGCGACGAGACGACCGTTGGATACCGCACCCTGCTGAAGGAGATCGCGGGATCGGATGCCGTCATCAGTTCTATCTCGCCGGTCGGCGACGGCCTGCTGCAACTGACCAAGCGTGGCGACTAGGCGCCCTCCGGGGAATATCCCCCGAGCCGGAAGGGCCGGCTAGGAGGCGACCCCTACGACGCCTGCGAGGGCGTCGTGCAGTTCTTTGGCCTCGGCGTCGTTGACCGAGACGACCAGGCGTCCCCCACCTTCGAGCGGAACTCGCACGATGATGAGCCGACCCTCCTTAACAGCCTCCATTGGTCCGTCTCCGGTCCTCGGCTTCATGGCTGCCATGATCGATCCCCTTTCGTGGAATTTGTTCCATTATCCCGCATGAGTGGCCGGACCCGAACATCGCCCCGGTCCACACGAGTTGAGGGCGCAGCCTCACCAGGTCAGGCGCCGCTGAGCCACGCGCGAAGGCCGCGCTCGCACTCGGTGATCTGGTCGAGGGCGACGCGTTCGTCGTCGGCGTGCGCCTTGAGGGGATCGCCGGGACCGTAGTTGACGGCCGGCATTCCGAGCGCGGAGAAGCGGGCGACGTCCGTCCACCCGTACTTGGGTTTCGCGGTTCCGCCGACCGCGGCGAGGAACTCCTGCGCGAGCGGCGCGGTGAGCCCAGGGCGGGCCCCTTCGGCGAGGTCCACTACTGTGACGTCGAACCCGGCGAACAACTCGCGCACGTGCGCCTCCGCCTGGGCTGCGCTGCGATTCGGCGCGAAACGGTAGTTGACGTGCACCATGCATTCGTCGGGGATCACGTTCCCCGCGACACCCCCGGTGATGCCGACGGCGTTGAGCCCCTCCCGATAGACGAGCCCCTCGACCTCCACCTCGCGCGGCTCGTACCCCGCGAGAACCGCGAGGATCGGTGCCGCATCATGGATGGCGTTGTGGCCGACCCATGACCTGGCCGAATGCGCCCGCAGGCCGAACGTGCGGATCTCGGCTCGGAGGTTGCCGTTGCAGCCACCCTCGATCTGCGAGTTCGTCGGCTCACCGAGGATCGCGAAGTCGCCGCCGAGGAGTTCAGGATGCTTCCGGGCGAGACGCCCGAGCCCGTTGAGCGACTCTGAAACCTCCTCGTGGTCGTACCAGATCCAGGTGATGTCCACCGGAGGGGCGACCAGTTCGGCGGCGAGCTTCAGCTGTACGGCGACACCGGCCTTCATGTCGACAGTGCCACGACCCCACAGGTACTCGCGGCCATCGACAGTCTCAAAGCGTGTCGGGAGGTTGCCATTGATCGGAACGGTGTCGATATGGCCGGCGATCACCACACGCCGCTCACGGCCCAGGTCGGTGCGGGCGACGAGCGCGTCGCCGTCGCGGGTGAGCTCGAGGTGATCGGCACCGGCAAGGCTCGCCTCGATGGCATCGGTTATGGCCCGCTCGTTGCCCGAGACCGAGCCGATGTCGCACAGCTGCCGGGTGAGCTCGATCGAGCTGGCGGCGAGGTGGAGGACAGGAACGGTGGGTTCGGCGAGGGGCATGCGCTCGAGTTTATCGACCAGCACTCGCGCCCGTTCGGCGCGAGCGTGCCGAATCGACCGGCAGCGTTTGCGGCAAATGGGCACGGATCGCGGCAGCGCTAACCTTGACCCATGACGAAACACGCGGCCTGGGGCTACGGACTGGCGACGATCTCTGCCGACGGGACGGTGCTCGACACATGGTTTCCCGCGCCGATGCTCGGCGGCCTCCCGGCCGGCCGCGACCGGCACATCGCGCCCGCGGAACTTGAGCCTCTGCTCGGAGCCGACGCGAGACGAAACGTGCGTGTGGACTTCGTGACCGTCGACATCGACCTGGATGCCGCTCCTACCTCGACCCCGGACGCCTACCTGCGACTGCACCTGCTCAGCCACCTTCTCGTCGCCCCCAACACCATCAACCTCGACGGCATCTTCGGACACCTGCCCGTGGTCGCCTGGACGACGCTCGGCCCGATGCATCCAGGCGATGCCGCAAGGCTGCGTCCCTCCCTGCAGCGCCAGGGCATCTCCGTCACGGGCCTCGACAAGTTCCCGAGACTGCTGGACTACGTCGTGCCCGAACGGGTGCGGATCGCGGACGCCTCGAGGGTGCGGCTCGGCGCCCACCTGGCCCCCGGCACCACCGTGATGCACGAGGGGTTCGTCAACTTCAACGCGGGCACCCTCGGCTCCTCGATGGTAGAGGGGCGCATTTCGCAGGGCGTCGTGATCGGCGACGGGTCCGACATCGGCGGTGGGGCGTCGATCATGGGCACGCTCAGCGGAGGCGGCACCGAGCGCGTCTCGGTCGGGGCTCGCGCGCTGCTCGGCGCGAACTCGGGAATCGGCATCTCCATCGGAGACGACAGCGTTGTCGAGGCGGGTCTCTACGTCACCGCAGGCACCAAGGTGTCGCTCATCGGGCCGAACGAGGTTCCAACGACGGTGAAGGCCGTGGAGCTGAGCGGGGTGCCCGGCCTCCTGTTCCGCCGCAACTCGACCACCGGGGCGGTCGAGGTGCTGGCCCGATCCGGTCGCGGAATCACCCTGAATCCGGCGCTGCACACCTAGGAGCGCACCGGCGTACAGCGCCTGGCTAGTGCAGCTACGAGTCCGAGGCCCGATTCGACGCGGCACACCACCTCACCCAGCGGCGGGTCAGCTCAGCGCTGCGGCCAGCTCCGGGCGGGCTCGCCGATGTATAGCTGCTGCGGGCGGCCGATCTTCGTCTGTGGGTCTTCGTTCATTTCACGCCAGTGCGCGATCCATCCGGGAAGGCGCCCGATGGCGAACAGCACGGTGAACATGCGCGACGGGAACCCCATCGCCTTGTAGATCACGCCTGTGTAGAAGTCGACGTTCGGGTAGAGCCTCCGCTCGATGAAGTAGTCGTCGGCGAGCGCGACCGCCTCGAGTTCCTTTGCGATGTCGAGCAGGTCATCATGGACGCCGAGAGCGGCGAGCACCTCGTCGGCGCTTTCTTTGACGAGCTTCGCGCGCGGGTCGAAGTTCTTGTAGACGCGGTGCCCGAAGCCCATGAGCTTGACCCCGTCTTCCTTGTTCTTCACGCGTTCGACGAATTTGTCGACGCTCTCCCCCGACGCCTTGATCTCGCCGAGCATTTTCAGCACGGCCTCGTTCGCGCCGCCGTGCAGGGGTCCGTAGAGCGCGTTGATGCCGGCCGAAATCGACGAGAAGATGTTTGCCTGGGTCGAGCCGACGAGCCGCACCGTCGAGGTCGACGCGTTCTGCTCGTGGTCCTCGTGCAGGATGAGCAGGCGGTCGAGGGCCTTGGAGACGACGGGGTTGACCTCGTAGGGCTCCGCCATGGTGCCGAAATTCAGTTTGAGGAAGTTGTCGACGAAGCTCAGCGAGTTGTCCGGGTAGAGGAACGCCTGGCCCAGACTCTTCTTGTGTGCGTACGCGGCGATCACCGGCAGCTTGGCGAGCAGGCGAATGGTCGACAACTCGACCTGCTCAGGGTCGTGCACGCTCAACGAGTCCTCGTAGTACGTGGACAGGGCGGATACCGCGCTCGAGAGCACCGACATCGGGTGCGCGCTGTGCGGCAACGCGTCGAAGAAGCGACGCAGGTCTTCGTGCAGGAGGGTGTGCCTGCGGATTTTCTCGTCGAACTCGCCAAGCCGGTCCACGCTCGGCAGTTCGCCGTAGATGAGGAGGTAGGCCACCTCGAGGTAGGTCGAGTTGGTCGCGACGTCCTCGATCGCGTACCCGCGATAACGTAGGATCCCCTCGTCACCGTCGATGTAGGTGATCGCGCTCCTGGTGGACGCCGTGTTCACGAAGCCCTGGTCGAGGGTGGTGTAGCCGGTCTGCCTGGTGAAGGTGGAGATGTCGATGCTCGACGGCCCGTCGGCGCTCTTCAGAATCGGAAACACTGCCGTCCCGCCCGGAAAGTGGAGCGTGGCCTTCTCGGCGTTGTTCTTGGCAGCGTCGTTCACTCGTACAGCCTAATTGGCTCCCGCGGGTACCTATGTTACCACCAAGGGATTGTCGATTCAGTTGGAGGATGCACGCAAACGGCGTGCCGCGGCATCCACTCTCTCGTCGGTCGCCGTGATCGCGATGCGCACGTGCCCGGCGCCGGCGACGCCGTAGAAGGTGCCGGGTGCGCAGAGGATGCCGATAGCCGCGAGTTCTGCGACGGTCGCCCAGGCATCCGTGCCCCTGGTCACCCACAGGTAGAGGCCTGCCTCGCTCCGGTCGACGCGGAACCCCGCATCGGTCAGCGCCCGCTGGAGCTTCTCGCGCCGCACGCGGTACCTCTCGCGTTGCACCGAAACGTGCTCATCGTCGGACAGGGCGGCGACCATCGCCGCCTGCACGGGGGCCGGCGGGATCAGCCCGATGTGTTTGCGCACGGCGAGGAGCGCCTCGACCAGGTCGCTGGAGCCCGCCAGGAGACCCGCCCGGTATCCGGCGAGGTTCGACTGCTTGCTGAGCGAATACACCGCGAGCACCGACGAGAGGTCCTCGCCGACCACGGCGGGATCGAGGATGCTCGGTGTCGCCCGACCCGTCCACGGTGCGTCCCAGGCGAGCTCGGCGTAGCACTCGTCGCTCGCGATGACGGCGCCGAGTTCGCGGGCGCGGGCGACGGCGACGCGCAGTGCCTCGATTCCGAGCACGCGACCGTCTGGGTTGCCTGGGCTGTTGATCCAGACGAGCTTCGTGCCCTCAGGCCAGTCGGCGGGGTCGTCGCCGGCGTGCGCGGTCGCCCCCACGAGCTCGGCGCCGATCGCATAGGTCGGATACGCCGTGCGAGGGTGCACGACGATGTCGCCACGCCCGAGCCCGAGCCAGAGAGGGAGACCCGCGACGAGTTCCTTAGAACCGATCGTGGGAAGCACGTTCGCAACCGAGAGAGCGCTCACCCCGCGTCGCCGCGCGAACCACGAGACGATGGCCTCCTGCAGCGTGGGCGTGCCTGCGGTGAGCGGATAGGAGTGCGCATCCGTCGCGGCGAGCACGGCGTCCCGGATGATCGCGGGGGTCGCGTCGACGGGCGAGCCGACCGAGAGGTCGACGATGCCGTCGGGGTGGGCGCGCGCCGTATCGGCGAACGGGAGCAGGGCGTCCCACGGAAACTCGGGAAGCGTCAGGGGCACTCTGCGCTGCTCGCTCAGGCGCCGACGTTTTGCGGGGGCAGGGCAGCGACGAGAGGGTGATCCTTGTGGATTACCCCCACCTTCGCGGCGCCGCCGGGCGAGCCGATATCGTCGAAGAACTCGACGTTCACCTTGTAGTAGTCGGCCCACTTCTCCGGCGTGTCGTCTTCATAGTAGATCGCCTCGACGGGGCACACCGGTTCACAGGCGCCGCAGTCGACGCACTCGTCCGGGTGGATGTAAAGCATCCGGTCGCCCTCGTAGATGCAGTCGACCGGGCACTCGTCGACGCAAGCGCGGTCCTTCAGGTCGACACACGGCTGGGCGATGACGTAGGTCACCTGG
>JAODME010000014.1 GCA_025465095.1 Microbacteriaceae bacterium | reverse complement strand
GGGCGGTTCTCGGTATGGGGATAGCATGCGACCCCGTTACGGATCTCGAGGCGTTCACCCGCCGTCACCTCGCTACCATTCGCACCGAGTTCGGGCTGTTCGGCCGCCAGGTTCCGTCTCCTTCCGCTCGATTTAGTGAACGACGTCGCCTGCGATCACGGTTAGAACGGATACGGCGCTATCTCCGGTCGCATGGTGAGCCACTGAGTCTCGGTGAATGCTTCGATGTTGGCGGCGGAACCGCCGAACCGCGACCCGGTGCCGGATGCCGCGACGCCACCGAATGGGGCGTTGGCCTCGTCGGACACAGTCTGGCCGTTGATGTGCACGATGCCGCTCGGCACCGCGTCTGCGATCCTCATGGCCTGACCGACTTCGCCCAGTATGCCGAGCGTAAGCCCGTACTCGACATCGCGGGCGATCTCGATCGCTTCCTCTATCGAAGAGTAGGCGAGGATGGGTGCGACAGGCCCGAAGATCTCCTCCGACCAGGCCCGATGCGTGGTTTGTACGTCAGCCAGGACTGTGGGCTTATAGAAGAGGTCCTCGAAGGTCCCGCCCGCAGCGAGGCGAGCTCCTGCTGCGACGGTGTCCTTGACGATGGAGTCGACGCGAGCGAGTTGTCCGCTGTCGATGAGCGGACCGATTGCCACGGTTCCCGATGCGGGATCGCCGATCGGCAGGTGCTCCGCTTTGGTCGCCATGGCGGTCACGTAGGAGTCGTGCAGGCTCTCGTGCACGAGGTGGCGCCCAGTAGTCATGCAGATCTGGCCCTGGTGCAGGAATGACCCGAACGCTCCGGCAGAGGCGGCTTTGGCCAGGTCTGCGCCGGGGAGGATGATCAAAGCGTTATTGCCGCCGAGCTCGAGGTGGGTGCGTTTGAGGTGTCGCCCACCGATCTCGCCGATCCTCCGTCCTGCCGCGGTCGAACCGGTGAAAGAGACGACACGCACCTCTGGAGCGGTGATCGACGCTTCGCCGACATCGGCGCCGCCCTGCAGTAGCTGAAGAACACCCGCCGGAAGGCCCGCTTCTTCGAAGATGCGCACGAGCGCTACACCTCCGGATACGCCGGTGCGCGGATCGGGCTTGAGGATGACGGCGTTGCCGAGCGCGAGGGCAGGCGCGACTGATCGAATGGCCAGGATGAGCGGGAAGTTGAACGGAGCAATGACGGTGACGACGCCGGCGGGACGCCGGCGTGCGAAGCTCCAACGCTCTTCATTGGTTGCCAAGACGTCGCCCTGGGTGTGCGAAGGAAGAGCGGATGCATCGAAGCACTCGCCCGCGGCGATGTGCGTCTCTAGCGCTGCCTTCGCCGGAATTGCACCGGTCTCCTTCATTATCCACACGTGCAATTCTTCGGCGTGCTCCTCCCACAACGCGCCGGCTTTGCGAAGCACGGCGGCGCGCTCCTCCGGCTTCTTCGCCGCCCACTGAACCTGTGCGGACGCCGCTCGAGTGGTCGCGCGGCGAACATCGTCGCCGTTCGCGATTCCAATTCTCCCGAGCTTCTCTCCGTTTGCGGGCGCGATTACGTCGCGTGTGCCTCCCGATCCAGCGACCCACCCGTCGATGTAGATTTTCGACTCCCACGTGCGCGCGTCGAGCAGTGCCATCTTGTCTCCTCCTTGAGAACGGGAAATGGTGGGCGATGAGAAGCCCTCCGAGGAGTGTAGGCAATTCCGGGGCCAACAGGCTAACTTCGAGCGCAGCCGTGATGTGCTGTTGAACGTGGACTGGCCTCCGCGGCTCTCCTACGCCTCGCGAGGGTAGTGCCGGGAGTGGAGGTGCCGGAGATTCCCTCCCGCGGGTGCGACCACGCAATCGGGTGCCGTGAGGGGTCAGCCGCTGACGTAGGCCGCGAGGTGCTTCCCGGTAAGCGTCGATCGACCGGCGACCAGGTCCGCCGGTGATCCCTCGAAGACGATCTGTCCGCCGTCGCGGCCGGCGCCGGGTCCGAGGTCGATGATCCAGTCGGCGTGGGCCATGACGGCCTGATGGTGCTCGACGACGATGACCGACCTGCCGGAGTCGACGAGCCGATCGAGCAGCCCGAGCAGATTCTCGACGTCGGCGAGGTGAAGACCGGTCGTCGGCTCGTCGAGCACGTAGACGCCGCCCTTCTCACCCAGGTGGGTGGCCAGCTTCAGCCGCTGCCGCTCGCCGCCAGATAACGTCGTGAGCGGCTGACCGAGGCTCACGTAGCCGAGCCCCACGTCGACGAGCCGGTTCAGGATGGCATGGGCGGCGGGTGTGAGTGCCTCGCCTGCTGCGAAGAACTCCCTCGCCTCGGTCACCGGCATCGCGAGCACCTCGCTGATGTCGCGGCCGCCGAAACGGTACTCCAGCACGGATGCCTGGAACCGCTTACCCTCGCAGAGCTCACAAACGGTGGAGACGCCCGCCATCATCGCGAGGTCGGTGTAGATGACGCCGACGCCGTTGCAGCTGGGGCAGGCGCCCTCGGAGTTGGAGCTGAACAGTGCCGGCTTCACGCCATTCGCCCTCGCGAATGCCTTGCGGACCGGTTCCAGCAGGCCCGTGTAGGTCGCAGGGTTGCTGCGCCTCGAGCCGCGGATCGCGCCCTGGTCGATCGACACCACTCCGCTGTGGGGCATCGACCCGTGCACGAGGGAGCTTTTTCCCGACCCAGCGACGCCGGTGATGACGACGAGCACCCCGAGGGGGATGTCGACGTCGACGTCCCGCAGGTTGTTCGCCGTCGCCCCGCGAATCTCGAGCGTCCCGGTGGGCTCGCGCACCGCTGCCTTCAGAGCGGCTCGATCGTTGAGATGGCGACCGGTGATGGTACCGCTGGCCCGCAGCCCCTCCGGGGTGCCCTCGAAGCAGACTGTGCCACCCGCGGAACCGGAGCCGGGGCCGAGATCGACGACGTGATCGGCGATCGCGATCAACTCCGGCTTGTGCTCCACGACGAGCACGGTGTTGCCCTTGTCGCGCAGACGAAGCAGCAGTTCGTTCATGCGCTGAATGTCATGCGGGTGAAGGCCGATCGTAGGCTCGTCGAAGACGTAGGTGACGTCGGTGAGAGAGGATCCGAGGTGCCGGACAAGTTTGGTGCGCTGCGCCTCACCGCCGGACAGGGTGCCCGAAGGCCGGTCGAGCGAGAGGTAGCCCAGCCCGATCTCCACGAACGAGTCGAGGGCGTGTTGCAGGGTCGCGAGCAGTGGCAGCGCCGACGGTTCTCGAACGCCGCGAACCCATTCGGCCAGGTCGCTGATCTGCATCGCACAGACATCCGCGATGCTGACACCCAGGATCTTCGACGACCGAGCCGTCGTGCTCAATCGGGAGCCGTCGCATCCCGGGCAGGTGGTGAAGGTGACCGCGCGCTCCACGAAGGCGCGGATGTGTGGCTGGAGCGAGTCGACGTCCTTGGATAGGAACGACTTTTCGATCTGTGGGATGAGGCCCAGGTAGGTCAGATTGATCCCTTCGACCTTAATCTTTGTCGCCTCCCTGTGAAGCAGGTCCTGCAGCTCCTTCGCTGTGTACTCGCGGATCGGCTTGTCAGCATCGAACCAGCCGCAGCCGCGGAAGATGCGGCCATACCAGCCGTCCATGCTGTAGCCAGGAATCGTGAGCGCGCCGTCGTTGAGCGACAGGCTGTCGTCGTAGAGCGCGGACAGATCGATGTCGTTCACCTTGCCCATGCCCTCGCAGCGCGGACACATACCGCCGGTGATGCTGAAGTCGCGGCGCTCCCTGATGGTCTGTCCGCCACGTTCGAGGGTCACCGCCCCCGCTCCGCTGATTGAGGCGACGTTGAATGAGAACGCCTGAGGCGAGCCGATGTGCGGATACCCGAGTCGGCTGAAGAGGATGCGCAGCAGGGCGTTGGCGTCGGTTGCCGTGCCGACGGTGGAACGGGCGTTGGCGCCCATCCGCTCCTGGTCGACGATGATCGCGGTGGTCAGTCCGTCGAGCACATCCACATCCGGGCGGGCAAGCGAGGGCATGAAGCCCTGCACGAATGCGCTGTAGGTCTCGTTGATCATCCGCTGGGACTCAGCGGCGATCGTACCGAATACCAACGAACTCTTTCCGGAGCCGGAGATGCCGGTAAACACCGTCAGTCGGCGCTTCGGGATCTCGATGCTGATGTCCTTGAGATTGTTTACTCGCGCGCCCTGCACGCGGATCAGGTCATGGCTGTCGGCCGGGTGGATCGCGGGGACGTGGCGGCGCGGTGCGGGGTTGCGTGGGTGCTCCGCGGAGGGACCGTTGGTCATCTGCGCGATCGTGCCACCTTGCAGCGGGGTTGTCCAGTGTTGGGCGCGGATGTTGGAAGCGAGAGCGTGAGAAGCAGACTTCGGCGACCGCGCCGATAACGACGTCGACGTGCCGGAGTGCGGCACCGGAGAACACGGTGCCTCCGCCGATTATCGTCAATGGTTGCCGTATGCATGCCGCGCTGATCCGCAAGGCGAGGATCCCGCGCTCACGATGATCATGAGCGAGGTTCGATCGGGTCCGAAATTGATTCGGCCGCATACGGACCGCAGTCGGGCACAGGGGATGACAAGCGTCCCGCTGTAGCCTCGATGGGGTGAATATCGCACTGCGACCATCCCTCACCCTGGACGACCGCTTCGCGAGGGAGCTCCCGGAGTTGACCGTGCCCTGGCAGGCCGAGAAGGCGCCCGACCCGCGACTGCTCGTGCTCAACGAATCGCTGGCCTCCGAGCTGGGTCTCGATCCGGCCTCGCTGCGGACCCCGGAGGGCCTGCGTCTGCTGATCGGAAACCTCGTTCCCGACGGCGCCACCCCGGTGGCCCAGGCCTACTCCGGGCACCAATTCGGTGGCTTCTCCCCGCGCCTCGGAGACGGGCGTGCGCTCCTGCTCGGTGAGATAGTCGGCGCCGACGGCCGGCTACGCGACATCCACCTCAAGGGCTCGGGGCGGACGCCGTTCGCTCGCAGTGGCGACGGACTCGCTGCGGTGGGCCCCATGCTGCGCGAGTACGTCGTGGGCGAGGCGATGCATGCTCTGAGCATTCCCACGACGCGCTCCCTCGCCGTAGTGGGAACCGGGCGCTCCGTGCTACGGAAGGGCTTGTTGCCGGGAGCTGTGCTCACGCGGGTGGCGAGCAGCCATCTGCGCGTGGGGAGCTTCCAGTACGCCCGCGCCACGGGCGACATGAACCTGCTGCGCCGCCTCGCCGACCATGCGATCGCCCGTCACCACCCAGAAGCTGCGGAGGCGGGGCGTCCCTATCTCGCACTGTTCGAGGCGGTGCTCGCCGCACAGGCGACGCTGGTGGCTCAGTGGATGCTCGTGGGTTTCGTCCACGGGGTCATGAACACCGACAACATGACGATCTCGGGCGAGACCATCGACTATGGGCCCTGCGCCTTCATGGAGGCGTTCGACCCGGCAACGGTCTACAGCTCGATCGATGAAGGTGGACGCTACGCTTACGGCAATCAGCCGGTCATCGCGGAGTGGAATCTCGCGCGACTGGCGGAGGCGCTCCTTCCGCTTTTTCAGGACGACCAGGAGCAGGCGGTCGCACTCGCGGTCGAGTCGCTCGACAAGTTTCGGGGGCAGTATGGCGACGCCTGGTCCGCGGGGATGAGGGCCAAGCTCGGTCTCTCCGATCGCCTCGACGTGGAGGTGACTTCGCCCCTGGTAGATGAGTTGACCACGCTGGTTCACGCCGAACGAGTCGACCACACATCGTTCTTCCGCACGCTGAGCCGCGCCGCCCGCGGTCATGCTGATAGCGTGCGCGGCCTGTTCGTCGACGTCGCGGCGTTCGACTCCTGGGCGCAACGCTGGCGTGCGTTGGGCCCAGACGCCGACCTGATGGACCGGAACAATCCCATCTACATCCCCCGCAACCATCTTGTCGAGGAGGCTCTCGCGGCGGGCACGGCAGGCGACCTCGATCCGCTCGGACGGTTGCTCGGTGCGGTCACTCGCCCCTACGACGAGCGCCCTGGCCTCGAGGGCTACGCCGCCGGCGCCCAGGAAGACTTCGGCACCTACCAAACCTTCTGCGGAACCTGAGCCGGGCGGGGCTAGGATCGGGCGCGTGACCCACATCCCGCAGGGCGGAGCGCCCCAGCATCTTGAGCGTTTCTTCATCAAGCAGCGTGTCACCATGATGGTCAACCGCTTCGAAATCCGCGAGGCGAATCCAGACGGCTCGGAGGGCCGTGTGGTGGCAATGGCGCAACAGAAGCGGATGGCGTTCAAGGAGCAGGTCACTTTTTACGCCGACGAAGCGCGCACTCGGGCGGTGTTCTCGTTCAAAGCCCGGCAGGCGCTCGAGCTTGCCGCGGTCTACGAGGTGACCGACGGCTCCGGTCAGTCGCTCGGTTGGTTCAAAAAGGATTTCGGCGCCAGCCTGCTGCGCTCGAGCTTCCACCTCGTCGGACCGGGGATCGAGGCGTACGGGCAGGAGCGGAACCGGATGGTCGCGATACTCCGCCGCTTCGTCGACCTTCCGCTGGCGTTCCACTTCGACTTCACCGACAAGCAGTCCGGTGCGGTCGTCATGTCGAGCGAGCGACAGTTCTCTCTTCGCGATCGATACACGGTCACCGTTCCGGACCACCGGCTCGACTTTCGGCTCGCGGCGGCGATGGCGGTCGGGCTCGACGTCTTGCTGCAGCGCTAACTGCTGCGCAAGCCCTCGACGAGTGGCGCTTACGGAATGTGACGCAGGATGTGATCGCCCTCACGACTCGGCCCTTCCGGCCTTCTTCAACCTTTTCTTCGCGGCGCGTTCAGTCAGGATCGATAAGTAGTCCCGGACCGGGCGACCGGAAAGGTGCAGGAATTCCGCGCGAGCTGCTCCTTCCAGGTCACGTCGTGGCAGGTCCGGAAATCGCGCTTGGAGCCGATTCACGAACTGCCTGATCAAATCTTCGTCGTCGATGTCACGGGTCACGGTACGAGTGTGTTCCGCGCTCGCTGCGTCGTCAAGGTCGGGCGCTCGCGGGCACGATGGAGGCCGCAGCATCCGTCCGCTCGTTCGTGCCCGTCATCGCCGAGCCCGCCTAGTTGTGGTGGGCGTTACGGGAAGGGCGCTCGCCGCGATCCTCGTGCCGAACCCCACCCCGACGATCGGGGCGGATTTCGATGAGCTTTCCGCTGATTCGGGTGTCCCGAAGTTTGTCGAGAACATCGCCGGGCATGTCTGCCGGCAACTCCACAATGGAGAAGTCTGGGCGAATCTGGATTGCACCGAAGTCATCCCTGCTGAGGCCGCCCTCATTCGCGAGCGCTCCCACGATTTGCCGGGGCTCAACCCGCTGCCGCCTGCCGATTTCGATCCGATACGCCGCCATCGGCTTATTGGACCGAGGTCGTCGCTCCTCGCGTTCGGCTCCCAAGTCGCGGTCCCCGCGGCCGTAGCGTTCATCTCGCCTGCCCCCGTCTTCAGCCCGTTGCGCTCGAACATCTTCCGGGGAGAGTAGAAGCGGTGTCTCGCCCTGCGCCACCACGGCCAGCGCGGCTGCCACGTCGGCCTCCGGCACATCGTGATGCTCGACGTAGTGGCCGATGATGTCCCGGAACTTCGCGATCCGGGCTTCCTGATTGAGCGCCTCGGTGATCGCGTCGTCGAAACGGGCAAGACGGGTGACGTTCACATCCTCCACGGTGGGCAACTGCATCTGCGTCAACGGCTGTCGAGTTGCCTTCTCTATCGCGCCCAGCAGACGCCGCTCGCGCGGCGTTACGAAACTGATCGCCGCCCCGCTGCGCCCGGCCCGTCCGGTGCGGCCGATGCGGTGCACGTAGGACTCGGTGTCGATCGGGATGTCGTAGTTGACGACGTGGCTGATCCGGTCCACGTCGAGGCCACGCGCGGCGACATCCGTTGCCACCAGGATGTCGAGCTTGCCGGTTTTCAGCTGGTTGACGGTGCGCTCCCGTTGCGCCTGCACCACGTCGCCGCTGATTGCCGCCGCCGAGTAGCCGCGCGCCCGCAACTTCTCGGCGAGGGTCTCGGTCTCGCTCTTGGTGCGGACGAAGACGATCATG
>JAODME010000011.1 GCA_025465095.1 Microbacteriaceae bacterium | reverse complement strand
GGTCCAGATTCTCGTGCTCGGATCTGACGTGGCCAGAGGTGCGGCGACGCGCCGAAGCCGCTCGACGGCGGGCTGCATGTACCGGGTGTGGAAGGCGCCCGCCACCTGCAGCGGGATGACCCTGGCTCCAGCGGGGGGCGTGGTCTTGAGTCTCTCGAGTGCGGCAAGCTCACCCGCGACCACGATCTGGCCAGCGCCGTTGAAATTGGCGGGCTGGAGGCCGAGTCCGTCCAGTGTCTCGAGCAGTTCCGACTCGTCCCCGCCGATCACCGCGCTCATGCCGGTAGCGGCGAGTGCCGCGGCCTCCGCCATCGCGGAGCCGCGTTCGCGAACGAGGGTCATGGCATCCGCGTTCGAGAGGATGCCGGCGGCGGCGGCGGCGGTCACCTCGCCGACCGAGTGCCCGGCGACACCGCCGATGCGCTCGGCGCGGCCATCGGCGAGCAGCACGCTCAGGGTCAGGAGACCGGCCGCGACGATGAGCGGCTGCGCAATTGCTGTGTCGCGGATCGTGTCCGCGTCCGAGACGGTTCCGTGGGCCACGAGGTCGAGCCCGACGGCGCTGGAGATGCCCTCGAGCTGGTCGCGGAAGACGTCCTCGGCGAGCCATGGTTCGAGAAACCCGGGGGTCTGGGAGCCCTGGCCGGGGCAGACGACGACAATCACTTGATCATTCTCCCAATGTTTTGTGCGGTTCGCTGTGCCCATCACACCAAATGCCCGCGGTTTCGTTGTTCACTACGTCACCGCCGAGCGCTCACCGACGTCGTCGACGCGGGGCGGCATCCGGTTCACCGATCGAGCCGAGGATCAGCGCGGCCTGCAGGATGAGCGACTCGCGGGCGCCGGTCGCGTCCCAGCCGATGACCTCGGACACCCGCTTCAGGCGGTAACGCACGGTGTTGGGGTGCACGAACAACTCTCTCGCGGTCGCCTCGAGTGATCGACCGTTGTCGAGATAGCACGACAGGGTCGTCAACAGCTCGGTGGAATGGGCCTGCAGCGGTCGGTAGATGCGGTCGATGAGCGTCGCCCGCGCGACGGCATCGCCGGCCAGCGCGCGTTCGGGCAGTAGGTCATCCGCAAATGCGGGTCGGGGCGCCTTGCGCCACGACTTGGCGACCGCGAAACCGGCGAGGGCGGCCTTCGCACTCCGCGAGGCCTCGACGAGGCTGGGCACCTGCGGCCCGAGGACGAGGTGGCCGTCGCCGAAGCCGGGTTCGAGCGAGGTGGCGATGTCCATGAACGGCACGAGCGTCACATCCTCGAGGTCGTCGTCGTCGACGTGAGATGGATGAGCGCGCCCTATCACGAGCACGAGCCGGCTGCCCTGCACCCCGATGAGCACGTCGGCGTCGAGGTGCCTCGCGGTGCGTCTGAGCATGTCGACGTCGAGCATCGGCGGCGCCGTGCCGACGAGCACCGACACCTCCCCGTGACCGTGCCAGCCGAGGGCGGCAATGCGGGAGGGCAGTTCGTCGTCGTACTCGCCGCTGAGGATCGAGTCCACGACAAGAGCCTCGAGGCGGGCGTCCCACAGCCCACGCGCCTCCGCCGCTCGCGCATAGACGTCCGCCGCGGCGAACGCGATCTCGCGGGAGTACAGCAGGATCGCCTCCCGGAGCGACTCGTCGCGCCCCTTCAGTCGGTCCTCCACGACCTCCACCGTGACCTTGATCAACTGCAGCGTCTGGGTGAGGCTCACGGAGCGCAGCAGTTCGCGCGGTGCCGCCCCGAACACGTCCGCCGCGATCCATGGTGTCGACTTGGGGTCGTCGAACCAGTGTATGAACGATGTGATGCCGGCCTGGGCGACGAGCCCGACGGCGGATCGTCGGCCGGGCGGCATATCGCCGTACCAGGGGAGGGTGTCGTCCAGTCGCTTCAGAGTCGCGCTTGCGAGCTCGCCTGACACCGTCTTGAGCCAGGCGAGCGTCTGCTCCTTGGAGGGAGGGGTGGATGCGCGCGCCGGAGCGTTCGGGCGCGGCGCGGGGTTCGTCAGCTCTCGCCGCCTGTGTTGCCGGATGTTCCCGCGTTCACGTCATGCAGACGGTACTTGTCGATCGCCTGTTGCGGCAGGCTGGGATCGATTTCGCCGCGCGCGACAAGCGACTCGAGCGTTCGTACGACCATCGATGGTCCGTCGATTTTGAAGTATCGGCGTGCGGCCGCGCGGGTGTCCGAGAAACCGAAGTTATCGGCTCCGAGCGTCGCGAAGTCGCCGGGCACGAACTCCCGAATCTGATTGGGCACGGCGTGCATAAAGTCGCTGACGGCGATGAACGGGCCCTCCGCCGCCTCGAGCTTCCTTGTAAGGTACGGGACACGCTTCTGGGCGTCGGGGCTCAGGAAGTTCTGCTCGCTCGCCGCGATTCCCTCCCGGCGAAGCTCCGACCAGGAAGTCACCGACCACACGTCGGCTGAGACGTTCCAGTCCTCGGCGAGAAGTTGCTGCGCCTCGAGCGCCCACGGCACGGCCACGCCGGAGGCCAGAAGTTGAGCGCGAGGGCCTTGCGTCGCGCTCTTCTTGAGCAGGTATATTCCTCGAAGCAGCCCGTCGACGTCGAGGTCCTCCGGTTCGGCCGGATGCACGATCGGCTCGTTGTACACCGTGATGTAGTACATCACGTTGGGGTCGACGTGCTCGCCGCCGTACATGCGCTGGAGACCGTCGCGCACGATGTGGCCGAGCTCGTAGCCGTAGGCGGGGTCGTAGCTGACTACGGCGGGGTTTGTCGACGCGAGCAGCGGTGAGTGCCCGTCGGCATGTTGAAGCCCCTCCCCGGTGAGCGTCGTGCGGCCCGCGGTCGCGCCGATGATGAAGCCGCGCGCCATCTGGTCACCGGCTGCCCACATCGCGTCGCCGGTGCGCTGGAACCCGAACATCGAGTAGAAGACATAGACGGGAATGAGCGCTTCGCCGTGGGTCGAGTACGAGGTTCCTGCTGCCGTGAACGCGGCAAAGGCGCCCGCCTCGTTGATTCCCACGTGCAGGATCTGGCCCTGGGCGCTCTCCTTGTACGCGAGCAGCTGGGTGCGGTCCACCGAGGTGTATTGCTGCCCCTTCGGGTTGTAGATCTTCGATGTCGGGAAGTAGGCGTCCATGCCGAACGTGCGTGCCTCATCCGGGATGATCGGCACGATGCGGTGGCCGAATTCCTTCGAGCGCAGGAGGTCCTTGAGCAGGCGGGCGAATGCCATCGTGGTGGCGATTTCCTGCTTGCCGGAACCCTTTTTCACGACGTCGTAGGTGGACGCTTCCGGGAGGTTGACCTGCGTGTACCGTGACCGGCGTTCCGGCACGTAGCCGCCGAGTGCCTGGCGCCGCTCGTGCAGGTACTGGATTGCCTCGTCGTCGTCGCCGGGGTGGTAGTACGGCGGCAGGTACGGGTCTTCCTCGAGCTTCGCGTCGGTGATCGGGATGCGCATCTCGTCGCGGAACTGCTTGAGGTTGTCGAGGGTGAGCTTCTTCATCTGGTGGGTCGCGTTGCGTCCCTCGAACGACGGGCCGAGGCCGTAGCCCTTCACCGTTTTCGAGAGGATGACGGTCGGCTGGCCCTTGTGCTCGGAGGCGGCCTTGAACGCTGCGTAAACCTTGCGGTAGTCGTGCCCTCCGCGCTTGAGACCCCAGATCTGGTCGTCGGTGTAGTCCTTCACGAGTTCGAGGGCCCGCGGGTCGCGTCCGAAGAAGTTCTCGCGTATGTAGGCACCGCTCTCCGCCTTGTAGGTCTGGTAGTCGCCGTCGGGCGTGCGGTTCATGAGGTCGCGAAGCGCCCCGTGCGTGTCGCGTTGGAGCAGGTCATCCCACTCGCGACCCCAGACGACCTTGATGACGTTCCAGCCGGCGCCGCGGAAGAAGCTCTCGAGTTCCTGGATGATCTTGCCGTTGCCGCGCACCGGTCCGTCGAGGCGCTGCAGGTTGCAGTTGATGACGAAGTTCAGGTTGTCGAGGCTGTCATTCGCAGCGAGCTGGAGCGCCCCCCGGCTCTCGACCTCGTCCATCTCGCCGTCGCCGAGGAACGCCCACACCTGCTGGTCGGAGGCATCGGTGATGCCTCGGTCGGTCAGGTACTTGTTGCTCTGCGCCTGATAGATCGCGTTGATCGGGCCGAGCCCCATCGAAACGGTGGGGAACTGCCAGAAGTCCTTCATGAGACGCGGGTGAGGGTACGACGACAGGCCGCCAGCCGGGTGCGACTTCTCCTGACGGAACCCGTCGAGCTGGTCCGTGCTCAGCCGACCCTCGAGGTAGGCGCGGGCGTACATGCCGGGGGAGGCGTGGCCTTGGTAGAAGATCTGGTCGCCGCCGCCGGAATGGTGCTGGCCCCGGAAGAAATGGTTGTGCCCCACCTCGTAGAGGGAGGCGGATGACGCGTAGGTCGAAATGTGCCCGCCGACACCGATCCCGGGGCGTTGCGCACGGTGCACCGTGATGGCCGCGTTCCAGCGGATCCAGGCGCGATAGCGGCGTTCGATGTCCTCGTCGCCGGGGAACTCGGGCTCGTTCTCAGGAGCGATCGTGTTCAGGTAATCGGTCGTCGGCACCATCGGAACCCCGAGGTGCAGTTCCTTCGACCGCTTCAGCAGGCTGAGCATGATCTGTCGCCCGCGCTCGTGCCCCTGTACCGCGACGAGCGCGTCGAGGGACTCCTGCCATTCGGCTGTTTCTTGCGGGTCCGCATCGATGTGGTGGACCGAATACGGATCCTGGTCGTTGACCGTCACCCTTGACCTCGCTCTTGTTCGTGGCTCGTGTTCGCCGTCGCGCAGCGCCTGTTGGCTAGTAGATGCCATGAGCGGTGCGGATCGGGTTACGAGCCGGGAGCACCCAATGGCCGTGACAATCCTAGTTGCACACACTGGCGGCGGTTTGACCCGGAGGATCGCGGGCGTAGTATTGCCAATCGTGTTTCCGGATGCCCGTCATCCGGGGCGAAAGGACGCATCATGGCTCTGGAGATCTCCACCCACGCACCTGACTTCGAGCTCCCCAACCAGTTCGGGGAGCACGTGCGACTGTCGGACTTCCGCGGCAAGAGCCCGGTCGCACTCGTCTTCTTTCCACTGGCGTTCACGAGCACGTGCACGAGCGAGCTCTGCGAACTGCGCGACAACCTCTCCCTCTTCGCGGACAACAGCGTGCAACTCCTCGGAATCTCTGTCGACTCGAAGGCGACGCTGCGCGCGTTCGCCGAACAGGAGGGGTACGACTTCCCGCTGCTCGCCGACTTCTGGCCGCACGGCGACGTCGCAAAGGACTACGGTGTGTTCCTCGAGGCGAAAGGTTTCGCCAATCGTGCTTCGTTCCTCATCGACACGAATGGAATCATCCGCGCCAGCTTCGTGACGGCCCCGGGGGAGGCGCGGTCGCTCGAGTCGTACCGCGCGGCCCTTGCCGAGCTCGTTCCGGCCGTGGTCTGAGCGGATGCGCCGCCACGGGGCCCCGCCGGGCATGTAGCATGGTGAATTGTCGCCTCGCGATCGCATCTGCGATCTTCGTCGCGGGCCTTTAGCTCAGTTGGTAGAGCGCCACGTTTACACCGTGGATGTCATCGGTTCGAGCCCGGTAGGGCCCACTGCCCAAAGACCCCGGTCAGAGCAGGTTTTCTTTTGCCGCTGGCATCGCGCCAACGCCGTCACCGTGTTGATTCGCCGGTGAATTGCCGGTGGAGGGTTTAGGACGGGTATTCAGAAGCGCCGCCGCGCGGAGCTGTTCGAGGCCAGCGAGCGAGTTCTCCTCGAGGTAGCCGGCGTAGATCCGCAGCGTGATCGCGGGGTCGACGTGACCGAGCCACGCGGAAACGATTGTGATGCTGACCCCGGCAGCGATCCATCGAGTGGCCGCGGTGTGGCGGAGCTCGTAGATGCGGTGTGAGGTGAGTTCTCCCCAGCCGAGAGCGCGGGTAAGGTTCGGTCCGGAGATCTGTCCACCTCGCGGCGCGGTGAAAAGGAGGTCTCCTGCCTTCTTCCCGATGCTTTGACCGAGCGCGAGTTCTTCAGCGCGATAAACGAGAGGCACTCGCCTCGGTTTGCGGCTTTTGGTGCTGCCGAATCGTAGACGTTGCCGCGCAGCAGCGCCGTGCAGGCGTCACCGCCGCGTGGAAGCGCTGGTTCGCCGAGAACAACATGGTTGTCCGGGCTGGCTGGTGCCAGCAGTGCAACGTCAGGGGCGGTGTGCTGGCCCTCAGTGAATCTGCCCGGAGCCGGCGTCGCGCGGGTGCAGCGACTCTTCGTGGGTTGTGGTTGCCATGACTGATAGGTGGGCGGCAGGCCAACAGGTCAACCCGCTTGGGCTCAGTCACCGGCCGGGGTGGGCACCCAGAACCACGACCCCTTCATGGTCTGGCGTCGAACAGCAACCCGGGGAGTCTCGCGCGCTACTGCTACTGCTACTGCTTCTTGCCGGTGTTGGCGAGGTCCTTGATCCACTGCGGGGTACTGCGCCGGACCTGCCTGTCGGAGTCGACACGAACGCGGGCGGCGGCGACCCGCACCTTCTCCGACGGTTGACGCGCCGCCGATTCACGGTCGGTGTGTCGGATGCTCATCGTGTCCCCTTCCCTTGCCTCCATTGTCGCCGAAGCCAGCGCATAAATCCATGAGCCGGCGGTTTAGGTCGCCCTGCATCGACTACGTGTGCTGCCGGTCCCGGCGTCTCGACCGGCTCGGCCGGCGGAACGTCATCCGTGTCGTCGCCGTCAGCGTTCGGGTCGAGGAACACATCGGTCGCCGCTTTGATGAAATCCTGCTCGCGCTGATCCCGGCTCCGCAGCGAATGCAGCATGGCGAGGCCGACCAGCTGCTCAGCTTCATCCGTCGACAGCGTCCGGTCTAGGGCGTACTCCGCCCGCTTCCACCAGCGTTCCTTCCGCGAGTTGCGGGTAGAAGCCCAGAAGGCGATGACCGCGGCGACCACCGCGAGGATGCCGGCGAACCCTGGCGTCTGCGCGAACGGGATGAGCCACGAGCCGAGCCATCCCATCAAGTCCGTCCACCAGCTCGCGAAGTCCACGGGGCCCAGCTTGGCAGAGGGGGAGGACAACCGATTGTTTCCATCGTCTAGGGCCCAGCCCATGCCTTAGAGCCGTGCAGGGCGGGGCGGGGCGGAGCTCGCCGGAAGGCTGTGTCGGGACGACGGTGGGGCCGCCGGCTACTGCGCGGCGACGTCCGCGTACCGGACCAGGAAGTCCGGGTCGGAGCCGTAGAACGTCTCGGTAATGTTCGTGCCTTTCACGCACGAGCCGTCGTCGGTCACGAAGTCGGCGGAGAATCGCACCTTCGTACCTTCCGTCATCGGGACGAGCGTCTGGAAGAACGGCGCGGTCGGTTTGATCAGCGTGTTGTCGAACATGTCGGAGAATGCGTTGTTCCACGTCTGCACGATGATCGTCGGGGAGATTGAGGTGTCGCACCCCTCGTGCGGCTGACGGCCGAGGCCCCACTGCTCGCCGTGAAGCGGACTCGACGCGCTGCTCGAGTATGTCGGAGCGGGAGAACTACGGCGCGAAGCCTGGCGCAGCAGTCACGATCGGACAGCGAGGGTCAGATCTCAAAGTACAGCTCCGCATGGAGTTTGCAGCTCGGATTGAAGTCCGCGGCGCAGGCCGGGCATGCGTTCGCGTCGAGATACCCGGCGATGGTCAAGAGGTGCCCGCACACGCCGCAGAGCACGGCCTGCTCTGCTCGCCCGTCCATCGGCCATTGTGCCGCGCCGTGATCGGCTGTCTCCGCGTGGCAGAGATGGCAGGGGTAGAACTCACGGCAGCAGCCGAACTTGATCGCGATCACATCGAGCGGGGTCCGGTAGTGCACACAGCGGGTTTCGTCGTCGACCGTCGGCCCCAGGACGCGCGGCCTTCGCCCGTTCATCGGATACCACGGGCGGTGAGAGCATCGCCGAGCTCGTCCGCGTGCTTGAGGGCGACCACAAGAAAAGGGACCGTGAAGGAACGAAGACTGCTGCGACCGCCGCGGGCGCGCTGTGCGTCCCGCACATCCCCGGCCAGCCGCGCGAGTACGGGAATGGTGGTCAGCGTCACCGTAAGCAACAACGCTGCTCTCTGGGAGTCGAGGCCGAGCCGTTCCATAGGGCGCAGGCCCCGCTCGATCATGTCGAGCAAGGCGCTCACCCGTGTCGTGAGGACCAGCAACGCGGCGAGCACGATGGCAGCGACGACCCGAACCGTATTGGCGACGGCCTGTTCAGGGCCAAGGAAGAGCAGTTGGCTGGCGACAGTGATCGCAATGGGCCAGCGGACGATGAGGATCTGGTGGCTGAGTTCGCGCCAACCACCGACCCCTGCGAGGAGGTAGACCAGAGCAGTCGCCGTCGCCGTGGCCGCGGCCGCCCACCACGCGGATGGGAGCAGAGAGACACCGAGCACGAACGCGAAAAGCAGAAACGCCTTCGGGCCGGAGGGCATACGGTGCAACCAGCCATCACCGGGGCGGTAGAAGCTCAGCATCGGAGGATCGCTTCGTACTCGGCGAGAATCGCAGTTGGCTCTCCGACTGCGGCCACGCGACCTGCCGTGAACAGCACCGCCACCTCGCAACGTTCAGCCAGAACGAGATCGTGGGTCACGAGCACCAGCCGATGTCCTGTGTCCTCGAACAGATGGTCGGCGACGCGCCTGGCGTTGCGGGCGTCGAGGTAGGCGGTCGGTTCGTCGGCGATTACCAGCTCGGGTCGCCGAACGAACGCGCCACACAGGGCCAGCAATTGCTTCTGACCACCGGACAGGTCGTGCGACGGCCGGTCGGCCAGAGCCGTGAGGCCGAACCGGTCGAGCGCCGCACTCACCCGCTCCCGAACTTCGACAGAGCGCAGCCGGTCGGCGCGGAGCGAGAACGCGACATCCTCGGCAACCGTCGGCATAACGATCTGGGCGTCCGGGTTGCTGAACACGAGCGCGATCCGACGCCTGAGCTCCGCTGCCCGGCGGGTCGGATCGAGTCCTAGCACGCTCAACTCGCCCGTGGTGCGCACGACCAAGCCGCCGATTAGCCGGGCGAACGTGGACTTACCGGAACCGTTCTCGCCGATCACAGCGACAGTGCGCGCGGCGAGGTTGAGGGAGACGTCGCGCAGCACGTCCGCCTCGCCGAGGCGCACGGAGACCGCCTCGAGGTGGATGCTCATCGAACCACCTCGAAAACTGCGGCGATGCCGAGGCCGCCACCCACTGACGCAGCGGCGACGCCTAGCGTCCCTGCTGGTGCTCCTGATCGTACGAGTCGGCTGAACAGACGCACGACCGCAATCGCACCGCTTGCACCCCAGGGATGCCCCAGCGCGAGGGCGCCGCCATCAGCGCAAAGCCGCGGGTCGTCATCAGCGAGACCAATCCTGTCGAGCACGGCGAGGCTCTGCACCGCGAACGCTTCAACGATCTCGAACGCGCCGATGTCGCCGACCTCCGTGTCGGCCAAGCGAAGCGCGGCTTGGATAGCGGGCGCGGCGCCGATGCCAGGAAGCGAGGGGTCACAACCGACCACGGCGGAGCCTCGGACTACGAGCCCCGGCGCGGCGAAAGCGGGGGCGACGACCAGGGCTGCGGCACCATCGCCGATGCGCGTGGCGGTGCCGGCGGTGAGCGTCCCACCGTCAAAGAGGGTGGGAAGTCGCGGAAGTAGCGGTTCCGCTGCGCCGATCGCGTCGTCGCGGTGAACGCCGTCGAGTGCGACTAGTTCGGCGTCGAAGCGGCCGTCAGCGAGAGCCGCCCGTGCACGCGAGTGGCTACGAGCGGCGTGCTCGTCCTGCCGAGAGCGGGAGATACCATCATGTGCGGCCAGATCCTCGGCCGCACGTGTCATGTCGGGGTCTGGGAAGCCAGCGGGCACGAACGGCGCGCGAGCGTAGTGGAAACCTCCCATTGAACGCACGGGCGCCGTGGATGCACTCTCGACGCCACCGGCCACACGCACCCGCTCATCACCGGCGCGGATAGCGGCTACCGCATCGAGCACGGCCGCGAGTCCGCTCCCGCACTGGCGGTCGACGGTACCACCGGGAATGTTTGTCCCAAGTCCTGCGGCGAGCGCGGCCACACGACCCGGATTGCCGCCGGGGCCCATGCAGTTGCCGAGCACGACGTCTGCCACCTCGAACGGCGCCCCGATCAGCGTGTTGGCGTCGGCTAGAGCTGCCCGGATCGCGGGCGCAGCCAGCTCTCCGACCGTCAAGTGGGCGAGGGCGCGACCTCGGGTACAAATGGGCGTGCGGCGGGCGGCGACGATCACGGGACGGCGGTCAGTGGACAAGGCGGGGTACCTCTCCGGCTAGTGCGAGGCGTATAGCTTCGGCTCGGGCGGGTTTACCCGAGGGTGTGCGTGGTAGTTGCCCGGCGAACCAGCGTCGCGGTCGATGCGCGGTAGCGAGACGGGCCTCCGCCGTGCGGCGGAGGTCCGAGGGGGGATTGCCGTCCAGTTCCACGAAGGCAGCGACCAGCGCGCCCACCCGCTCCCGCGGCAGTCCGAATACGATCGCGTCGTGGACGCCGGGGATCGCGCAGAGTACATCCTCTACCTCTTCCGGCACGATCGTCGCTGAAGCGGTCAGAATGGCGTTGTCCGCGCGGCCGAGCAAGCGTAGCCGCCCGTCGACCGACTCTGCCCGGTCGCCGACGGTCGCCCAATCGCCGTCCTGCCGCAGCGGACCGGGAGCGCCGAGGTACCCGGATGCGACGTACGGGGAACGAACCCAAAGCTCGCCATCCCGGAGGTCCAGTTCTACACCGGGGAACGCTTTGAGACCGTCGCCCTCGTCGACGGCGACGAACGACAGTTCGGCCGAGCCGTAGTACGCGGTCAGGCGGATACCAGCGGATTCGGCACGTTCCCGAAGTTTTGGATCAAGGTGCGATCCACCGATCAGTGCGGCCCGCAGACTGGTTGGAGCGCCAGCATCAAGCACAGCGCGCAGCGAGTGCGGAGTGCCGTGCAAACATGCGGGGCTGGAGGGCGAGGCGGACCCGAAGAGCGGGCGAGGACCGCCCTCGAGGGCGTGCGCCAGCGAGAACAGAGTGAGCGACGCGGCGGGCGGCGCAGGCAGCAACACGGCCTCGTCCGGTCCAGTATCGAGATACCGCGCCACGGCCTCGAACGAGTCGGCCCAGGACGATGCGCTCCGGAGCACGATGCGAGGTGATCCGCTGCTGCCCGACGTGAGGGTCGCCCAGGCGGTGTCGTCGGGAAGCTGCGCTTCAGTCGCGGCCGCTTCCACGGTCTCCCACTGCGCTCGCGGCCAGCGGATGTCGCCGACGAGTGGAACGTCTCCCGACTCGCGTATTTCGCGCAGACGATCGAGTAGACCGACCGTGGAGCCGGTCAAGGGGATGATCACTCTACGGCCGCTCGATCCGGTTCGGCGCCTTTCGCGGACTTCGCCGGCCACACCCGCCGGAAGCCCCGGGGGTAGGCGCGCACCAGTGTCATGACGATACCGGTAGCGATCACCGCTTTCATGAGGTCACCAGGCACGAACACGAGGCTGGTCAAGGCAGTCTCCGCGAGTGGTAGACGGGTCACCGCGCTCTGGACTGGGATTCCCACGGCGTAGATCGTAAGAATCCCGCCGGTCAGAACACCGACGAAGGTCCTCCACAACCTGGGTTTGCGAGCACCCGCGTGGACAATGAGCCCGATCACGATGGCCCCCACGATCCAGCCGAGCAGGAATCCTGCGGACGGGCCGACAAACACCCCGACACCACCGCGGCCACCAGCGAGCAAGGGTAGCCCGACGGCGACGAGAGCCAGCAGAACAGTCACGGAGAGTGCACCAAGCCACGGCCCGAGGATGGCGCCGGCGAGCATGACGCCGAGCGTCTGGGCGGTGATCGGCACCGAACTCACGATGGTGAAGCCGCCAGGAAGCCCCAGTACAGCCACCAATGCCGCGAAAACAGCAACCCGCGAGACGTCGGTGACGCCTAATCGCCGGATGGGGGATCGGAGGGCGGGTGGGGGAGGGGCGATCACAAAGACTCCTTCATCGAATGACAGCTGAACACTCTTCACATGAACACCGTTCACCTGAACACTGGTCCCTGAACAGCGTTCACTTGAACACCGTTCACCTGAACGGTGTTCACTATAGTGGTCCCATGAGCCAAGCCGAATACGGACGCAGGCACAGCCGCGAGGACGTTGTCAGCGCAGCCCTGCGGATCCTGGACGACTTCGGCCTCCCCGATCTGACGATGCGCCGACTTGCCGGCGCGCTCGACGTGCAGCCCAGCGCCCTGTACTGGCACTTCCCCAACAAGCAGCACCTGCTTGCCGAGCTTGCCAACCGGATCGTGACGCCGACGACACCGCGCCACCCCGATCCTGACCGGCCCGGAAACCTCCGCGCCGAAGCCGCTGCTCTGCGAAATGCGCTGCTCGCATATCGCGACGGAGCAGAAGTCGTCTCCAGTACGCTCGCGCTCGGCCTGGGCTCGACCGTCGCACGGGACAACCTCGTCGCCTCCATCGTCGACGACGGCTACGACGAGATCACAGCTCAGCGGGCTGCAACGGCCATACTGCACTTCGTGCTCGGACACGTCTCCCACGAACAACAGCGGATGCAGTACGACAGCCTTGGCGTACGTGCGCCCGACACGGGCGCCTCTGCCCTCGAAGAGGATCCGAGTGCTGAGTTCGACTTCGGCGTCGACCTGCTGGTGAGCGGACTGGAAGTTAGCCGTTCCCGAACGTGACCCTGCTCGGAGACCAGTCGCATCGACGAGTTCTCTCAACGAGCACCGCGTGCCGATCGAGAGTTGACGCTGAGCCGACGACACGCCGTTCAGCGCCCCGAAGTCCGTCTTCGCGCTGTGGGTCTCATCGGTCGGTTGCGGAAGCGGTCACGTTCGTGAAGTGCGAGGTTTCAGCCGCTCATGCGGGTGCGACGGCCACTGTCGCGAGTTCCGACCACAGGAACGCGATCGTCGCTGCCCCGGCGACGAGCACGTCGATTCTCACGCTCTCGTCGCTGTCGTGCCAGTGATCTTCAGGCAGGCCAGTGCCGAAGAATACGACCGGAGCATCAAGGGTCGAGGCGAGCAGTTCGGCCGGGCCGCCGCCCGCGTTCCCCATTCGTCCCGCCAGTGCGCCGCCATTTGCCCGCCCGATGGCGCGCTCGAGCGCCTGGACCGCGGGGTGGTCGGGGGTTTCGTACGGCTCCTGCGCCGTCTCTTCGGCGACGGCGAGTTCATAGTCCACCGTGTCGGGTAACTTCTCGGCCACCCAGGTGCGTAATTGCTCGGCGACGACGCCCGCCGTCTGGCCGACCACGAACCGGATGCTCACATCGGCCGAGGCGATAGCGGGAACCGCGGCGCGGGACGTGCCGACAGGGTCCCCGGCGAGGATCGACGTCACCTCCACGGACGGGCGTGCCCACAGGCGTTCGAGCACGGTGTAGCCAGCCTCGCCGCCGATCGATCGCGTCTGTGAGCGCTCCAGCCAGTCCTCGTCCGAGAAGGGGAGGGCGGCGAGCTCGGCCCGCCGACGCGTGGATAACTCTGGCACGTCGTCGTAGAAGCCGGGCAGAGTCACCCGGCCGTCCGCGTCTTCCAACTGTCCGATCAGCCGACTCAGTTCGTGGATCGGATTGGGCGCGGGGCCGGACACCGCGCCACTGTGCACGTCCCGCGCAGGTCCGCGCACATCCAGGTGGGCGCTGATCATGCCTCGCACACTCGTGCAGATGGCGGGATGATCGGCCCGCCATTGCAGCGTGTCCGAAAAGACGACGACGTCGCACCGGAGCCGGTCGCGATGGTGCTCGAGGAGCGTCGCGAGATTCGGCGAACCCATCTCCTCTTCCCCCTCGATAAGCCACTTCAGATTCACCGCCGGCGCCGCACGACCGGCCCCCTCAAGGTGCGCGCGCACACCCCAGAGGTGCGCGACCAGCTGACCTTTGGCATCGGAGCTTCCGCGACCATAGAGGCGTCCCTGTCGCCGCGCTGGGATGAATGGCTCCGTCTGATCCCAGCGTTCGTCCTTGACGGCGCGAACGTCGTGGTGGCTGTAGACAAGCACCGTCGGTGCCTTCGGGGCCTCGCACCACTCGGCATACACGGCGACGGTGGGTCCGGTCGGAAGGAGCTCGGCGACCGGGAACCCGATCTCGCGACAGGCCGCGGCGAGGAGGTTGGCCGACTGCATGAGGTTCTGTTCCCGCTCGGGAAGCCCGGCCACCGAGGGAACCCGGATCCACTCGCTCAGTTCGGCGATGATCCTCGAGGTGTTGGCGTTCAGGTAGTCGAGAACCCGACAGTCCTCCCCGCCATCCGATTCTGACCGCTTATTCATACTCCATTCCTCTCAATGCCGTGCGTGGTTCGGCGTGTACTCGGCCGAGTCGAAAATATCTACCGTCTTCACTCATAGCCGCGCATCATCAATAGTGAAAGGGGTGGCGGTCGCTCGAGGGAGGAGCTAACGATGGGACGTGAGAGTGCGAAGTCGCCGGTGCGCAGCGTTGGCGTCGAGGAAGAACTGTTGCTGATCGACGCCGTGTCGGCCAGGCCGGTGGCCGTCGCAGGATCGATCATGTCGTTGCAGGACGCAGTAGCGGTTCCTCCCGGAACAGCCTCTTTCGACGCGCGCATCCCCAGCACACTCCAATTCGAGGTGAAGCAGGAGCAGATCGAGGTGATCAGCCGCCCCGTTCACACGCTCGCCGAACTGACGTCCGCGATCCGGGCCGGCCGCAAGAGGTCGGATGCCGCGGCCGGGCTCTTCGGCGCACGAACCGTTGCGATGGCGACGGCTATCGAACCACTCGCCACCTGCCTCGTGCCAGTGCCGCGCTACGAGGCGATGGAGTCTCAGTTCGGCATGACCATGAGACACCAGCTGAGCTGCGGATTCCACGTCCACGTCGGAATCGAATCAGCGGAGGAGGGGATCGCGGTTCTCGATCGGATACGCGTCTGGCTTCCGGTGCTGCTCGCGTTAAGCGCCAACTCCCCGTTCTGGGAAGGTGAGGACACCGGTTACGCGAGCTATCGGTATCAGGCGTGGATGAGGTGGCCGACCACCGGCCCCAACGAGATATTCGGGTCGGAAGCGCAGTATCGGGCCACGGTAGAGGACCTCCTCAGGACAGGCGTTCCGCTCGATGAAGGAATGATGTACTTCGATGCCCGACTCTCCCGCCACCACCCGACCATTGAGACACGAATCGCGGACGTGTGCCTCGACGGCGAGCATGCCGCGGTCATCGCCGCGCTCGTGCGGGGCCTCGTGGAGACGGCGGCTCGGGAATGGCGTGCCCGTAAGGCCCCAGTTCCCGCATCCGTCCTCCAGCTGCGGCTCGCGTCCTGGCGGGCGAGCAAGTCGGGCACCGAAGGTGACCTGATCGATCCTCTCAGCGAGACACCGATGCCCGCCAGGGTCGTAGTTCGTGCTCTTCTCGAGCATGTCGCACCGGTCCTCGGAGAACTGGGCGAGGAAAGCGAAGTGGCGCGCATCGTCGACGACATCCTCACAAACGGGACGGGGGCCCGCCGTCAGCGCGAGACGTTCGCGAGCACCGGAAGCGCGTCCGCTGTAATCAAAGACGCCGTCGGCCGGACTCACCTCGCGCCGAGCGGTGTCACCGCGTGAGCGCTGCGGCGGGATGATGGGAGCATGTGCGGACGATTCGTGGTGGCGGGAGAACGTCGTGACCTTCTCGGGTTGTTCGAGATCGAGGTAGAGGGCGAGAATCTGCCGGCCCCGTCCTGGAATGTGCGCCCCACCGACCGCATACCCACCGTCGTGGAATCCGTGAAGGGCGACGGACAACCGGTACGAAGGCTCGAGGGCGCCCGCTGGTCCCTCACCCCCTCGTACTCGAAGACCCTGCAGACGAAGTTCCCGACGTTCAACGCCCGATCGGAATCGGCGGCGGAGAAACCGTTCTTCGCGAACTCGGTGCGATCCAAGCGTGCGATCATCCCAGCCTCGGGCTATTACGAGTGGAAGACAGAGGGAAAGACCAAGACGCCCTACTACATCCGCCCGACGGACGGGATGATCGGGTTCGCCGGGCTCTATTCATGGTGGCGGGATGCCGCTCGAGCCGACGATGATCCCGCGAGATGGGTGCTCACTGCCACCATCCTCACGCGCGACGCCGTTGGGGCGTTGCGCGGCATCCACGAACGCACACCGGTCACGCTGCCGAACGAATGGTGGGACGAGTGGCTCGACCCGACGACCGAAGGTGATCAGAGCTTCGTCGATGCCGCTGTCGCCGCGTCTACCCCGGCGGTCGAGGCCCTCGTGATGCATCAGGTCGCCGCACTCCGCGGGGACGACCGCGCCGAGCTCATCAATCCTCTGTGAGGCTTGCGCCTCCGCCGGAACGGGCCACAGGGTTACAGTCGTAGTGGGAACCGGCCGCGGTTTCGAACATGTGGCGACACAGGATCGCGAGGAGGACGACCATGGCTAGACGAAAGAAGAAGGACCAGCTCACCGCGGCAGGGGTCGTTTCGGCGGTAGCGCGGGGAGTCGCTCAGCAGAGGTCCCTCGCGAAGGCGCGTGACATCAATCGCGGCGACAGGAGCACCGTTCCGCCGGAGCCGAAGAAGCCGAAGAAGCCCAAGGACCCCCGATCGCCCGAGCAGATCCGTGCCGAGGTGGACGCGACGAGGGCTCGGCTCCTCCACACGCTCGGCGAGATTAAGTACGATGTCGACGTCCCATCGCGGGCGCGGGACCTGCGCGGCAGGGTGGCCTCTCAGATTCCGCGGCGATGGCGAGGCGAGCCCCGTGCGTCGATAGTGGCAGGCTCGATCCTCGCGACAGGGCTCGGCGGAATTGTGCTCGCCATGCTAGGTCGGGTCCGGGGCTCTCGCTAGCTCCGGGAGGGTCGAGCGCGATCGGTAGACTCGGTGCCGTGTCCGTAATCGTCGCCGAAGTCCTCTCCGCCATCGACCGGCTTTGGCCATCGTCCGGAACGCAGCCGTGGGACGCGCCCGGTCTGCTTGCCGGTGACCCCTCGTCGGGCGTGGAGCGTATCCACCTCGCCGTCGACGCAGTGGGCGAAACCGTCGACGAGGCGATCGAGCTGGGCGCCGACCTGCTGCTGGTGCATCATCCGCTCCTGCTACGAGGGGTCACCTCGGTAGCAGAGGACCGGTACAAGGGGGCAATGCTCGCCAGGTTGATCCGGGCGGGCTGCGCGCTCGTCGCGGCGCACACGAACGCCGACGTCGTCGGCACGGGCACCTCGGCCGTGTTCGCAAGCGTGATCGGTTTGACCGATACCCGACCCATCGTCGGCGACTCGGACGGTTCCACCGGGCTCGGCCGCGTTGGTGCCCTCCCCGAGGTGACAACGCTGGGTGCGCTCGCCCGACGGCTCGCCGAGATCCTTCCACCGACGGCATCCGGAATCCGAGTCTCCGGTGCCTACGACGCGCCGATCAGCACCGTCGCCCTGTGCGGCGGGGCAGGCGACTCTCTGCTGTCGGAGCCCGCCGTGCTCGACGCCGACGTCTACATCACCTCTGACCTACGTCATCATCCCGCTTCCGAGGCCCGCGAGAACGCTCGCCTCCGTCGGGGCCCCGCACTCATCGACGTCTCGCATTGGGCGAGCGAGTGGTTATGGCTGGAGACGGCGGCTGACGAGTTGCGGCTCGCCCTCCCGGGCGTGAAGGTGACGGTGAGCGACATCAGGACCGACCCATGGGATTTCGTCGTCGTACAGTGAAAGCCGCCGCACAGTGACATCCCCAACCGACACCACGAAATGAATGAGGCACCATGGCGCTGAAAGCCAGCCCCGATACCCAGGCGCATCTGCTCGAGTTGCAGGCGATCGACACGAAGCTGCAACAGCTCGACTACCGCGCGAAGAACCTCCCGGAACTGGGGACCCTCGCAGCCCTCGCGGCGCAATCCGAGCGTCTCCGCCAGCAGCGAGCGACAGAGGCGGGTGCGGTCGAGGACGCCCGGCTGGAACTGTCCAGAGTCGAATCGGACGTCGCAGTCGTCGAGGCACGCATCGTCCGCGACAACGGCAGACTGCAGGCATCCTCCTCGGTGAAGGATGTCGCAGGGCTCGAACACGAACTTGAAGGGCTCCGCCGTCGTCTGGCGGACCTCGAAGACATCGAGATCGCTGTGATGGAGAAGCTCGAACTGCTCGAGAACGGGGCACGCATCACCGCCGCCGAGCACGCCGAACTGCTCGAGCGGATCGCCGCTGTCGAGGGCGACCGTAAGACCTCGGCCGTGGCACTGGAGTCGGAGCGCGGGCACGCCGCCGCCAACCGTGCCACCATCGCCGCCAGGCTTCCGCCGGATCTGGTGGCATTGTACGAGCGGCAGCGCGCACGCTACGGCGCCGGCGCTTCGCTGTTGCGCGGGGGAGTGTCGAGCGCCAGCGGAGTGAAGCTGCTCGAGAACGAGATGGCGATCGTGCGCGCGGCCGCCCCCGACGACGTGCTCATCTGCCCCGACAGCCAAGCGATCCTCGTACGAACAAGCGAGTCCGGGCTCGACCGGGCGGCGGGCGTCCGCTTCGAGTAGGATTGCTCGCGAATGGGTCGGCAAGACGGTCGCGTCGACTGGCAACAGTCGCCGAGGAACGTCCGGGCTCCACAGAGCAGGGCGGTGGGTAACACCCACCCGGAGCAATCCGCGAGAAAGTGCAACAGAAAGCAAACCGCCGCTGACCTCGGTCGGCGGTAAGGATGAAACGGTGGTGTAAGAGACCACCAGCGATTCGGGTGACCGATCGGCTAGGTAAACCTCGCCCGGAGCAAGGTCAGACAGGGAACGTTGAGGCTGCTCGCCGAGTTCCCGGGTAGACCGCTGGAGGTGTGCGGCAACGTACATCGTAGATAGATGGCCGTCCAGCGTTGCATCCCCGGATGCGCGTGAACAGAACCCGGCGTATCAGCCGGCCCATTCGCCCCCGCCTCGTCCGCTCAAGGTGCGCCGTGCCCGCGGCGGGAGCACACCGCAGATCTACGCTCCCGCCTGAGCCGGAGGATAAGAGGCAAACGCGTTACATGTCGGAGGCAAGAGCCGCGGCGCCGAGGATCCCGGCGTTGTTGCGCAGAACCGCCGGCACGATCGGGGTACGCAGGCTCATCAGGGGAAGGAACTTCTCCGCGTGCTTTGACACGCCGCCACCCACGATGAACAGTTCGGGGTACAGGTAGGCCTCGAGGCGCTCGTAGTACTTTTGCAGACGTCCCGCCCAAACCTCCCAGGACAGGTTCTCCCGCTCCATCGCTGAATATGCCGCGCGCGTCTCCCAGTCCACCCCATCGATCTCGAGGTGCCCGAGCTCGGCGTTGGGCACCAGATGACCGCGGTGGATCAACGCCGTTCCGATCCCCGTACCGAGTGTCGTGAGAATGGCGAGCCCCTTCACCTTGCGGGCCGCCCCGTAGCGCTGCTCCGCGACACCGGCGGCGTCCGCGTCGTTGATGAAGTGGATGTCTCGTTTCAACGCCTTCTCGAACAGCCTCTCGGCCTCGAGGCCAATCCATTTGTCGGAGACGTTCGCCGCCGACAGGGTGACGCCGTCGACGACCGCCGCGGGGAAGCAGACGCCGACCGCCGCCTTCTTGTCGATGCCGCCCAGCCTCTCGACGAGCTGGATGACGGTCTCCACGATAGCGTCGGGTTCTCCGCCTGGCGGCGTCGCAATCTTGATTCGTTCGATCACGAGCTCACCCGACTTCACGTCGACGACGGCACCCTTGATCCCAGTGCCGCCGATATCGATTCCCAGTGCCTGAGTCATGCCACTAACCTACGGCGCCCGAGCAGCTGACGCAGCGCGGTCACAGCCACCGCTTGGCTTTGAACACCCCGTACAGAGCCCCGCCGGAGACGAGCATCGCCGCCACGGCCAGCGGATAACCCAACGGCCAGTGAAGCTCGGGCATGTGGTCGAAATTCATTCCGTAGATAGTGCCTATCAGGGCAGGCGCGAAGAGAATAGCAGCCCACGAAGAGATCTTCTTCGTCTGTTCTGTCTGCGCGAGACTCGACTCCGAAAGGCGCCGCATCTCATCGTTCTGACCCTGAGTGACGACCGTCGCATGAACGGTGAGAGCGTTTTGGAGCAGCACCCGGAAGGCGACAGCCCGTTCCGTGATCTTGATCACATGGTCGTGCACGTCGCGCAACGCCCGCTGCAACTCCAGGTCGACGCCGTACTTCTCCGATCCTTTGAGAAGGGCGCTCAGCATGTCACCGAGCGGGCTGGCGGCGCGCTGGAATTCGATGACCTCCCGCAGCAGCGCGAAGATCCGACGGGATACCGCCGGATCCCCGCCGAAGAGCTGGTCCTCGATCTCGTCGATGTCGTTCTCGAGGCCGGCGACGACGGGACCGTACTCGTCCACGACCTCGTCGAGTATCGCGTAGAGCACGGCCTGGGGTCCCAGGGCGAGCAGATCGGGATTGCTCTCCATCCGTCGCCTCACGACCTTGAGGTTGGGAGATTCGGCGTGCCGAATGGTGACCACGAACCCGGGACCGATGAAGACGTGCAGTTCGCCGAACTCGACGCTCTCCTCAGCGTCGAGATAGCGCGCGGGTCGCAAGACGACAAACAGTGTTTCGCCGTACCGCTCGAGTTTCGACCGCTGATGCCCCGCAAGCGCATCGTCGACGGCGAGGTGATGCAGATCGAATTCCGCCGCGAGCGACCTGAGCTCAATCGCATCCGGCCGATACAGTCCGATCCAGGCCATCCCGGAGCGTTCCCGGAGGATCTCGAACGTCTCGTCGAGGCTGCCGGGGTTCTCGGTTCGCCGGCCGTCGACGTACACGGCGTTGTCGATCAGAGGCATCGGCCATCCTTCGGTCCTGGTGGTGCTGGCGGGTCGGATCGGACCGCCGTGAGGAGGAGCTTAGATGACGCCGAATGCGAGCATCGCATCGGCGACGCGCGTGAACCCGGCGATGTTCGCCCCGAGCACGTAGTTGCCCGGCTCGTCGTACTCATCGGCGGTCTCGGCGCACCGTTCATGGATGCCGCGCATGATCTCCTCCAGCCGCTGCTCGGTGTGCTCGAACGACCAGGAGTCTCGCGACGCGTTCTGCTGCATCTCCAGTGCGCTCGTCGCGACGCCGCCGGCGTTCGCGGCCTTTCCGGGTCCGAAGAGCACGCCCGCCTCGGTGAAGACACGCACCGCGTCTGGCGTCGACGGCATGTTGGCTCCCTCCGCGACGGCCAGCACGCCCCCGGCAACGAGAGCCGCAGCATCCGCCCCGTCGAGTTCGTTCTGGGTCGCGCACGGAAGCGCGACGTCCACCCGCGTGCTCTCGGCGATGCTCCAGATGTTTCCACCGGGCCGGTAGTCGGACGCTGCCCCTCGGTAGTGCGCATAGTCGCTGAGCCGGCCGCGATCGATTTCCTTGACTTGCCGCAGCAGTTCGAGGTCGACGCCGGTCTCGTCGTAGACCACCCCGGTCGAATCGGAGCAGCCGACGACCTTTCCGCCGAGCTGCTGAACCTTCTGGATCGCGTACAGGGCGACGTTTCCCGAGCCGGAGACCAGAACGCGCTTACCGTCGAACGAGTCGCCTCGCGTCTTCAGCATCTCGTCCGCGAAGATCGTCGCGCCGTACCCGGTCGCCTCAGTGCGAACGAGAGACCCGCCCCAGCCGATACCCTTCCCGGTCAGCACGGCGGACTCGTAGCGGTTGGTGATGCGCTTGTACTGTCCGAACAGGTAGCCGATCTCGCGACCGCCGACACCGATGTCTCCGGCCGGCACGTCGGTGTACTCACCGATGTGCCGGTAGAGCTCGGTCATGAACGACTGGCAGAAACGCATGACCTCGGCGTCCGACCTTCCCTTGGGGTCGAAGTCGCTTCCGCCCTTGCCTCCGCCGATCGGCATTCCGGTCAGGGCATTCTTGAACACCTGCTCGAACCCGAGGAACTTGATGGTGCCGAGGTAGACGGAGGGGTGGAAACGGAGCCCGCCCTTGTACGGCCCGAGCGCCGAGTTGAACTCGACGCGGAAGCCCCGGTTGATTTGAACTCGGCCGTCGTCGTCAACCCACGGCACCCGGAAGATGATCTGCCGCTCCGGTTCGCAAATCCGCTCCAGAATTGAGGCTTCGGCGTACTGCGGATGCTTCGAGATGACTCTGCCGAGCGATTCGAACACCTCTCGGGCGGCCTGATGGAATTCGACTTCGCCGGGGTTGCGTTGCAGTACCGCATCGAAGATCGGCTGCACGAGGGCATCGAGTTGCGTCATGGATTGATCCTTTTCGTGTGCTGAGGTCAGTCGTTCGGGTCGAGGGTCAGGATGTCAGCCCCGCGCTCCGTCGCGACGAGGGTGTCTTCGAATCGGGCGCGGAGCCCCTTGTTTTTGGTCGTCACTCGCATTTAAGTGCGATCACCTCGCAGCCGGGCGGCCGGATAACCCGATCCGATCGATCTGCGGGACGTCCGAGCCTCCGACCGGCGCGGATTCGTGTCTGCCCACGTACTCGCGACGCTCGATGTGCTTCGGGACGCGGGGGACATTCGATCCGGGATGAGGTGACCGTTCAAATCCTAAGGCATAGGCTCGATTCTAAGTTGAGCGACGGAGGCACCCATGACCGAGTGGTACTACAACAGGCGCACCGGTGACGTGGAGGAGGGCCCGCAGTCCCTCGGAAGTGACAGGGACGGTCCATTCTCAAGCCGTGAGGAAGCGGCCCGCGCACCGGAAATCATTGCCGAACGGGCGAGGAAGTGGGCGGAGGAAGACGCGCGGAACGGCCGCTGACCAGCCGAAGGAGCGTGGTCAGTCGGTGTACTCGTGCTCGGGCGCCGGGTACTCGCCGGCGCCCACGTCCGAAATGTAGGCGGCGGCGGCATCCGAGAGCACCTCTCGAAGGTTCGCGTACTGCTTGACGAACTTGGGGATCCGCCCCGCGGTGAGCCCTGCCCAGTCAGTCCAGACGAGCAGTTGACCGTCGGTGTGGGGGCCGGCACCGACGCTGATCGTCGGGATGCGAAGCTCAGCTGTGACGCGCTTCGCGGTCTCCGAGGGCACCATCTCGAGTACGACCGCGAACGCTCCGGCGTCTTCGACCGCGTGCGCATCGGCGAGCAACTGCTCGGCCTGGGCGCCGCGCCCCTGGATGATGTGACCGCCGAGCCCGTGCTCGCTCTGCGGAGTGAACCCGATGTGGGCCATCACCGGGATGCCCGCTGACACGATCCGGCGGATCTGCTCCGCGCTGCGCACGCCTCCCTCGAGCTTCACCGCGTGGGCCTGCGTCTCCTTCATGAAGCGGAACGCCGTGTGCAGGGCTTCGTCCGGACCGGTCTCGTAGGATCCGAACGGCATGTCGGCGACCACGAACGCGCGCTTCACCGCGCCAGCCACCGCGCGGGTCAACGGAATGAGGTCGTCGACCGTCACCGGCAGCGTCGTGTCGTAACCGAGTACGTTGTTTCCCGCCGAGTCGCCGACGAGCAGGAAGTCGATTCCTGCCTGATCGAAGATGGAGGCGGTCAGCTGGTCGTAACTGGTGAGCCCGGTGATCTTGATTCCCGACTCCTTCGCGCGCCGGAAGTGACGGGTGCGGACTCGCTTAGGCGTTTCGTCGACCATACGCCCGAGTGTATCGGGAGCCAAAGACCCTACTCGCTCGGCCGGTAGGTGATCGGCAGTCGTCGGTCCCGGCCGAACGCCATGCCGGAGATCTTCGGACCGATCGCGCCCTGGCGTCTCTTCCACTCTGCACGATCCACCAAGCGGGTGACCTCGTCGACGGTTCCGCGATCGAACCCGAGCGCGATCACGTCGTCGTGGCCGAGCGCACGCGTGATGTAGGCGTCCAGAATCGCGTCGAGCAGCTCGTACGGTGGCAGCGAATCCTGATCCTGCTGGCCGGGCCGCAGTTCCGCGGATGGCGGCTTCGAGATCGAGTTCTCCGGTATCGGCGGAGTTTCGCCGCGGGCAGCGGCGAATACGTTCCGCCACCGGGCGAGTTCCCAGACGAGGGTCTTCGGCACGTCCTTGATGGGCGCGAAGCCGCCGACCGAGTCGCCGTAGATCGTCGAGTAGCCGATCGCGATCTCGGTCTTGTTCCCGGTGGTCAGCACGAGATGGCCGTGCAGGTTCGACAGAGACATCAGGATGACTCCGCGCACGCGCGCCTGCACGTTCTCAGCGGCGACCCCGTCGAGGCTCAATTGGTCCTCGAAGGGAAGTACGAGATCGGCGATGGGCTCGATGCTGAAGTGCAGGCCCACCCGCTCCGCCAGGGCTTCCGCGTCGGAACGCGAGTGACCGGAGGAGTGCCGGCTCGGCATCGAAACAGCATGCACGTTCTCCGCGCCGATCGCGTCGACGGCGAGTGCCGCGCACACGGCGGAATCGATTCCCCCGGACAGTCCTAACACGACCGATCGGAACCCGTTCTTGCGCACGTAGTCGCGCAGACCGGACACGAGCGCGTTCCAGAGCTGCTCACGGTCGTCGGGCAGGATGGCCACGTCGATCGGCAGCGGGTCGTTCCGGCGATCCGGTACCGACAGGGTCACTCGGCTGACCCGGTCGGGCAAGGCGACGTCCTCGATGGCGTCTGGGAGTTCGAGGTCCACGACGAGCAGGTGCTCCTCGAACTGCGGTGCACGCGCAAGAATGGTGCCGGAGCCGTCGACGACGACGCTGTCTCCGTCGAACACG
Source organism: Microbacteriaceae bacterium (assembly GCA_025465095.1). Lineage (GTDB taxonomy): Bacteria > Actinomycetota > Actinomycetes > Actinomycetales > Microbacteriaceae > Marisediminicola. The sequence goes on along the minus strand of JAODME010000011.1, from coordinate 33,680 downwards.
AGGTCGTCCTGGCCGCCGACGATGTTGACGTAGGCGACGATTGTGGCGCTCTCGGTTGCCCGGCGCGTGACTAGGGGGAGCCTGACCTCGTCCTTGTCCCGCTCGAACGGAGACGCGTTCACGACCACCAGCAGTCCGGCGTCCGCTTCCAAAACCCGGCCGACCGGTCCCCCGTCACGCCACAGGTCCTCGCAGACGATCACCGCGACATCCGTTCCGTTGATGCGCAGCACGAGCAACTCGTCGCCAGGCACGAAGATGCGGTACTCGTCGAACACCGAGTAGTTCGGCAGGTGATGTTTCGCGTAGCGAGCCTTGACGTGCCCGTGCTGCAGCACACTCACACAGTTCTGGGCGATGGCTGTCGGCGCGTTAGTCGTGCCGAGCAATCGCGGTTCGAACGGGCCGTCAGGGTGCCCGACGATCACGATCAGGTCTCCGAGCCCCGCGTCCTGCAGCCGCTTGGCGAGGTCTCTCACGGCATTGGACGCGCTCTTGAGAAAGCTGGGGCGTGACGCGAGATCCTCGATCGGGTAGCCGCTGATTGCCATCTCGCCGGTCGCGAGCAGGTCCGCGCCCGCCGCTGCCGCCTTCTCCGCGGCCTCCATGATTTGATCGGCATTGCCGGCGAGGTCGCCGACCACCGGGTTGGTCTGGGCCAGTGCCAAGCGAAGTCGGGGCATAGCCAGTAGCCTAATAGCGGCCGTGCGGGGCCGATTGGCCCCCCGGTGTGAACTCAAGAGGAGCCCATGGACAAGCAGCGTGACTTCGTTCTTCGCACGATAGAAGAACGGGGCATCAAGTTCATCCGCCTCTGGTTCACCGACGTCGTCGGCACACTGAAATCCGTGGCGATCGCGCCGGCCGAGGTGGAGGGCGCGTTCGCTGAGGGGCTTGGATTCGACGGCTCCGCCATCGAGGGGCTCACCCGTTCGTACGAGGCGGATGTGCTCGCGCATCCGGACCCGACGACCTTCCAGATCCTGCCGTGGCGGGGCGAGATCGACCCGACCGCGCGGATGTTCTGCGACATTACGACCCCGGACGGGCAGCCCGCCGTCGCCGACCCGCGCAACGTGCTCAAGCGCACGCTCGCGAAGGCGGCGGACCGCGGTTTCACCTTCTACACGCACCCCGAGGTCGAGTTCTACCTGCTGAAGAGTTCGCAATACGGCGTTGACGGTCCCCAGCCGGTGGACTCCGCCGGCTACTTCGACAACGTGCCAGGCGGTACGGCTCACGATTTCCGCCGCCGATCGGTGCGGATGCTCGAAGACCTCGGCATATCGGTCGAGTTCAGTCACCATGAGGCCGGTCCCGGCCAGAATGAGATTGACCTGCGCTACGCCGACGCGCTCACCACGGCCGACAACATCATGACCTTCCGCACGGTGATCAAGGAGGTGGCGATCGAGCAGGGCGTTTACGCGACCTTCATGCCCAAGCCGCTCTCCGATGAACCGGGGTCGGGGATGCACACCCACATGTCGCTCTTCGAGGGTGACACGAATGCGTTCTTCGAGGCGGGGGCGCAATACCAGCTGTCGAAGATCGGGCGCCAGTTCATCGCGGGCCTGCTCACGCACGCGCCTGAGATCACCGCGGTAACAAATCAGTTCGTCAACTCCTACAAGCGACTGTGGGGCGGGGATGAGGCGCCGAGCTTCGTGACCTGGGGTCACAACAACCGGTCCGCCCTCGTGCGGGTACCGCTGTACAAGCCGAACAAGGGCCAGAGCGCGCGCGTGGAGTACCGCGCGATCGACTCCGCAGCAAACCCCTACCTCGCTTTCTCGCTCATGCTGGCGGCAGGCCTGAAGGGCATTGAGGGCGGCTACGAACTGCCTCCGGAGGCGGAGAACAACGTGTGGAGCCTGAGTGACAGCGAACGCCGCGCGCTCGGATACAACCAGCTGCCCGCGAGCCTCGATCATGCGGTGTCCCTGATGGAGGAGTCGGAACTCGTCGCGAGCACCCTCGGGGAGCAGGTGTTCAACTACGTTCTGCTGAACAAGCGGCAGGAGTGGAAGGAGTACCGTGCGCAGGTGACGCCGTTCGAGCTGAAGAGCAATCTGGAGATGCTGTAGGCACGATGGCGCGGCATCAGAGCGCCCTGACCGAGCTGGCAAGACTCGGGTTCGCCGACCTCGACGGGGCGAGCAGTCTCCTCGCCGAGCTCTCCTATGAGCATTCCGTTGAGGGAATTCTCGACCGCTTCGCCTCTACCGCCGACCCCGACCTCGCCCTGCGGCAGCTCGTGCGGCTGCTCGCGGCGGCGCCGCAGCAGGTGGGCGCACTCCTCTCCGAATCGGGCAGCGCGGACCGGCTCATACGTGTCCTCGGTGCGTCGTCGGGGCTGGGGGAGTTCTTCCACCGCCAGCCGGGCGAGCTCGTCTGCCTTCGGGAGGCGCTCGTCGCGCCGCCGACGGCCACCGAGTACGTGGACGACCTCTTGGCGGCAGTCGGCGCCGTGGACGGGGTGGCGAGGGTGGAGGAAAACCCCGCGGGAGTCCTCCGCGTGCGCTACCGGCGCCATCTCGCCCGGCTAACCGCCTGGGACCTCGCGCAGCCCGACCCGCTCGCCGTCGTTGACTCGGTCGCATCCGCCCTAGCCGATCTCGCCGGAGCCGCGCTCGAGGCGGCGCTGGCCGTCGCCCGAGCCGAAACGTCCTTTCCCCGGCGCGAGGTGGCCGGTACCCGACTTGCCATCATCGGCATGGGCAAGGCGGGCGCTCGAGAGCTCAATTATGTGAGCGACGTCGACGTGATCTTCGTCGCCGAGGGCAGCGAAGGCGTTGACAACGAACGTGCCGTTCAGATCGCCACCCGACTGGCGATAGCCGCCACCCGGTGCATCCAGGACTTCGACACCGAACCCGAACTGTGGGAGGTGGACGCCAACCTGCGCCCGGAGGGCAAGGACGGCGCACTCGTGCGCACGTTCGACTCCCACCTCGCCTACTACGACCGCTGGGCGAAGAGCTGGGAATTCCAGGCTCTGCTCAAGGCGCGGCCTCTCGCCGGAGACGCGGAACTCGGCAGGCGGTTCGTCGACGCGCTCGCGCCGAAGGTGTGGAGCAGCGCCTCCAGGGAGAACTTCGTGGAATCAGTGCAGCGGATGCGGGAACGCGTTACCGCCAACATCCCCGCGAACGAACTCGACTTCCAGCTCAAGCTCGGTCCTGGCGGGCTGCGCGACATCGAGTTCACCATTCAGCTCCTGCAACTCGTGCACGGTCAGAACGACGAGAGCGTGCGCCAGCGCGCCACACTTCCCGCGCTCGCCTCGCTCGCCGGGCAGGGCTACATCGGGCGGGTGGAGTCGGCCGAGTTCGCCCGCGACTACCGGTTCCTGCGGCTGCTCGAACATCGCCTGCAGCTGTCGAAGCTGCGCCGCACGCACCTTATGCCGCACGACGAGGAAGGCAGGCGCGTGCTTGCGCGCGCCACCGGCATCGCCTCGGGGGCCGGCGACCTCGACGAGCAGTGGAACCGCACCAGGCTCGCGGTGCGCAGCCTGCACCAGAGACTCTTCTATCGGCCCTTGCTCAGCGCCGTCGCTGCGCTGCGCGACGACGAGATCTCGCTCAGCAGCGAACAGGCCGCGGCTCGACTCTCCGCGATCGGCTTCCTCGACGCGAAGGGTGCGCTCGCGCACATCTCGGCCCTCACGTCGGGGGTGTCCCGTCGGGCGACCATCCAACGGCACCTCCTTCCTGTCATGCTGCAGTGGTTCGCCGACGGGCCGGACCCGGACTACGGCCTGCTCGCCTTTCGGCGGTTGAGCGAAGACCTGGGGGAGTCTCACTGGTTCCTGCGAATGCTGCGCGACTCCTCGGGTGCGGCGAGCCGGCTGACGAGCGTGCTCTCGTCGGCCCGGTACGTGGGGGTGCTGCTCGAAAGCATCCCCGAAGCGGCCGCGTGGGTCGAGAACGAGGAGGAGCTCGAGCCGAGGTCGGCGGAGAGCCTGCTCGAGGAGACGCGGGCGATCCTCGCTCGTCACACCGAGCCGGCCGCGGCAGCTGCAGCGCTACGCACCGCTCGTCGCCGCGAGGTACTGCGGCTCGCGATGGCCGCGGTCCTCGGACTTCTCGACGTCGACAAACTCGGGCGCGCGTTGTCCGACATCACCTCCACCTTGTTGACTGGAATGCTGTCGCTTCTGCACGGGCCCGACGACGGGCTCGAGTTCGCGATCATCGCGATGGGGCGCTACGGCGGCCGGGAGCTCGGCTTCGGATCGGACGCCGACGTGGTCTATGTGTATCGCGCGACGACGGCCACCAACGAGCAGGCGCAGTCGCGTGCCGAATTCATCGTGAACCGGCTCAACTCCTACACGGAGGATCTCCGCCTCCCGCTCGACCTCGACATCGGGCTACGGCCGGAGGGCAAGAACGGCCCCTCGGTGCGCTCCATCGACTCCTATCGCGCCTACTACCGCCGCTGGTCGCTGACCTGGGAGGCGCAGGCATTGCTCCGGGCACGGGGTGCGGTAGGCGACGAGGCTCTGCTACGGGACTTCGAGACCCTCGCCGATGAGGTGCGTTTCCCGGAGAGCATCGCCGAGCAGGATGTCCGCGAGGTGAAACGGATCAAGGCGAGGGTCGAGTCCGAGCGGCTTCCGCAGGCTGCGGACCCGGCGCGCCACCTGAAGCTTGGTCGCGGCTCGCTGAGCGACGTGGAGTGGTTCGTGCAGCTCATCCAGCTTCAGCACGGCGCGCGGATAGCAGAACTGCGGACGACGTCGACCCTTGCCGCTCTCGCCGCTGCAACCGACGCCGCGTTCATCACGGAACCTGAGGCGGCGAAGCTGCGTGCTGCGTGGATCCTCGCGTCCCGCGCCCGTTCGGCGATGACACTGTGGATGGTGAGGACGACAGATGTCCTGCCGGTCGACCGCCCCCAGCTGGAGGGCATCGCTCGCCTGATGGAGTATCCGCCCGGATCGGCGACGCAGCTTGAAGACGACTACCTGCGGGTCACGAGGCTCGCTCGCCAGGTGTTTGAGAAGCGGTTCTACGGCTGAGGAATACGAGAAAGGGCCGCACCTTCGCCAGGTGCGGCCCTTTTCTCAACTCGGCATCAAACCCCGTAGTACAGCTCGTACTCGAACGGGGTCGGGCGCTGGGCGGCCGGAAGGATCTCCTTCTCGCGCTTGTAGGCGATCCACGTCTCGATCAGGTCGGTCGTGAACACGTTTCCTGCGGTGAGGAACTCGTGATCGGCCTCAAGCGCGTCGAGCGCCTCCGCGAGGGTTCCGGGAACCTGCGGGATGCTCTTCGCCTCCTCCGGGGGAAGCTCGTACAGGTCCTTGTCGACGGGCTCGTGGGGCTCGATTCGGTTCTTGATCCCGTCGAGTCCGGCCATCAACTGTGCGGCGAACGCGAGGTACGGGTTCCCGGAAGCATCCGGGGCTCGGAACTCGATGCGCTTGGCCTTGGGGTTGGTGCCCGTGATCGGGATGCGGATGGCTGCCGACCGGTTGCCGGCCGAGTAGACGAGGTTGACGGGAGCCTCGAATCCGGGAATGAGGCGACGGTAGGAGTTGAGCGTCGGGTTCGTGAACGCGAGCACTGCGGGTGCGTGCTTCAGCAGCCCGCCGATGTACCAGCGGGCGAGATCGCTGAGGCCGCCATAGCCGCTCTCGTCGTAGAAGAGGGGCTTGCCGTCGCTCCAGAGCGACTGGTGGGTGTGCATGCCCGATCCGTTGTCGCCGAACAGAGGCTTAGGCATGAACGTCGCGGTCTTGCCCCACTCCTCGGCGGTGTTCTTGACGATGTACTTGAACTTGAGGATGTCATCGGCGGCGTGCACCATGGTGTCGAAGCGGTAGTTGATCTCCGCCTGCCCGCCGGAGCCCACCTCGTGGTGGGCGCGCTCGAGGATGAGGCCCGCGTCGATCAGCTTGAGGCTGATGTCATCTCGCAGGTCGGCTTGCTTGTCGACGGGGCTCACCGGGAAATAGCCGCCCTTGAAGGGCGTCTTGTTGGCGAGGTTGCCGCCTTCTTCAACGCGCCCGGTGTTCCAGGCGCCCTCCTCGGAGTCGACCGAGAAGAAGCTCGCATTCTGCTTGGTGTCGTAGCGCACGTCGTCGAAGATGTAGAACTCCGCCTCGGGGGCGAAGAACGCGGTGTCGGCGATGCCGGTAGAGGCGAGGTACTTCTCCGCCTTCTTGGCGATCTGGCGCGGGTCCCGAGCGTAAATCTCCCCGTTTCGCGGGTTGTAGATGTCGAACACCATGATGAGCGTTCGCTCGTTGCGGAACGGATCCACATAAGCGGTCGTAACGTCGGGGATGAGCTGCATGTCCGATTCGTGAATCGACGCGAACCCGCGGATCGACGAGCCGTCGAACAACTGGCCTACCGAGAAAAACTCCTCGTCGACGGTCGAGGCGGGGATGTTGAAGTGCTGCTGGACACCGGGGAGGTCAGTGAAGCGGATGTCAAGGAACTTGACGTCGGTGTCTCTGATGAACTTGAGCACTTCGGAAGAATCGCTGAACATGTGAAAGAAACTCCAACTGGTCTTGCCTGAAACGGCTGCAGGGCGCAACCTCTGTAGAGGGTACGGGGCGAGGATTTCACCACGGTATCGCGATTGTTTCGGGGATGTTACGCCGCCGCCCCGGCATAGAATCGAGTCATGCCCGGCCCCCGTTCCACTCCCGCGCCTTCCGGCGCCCAGGGCGCGGACTGGCCGGGCAAGCGTCTGGGACTTCCGAATGCCGGACCACGCTCGATTGCGCGCGCCGGCCGCAGGATCGCTGCACTGTGCATCGACTGGGGTTTCAGCGTGCTCGTGTCCGTCGCCTTCTTCGACTACGAACCCTTCGCGACGCTTCTCGTGTTCGCGGCCAGTCAGATCGTGTTCCTCGTCACCGCCTCCGGCAGCCCGGGACACCTTCTCCTGAGAATGCGCGTGGTGCCGATGAGCGGTGGCTGGATCGGGCCGTGGCGTCCGATCGTCCGTACGCTGCTGCTGTGCGTGGTCATTCCCGCCGTGATCTGGGACCGCGACCAACGCGGTATGCACGACCGCATCGCGGGGACTGTGCTCGTCCGCAGCTGAGGTAGGGCTGCACCGATCGGACTTTGCCGGGGCGTGGCTAACGCGGCCGACCCGCCCTGACCCGCATCGGGTCGACGCCCTTGGGAATGGGGAGGTTGTTCTTGCCGAGAGAGCCGATGCGATTGCTGACGGCGTAGATCTCGCCCTTGTTCAACGTGCGTTTGAACTTGTTCATCTCGCGCGGGATCCTGTGCAGCGGAACCGAGCCGGTGTCCGGGCCGACGAAGAGCATGTTGACGGGCACGGTGGGCACAAGTCGCGTCACCTTACGACGCTCGTCCTCGAGCATCCGGGTGGTCCGGGACTTCGGGCCCTCGCCGATCAGAACGATCCCACCGCGACCGACGGCACGGTACACCGCGTCCTGGGTCTTCGGGCTGACCGATACTGGCATCTCGCTCGCCGTCCAGCCGCGCCGCAGGGAGCTTTTCAGTACGGCGCCGACGGCGCCGGGCTGCCCCGCGATCTGGCCGTACGCCGCCCGTTCAGCTCGGCGCCCGAGCACGATGAGGAAGGCGAGCGCGCCGGCGAGCACGCCGGAGATCACGTAGAGCACGATGCCGATCACGCTTCCGGGGGTGATGAGAACAGCGAGCACGACGCTGACCCCGATCGGCAGCAGGAAGGCCAGGAGCAAGTACCAGACGGCCCGCGAGTCGTATCGCTTGGTCATCTTGAACACCTGATACATCTGATGCAGACGACCGGGTTCCTTCGGAGGTTTAGGAGCCTTCTCTTTTTTCACGCGTGCCATGCAACTAGGATACGACCCCCGCGACCCAGTTCCGTATGCGGCGTTGCTCGCAAGCCGGGACCGCTCCTCCCTACCCGTGATCGGGCGATCTTCTGCACGGTCCGCACCCCGCATGCTCGGCGGACCTCCGACGGTGAGCAGGATGGGCCGGTGGAGATGATCGGCGGTTACCGCCTCGTGCGCAAACTCGGTTCGGGACACCGCGCCGACGTATTCCTGGGGCACGCGGGGGACGCGAATGAAGGGCCCGATCGAACCTCCGCGGTGAAGGTCTACCGTCCCTCGGCTTCACGGGCCGGGATCGACCTCGAGATCGAGGCGCTTGCCCGGGCGTCCTCGCCTCACCTTGTTCGCCTCGACGATCTCGCGATGGCGCCGGACGGGCGTCCCGTCCTCATCCTCGAGCGTCTCGGCTCTGTGACCATCGGCCAGCTCCTTGTCCGGCGCGGCGCGGTCTCACCGGGTGAAGCGGTGACTATCCTCGCCCCCCTCGCGGCCGCCGTCGCCGAACTGCACCGGGTCGGCGTCGCTCACCGGAGATTGAGGCCGGGATCAGTGTTGTTCGACGAGATCGGGGCTCCGGTGCTCGCCGCATTCGGGCACGCCGTCCTCGTCGGCGCCATGCCGGATCGGCAGAATGAGTCGAGCATGTCACCGGCTGCACTTGGCGAGTGCCAAGAGGTGATCGGCGACCTCGTGGATCTCGCAGCGCTATCGCGCGCGGTGGTCGAACTGACACAGTCCTCCAAGGCACGCACGCGCGTGCTCGACTGGCTCGACGGCAACGCGCCCCAGACGGAACCGGACCGTTTCGCCAACAGTCTCAGCGAGGTGCTGTTCGATTCTGCGGAGGCCGCCTCGGTCGATCTCAACGGACCGCGCCGGGTATTGCGGTTGCCGCCTCCGGCTCGGACATCGGCACCGGTCGAGACCGGGACTTCGCGGCCCCGGCCCGGGTCGCGCGAGGCACATTCCCGTCAAGCCGCGCCGCCGAACGGGCTATCGGCGTCGCGCCGGCCGGACTGGCTCGCCGCGGTTCATCTGCCGGAATGGCTCGACGCAGCAAGGTTCGGAACCTCTGCGCGGCGGGTCGGCGCGAGCGCGCGAAGAAGGCTCTGTATCGCCGGGGCGATCGCGGCGGTCCTGTCGAGCGCCGCGCTTCTTGCGATGCCCTCACCGACCGACCCCCTCGGCACGGCCGGGAGCGCCATCCCGGAGCCCGGCGTGCCCGAAGGAGCCGATCCGGTCGAGGCCGACCCAGCAGTCCTCGCGGACGACCCCATTCCCGCCGCGGTCGCGCTGCTCGCCCTCCGGAACCACTGCATCGAAGCGCGGTCCGTGCTGTGCCTTGACGAGGTCGATCAGCCGGGGTCGGCGGCGTGGGAGGCGGACAGCCATGTGGTGCGGCGATTGCAGGACGGGTCCACCGTCGACCAGGCACCGCTTGCTGCGGTGGCGCTGAACATCGGCGAGGTCGAGCTCATCGAACGGATGGGCGATTCGGCGCTGCTCGCCGTGACGGTGCCCGGATCGGCTTCGGACACCGCCCCCGCCTCGCTCCTTCTGATGAAGGGCGAATCGGGATGGCGGATCAGGGATCTTATCGCGGAGTGAGCCGCCCTGGGCCTGGAACTGGCGTCAGACGCCCAGGTTTCCCTGGAACTCGCCCGCCTCGAGGCGGTTCTTCACCGCGACGAGGAACCTCGCAGCGTCGGCACCATCCACGATGCGGTGATCGTAGGAGAGGGCGAGATAGACCGTCGAGCGGATCGCGATCGCATCCGAGCCGTCGACCGTCACGACGACGGGCTTCTTCGTGACGATCCCAGTACCCAGGATCGCCGACTGCGGGAGGAACACGACAGGCGTGTCGAAGAGTGCCCCGCGCGAACCGGTGTTCGTCAGTGTGAACGTTCCACCGGCCAGCTCGTCGGGCTTGAGCTTGTTGCTCCGCGTGCGGGCGGCGAGGTCGGCGATCTGCTGGGCTAGCTCGGCGAGGGTCAGATCGGCGGCGTCCCGAATGACCGGCGTGAGCAGTCCTCTCTCGGTGTCCACGGCGATGCTGAGGTTCTCGCGAGCCGGGTAGACGATCGAGTCACCGTCGATGGTCGCGTTGACGATCGGGAACGCCTTGAGCGCCTCGGAGGCGGCGAGCGCGAAGAACGGCAGGAAGGAGAGCTTGACGCCGGCCTTCTCGTGAAACGCCGCCTTGTTCTTGTCCCGGAACTGTGCGATCCGGGTGACGTCGACCTCGACGACCGAGGTGAGCTGGGCGGAGCTCTGCATGGAGACGACGGCGCGTTCGGCGATGACCTTGCGCAACCGGGACATCGGCACGGTGGTGCCGCGCAGCGGTGAGGTCTCGAGGGGGATGGGAGCAGCCGCGGCTGCCGCTCCGGGTGCGGCGGTGGAGGCGGCGAGCACGTCTTCCTTGCGGATGCGACCGCCGACGCCGGTGCCCGTCACCGTGGCGAGGTCGACACCCTTCTCACTGGCGAGTTTGCGCACCAGGGGAGTGACATAACCCGCTTGGGCCCCTCCGGACGAAGGCACGGCGTCACCTTCCGTGGGCGCAGGAGTCGGTGCTGCTGGAGCGGGCGCCGCAGGAGTCGAGGATGCCACGGGCGGAGCGGGAGCCGTAGCTGGCTCCGCTGGCGGTGCCGCCGGAGCAGGGGGAGCTTCCGTCTTCTCGGCGGGGGAGGGATCCGTAGGTGCAGGTTCCGGCGCTTCGGCTTTCCGGTCTTCCCCGGGAGCGGGTGCCTCGGTGGACGGAATCTCCGCTTCGAGGTCGTCGGCAGGCTCTACGGCCTGTGTCGCCTCGGCCTGTGCCTGAGCGGTTTCCGCGGGAATCTGGGCTGGGCTCGGCTCCGCAGGAGCCTCGGCGGCAGGGGCCTCGGGCTCTCCACCAGCGGCCGATCCGTCTCCGATCCGAACGAGCGGCGTGCCTACTTCGACCGTCTCGTCCTCGGCGACGAGGATCTCCTCGACGATGCCGGCAACCGGTGACGGGATCTCGGTGTCGACCTTGTCCGTCGAGACTTCGAGCAGCGGCTCATCCACCTCCACCCGATCGCCGACGTTTTTCAGCCAGCGGGTGACCATACCCTCTGTGACACTCTCTCCCAGTGCCGGAAGGTTGACGGATTCGCTCATCAGTGATGCTCCTTAGACGGTGAAGTTCATTTAGCTTAGTTCTGCGCCGGCCCGTGGTCGGGTGGCGAGCTGGTCAGATCGCGTGCAGCGGCTTGCCGGCGAGGGCGAGGAAAGCCTCACCGAGCGCCTCGTCCTGCGTCGGGTGGGCGTGCAACAGCGGAGCGATGTCCTCCGGGTAGGCCTCCCAGTTCACCGCGAGCTGCGCCTCTCCGACCAGCTCACCGACACGGTCGCCGATCATGTGCACGCCGATCACCGGGCCGTCCTTCACCCGCACGACCTTGACGGAGCCGGCGGTGCCGATGATGTGGCTCTTGCCATTGCCTGCAAGGTTGTAGTCGTAGGTGCTGATGGCGTCGGCGCCGTACTGCTCGCGTGCCCGGGCCTCGCTGAGCCCGACCGACGCTACCTCCGGGCTCGAGTAGGTCACCTTGGGCACATTGATGTCGTCGATGACGACGGGGTTCAGCCCGGCGATTTCCTCGGCGACAAAGATGCCGTGTTGGAAACCGCGGTGAGCGAGCTGCAGGCCGGGCACGATGTCGCCAACGGCGTAGACCCCAGGAACGTTGGTCGCGAGGCGCTCGTCGGTGAGCACGAAGCCGCGGTCCATTTTGACGCCGACCTCTTCATAGCCCAGCCCGGCCGTGGACGGGCCACGACCGACCGCGACGAGAAGCAACTCGGCCTCGATGGTCGTGCCGTTCTCCAACGTCACGACGACGCCCTGGTCGGTTTGCGTGACGCCCTGGAAGCGGGTGCCGAGGTGGAACTTGATTCCGCGCTTGCGGAACGCGCGCTCGAACTGCTTGCTGATCGACTCGTCTTCGTTCGGCACGAGGTGCGGGAGCGCCTCGATGATGGTGACGTCGGCGCCGAACGACTTCCAGACACTCGAGAATTCGACGCCGATGACACCTCCGCCGAGCACGGCGACGGTCTTCGGGATGAAGTCGAGTTCGAGCGCCTGCTCCGAGGTGATCACCCTTCCGCCGAGCTCGAGCCCCGGCAGGGAGCGGGAATACGAGCCGGAGGCGAGGATGACGTTCTTACCCGTGATCGTGTCGTCCCCGACCTGGACGGTCGTGGGGGAGACGAGCTTGCCCTCGCCCGCGATCACCGTGATGCCGCGCTGCTTGATGAGTCCGGTGAGCCCTTTGAACTTGCTCGCGACGATTTCTTCCCGGTACTTGGTAACGGCAGCGATGTCGACACCGTGGAAGTCTGCGGTGACACCGTACTTAGCCGATTCCCGAGTGACGTCTGCGACCTCTGCCGAATGCAGCAGCGCCTTGGTCGGAATGCAGCCGACGTGCAGGCAGGTCCCGCCGAGCTTCCCCTTTTCGATCAGTCCGACGGTGAGGCCGAGCTGGGTGGCGCGGAGCGCGGCAGCGTAGCCGCCACTTCCCGCTCCGAGGATGACTAGGTCGAAATTCTGTTCGGACACTCGGCGACTCCTTAGCCCTGAGGGTTTCGCGGCAAACTGCCGATGGATGGACGGCAGGCCGATCGGACCGGTTTCCCGAGCCGTGAAAAACCCTACTACCCCGAACGACTCGTCAACCCCGCGACAGGTCCTCGGCCAGCTCGAGGAGCGCCCGGACGGCGACGCCCGTCGGCCCCTTGCCCACATAGCCGTGCGCGGCCCCTGAGTTGTTCGCCGCACCGGCGATGTCGAGGTGCGCCCAGGGAATCTGGCGACTGTCGTCGGCTGTGCGCCCGACGAACTCCTTCAGGAACACCCCGGCGATCAGCATCCCGCCTGCGGTGTTCCCGATCTTCACGTTTGCGAGGTCGGCGATGTCGGAGTCGAGGAGTGCGCGCAGTTCGCCAGGGAGCGGCATCTGCCAGAGAGCCTCTCCGACCCGGTCGCCGGCGGCGACGACGCGGCGCGCGAGATCATCGTCGCCCATCGTCGCGACGTAGCGCGTGCCCATCGCGACGGAGGCCGCTCCGGTGAGCGTCGCCACGTCGACGATCGCGTCGGGGTGTTCCTCGCTCGCCGCGACGAGCCCATCGGCCAGCACGAGCCGTCCCTCAGCATCGGTGTTGAGAACTTCGACCGTCTTTCCCCCGCGGATGCGAAGTACGTCGTTGGGCCTCGTCGCCGTTGCGGACGGCATGTTCTCGGCGAGGCAGAGCCAGGCAGTCAACCGGATCGGAAGCTCGAGGCGCGCCGCGGCCAGCACAACGGCGAGGGCGGTCGCCGCGCCGGTCATGTCGTATTTCATCCCCACCATCGACGCCGGCGGCTTGAGTGAGAGACCACCGGTGTCGAAGGTGATTCCCTTGCCGACGAGCGCGAGGTGTGACTCTGCGCCCTCCGGGGTGTAGCTCACCTTCACCAGCCGTGGTCCACGAGAGGACCCCTGGCCGACGCCGAGAATACCGCCGAATCCTCCGGCCGCAAGCCCGGCTTCGTCGAGCACGGTGAGCTCGACGGGAAGACCCTCTGAGAGGGCGGAAGCGGCCGCCGCGAAGGTCTCAGGGTAGAGGTCGGACGGCGGAGTGTTCACGAGGTCACGCACGGTGTGCATGGCGGTGGCGACGGCCGTGGCTCGCGCGATCAGCTCCGTGGACCGCGCGGCGTCGGACACGACGACGAATCGGGTGGCCAGTCGCGCCCCCGGCTCCGGTTGCGCTGACCGGTACTCGGTGAACGTGTACGAACCGATCGCTGCACCCTCGAGCACGGCGAGAACCTCGGCGTCGGTCGTGGTCGGCAGGGCTATGGCGATCGTCTCCGCACCACGGATCACCCTCGCCGCGGCACCGGCAGCGTTTCGGAGCGAATTCGCGTCGGGCTGTTCGGACCCCAGCCCCACGAGCGCTATCGACCGTGCGCCGCCCTGCGCCCAGGGGAGACGCCGCACGTCGTCCTTACTGCCGGAGAATCCGATGGAGTCGAGCGAACCCTGCAGATCGGCGAACGCACTCCCGGCCACCGCCTCGACCCCGACGATGGTGCCACCCTCCTTACCAGCGGTCACCCCGATCACGAGCACGTCGGCGGCGACGTCGATGGCGGGTTCGGTGGTCAGGCTCAGAGAGGGCGCAGTCATCCGGCCATGGTATCGGGCACTCCACGGCGTGCTGGCTCCTGGCCTGTTCGCTCACGGCACCTGCCCTGCCGGTTCGAGAGGGGGGGGAGTGCGCAGGAGCGGCGCGTAGAATCGACTCATGCGCGACCCAGCCGGACTCTACGACCTCAATTCGGACGTGACGTCCGTGCCGGAGGGCCTGCACCTCGTCGCCGGGCTTACCGGTTTCGCCGACGCGGGTGCCGCCGTCACCCAGCTCAGCGACTATCTGCTCGAGACGCTGAATCACCGCGTGGTCGCGTCCTTCGACACGGACGCCCTGCTCGACTACCGTGCCAGGCGCCCGACCATCTACTTCGATCAGGACCACCTGACCGACTATCAGCCGGCGACTCTCGCCCTGTACCTCGCGACCGACGAGATCGGGCAGCAGTTCCTGTTCCTCACCGGCTTCGAGCCCGACTTCCAGTGGGAGCGGTTCACGGCCGCCGTGTTGCAGCTGGTCGAGCGGTACAAGGTGAAGACCACGACCTGGGTGCACGCGATCCCGATGCCGGTGCCGCACACGAGACCCATCGGGGTGACGGTCAGTGGCAACCGGGCCGAATTGATCGAAGCGATGTCCGTCTGGCGGCCGCACACTCAGGTGCCGTCGAACGCCCTGCATCTGGTGGAGTACCGCCTGCAGCAACTCGATCACGCAACTGCGGGATTCGTGCTGCTGATTCCGCACTACCTGGCCGACACGGAACATCCCGACGCGGCGGTGACCGCGCTCGAGAGCATCAGCGCCGCTACCGGGCTCATCTTTCCGACTGATCGCCTGCGCACGGAGGGCCGTGAGTTCGTGGCGAAGATCGACGCCCAGGTGCGGACGAACCACGAGCTCGCGAGACTCGTCGGCACCCTTGAGGAACGTCACGACTCGTATATGGAGGGCAATCCGATGCGCTCCCCGCTCACTGATGAGGACGGCGAGCTGCCATCCGCGGACGAGATCGCAGCGGAGCTTGAGAACTTCCTCGCGATCAGGCGCAGCGGAGAAGAAGAACCACCGCGCCTGTAGGCCGGCGATACAGTGGAGCGCGTGAATTCCGCCCGCTCCTGGCTCGTCTGGGCGGTGGCCGTATTCGCCTACGTGATCGCCGTCATGCAGCGGACCTCGCTCGGCGTCTCCGGTGTCGAGGCCGCCAATCGATTCGACGTCTCCGCTTCGGTGCTCTCGACCCTCGCGGTCTTGCAACTCGCCGTGTACGCGGCACTGCAGATCCCGGTCGGCGTGATTCTTGATCGCCTCGGTCCCCGCGTCATGATCGGGGCGGGCGCGCTCCTGATGGCGAGTGGCCAACTCACCCTCGCTCTCGCGCCGTCGATCGGTGTCGCGATAGTCGGACGGATCCTCCTCGGCGCTGGCGACGCGTTGACTTTCATCTCGGTGATCCGGCTGTTGTCTGCGTGGTTCTCCGGGCGAATCCTCCCGCAGGTGTCGCAGTGGACCGGAAACATCGGACAACTCGGCCAGGTGCTCTCGGCGATTCCGCTCTCGCTGCTTCTGCAGAACGTCGGCTGGCCGACGACATTCGTGAGCGCTGCGGCGTGCTCGGTGCTCACGGCGGTGCTCGTCCTGCTGCTCGTGTCGAACGCTCCGCGTACTACCATCCAACGCGAGAATGCGCGCTCGTGGGGGGAGGCAATGTCGCTGCTGCGGCAGAGCCTCGGGCGTCCGGGTACGCAACTCGGTTTCTGGTCGCACTATGTCACCCAGTCACCGGGAACCGTATTCGCACTTCTCTGGGGGTTCCCGCTGCTCACCGCGGGCCTCGGCTACAGTCGCTCGGTCGCCTCGGGACTGCTGACCCTTCTTGTGGCGGCGGGCGTGGTCGCCGGGCCCATCATCGGCGTTCTTACCGCCCGCTTCCCGATGCGCCGCTCAAACCTCGTGCTCGGCATCCTCATCGTGATGACCGCGTCCTGGTCGGTCGTGCTCGCCTGGCCGGGCGAGCCACCGTTCTGGCTCATCGTCGTGCTGATCCTCACTCTCGGGGTGGGCGGACCCGGCTCGATCATCGGCTTCGACTTCGCCCGCACCTTCAACCCGATGCGCAGTCTCGGCTCGGCGAACGGCGTGGTCAACGTGGGCGGCTTCCTCGCGAGCTTCGTGATGATGTTCCTGATCGGCATCATTCTCGACCTGCTGAATCGTGCACGGGTCGACGCGGGCATGGGGTCGGACATTTTCGCGTGGGACTCGTTCCGAATCGCGTTCGCGGCGCAATATGTCGTGGTCGGATTCGGCGTCGTCATGCTGTTCCGCGCCCGCCGGCTCACTCGCCGTCAACTCGACGAGGACGAGGGAATACGAGTGGCGCCCCTGTGGGTTGTACTGGCAAGGGCGTGGCGGCGAAGGGCCGACTGAACCGGCGCGAACGAGACCAAGATTTTTTCGGCGTGTCCCCGGGTTTGTCAAGGCTTGATCGCAGAGCGTGCAATAATTATGTCGAGACCCGTTCTAGTTTACGGGGCCTGACTGGCCGAATGATTCGCGCCAGAGGTGTATACGCCGGGGCCCAGAACTTGACATGGGTCTTAGTACTGCCCAAATTCGGCCGACACCTCCCGTGACGGATCGACCCGTCGACAGCCGGATCACGACAGCATCGAACTGAACTGAAAGGTATCCGAATGGCTACCCGAACCAAGACCGCGGAACCCACCGACACCTCTACCACCCCCCAGGCAGGCGCCGCATCCGGCGACAACGACGCCATTGCGCCCGCAGCGAAGACCGCCGCGGCGAAGACGACGACCAAGGCCCCCGCCAAGACCACGGCGGCTAAGGCCGCCGCGGCGGCGAAGGCGACGGCCAAAGCAACGGCCACCAAGGCGACACCGGCGAAGCGCGGAGCGAAGGCGACTTCGTCCGCAGACGAGCACGACGAGCACGACGAGCACGACGAGCACGGTGACGACGTCGTGATCGACGTCGCCGGTATAGAGGCGGGCAACGACGTCGCCGCCGATCCCAAGGGTACGGCGAACGGCAAAGACGACGACGACGACGACGAGAACGGCGGGAAGTCCGGCGACGAGGCGGAGACCCTCCCGACTGGTGCCCTGGTGCTGTCCCTCGTCGATGACGAAGACGAAGTGCCCGTGTACTCCTCCGCGATCACCGGAGCTACGGCGGATCCGGTCAAGGATTACCTGAAGCAGATCGGCAAGGTCGCACTGCTGAACGCGGCCGAAGAGGTCGAGCTCGCCATGCGCATCGAGGCCGGGCTTTTCGCGGAGGACAAGCTGTCCCAGATGTCTGAGGCGGAGCGTCGCACCCCCGCTGGGAGGGAGCTCTCCTGGGTCGCCAGGGACGGCCAGCGCGCGAAGAGCCACCTGCTCGGAGCCAACTTGCGGCTCGTTGTCTCGCTTGCGAAGCGGTACACGGGGCGCGGGATGCAGTTCCTCGACCTGATCCAAGAGGGCAACCTCGGGCTTATCCGCGCGGTGGAGAAGTTCGACTACACCAAGGGATTCAAGTTCTCCACCTATGCGACATGGTGGATTCGACAGGCGATCACCCGTGCGATGGCGGACCAGGCGCGCACCATCCGCATCCCGGTACACATGGTGGAGGTCATCAACAAGCTTGCCCGAGTGCAGCGGCAGATGCTTCAGGACCTCGGCCGCGAACCCACTCCCGAGGAGTTGAGCCGCGAACTCGACATGACGCCCGAGAAGGTTGTCGAGGTGCAGAAATATGGCCGCGAGCCGATCTCACTGCACACGCCCCTCGGTGAAGATGGCGACAGCGAGTTCGGTGACCTCATCGAGGACACCGAGGCTGTCGTTCCCGCCGATGCGGTGGGCTTCACCATGCTGCAGAAGCAGCTCGAGTCCCTGCTTGATTCCCTTTCGGAGCGTGAGGCGGGCGTCATCCGTATGCGCTTCGGTCTCGGCGACGGAATGCCGAAGACGCTCGACCAGATCGGTGACACCTTCGGTGTAACCCGCGAGCGGATCCGTCAGATCGAATCGAAGACGATGGCGAAGCTGCGACACCCCTCGCGTTCGCAGTCGCTGCGCGACTACCTCGAGTAGACCGACAGCGCATCGCCAACGTCCGAGCAGGAACGAGTCCGGGCACGTCGATTGGGAAAGGGGCGCCGTGATGGTCGCTGAAGCGAACCAGGGGAAGACACTCGAAACGGAGCTCGACGGGGTTCGTTACGTCAGGATCCCGATCAAGACCAGACTGATCGGCCCGGACGACGACATCGTCGAGGTGGTCACAACCGCCTCCGACGAGCTGCTCGAGGACGGCGACATGCTGTTCGTCACCGAGAAGATCGTGGCGATCACCCAGGGCAGGGCGTACCCGGTCGACTCGATAATTCCCCGCCCGCTAGCGACCAGGTTGTCCAGGTACGTCACGAAGACGCCATCCGGAATCGGACTAGGACTGCCGGAGACGATGGAGATGGCGTTGCGCGAGTGCGGTACGCCGAGAATTCTGCTGGCCGCCGTCGTCGCCGCCATCACCAAGCGGTTCGGTCGACACGGGGACTTTTACCGGGTCGCGGGACCAAGGGCGCGGGGGATCGACGGTCCGACGAGCGGAACCATCCCTCCCTACAACTCGCAGGTCGTTCTCGCGCCCGAACGCCCGGACGAGGTCGCCGCACAGTTGCGCGCGGTCCTGAAGAAACGCGTGCACGTGCTTATCGTCGACATCAACGACTTCGGCGGAAACGTGCTCGGCTCGACCATGGATGCGGCGCAGAACCGCATGGTGGAACGTGTGCTGAAGGACAATCCGCTCGGTCAGGGTCGCCAGAGCACACCGCTCGGCATCATCCGGCTTGCCGACTAGCAGTACAGCCAGCGGCCGCGCCGACGGCTCGATCCAAGCCTGATTCTAGAAGCCGACGGCGGCACGGAACCGCGGCAGGCTTCCGGTACGGATGCCCGTAACGCTGGGCTTGTTCTCGTAGACCCCGGCCGCCCAGTTGCCCTCGACGAGCACGGGCCCGTGCTCTCCGACCACCACGTCCCAGCCGACATACTGCACCTGCGGCACTACCCTGCTCACCGCGTCGATGAAGGTGAAGAGCTCTTCCACCATCGGGAGCCGGAAGTCGGGGATGGACACTCCGGATTCGGGGTGCGTCTCGTGCACACCATCGTGCGAGTCGTAGCCTGGCCCGCGGGACGCCCCATCGAGGTCGAGCATCGTGTAGAAACCGCCGAATGTCTGCTGATCGCTTGCAGCGCCGCGCCCGAATTTCTGCGCCATCGAGAGCACGTGGGTCGTCGTGCCATCGAAGAACGTCGTGATCCTCGTCGTGTTGGCAGTGCCAGGACAGATCGCGGCGAGCGTCGGGTGCTGCTTGATGTTCTCCTCGAGGAGGGTCTGCCCCTTGTCCAGGAGGTCGGCACGGAACGCATCCCAGTCCTGAACCTCCGCAGCCTCGTAACGCTCGATGCCGTGACCGGAGTCGCTGAAGGGTACCTTGCCGATCACGCGGCCGTGCCGCTCGACGAACGCACGCAGATCGGCACTCGTGGCGGTGCGGATGTCGATCCACTCACGCCCGAGGAACTTGTCGAACGTGCGGTTGAACTCGAGCTTGTCGTGGAACAGCACGCGATAGTCGGGTTGATCGAACTTCATCGCGATGTGATTCGAGTAGGAGTGCGTCATGAACGTGCCGCGCTCGGCGCGGCTGAGCATCGCGAAGTCCCAGTCCACGTAGTCCTGGAACGGGGTATTCCTGAACGCTGCAGACCACAGCATGTCCGCCAACACCACCGGCGTCGCCTTGCGGTGCTTCGCGGCTACTTCCCGTGCCCGGCGCACAAGAGCCTTGATGTCGAAACCCCGAACGCGGTGTCCGAGGTAGGTGAGGCGGGTCTTGAGACCGAGGCCCTTCGCGTTCACGTTGATGGTTCTCCCGTTGCTGGCCGGTGTGGATGAGCAGCCCAGTCTACTTGCGGGATACTCGTAGGGTGAGTGACGACGCGACCCCACCGCTTCGCTCGGTCCGGATCGACACCTCGGCGATCGCGCACAACGTGCGCGTGATGCGCGCGGCCGTCGGGAATTCGAGCCTGCACGCGCAGGTATCACCGGGTGAGTACGGCGGGATAGCGGTCGCGCGCGCGGCGGTGCGAGCCGGTGTCGATGGGCTCGTCGTCGCAACAGTTGACGACGGCGTCGCGCTGCGCCGCGCCGCGATCGATGCTCCGACCCTCGCTTGGCTGCACGGTTCTGGTGACGCAGCGCGGGCAGCCGAACACGGCATCACCCCGCTCGTGGCCTCAGTCACCGACCTCAGCGCAGCGGTCGAAGCCCGCCACAGCACCGCCTACCTCGCCGTCGCAACCGGTGACAGCGTGATCGGGTGCCGGGCCGAAGACTGGGACGCCCTCGTCGCCCTCGCCGCTCGGCTCGAGGATGCCGGCGAAGTGCGCATCAGCGGCATCATCGGAATGCCCGGACGGCAGACACCGCACGCGGGCGGTGGACTCGGAGCGGTGTCGAGCGAACGGGGCGAGTTCGCGCTCCGGACGAGCCAGGCGCGGAACGCCGGGCTCTCGCCGTCGCGGGTCGGATTGCATGGCAGCGTCGCGGCGCTGGCCACGGAGACTGACGGGCAGGAGGTGTCAGTCATCCGCCGGGCACTCTATGGACTGAGCCCGACCCAGGGGAAGTCCGCCGAGGCGCTCGGGCTCACCCCCGCCATGCGAGTGAGCGCCAGGGTCATCGCAACCAAGGCCAT
Organism: Microbacteriaceae bacterium; assembly: GCA_025465095.1. Taxonomy (GTDB): domain Bacteria; phylum Actinomycetota; class Actinomycetes; order Actinomycetales; family Microbacteriaceae; genus Marisediminicola. The sequence goes on along the minus strand of JAODME010000011.1, from coordinate 12,885 downwards.
CAAGGCGGGGGAGGGGATCTCCTACGGCCACACCTACCGCACGGCGGCGCCCGGCAATCTCGCACTCGTCTCCATCGGCTACGTGCACGGCGTTGACCGGCGGGCGAGCAACCGGTGCACGGGGTGGTTGAACGGACGGAGCTATCCGATCGCCGGGCGGGTGGCCATGGATGTGCTCGTGCTCGACCTCGGCGAAGACACTGCTCAAACCGGTGATGAGGTCGTTTTGTTCGGTTCGCCCGCCGACGGGCATCCGAGCGTCGAAGGATGGGCCGCGGCGATCGGCGCGAGCACGCACTCTGTCGTCGCCGGCTTCGCCACCCAGGCCGCACGCGACACGAGCGCGCATTCGACCGGACAGGAGACGGCGGTTGTGCCCGCATCAGGTGAGGCGGCCGTCGACCTCGACGCCTATCGGCGCAACCTCGCGCTGCTCAAGCGTCAGGTTCCCCCGGCGGATCTGATGGTCGTGGTCAAGGGGGACGCATACGGGCACGGTCTGCTGCCGATCACCCGCACTGCGATCGCGCAGGGAATCACGCGAATCGGTGTGCTCGACACCGCCACCGGGATGGCGCTGCGGGACGCAGGAATCGGCCGTGACATCTCCCTGTTCGCCTGGCTGCTCTCTCCGGATGAGGATTATCGGGCCGCGATCGATTCCGGGCTCGAGCTCGGCGTATCTCAGGTCGCCCAGCTGCACGGGATCGCCAGGAGCGGGGCCGCGGAGCGTGCTCGACTGCATCTCAAGATCGACACCGGGCTACACCGGAACGGAGCGAACGAGGAGGACTGGCCCGAGTTGGTGCGCGAAGCCCTGGCGCTTGAGCGCTCCGGCCAGGCAGAGGTGTACGCGGCGTGGTCGCACATCGCCGAGGCGTCCGACGAGGAGGACACCGCCGCCGTTCGCCGTTTCGAGGCGGCCATCCAGGTCGCCGAGGCGCTGGGCGCACGATTCAGTTCGCGGCACCTCGCCGCGAGCGCGGCCGGCTTCGCCCGCGCCGACTGCCGGTTCGACCTCGTGCGGATGGGCGCATTCACGTTCGGAATCTCGCCCGGCGGTGGAATTACGCCCGCCGACCTCGGCCTCACCCCGGTGATGACCCTCAGCGCGCCGGTGACCGACGTCGTTGTTCGCGGCGGGCGGATGCTCGCGATCGTACCTCTGGGGTTCAGCCACGGCATCCCGACCGGAGCGCCGGGAGTCGTGCCCGTGACCATCGGCGGGAGGCGATACCCCATCGTCGACCAGATCGAGCACGGCCATCTCGTCGTGGATGTCGGCGCACAGCCGAAGGGGCCGGACGCGGCACCGAAGGTGCTGGTGGGCGATCGTGTCATCATCTTCGGCAACGCGCACGACGGCGAACTGACGCTGCAGGAGTGGGCTGACGCCCTCGACACCATCGGTGAGGAGCTCGTAGTGCGGGTCAGCCGCAGCATCCCACGTCGATACCTGGGCTAGCTGCCGCTTAACGACGCAACGCCCGGACTCTACCTGGTCCAGGCGTTGCAGGCTCTCGACGCCGTTCAGACGTGCTCGGCGAGCCTCGCCGACTCGTCGTGCCATTCGAGGGCGCTCGAGGAAAGCTTGTCCTTGAACCTGTTGCCGTGGTGAGCGCAGAAGAGCAACTCGCCAGAGGCCATGGTGACCTTGATGTAGGCCTGCGCGCCGCAGCTATCGCAGCGGTCCTCTGCCGTCAACTGATGGCGCGGCTCGAGTTCAACTGTAGAACGGGGGGCGATCTGAGACATTCGGGCTCCTCCAAAAACTCGGGTGCGTCCTGCTGTGGTCCTATCCAAACACGTTCGGATCGCAAGCGCGCCCTATTCGCCGCCTATTTCGCTAACCGCGTACGCCTTCGCCGTTGTGCGCAGAAGAGGATGTCGATACCGGAATCCGGCGCCTGATTCATTAGGGTTGAACGCTGTCGGCAGGCTGTCGCATCGCCGCCGCCGCAGGAGAAGGAGACCCCCGTGGCCAGTTCAGACTATTCCGCGAGGCACCTCTCGGTGCTCGAGGGCCTCGAGGCGGTTCGCAAGCGCCCGGGAATGTACATCGGCTCGACCGACTCCCGCGGTCTCATGCACTGTCTGTGGGAGATCATCGACAACTCGGTGGACGAGGCGCTCGGCGGTCACGGCACGTCCATCGACGTGGTCCTGCACGCCGACGAGAGCGTCGAGGTGCGCGACACCGCCCGCGGGATTCCCGTGGATATCGAACCGAAGACCGGGCTGAGCGGGGTCGAGGTCGTGTTCACCAAACTGCACGCTGGAGGTAAATTCGGCAGCGGCTCCTATGCCGCATCCGGCGGACTGCACGGGGTCGGAGCATCCGTCGTCAACGCCCTGTCAGAACGACTCGACGTCGAGGTGGACCGGGACGGCAAGACCTGGGCGATGTCGTTCCACCGGGGGGAGCCCGGAATTTTTGCCGACAACGGCTCAGAGAAGACGCCGGATGCCCCGTTCACACCGTTCGTGTCCGGGAGCGAATTGCGCGTGGTCGGCAAGGTGGCGCGCGGTGTCACGGGAACGCGCATCCGGTACTGGGCCGACCGGCAGATCTTCACGCGCGGGTCGACGTTCCAGACCGATGAACTGCTCGCGCGGGCCCGACAGACCGCATTCCTCGTGCCCGGCCTCGGCATCGAGATCGACGACGAACGCGGCGACACACCCACCAGGGAGGTGTTCAAGTTCGATGGCGGCATCTCGGAATTCGTCGACCACCTCGCCGCCGACACGCCCCTCACCGACACCTGGCGGATGCAGGGTCATGGCACGTTCACGGAAACGGTGCCGGTGCTGCAGGAGACGGGTGCCATGGTCGCCACGGAGCTTGAGCGCACCTGCCACGTGGACATCGCGCTGCGTTGGGGAACCGGATACGACACCGTGTTCAAGAGCTTTGTGAACATCATCGCCACTCCGAAGGGCGGAACACATCAGGCAGGGTTCGAGGCGGGCCTGATGAAGTTTCTGCGCGCCCAGGTCGAGGCGAACGCCCGCCGGCTCAAGGCCGGCAGCGACAAGCTCGAGAAGGACGACATCCTCGCCGGACTGACCGCCGTTCTGACGGTCCGGCTTCCCGAGCCGCAGTTCGAGGGCCAGACGAAGGAGATCCTCGGAACGCCCGCGGTGCGTTCGATCGTCGCCGCGGTGATCGCCAAGACGATGGCCGAGCGGTTCGCCTCGAGCAAGCGCGACGACAAGGCGCAGAGCGCCCTCGTGCTCGACAAGATCGTCTCGGAGATGAAGTCGCGGATTTCCGCGCGGGCACATAAGGAGACGCAGCGACGTAAGAACGCGTTGGAGAACTCATCGCTGCCCGCGAAGCTCGTCGACTGCCGCTCGAGCGACGTCGCGAACAGCGAGCTGTTCATTGTCGAGGGCGACTCGGCGCTCGGCACGGCGAAGCTCGCTCGTGACAGCGAATACCAGGCCCTGCTCCCGATTCGCGGCAAGATCCTCAACGTGCAGAAGGCATCCGTGTCCGACATGTTGTCGAACACCGAGTGCGCCTCGATCATTCAGGTGATCGGTGCCGGCTCAGGGCGTAGCTTCGACCTGTCGGTCGCCCGCTACGGCAAGGTGATCATCATGAGCGACGCGGACGTCGACGGCGCGCACATCCGCACCCTGCTGCTCACTTTGTTCTTCCGCTACATGCCGGACATGATCAACGACGGGCGCGTCTACGCCGCGGTTCCGCCGCTGCACCGGGTGATCGTGATGAATCCCGGCACGAAGCCGAACGAGACGATCTACACCTACTCCGAGGCGGAACTCACAGGCGTGCTCGCGGCGCTGAAGCGCACGAATAAGCGGTACCAGGATCCGATTCAGCGTTACAAGGGGCTCGGAGAGATGGATGCGGACCAGTTGGCCAACACGACGATGGATCGCCGGCACCGGACGTTGCGCCGGGTGAACGTCGCCGATGCCGAAATGGCCACGAACGTGTTCGAACTGCTGATGGGCAACGATGTCGCGCCACGCAAGGAGTTCATCATCGATGGCGCCGGTCTCAGCCGCGATCGCATCGATGTCTGACGGGTTGGCCTCGTCGGGCGCGCTGCCGCCCGCCGCGTTCGACATCACCGGATGCCGCAAGGCGGTCGACGCTGCCTCGACTTCACCGAAGGCGATACGCGCGGGACTCGTCGCGTTCGCGGTCGCGACGGTTGCGGTGGTAACGACGCTGATCTTCATGGCCGGCGACACGAGTGTCGATTCCGGCGACATCGCGGCCTTCGTAGCCGTCGGGATCGCTGCGGTGGGCGTGCTGCTCGCGGTGCTCGTCATTCTTCCGCTTCAACTGGTCACCCGGGAGAGGCGGCGCCGGCTCGTTCACGCGTCGGCGGCGGTCGACAGCACAGCGGAGGCGCTGACCGCTCACCTCGCCTCGATCGGCTACACGGTGCCGCTCGATGTCGTCCTCGACTGGCTGGCCTCGCCCGACTCGACCCGTACGGTGCCCCTCGTACACGACTCGGTGATAGCGGCACGCTGGTGGCAGCCGGCTCCCGACGACGATCGCGTGTTCGTGGAGCCGTACCTGCGCGTGGGCGACACCGCTTCGGCGTTGCCCGTCCGCTAGCAGCCGCGCCGCGGCTCGCCGACGATCACCTTCGGCCGCGACAACCGCCTGCTGCTACAGCGAGGTGCCGATGGAGCCGATCACGGCGTCGAGCTGCGTGCCCGACGCGTCGCGCTTGCTGCCGGCCTCTGGCAGCTTGCGCAGCGAACCGTCCGTGCCGACCGCGAGGGCCGGCGCGGGTCCGACCCAGGCGAGTGACACGCTGTCCTCGCCCTTGAGGAACGCGTGCGCCCGGACGCCGCCGGTTGCCCTGCCCTTTCCAGGGAATTCTGTGAACGCCGACACCTTCGCCCGCCCGGGGTCGGTGCCGGCGAGGGTGATCGAACTTGTCGAGATCGTCGCGACGACGGCGTCTGCCGGGTCGATCGACGAGAAGAAGACGACAGCATCCTTCGCCCCGAGGCTCACCCCGGCGACGCCGCCCGCGGCCACGCCCTGCGGCCTGACCGACGACGCGGGAAAGTGCAGCAGCTGCGCGAGCGACGTGATGAAGACGAGCTCGTCGGAGTCGCTTCCCTGCGCCGCCCCGACCACCTCGTCACCGGGCTTCAGCGCGATGACCTCGAAGTCGGGCCGGTTGGGCCAATTGCCAGCGGCGACGCGCTTGACGACACCTTGCCTGGTGCCGATCGCGACCGGCTGCTCTGAGTCGAGCGACACGAGAGCGAGCACGCGCTCTTTGCGGTTGCTGAGCGCCATGTACTCCTCGATACTGCGACCGGCACCGAGCTGGATGGAGTTCTCCGGCGCGACCGGCAGGTCGACGGGGGAGAACCGGATGATGCGGCCGAGGTTCGTGATCGCGCCGATCTCCGTGCGGCTCGTCGTCGTCAGGGACGAGCGGATGGCGTCGTGCCTGCTCCGCCTCCTCGCAGGCTCGGCCCGATCGGCGGAAAGGGCGGACGGATCGCCGAGGTCGACCCGAATCGCGCGACCGGTGGTCGACAGCAGCACCCGGCAGGGGACATCCGCGAGTTCGAGGATGACTCCTGCCTTGCGTGTCCCGGCGGCTGCAACGCTCGGCCGGGCCTCCGTCAGGAGGGTGCGTCGCGGGGTTCCGAACCGTTCGGCGACCTCGTCGAGTTCGTTCGAGACGAGTTCGCGCAACCGGGTCGGGCTCCCGAGCAGTTCCCTCAGCTGGGCGATCTCGGTGCGCAGTTGGTCGCGTTCCGCCTCCAGCTCGATGCGGGAGAAGCGGGTGAGGCGTCTCAGCCGCAGCTCGAGGATGTACTCGGCCTGCAACTGGCTGAGCTCGAACACGTCCATGAGCTTGACGCGAGCCTGCTCGCCGTCGTCGCTCGCGCGGATCACCTGAATGACCTCGTCGATGTCGAGGATCGCGACTAGGAGCCCTTCGACGAGGTGCAAACGCTCTTCCCGGCGGGCGAGGCGGTAACGGCTACGGCGGGTGATCACCGAGATGCGGTGGTCGAGGTACACCTGCAGCAGCTCGCGCAAACCGAGTGTCTTCGGGCCGCCGTCGACAAGCGCGACGGCATTGATGTTGAACTGGTCCTCTAGCGGCGTGTACCGGTACAGCTGTTCGAGCACGGCCTCCGGGTTGAATCCGGTCTTTATGCCGATCACGAGGCGCAGTCCGTGCCTTCGATCGGTGAGGTCGGTGACATCCGAGATGCCGCTGAGCTTCTTGGAGGCGACTCCGTCCTTGATCTTTTCGATCACCTTCTCGGCGCCGACCATGTATGGCAGCTCGGTGACGACGAGTCCGGTCTTGCGGGCCGTGATGCTCTCGATCGACACGCGAGCGCGCGTCTTGAAGCTGCCGCGGCCGGTCTCGTAGGCGTCGCGGACGCCGGAGAGCCCGATGATGGTGCCGCCCGTCGGAAGATCGGGGCCCGGAACGAACGACATGAGGTCGTCGAGGCTCGCCCCGGGGTTCTCGAGTAGATGGCGGGCGGCACCGACGACCTCGATGAGGTTGTGCGGTGCCATGTTGGTAGCCATGCCGACCGCGATGCCGCTGGCCCCGTTGACCAGCAGGTTGGGGAATGCTGCCGGCAGCACCTCCGGCTGCGTCAGCTGATTGTCGTAGTTGGGGATGAAGTCAACGACGTCCTCGTCGAGGTCGGCCGTCATCGCCATGGCGGCGGGTGCGAGCCGGGCCTCGGTGTAGCGCGCCGCCGCCGGACCGTCATCGAGAGAACCGAAGTTGCCGTGCCCGTCGATCAGCGGCACCCGCATGATGAACGACTGGGTGAGCCGCACCATCGCATCGTAGATCGAGGAGTCTCCATGCGGGTGCAGCTTGCCCATCACCTCGCCGGTCACCCGGGCGGACTTCACATGCCCGCGCTCCGGCCGCAGGCCCATCTCGGTCATCTGGTAGAGGATGCGGCGCTGCACGGGCTTGAGCCCGTCGCGGGCGTCGGGGAGGGCGCGGGAGTAGATGACGGAGTAGGCGTACTCGAGGAACGAGCCCTGCATCTCGTCGGCAACGTCAACGTCCTGGATTCGTTCGCCGGAGCTGTCGGCGGATCCCGCGGCGGCGGTCGTGTCTAAAGGAGTAGTCATAGGATTGCGACCATGTTACCGGCCACGAAAACCCACCGGTTCAGCCTTGCCGACGTTCTGCCGAGTTGCCTTGATTCGGTGCGAGGACGCGGCAACAGCCTCGGCCTTCCGATGGTCGCGAAGGCAGTAGTCGTCCTGATCGACGGACTGGGGGTGCAGGCCCTGACGGCGCGATCAGGGCACGCGCGAACCCTCGCCCCGCTCGTGAACCGTGCATCCACCATCGGGGCGGGATTCCCGACGACCACGGCCGCCGCGCTCGCGACCCTGACGACGGGAGCGGCACCAGGCGAGCACGGCCTCGTCGGCTACTCCGTGCTCGACGCCGCCAATGATCGTGTCGTGAACCAGCTGAGCGGCTGGGACGACCGGCTCGACCCCCTCAGCTGGCAGCGCGTGCCGACCGTGTTCGAGAGGGCGACGGATGACGGCATTCCGAGCTTCGTCGTCGCGACCGAGCGCTACCGCTCCTCAGGTTTCACCCGCGCCGTGCTGCGCGGCGCCGAATACCGCGCAGCGGTGAGCATCGCGGACCGCATGGAAGCGGCTCGGGACATCCTGAATTCCACCGATCGAGCCATCGTCTACGTGTACGTACCGGAACTCGATGTCGCCGGGCACTCCCACGGCTGCGAGTCCCCGCTGTGGACGCAGCGACTGGAGGAGGCGGACGAGGCTGTGCGGATGTTCGCCGCAACGCTGCGCCGCGACGAGGGGCTGCTGGTGACCGCCGACCACGGCGTCCTGGACGTGCCCGCACACGCGCACATCCTCTTCGACCGGATCGCCGGACTCACCGACGGGATCCGCTTCGTCGCCGGCGAACCGCGGTGTCTGCAGCTGCACTTCGAACCGGACGTGAGCGCCGCCACACGTGGGGCGACGGTGCAGAGCTGGCGTGAGGCGGAGGGGGAGCGCTCGTGGGTACTCGAGCGGCATGAGGCTGTGGAGGCGGGATGGTTTGGTGCGGTCGACCCCGTCGTGTTGCCACGAATCGGTGACCTGATCGTCGCCGCTCGCAAGAACATCGCCTACTACGATTCTCGGCCCTCGAACCAGAGCGGGCGGAACATGATCGGGCAGCACGGCTCGCTGTCACGCGCCGAAACCGCCATCCCGCTGCTGCGCTTCGGCGCCTTCGCCGCCTGAGCGCCCCTCAGCCCGCGGTTCAGCTCAAGTCGTCGTCGGAGCGTGCGCCGAAGACGATTTCGTCCCAGCTCGGCATCGCTGCGCGGCCTCTTCTCGAGGAGCCCTTGACCTGCCCGGGCACGGGACCGGTCTGGGCGGAACTCGCCTGTGTGGGGTGGGCCTGCGCCGAGTTTCCGTGGACGGGTGGCTGCAGCGCGCCAGCGCGCCCATCGTTCAGTCCGCTCTGTGCCGGCGTGGCAGTCCTCGGGGCGGAACCGATCTGGGCCGAGAACGACCTCGGGGCAGAGAGCACCGTGTCCTCGTCGATGTCGTTGTGGGTCGGCACGTCCACGATCCGGATGCTGCCGGTCGGCGCCTGCGCGGGCCTCGCCGTCTCGCCCGACTCGGCTTCGTCCCACTGTGCTGCGCTTTCGCGCTCGCCTCGACGGCGACGTAGGGCCTCGAGGAGGTCCGCCGTCTGGCTCGAGGCCGCATGGTCGACCGGCGCCCGATTGATCGCGGCGGCCGCGACCTCCGGCGACGATTCGGCGCGCCCGAACGGCACGGCCTCGAGTTGCGGAGCCGTGTCCCGCAAAGCGGCGTCGCCGGCCCTCGGCTGCTTGAGGTCGAACGCGGCGCTGTCGAAGCGTGAGGAGTCGGGAACGCGCTCGTCTCCCACCGCCCGGAGACGGGGGATAAGCGCGCCGGGCATCTCGCCCTGCTGTGAAAGCGTCTTCGCCTCGTTGTTGAGCGGAGCGAGCGCCGCCTTTCGCGGTTCATAGTGCCACCGAGCATCGTGATCGATCTGGTCCGCCGTGAACGCGAGCTTGACGACCCAGCCGCCCTCGGCTTCCTTCCAGCTGGCCCAACGCTCAGCCGTCGCGCCCAGATCGTGAAGACGCTCCCGGATGACCGACCCGAAGGTCGACCCCTGACTCATCGGATCGGCGTCGTCCATCGCAGTGTGCACCGCCACGTTCAGCGCCGACTCGACCACGAACTCGCGTTCCGCGAGCACGGGACCTTCGAACTTCTGGATGTACTCGACGGGCACGCCGGTCACCGCCGCGACCTCGTGCGCCGACAACCCGGAGCGGATCTGCGCCTGGATTTCGCGTGGGGCGAGCTTCCGTTCCCCGCCACTTCCGGTCGCCGACCGTGCGCCGGGCGCGGCCTGGCGCAGCTTCGAGTGAAGCGAATCGTTGATCGGGAGCCGATAGCGGGTTCCCCCGTTGGAGGACAGGAGAAGAGCGCCGTTGTCGACACCGGTGACTGTGAGATCTTGCATGCGAATGGCCTTTCGGGCTGTATCGAATCAGCCCTAGATTGCCACGCAATGTGCCACATTCGGGGGAATAGCCCGGGCGCGCCGCAAGTTGGGGATGAGGCACCCGAAGGGCGGCTGACGGGGGGTTTGCTATTCCCCACCAATTCATGCAAACTATGGCCGCCCATCTGAATCGCATGAGGCTTAACAGGACTGGAAAAGGCATGGCAACCGACTACGACGCCCCCCGCAAGACCGACGACGACTCCGAGTCGATCGAGGCGCTGAAGGAGCGCGTGCCGGACAAGATGTCCGGCGTTGTCGACGTCGATGACGCCGACAACCCGGGTGGCTTCGAGCTGCCGGGTGCCGACCTCTCGGACCTCGATCTGGATGTCGTCGTTCTCCCACCCCAGGCCGACGAATTCACCTGCGTGAGCTGCTTTCTCGTGAAGCACCGTTCGCAGATCGACCACACCGAGAAGCTCGGCGCCATCTGTATGGAGTGCGCGGCTTAACTCGCCCCGGGTTCCACGGCGCCGCCGGCCATGCCGGCGGCGCCGTTTCTGGCTTTCACGATCGCCGCTGAGACCGCCTCCGGTCGCCGCGACGACACGATCCAATAGGGGGCCGGGTCATCAGGGTCTGTCACAGGGATCCTCACGACAGGAGACACCCAGCCGCGGATCACGAGCCAGGCCCTCGCATCCAGCTCCGGGCCTCGCACAATAGTCGCCTCGGCACCGCGGAACGTTTCGGGCTCACCCGCATATTGGATCGGAAGTCGCGCGCGTCCGGCGACGATCTGCGTGTCGGTCACCGCAATCACGGGCGACGTGGCGATCAGCAGCGTCACGCTCCCGCCGTAGAGAACGAGGGCGGTGACGACCCCGGCCAGCGCGTTGATCGGCAGGAACACGAGCAGGCTCGCGGGAATCACGAGCGCTGTCGTCAGGAAGATCCAGGCAGAGGGCCAGAGGCGTTCGCGGTAGTACTGAACGGGCGTAGTTTGCATCGGCCTATTCGATCAGAACTTCTGCACTACCCTCGACTCGTGCCCGAAAATGTCGAAGTTCTCGTCTCTGCGAGCAGAGACGAATCCTTCCACTCGCCCGGCTACGCGCACCCGGGGGATGCGGGTGCAGACCTCGCCGCGGCGGAAGAGCTCGTGCTCGCTCCCGGACAACGCGCGACTGTGCGCACGGGAGTATCAATCGCGCTGCCCGCAGGATATGTCGGTTTCGTCGTGCCCCGAAGCGGACTCGCGGCGCGGCACGGCATCACGATCGTCAACAGTCCGGGAACGGTGGACGCCGGTTACCGGGGCGAGATTCAGGTCACGCTCCTGAATACCGACCGCACGGTGCCGTATCCTGTCGCAATCGGCGACCGGATCGCGCAACTCATCATCATGCCGGTTGCGCGGGCCGACTTCATCCCCGTCGAGACCCTGCCCGGCAGCCACCGCGGCGACTCGGGATTCGGCTCGAGCGGATACCGACACAACGGACGAGGAGATCACGCGTGAGCGACAGCACCGCCATCGAAGGCGCGGAACCCGAGGATGCCGCAGTCGACCAGCGCGACGAATCCAAGTCCGCGCCGACCAACCGCGACTCGGAGGGGCCGCTCGATGAGAGCGAGGCGAACGCGGTGAGGCCCTACGTCGATCTCGGCGGAGTGAAGATCCTTCCCCGCGAGGGCCTGCACCTGCGGCTCGAGGTCGAGGAGGGCAGCAAGCGCGTCGTCGCCGTCGCCCTCGACTACGAAGGCTCCACGCTTCAGGTGCAGCCGTTCGCCGCGCCGCGCACGACCGGGCTGTGGCATGAGATCCGGCAGCAGATCGCCGACCAGATTCGGAAGCAGGGCGGAAAGACGAAGCTTCAGGACGGAGCCTTCGGTCTGGAGCTGCTCGCCGAGATCCCCACCGTGGCGACCGGCGGCGAGGAGTCCAAGCGAATCGCGCGATTCATCGGCGTGGACGGCCCGCGCTGGTTCCTGCGCGGAGTGGTCGCAGGCAAGGGCGCAGTGGATGCCGAAGCCGGTGGCAAGATCGACGACCTGTTCCGCAGCGTCGTCGTCGTGCGCGGATCGACCCCGATGCCGCCACGTGACCTCATTCCCCTGCATATGCCCAACGCGGCGGGCGGCACGCCGCCGGCCGATCAGGAAGCCCCCACGGCAAACACGGGTTCGTGACGATGACCGACCCCGGCGACGGCTCCGGCGACGACACCGTCCGTGACCCTGCTGCGCAGGGCACGTTCCGCGAGGCGCTTGGCGCCGCCGTGCGCAATGCCGGAATCGGGCAGGTGGCACCAGGGGAGATGCCGACGGCCGCCTCGCTGCTTGCCGCGGTCGGCGGCGCGAGAGGTCTCATCGAGTCCATTCTTCCCGCCTTGAGCTTCCTCGTCATCTGGACTCTGACCCGCAACCTCGCCCTCTCGGTGCTGGTCCCCGTGGCGACCGCGCTCGTGTTCGTGATCATCCGGCTCGTCTCCCGCACACCGCCCACCCAGGCCTTCGCGGGCGTCGCCGGCGTCGCCATCTCGGCGGCGCTTGCGCTGTTCACCGGGCGGGCAGAGGACAATTTCCTGCCAGGGCTGATCATCAACGTCGTGTCGCTCGTCGTGCTGCTCGCCAGTCTCGCGGTGCGATATCCGCTTATCGGCGTCATCGTGGGCGTACTCAGCAATGAGGGCCTCGAGTGGCGGAAGGATGCCGCGAAACGGCGTGTGCTGAACCTCGCGACCGTTCTCTGGGCCGGCCTGTTCGCCGTTCGGCTCATCGCCGAGCTGCCGCTCTATTTCGCCGGCGAGGTCGAGTTGCTCGCAGGAGTCAAACTGGTCCTCGGCGTGCCGTTCTACGCGCTCGTGCTCTGGGTCACCTGGCTGCTCGTGCGGGCGGTGTACCGCCGTCAGGCGCCCGTCATGCCCGCCGAATGATGCTACGTTTTATCTTGATATCAAGATAAATTCGATCCTCGGCGGCAGCGTGACGAAGGCCTTACAGACTTAGGCTTGCCTTGCTGGCAACGGCCAGACACCGCGGTCAGGATTGAGCAACGCCAGCAAGGGAGACTCGCCATGTCTACAGTCAACAGCTTCGGTTCCAAAGACACGCTCACCGTCGGCTCCACCGACTACGAGGTGTTCCGGCTCGACAGAGTGCCGGGCGCCGACAAGCTCCCCTTCAGCCTCAAGGTGCTGCTCGAGAACCTGTTGCGCACCGAGGACGGTGCCAACGTGACCCGCCAGCAGATCGAGGCGCTCGGCGCCTGGGTTCCGAGCGCCGACCCGGACACGGAGATCCAGTTCACGCCCGCCCGCGTCGTGATGCAGGACTTCACCGG
>JAODME010000002.1 GCA_025465095.1 Microbacteriaceae bacterium | reverse complement strand
GCGATATGTGCGTGGAGACTCCCGGCACGAGCGTGGGGTCTCCCACGTCGGCGTCGGTCGGCGCCACGTTGAAGTCACCCATCAGGGCGATCGGTGCACCGTCGTTCGCCGCGAGCCACGCCCGGGTGTCGTCCTTGAGCTTCGCGAGCCAGTCGAGCTTGTAGACGAGGTGCGGGTCGTCGAGCGAGCGCCCATTGGGTACGTAGAGGCTCCACAGCCGCACACCGTCGACGGTCACGCCGATGGCGCGCGCCTCGATCGGCTGGTCGGGGCCCTCGAGCCCCTTGAGGAATCCGGGCTGCGAGGGGAAGTGGGTCTCGACATCCGTCATCGGGAGACGGCTCGCGAAGGCGACGCCGTTCCACTGGTTGAGGCCGTGCAGAACGACCTCGTAGCCGGCCTCGTTGAACGCGTCGTAGGGAAACTGATCCTCCCTGCACTTAATCTCCTGCATGCCCAAGACGTCCACGTCTTCTCGCACGAGCCAGTCGACGACGCGGCCTACTCGCGTTCGGATCGAGTTGACGTTCCAGGTGGCTACACGCATGGTCCAAAACTACCCGGCGGGGACTCGACACGAAGGCCAGGATGCTGGCGCGGCAGCGGAGACTCACCCTCTCGTCTAAAGTGAGCCTCGTGAACGACGCACGCAAGCGGCTCATTGAGCACATTTCGGCTGACGCCGTCTTCCACGGTGACTTCACGCTGACGAGTGGCAAGAAGGCGTCGTACTACGTCGATCTGCGCAGGGTCAGTCTCGACCACCGGGTCGCCCCGCTCATCGGCCAGGTGATGATCGACCTCATCGCCGGGATTCCGGGGGTCGCCGCGGTCGGAGGCATGACGATGGGCGCCGACCCCGTCGCGGCCGCGGTGCTGCACCAGGGCGCCGCACGCGGACTCACGTACGACGCGTTCGTCGTGCGGAAGGAGCCCAAGGACCACGGGCGCGGCCGACAGGTCGAGGGACCGGATGTGTCCGGCAAGCGCGTCGTCGTGCTCGAGGACACCTCGACCACCGGTGGGTCGCCGCTCGCCGCGATCGCGGCGCTCGAGAAGGTCGGCGCCGTCGTCGTCGCTGTCGCCGTCGTCGTCGACCGTGACACGGGCGCAAAGGAAATCATCGAAGCGGCGGGGTACCCGTACTTCTCCGCAATCGGACTGGCTGATCTGGGGCTCGAAAAATGACCAACAATCTCGAGGATCGCGATCCGCAGGACTGGCTTGCGGCGCAGTTCGACCATTCTGACCCGGAAACGGATGACCGCGCAGAGCCCGAGGACCGGGACGGCTCCGAAGACGGCGACACCGATCCTGCCACCGCTCCGCCTCGCTCCGCAGCGCCGTCCGAGCCGACGGCGGAGGCCTTCGCCTGGAGTCTGACGACCGACGCGGCGCCCGACGCTGGCGCCACGGAAACGACGTCTGAATCCCGTGCGTTCGAACCCGTCGAAACCGAGGCGGGCGCCCTCGAGTCGCGCACGGCCGAGGCCGCTTCACCTGCCCTGTCGCAGCCGGAGCCTGCATCGGCTACTCCGACGCCGATCGCCGCAACGGCCGAGCCAGAGGAGGCAGACTCCCCGGAGTCTGCGGTAGTCCCGGAACTGGTGCTCGCCGGGAACTCGGAGACCGCCGCCGAGTCGGCGCGCCCCTACTACCCGCCACCGCCTGTGACGGGGTCCAGTTCGAGCATGGCGGCGGACTCGAACGCACCGAGGAACCCGAGCGAGCCGAAGGCCGTGAACGGCCGGGCTCCGGAGGACTCGGGCGAGAAAGCACCGTCCGCTTCGAGCGGGTCAGGCAGCATTCTCCTGCCCTCGTCCACCGGTTCCGGCCCGGTCGCCGCAGGGGCGACCGATGCCCCGAACGCCTCCGACAGCCCGTCGCTTCGCGATGCCCCGCTTCCGGACGCCGGCGAAGAACCCGCCGCTGCGGAATCGGAAGCCGCGCCGTCCGCGATGGACGACGTGATGAACGCCCCGTCGCCTCGCCGTGCCGCGCGGGAGGCGGCTGCGGCGCTCGAGGCTGCCGCGAAGTCCGCTGCCAAGGCCCAGCGCAGGGACGACCTCCCGGTGAGTGCGCGAGCTGCGGCCAACGCCGGTGCACCTGTTTCCGCGGTCGAACGACCGCAGCCGGCCGTGCCGCCGGCCGACGAGGTCAAAGACGGCGGTGCGAGCAACGCGACGGACGGGAGCGCGGGAGTGGGCGACCCCGGCCAGTCCACCGAAGACGGCGCACCGGCGACATCCGACTTTGACTCGCTCTTTCGTGCGTCCGCGCCGGAGGAGCAGTCGAACGTGCGGCCCGTGAGCGCTGGTCAGGACCAAGACGCGCAGCCGCGCCCGTTCGCCGACGCTCCGCTGCTGCCGGTGAAACCTGCGGCGACTGGCGCAGATGCGGTGTCGAGAGCGCCTGCAGGCAAGTCGTCGGCCAAGGCCGTGCGAGTGCCTCGTATGCCGATGTCGACGACACAGAAGGTGCTTCTAGTGATCGCCGCTTTGCTTGTGGTCGTCCTCACCGTGATCCTGCTCGTGGTACTCAACCAGGTCGGGATCACGTCGGCCGCGGGCATCGCCCCCGTTGATGCGGGCCCGACCGCCCTCGCGTGGCTCGGGCCGCTGACCCTCTGATCCTCAGTCGATGTCGACCTGGTACGGCTCGGGGTCGAGAAGGTCGATGACGCCGCCGAGTACCTCGTCTGGACGGAACGGGTAACGCTCGATCTCGGCCCGGTCGCTGATCCCGGTGAGCACGAGAATCGTATGCAGTCCCGCCTCGATGCCCGCCACGATATCGGTGTCCATGCGGTCCCCGATCATGCCCGTGTTCTCGGAGTGCGCGCCGATCTTG
Organism: Microbacteriaceae bacterium; assembly: GCA_025465095.1. Classification (GTDB taxonomy): domain Bacteria; phylum Actinomycetota; class Actinomycetes; order Actinomycetales; family Microbacteriaceae; genus Marisediminicola. The sequence goes on along the minus strand of JAODME010000002.1, from coordinate 153,774 downwards.
TTCATCGCCGAGCGGAACATCATCGGGTTCGGTTTGCCCACCACGTACGGCTCCCGACCCGTGGCCTTGGTGATAAGGGCGGCGACCGCGCCCGTAGCGGGAAGCGGACCCTCGGAACTGGGCCCCGTGGCATCCGGATTCGTCACGATGAAGCGCGCCCCGCCGAGGATGAGCCGGATCGCGCGGGTGATGGCCTCAAAGGAGTAGTTGCGGGTCTCGCCGACGACAACATAGTCGGGGTTCGTGTCGGTCATGATGAACCCGGCCTCGTGCAGGGCCGTGGTGATGCCCGCCTCGCCGATGACGAAAGCGGTGCCGTTGGACGATTGGGAGGCCAGAAAGTCGGCGGTCGCCAGAGCGGAGGTCCAGAGGAACTCCTCTGGCACGTCGAGGCCGGATGCCCGCAGCCGTGCGCTCAGGTCCCTGGGGGTGTAGATCGAGTTGTTGGTGAGCACCAGGAACGGGTTGCCCTTGTCCCGCCACTGTTGCAGCAGGTCCGCCGCCCCGGGTAGCGGATGGTTCTCGTGGACGAGCACCCCGTCCATGTCGGTGAGCCAGCATTCGATGTCGTCACGTTTGGCCATGGCGACATCGTAGCGAGAGGATGTTTCGGGCACGTGGCGCTCACGGTCCAGCCGGAGGAGGAATTGGAGTGGCGCGTGCCGGGGGTAACCTCGTCAGCGTGACAGACCACACCCCCGCGCCCACCGTTGAATTATCGACGGCGGGAGTCGGCCCGTGGCCGGGCGAGCACCCCGACGACGCCCGATACGACCCCGATCTTCTTGCCCGCGGTGACACGCGCAACGTGATCGACCGGTACCGGTACTGGCGGATGGAGTCGATCGTCGCCGATCTGGATGAGCGGCGTCATCCGTTCCACGTCGCCATCGAGAACTGGCAGCACGACATGAACATCGGCTCGATTGTGCGCAGCGCAAACGCCTTCGCCGCCGACACCGTGCACATCATCGGGCGCAAGCGCTGGAACAAACGCGGGGCGATGGTCACCGATCGCTACCAGCACGTGCTGCACCACGACACGGTCGAGTCGTTCGCGGCGTGGGCGTTGGATGCCCGGCTCCCGATCATCGCGATCGACAACGTTCCCGGTTCGGTGATCATCGAGACGTTCGACTTTCCCGCGAGATGCGTACTGCTCTTCGGCCAGGAGGGACCAGGGCTCTCCGAGGAGGCGATCGCCGCGTCGGCCGCGGTCGTCGAGATCAGCCAGTTCGGATCGACCCGCAGCATCAACGCATCGGCAGCGGCGGCGGTGGCAATGCACGCCTGGGTCACCCAGCACGTGGAATTCTAGTCCGGAGTCGGCTCAGAAGTGGATGTCGTAGTCGTCGAGGTTCGGCACGTCGGTCATCTCCGCCGGCCAGGCCGGCGTGCCGGGATGGAGCTTTCTCGTGCGTGTCTCCAACTCGGCGACCACCTCCGCATCGTAGGGCTCGTCCGGGCTGTTTTCCACCGGGGTGGAGAACAACTGGCTGGCTGGTCCGATGAGAAGATGCGCCATGGCCCTGCTCCCGCCCTCGGTGACGACGGGCACGGTGACGATGTCGGAGTCACCGGATTCTGCGAGCGCTCTCGCGTAGCGAAGCACCGCCTTGCATGTTCGGTCTCCCGTCAACATCGAGCCACCGGCGTAGTGAATTCTTCGCATGCATGCCATCGTCGCCGCGGGCGCGGAGTGGGTCAAGGGGTTGCAGGCGAGGTTCGGGCGGTAGCGTAGGAAGATGACGAACAATCTCCTCGGCGCTTCCGAAACTCGGCTGCCGGAAGAACCAGCAGTCCTCGCCGCCATCGCGAACACCGGTCTTGACGCTTCCAACGTGGTTATCGCGCACCCGTCCTCATCGCTCGCATGGGCGCTGCTCGCCAACAACGCTTTCAACGCGGGGAAGCGGCTCGAGTCGTACGCGTTCGCCCGTGTCGGATACCACAGGGGGCTCGACGCGCTGCGGCAGGCGGGGTGGAAGGGCCACGGGCCGATCCCGTGGTCGCACGCCCCGAACCGCGGGGTTCTGCGGTCGTTGTTCGCGCTGCGCCGTGCCGCACTCGCGATCGGCGAGCAGAGCGAGGTGGATCGCCTCACAGAATTCTTGAACGACGCCGACCCGACCGCAATCGAACGCATGGACGTGGAGCACGCCGCGCGCTAGTGCTGCCGGCGGGCGCGATCTGTTGGCGACCGTAACCGGCGCGGACCGGCTGGCCAGGTGCCGTCGATAGACTGAAGCGCAATCCCCGCCATCTGAAAGAGATCTTCATGCCAGCAATCGTGATCATCGGCGCCCAATGGGGCGACGAGGGCAAAGGCAAGGCGACCGACCTGCTCGGCAGTCGCATCGACTACGTCGTCAAGTTCAACGGTGGAAACAACGCCGGCCACACGGTCGTTATCGGCAACCAGAAGTACGCTCTGCACCTGCTGCCGTCCGGCATCCTCACCGACGGCGTCATCCCCGTGATCTCCAACGGCGTCGTCATCGACATCGAGGTGCTCTTCGACGAGCTCGAGGCCCTGAACGCGCGGGGGGTGGATGTCTCCAAGCTCCGGGTCAGCGCGAATGCTCATATCATCACCCACTACCACCGCACCCTTGACAAGGTCACCGAGCGCTTCCTCGGCAAGAAGCAGATCGGCACGACCGGCCGCGGCATCGGGCCGACCTACGCCGACAAGATCAACCGGGTGGGCATCCGGATTCAGGACCTGTTCGATGAGAACATCCTGCGGCAGAAGGTCGAGGCGGCACTCGACCAAAAGAACCACCTGCTCGTGAAGGTCTACAACCGGCGTGCGATCACGGTCGACGAGATCGTGGAGAACCTGCTCTCGTACGCGGAGCGCCTGCGCCCCATGGTCACCGACACGGCCCTCGAGCTGAATAACGCCCTGGATGCCGGCAAGATTGTGCTGTTCGAGGGTGGCCAGGCCACGATGCTCGACGTGGATCATGGCACCTACCCCTTCGTCACGTCGAGCAACTCGACCGCGGGGGGAGCCTCAACCGGGTCGGGTATCGGCCCGAACCGCATCGAGCGGGTCATCGGGATCGTCAAGGCGTACACGACCCGCGTCGGCGCCGGACCCTTCCCGACCGAGCTTTTCGACGAGTCGGGCGAGTTCCTGCGCTCGAAGGGCTTCGAGTTCGGGACGACCACCGGACGCCCGCGGCGCACCGGCTGGTATGACGCCCCGATTGCGCGCTACTCGGCGCGGATCAACGGCGTCACCGACTTCGTCATGACGAAGCTCGACGTGCTCACGGGACTTGAAAGTATCCCGGTCTGCGTCGCCTACGAGGTCGACGGCGTGCGTGTCGACGAGGTGCCCGTTTCACAGTCCGACTTCCACCACGCCGTGCCCATCTACGAGGATTTTCCCGGCTGGACCGAGGACATCACCGGCGTGCGCGCGTTCGAGGACCTGCCCGTGAACGCCCAGGCATACGTTCTCGCCGTCGAGGCGATCAGCGGATGTCGCATCTCCGCCATCGGCGTGGGTCCTGGACGTGAGGCGATCGTCGTGCGGCACAATCTGCTCGGCTGAGAGTCACGGCGCAGCGCACTTCGACGCACGATCGGGAAGCTTTCTCCGGCGAGAGCGTTACAGCTTCGTATGCCCAGCAAACTGCTCGCCGCCGCGTCGGCCATGTTCCTCGCCACCACTCTCGCCGCCTGCTCGACGGCCCCGAGCGGAGCCGATAGCAGCGCCCCCGCCGATGACGGTCTCACTCTCGCCGAAGTGCAGGAGGCCGGGGAACTCGTCGTCGGCACCGAGGGAACGTACCGCCCGTTCTCCTTCCACGAGGGCGGCTCCGGCGAGCTCACGGGCTATGACGTCGAGGTGATCACCGCCGTCGCGGAGAAGCTCGACGTCGAAGTCGCCTTCCAGGAGACCCAGTGGGACGCGATCTTCGCCGGCCTCGAGTCCGGGCGCTTCGACGTCATCGCGAACCAGGTTTCGATCAACGACGAGCGCAAGGAGTCCTACGACTTCAGCGCGCCCTACACAATCTCGCCCGGCGTGCTGATCGTCGCTGAAGGGAACTCCGACATCACGGACTTCGAGGACCTCGACGGAAAGACCACCGCGCAGTCGCTCACGAGCAACTGGTACACGGTCGCCGAAGAAGCCGGCGCCAATGTGGAGGCGGTCGAGGGGTGGGCCCAGGCCGCCGAACTGCTGCGCCAAGGCCGCGTCGACGCGACCGTCAACGACGAGCTGACGTTCCTCGACTACGAAAAGACCGAGGGCGACACCGGCCTCAAGATCGTTGCGAAGACAGATGACGCATCGCAGAATGCCTTCGCCTTCCGCAAGGGCAGTAAGGATCTCGTCGAAGCCGTCGATGCGGCGCTGCAGGAACTCAGGGATGATGGAACCCTCGCTGCGATCTCGGACAAGTACTTCGGGGCCGACGTCAGCCAGTAGGTCCATGCGGCCGAAGCGGCAGCATCCGCCCGTTGGCTGATCAGACCGGGAGACCGGCCGGAGAGGAGACACTGAGTGGACTGGGATCTCTTCTGGACCTCGCTCGGGCCGATCGCGCTCGGCGGCCTGACCGGAACCATCCCGCTCGCACTCAGTTCCTTCGCCGTCGGGCTCGTGATCGCCCTGTTCGTGGCACTCGCACGGATCTCCGGGATCAAGATCCTGTCGGCGCTCGCCCGGTTCTACATCTCCGTGATCCGCGGCACACCACTGCTCGTGCAGCTGTTCGTGATCTTCTACGGGCTGCCCTCGATCGGAATCGTCCTCGACCCGTGGCCGAGCGCCATCATCGCGTTCTCTCTCAACGTCGGCGGCTATGCGGCCGAGGTGATCCGCGCAGCGATCCTCTCGGTGCCGCAGGGGCAGTGGGAGGCCGGATACATGGTCGGAATGTCCCGCTCGGTCTCGTTGCGCCGAATCATCCTTCCCCAGGCGGCCCGCGTCTCGGTACCGCCGCTGTCGAACACGTTCATCAGCCTCGTGAAGGACACCTCGCTCGCGTCGCTCATCCTTGTGACGGAGCTCTTTCGTGAGGCGCAGCAGGTCGCCGCGTTCAGTCAACAGTTCATGCTGCTCTTCCTCGAGGCGGCGCTCGTCTACTGGGTGATCTGCCTCGTGCTCTCGACCGTCCAGTCGCGGGTAGAGAAGAGATTGGATCGCTATGTCGCCCACTGAGGTCGCGCCGGTTCTCGGGGTGTCTGGTCTGTCGAAGTCGTTCGGCGACCATGAGGTCCTCCGCTCGATCGACCTCACGGTCGACCGCGGGAAGGTGCTCGTGCTGATCGGCCCCTCCGGTTCCGGCAAGACGACCGTGCTTCGGTCGCTGAACGGCCTCGAACAGCCGGACGGCGGCACAGTGACGGTCGGCGGAGACTTCGTGCTCGACTTCTCAGGCAAGGTCGGCGCGAAGCAGCTTGCGGCGCTGCGCGACCGCTCGGCGATGGTGTTTCAGCACTACAACCTGTTCCCGCACAAGACGGTGCTCGAGAACGTGACCGAGGGGCCGCTCGTCGTGCAACGGCGCCCGCGCGCGGAAGTCGAGGCGGAGGCGCTCGCCCTGCTCGACCGGGTGGGGCTCGCGGACAAGCGGGGCGCCTACCCGTTCGAGCTCTCCGGCGGCCAGCAGCAGCGGGTCGGCATCGTGCGCGCCCTCGCGCTGCGGCCGCAGCTCCTGCTCTTCGACGAGCCGACGTCCTCGCTCGACCCGGAGCTGGTCGGCGACGTGCTCACCGTCATGAAGGAGCTCGCCGACGACGGCTGGACGATGGTGGTCGTCACCCACGAGCTCACCTTCGCCAGGCAAGTGGCCGACGAGGTGCTGTTTCTCGACGGCGGAGTCATTGTCGAGCGCGGCGCGCCGCAGCAGCTGTTCACCGCGCCGCGTGAGGAGCGCACCAAGCAGTTCCTGAACCGGTTGCTGTTCCCGTTCTAGGCGATGCCGCTTACTCGATCCAGGCCGAGGAACGGCCGACGCGTCTGTCGCGCTAGATTCGAAGCATGGAACTGAGTCAGGAACCGCACACCGCCGAGGATCGCGCATTGATGGACGCTCTCACGAGCATCCGGCAGAGCATCGACAACATCGATGCCGCGCTGGTTCACCTGCTCGCGGAACGATTCAAGTTCACCCAGCAGGTGGGACAGCTCAAGGCGGCTGGCGGGCTTCCGGCATCCGACCCGGAACGCGAGCGAGTGCAGATCGCCCGGCTTCGGGCGCTGGCCGAGGAGTCTCACCTCGACCCCGCGTTCGCCGAGAAGTTCCTGAACTTCATCGTCGCCGAGGTCATCCACCATCACGAGGAGATCGCCGGCGCCGTGGAGCTTTAGGCAGTTCCGGAAAGGGTTACGAGCGCGCCAAGCGGAACGGATGCCCCGGCTACTGCCCGACGACGGCCCCGAAGTGCTGCGGCAGTGTGCCGCGGTGTACCCGCGCCAGCTCGTCGAGCCGCACCGTGAACTGGTCCTGCACCTCGAGCTCGCCTGAGTTGTCGGTGACTCCGATGCGCAGCACCGGGTATCCGCGTCCCTCGCAGAGTCCCTGGAACTTCACGTCGTCCTCGCGTGGCACCGAAACGAGCACCCGGCCGGTCGACTCGCTGAAGAGGGCCGTCGCGACGTCCACGCCGTCCCGCGACACGATCTCGTCCAGCCAGACGCGTGCGCCGACTCCGAATCGCAGCACGGATTCGACGATCGCGTGGGCGAGCCCGCCGTCAGCGAGGTCGTGCGCCGAGGCAAGAAGCGACTGCTCACTGCCGGCCGCGATGAGCGCGGCGAGTGCCTGCTCAGCGGCGAGGTCTACGGCCGGCGGTCGTCCGCCGAGGTGCGAGTGGACGACGCCGGCCCACGCCGAGCCGTCGAGCTCGAGCGACGTCGTGCCGAGCAGGTAGATGTTGTTGCCCTCGTCCTGCCAGCCGGACGGTATGCGCTTGCCGACGTCGGCAATCACGCCGAGCACCGCGACGACCGGCGTCGGGTGGATCGGCACGTCACCGGTCTGGTTGTAAAAGGAGACATTGCCGCCGGTGACGGGAATCTCGAGTTCGAGGCATCCGTCGGCCAGACCCTCGACCGCGCGAGAGAACTGCCACATGACCTCGGGGTTCTCGGGGGAGCCGAAGTTGAGGCAGTCGGAGACGGCGACGGGTGTCGCGCCCGTGACGGCGACATTTCGGAACGCCTCGGCGAGTGCGAGCTGCGCACCCTGGTATGGGTCGAGCTGGCAGTAGCGGCCGTTCGCGTCTGTCGCGACGGCGAACCCCAGGCCGGACTCCTCGTCGACGCGCACCATCCCGCCGTCGTCGGGGAACGACAGGGCGGTGTTGCCGAGCACGTACCTGTCGTACTGGTCGGTGATCCAGCTCTTGTCGGCGAGGTTCGCGCTGCCGACGAGGGCGAGCAGCTGCGTTCGCAGCTCGTCCGGGGACGACGGCCGGGGGAGCGAAGCGGCGGAGTCGGCGTTGAGCGCGTCGATCCAGGCCGGGTAGGCAACGGGGCGGTCGTACACCGGTCCGTCGACCGCGACCGTGCGCGGCTCGACGTTCACGATTTCTTCGCCCTGCCAGTTGATGATGAGCCGGCCGGTGTCGGTCACCTCGCCGAGCACGCTCGTCTCCACGTCCCATTTCGCGACGACAGCCAGGAATCCGGCCAGCTTCTCGGGCGTGACGATGGCCATCATCCGCTCCTGGCTCTCCGACATGAGGATTTCCTCGGCCGTGAGGCTCGGATCGCGCAGGAGTACATTGTCGAGCTCGATGAACATGCCGCCATCGCCGTTGCTGGCCAGCTCGCTCGTCGCGCAGCTGATGCCGGCCGCGCCGAGGTCTTGGATGCCTTCGACGAGACCCTGCTGGAAGAGTTCGAGGCAGCACTCGATGAGTACCTTCTCGGCGAACGGGTCGCCCACCTGTACCGCGGGGCGCTTCGTCGGGCCGCCTTCCGAGAACGAGTCGGACGCGAGGATGGATGCCCCGCCGATTCCGTCTCCACCGGTGCGGGCTCCGAACAGCACGACCTTGTTGCCGACACCGCGGGCGTTGGCGAGGTGCAGGTCCTCGTGCCGCAGCACGCCGACCGCGAGCGCGTTGACGAGCGGGTTCGCCTGGTAAACGGAGTCGAAGTAGGTCTCGCCGCCGATGTTCGGCAGGCCGAGGCAATTGCCGTAGAACGAGATACCCGACACCACTCCGTGTACGACGCGAGCCGTGTCATCGGAATCGATCGCGCCGAAGCGCAGTGCGTCCATCACGGCGACCGGCCGCGCGCCCATCGAGATGATGTCGCGCACGATGCCGCCGACGCCGGTGGCTGCGCCCTGGAACGGTTCGATGTAGGACGGATGATTGTGGGACTCGATTTTGAACGTGACGGCCCAGCCCTCGCCGACGTCGACGACGCCCGCGTTCTCGCCCATGCCCACCATGAGGTTCTTGCGCATCTTCTCGGTGGTCTTCGTGCCGAACTGGCGCAGATACGTCTTCGAGCTCTTGTAGGAGCAGTGCTCGCTCCACATCACCGAGTACATCGCGAGCTCACCGCTCGTCGGGCGACGACCGAGAATCTCCCGGATTCGCGCATACTCGTCGGGCTTGAGCCCCAGAGCGCCGTAGGGCTGCTCCTTGTCCGGAGTCGCGGCGGCGTTGGTCACCGAATCCGGGGCCGGTCGTGCGGGCGTCATTGCGGGGATGTTTGCGGCTGCGCTCACGCGGAAGAACTCCAGAATTTCGTGGGGAAGCGTACGTCCGCAATCCTACCCGTGGCGCTTGAGTGCCTGCCGCGTCCCGCCGGGCAGCTCGCGGCGGGTGCCGTGCATCGCCGGCGATATCTGGGCGTTCCGGCCTGGCGCTTGGCGCGACAACACGCCGGTGTTTTGAATTACTCAAGACAAGTGGTTGACTGGGGGTAATGATCACCCAGCTGCACGCCGTGCTCCGCGAGGCCGGACTCAAGGTCACCGCTCCGCGTCTTGCCGTTCTCGCCGCCATCGAGAACGCGCCGCACGCCGGCGCCGACGATCTCTTCGGCGCCGTGCGCCTCGAGCTCCCCGGCACGTCCCTGCAGGCCGTCTACGGTGTGCTCGGAGCGCTGACCACAGCCGGTGTGCTCCGCCGGATCGAGCCCGCTGGGTCGCCCGCGCGCTACGAGCGCCGCGTCGGCGACAACCACCACCACATCGTCTGCACGACGTGCGGCGCCGTCGCCGACGTCGACTGCGTGCACGGTGACGCCCCCTGTCTCGCGCCGTCCGCCACAAACGGATTCACCGTTCAATCGGCGGAGATCACTTTCTGGGGGCTGTGCCCGAAATGCCAGGCCGCCGCGCAATCGGAAGCGGCCGCAGCATCCGCCGTCCACGACCGACTTTCATCCACGTAACCACAACCGAAAGAGAGCTATGCCGCACGAGAACACCATCACCCCCGGCGCGACCCGACCCTTCAGCACGACGCAGAGCGGCGCCCCGGTCGCGAGCGACGACCATTCGCAGAGTGTCGGAGCCGATGGCCCCATCCCGTTGCACGATCACTACCTCGTGGAGAAGCTCGCCCAGTTCAACCGCGAACGGATGCCGGAGCGGGTCGTGCATGCAAAGGGCGGCGGCGCGTTCGGAACATTCGAGACGACGGAAGACGTGTCACGGTACACGCGAGCGGCACTCTTCCAGCCAGGTGTGGTGACGGAGACCCTCACCAGGTTCTCGACCGTCGCGGGCGAGCAGGGCAGCCCCGACACGTGGCGAGACCCGCGCGGCTTCGCGCTGAAGTTCTACACGACCGAGGGCAACTACGACCTCGTGGGAAACAACACCCCGGTCTTCTTCATCCGCGATGGGATCAAGTTCCCCGACTTCATCCACTCCCAGAAGCGTCTGCCGGGAACGCACCTGCGCAACCACGACATGCAGTGGGACTTCTGGTCCCTCTCGCCGGAGAGCGCCCACCAGGTCACCTGGCTGATGGGTGACCGCGGGCTGCCGGCATCCTGGCGTCACATGGACGGCTTCGGGTCGCACACCTACCAGTGGATCAACGCGGCGGGCGAGCGCTTCTGGGTCAAGTACCACTTCAAGACCAACCAGGGCATCAAGATCCTGAGCCAGGATGACGCGGACCGCATCGCAGGGGAAGACGCAGACTTCCACATCCGCGATCTGTCATCGGCGATCAACCGGGGCGACTTCCCGACCTGGGACCTCTCCGTCCAGGTCATGCCGTACGCCGATGCCGCCGCATACCGCTTCAACCCGTTCGACCTGACGAAGGTGTGGCCGCACGCCGACTACCCTCTGATTCCCGTCGGGCGGCTCACGCTCAACCGCAACCCCGAGAACTACTTCTCCCAAATCGAGCAGGCCACGTTCGCCCCGTCGAACTTCGTACCCGGCATCGCGGCGAGCCCCGACAAGATGCTGCTCGCGCGCATCTTCAGCTACGCGGACGCCCACCGCTACCGGGTCGGCACCAACCACGCTCAGCTGCCGGTGAACGCGCCGCACGCCGCGCCCGTGCAGAACTACTCGCAGGACGGCGCAGGCCGCTTCGCCTTCAACTCGCCGGCTATCCCGAACTATGCACCGAACTCGTTCGGCGGGGCAGCGGCCGACCCGGCGCGTGCGGGTGACAGCGCGGGCTGGGAATCAGACGGTGAGCTTCAGCGCACGGCCGCGACGTTGCATCCGGAGGACGACGACTTCGGCCAGGCGGGTACCCTCTACCGCGAGGTTCTGGATGACGCGGCACGCGACCGCCTCGTCGCAAACATCGCCGGGCACGTCGGCAACGTCACAGTCCCTGAGATCCTCGCGAGGGCGCTCGACTACTGGAGCCGGGTCGACCAGGAGCTCGGCGCTCGCGTCGCCGCCGCGCTCGAGCCGGTCGCGCCCGGCTCGAACGAGGACCCTGAGGTGATCGGCATCCCCGCGTAGCGCCGGGTGCACGGCGGGCGGCCTCGTCAGGTTGGAGCGTATCTGGCGGGGATTCGAGGTGGAGTGTCACCTCACCCGTGGACAGGTTCCGCGCAGCCGTGCCAGAGTGCAGGGTGTCCAATTCCGAGTTCCGTCCGCTCGCCCGCGCCGCGGCATCCGTCGACCGGGAAGCGGTTCAGCGCCGCACGGTTCGGGTGCTCGTTGCCGGTCAGGTCCTGGGCGGGATCGGCATCGGATCCACGCTCTCGATCGGTGCCGTTCTCGCGGCGGAGATCTCTGGATCCGAGGCCTGGTCGGGTGCCGCTGCCACGTTGAGCACGCTCGGCGCGGCGGCGGCAGCGATCCCGCTCGCGCGTCTCGCGCAACGGCTCGGACGCCGGCCGGCACTCACGGTCGGTGTTCTCGCCGCCGCTTCCGGGGCGATCGTCACGGTGATCGCGGCGGCGCTCGTGGTGTTCCCATTGCTGCTTCTCGGGTTCGGCCTGCTCGGAGTCGGGGCGGCGGTGAACCTGCAGTCCAGATTTGCGGCGACGGATGTGGCGAGCCCTGACCGCCGCGGACGCGACCTGTCGCTCGTCGTCTGGTCGACGACGATCGGTGCCGTGCTCGGACCGAACCTGTTCGGTCCCGGCGAGCTGATCGCCAAGGCGTTCGGGATGCCGGAGTTGACCGGGTCGTTCGTGATAGCGGTCTCGGCCCAGGTCGCGGCCGCGGCCGTCTACCTGATTTGGCTGCATCCGGATCCGTACCTGCTCAGCCGCACTCTGCCGCAACCGCCGGAGATCGCTCGCGAGCACGGCGCCGTCAGGGCACGCTCACTCGTCATCTTCGCGATCACGGCCATCGCGATCAGCCACGCGGTGATGGTGTCGGTGATGTCGATGACGCCCGTGCACCTCGTGCACCATGGCGCGTCGCTCACGATCGTCGGCTTCACGATCAGTCTCCACATCGCCGGGATGTTCGCGCTATCTCCCGTGTTCGGCTGGCTGAGCGACCGCGTGGGGCGCATCCGCACCATCCTCCTCGGCCAGGCGTTCTTCGCGCTCGGGCTCTCCGTCGTCGCGTTCGGGGAACTTGACCCGGCGCTCGTCACGGTCGGGCTCGTCTTCCTCGGCCTCGGATGGAGCGCCTCCACGGTCTCTGGTTCGGCCCTCGTCGCCGACCTCGTCACGGGGGCGGCGCGCACTCGAGTCCAGGGGCGCACCGACCTCGTCATGAACGTCGCTGGGGCGGGTGGCGGCGCCCTGGCAGGTCCCGTGCTCGCGCTGGTCGGCTACGCCGGCCTCGCATGGTCGGCCGGGCTGTTCGTGCTGTTCGTTGTCGCCGCCGCAGTCCTAGTCGCGCCGCGCCGCGCTCGGCTCGCGGAGCCCGCGCCCCGCTGAGCGGTCCTGCATACGGCGACCAGCGCGCTGACGACGCAGGCCGCCCGTCCAGTCGCGGCCGTTTCTCGACCGGAATCAGCCCGGCTCGTCAGGCGGCGACGAGCGCGGCGATCGCCGAGGTGAAGATGGTGAGCCCGTCGGTGCCGGAGCGCATCGCGTCATCCGTGTCCGGTCCGAAGCCAGCCTCGACGGCGTGCTCCGGGTGCGGCATGAGCCCGACGACGTTGCCGCGCTCGTTCGTGACGCCCGCGATGTCGTTCAGGGAACCGTTCGGGTTGACCTCGAGGTATCGGAACACGACTCGCCCCTCGCCTTCGATCCTCGCGAGCTCATCGGCGGGCGCGATGAATCCGCCCTCGCCGTTCTTCAACGGAATGGTGATCTCGGCGTTCGCGGCGAACTGCGAGGTCCAGGCCGTGGACACGTTCTCTACGCGCAGGCGTTGATCCCGGCAGATGAAGGCGCCATGGTCGTTGCGGATGAGCCCTCCCGGAAGCAGGCGCGCCTCGGCAAGCATCTGGAAGCCGTTGCAGATTCCGAGCACGGGCATGCCGCCGTTCGCCGCGTCGACGACCTCGGCCATGATCGGCGAGAGGGAGGCGATCGCGCCGGCACGGAGGTAGTCGCCGTAGCTGAATCCGCCGGGCAGTACGAGCGCGTCGACGCCCTCAAGCGAGTGCGAGCCGTGCCACAGGGCTACTGGCTCTGCCCCGGCGATGCGCACGGCGCGCTGGGCGTCGCGGTCGTCGAGGCTGCCGGGGAAGGTGATGACGCCGATGCGGCTCATGCGACCGCCCCGGACGAGACGCCCGCAGCGAAGTGCACGCTCACCACGTCTTCGATCACAGAGTTGGAGAGCATCTGCTCGGCGAGTTCCCGTGCTTCGACGAGCGCGGCGTCGTCAGCGGTGCCCTCGAAGCTCAACTCGAATCGCTTGCCGAGCCTCACGTTCGTGAATGACGACCCGCGTCGGGCGAGCGCACCGGCGACGGCCTTGCCCTGCGGGTCGAGCAATTCGGCCTTCGGCATGACCTCGACGACGATGATGGGCACGGATAACTCCAAATGGGCAGTCGGTTGGGAATCTCAAGTGTACCGCGGTCAGTATGGCGATCGGCTGGACGGCGGCAAGCCCATCGGCGGCGCCGCATCCAACCTGTACTGTCGAGTCTTGACGACGAGGGGCGAAGTATGTTCAGGAAGTCACGACCGGAGCCGACGATCGATGAGACGCGCAGGCGTCCACCGTCGCCCCTGTGGAACGACCCGCTGGGTCGAGCCGGTATCAGGGCAGCGCAAGTGCTGCTCCTCCTCATCGTGGTCGTCGCGATCGTCTATTCGACGATCCAGCTCAAGCTCGTGGTCATTCCGGTGCTGATCGCGCTCATTCTCGCGTCGTCGCTGCGCCCTCTCGTGGCAGTGCTCGAGCGACGGATGCCCGACGCGATCGCCGCACTCCTCGCGCTGCTCCTCGGTGTGGCGCTCTTCGGAGGCATCATCACCCTCGTCGTGGTCGGCGTGCAGTCGCAGTTCGATACCCTGCAGCAGTCGGTGAGCGACGGTATCGATCAGGTGGTCGACTTCGTGAACAACGGACCGATCCCCATCGACCAGCAGCAGATCGAGGACGCCCGCCAGTCGGTGATCGACTTCGTCACGAGCAGTCAGTTCGGTTCCGGTGCGCTCGCCGGAGTCGCGGCGGCGATCGAAGTCATCACCGGCATAGTTCTCGGCGTCTTCATCCTGTTCTACTTCCTCAAGGACGGGCCACGGATCTGGGCCTTTCTGATCAAGCCCCTGAATCCCACGTCCCACGCAAAGGCACGCCGCGCCGGCGACCGTGCGGTCGACACCCTCGGCGGATATGTGCGCGGCACGGCGATCGTCGCGCTCGTCGATGCGGTCGTGATCGGCGGTGCACTCGTCATCCTGCAGGTGCCGCTCGCGCTGCCGCTCGCGATCATCACCTTCATCGGAGCCTTCATTCCCATCATCGGAGCGACCTCCGCCGGCATCCTCGCGGCTCTTGTCGCCCTCGTGACCAACGACCTGCAGACGGCTCTCATCGTGACGATCGTGGTCGTCGCGGTGAACCAGCTCGAGGGCAACTTCCTGGCCCCGGTGCTGCTCGGCAAGTCGCTCAAACTGCACGAACTCGTCGTGCTGCTCGCCCTCACCGCCGGCACGATCCTCGGCGGAATCGTCGGCACCCTGCTGTCGGTGCCCCTCGCAGGCGTCGCCTGGACCATCATCAAATCGTGGAATGAGCAAGTGGCACCGGTGCCGGGACTCGACATCACCGACCGCGATCGGCGGCGAGAGGTTGAGAGGCGACGCTGACCGCGGCCTGCGCGGCGGCAGGTTCCGGCCGCCGAACGGGCGGTTCGCGGCGCGGATCAGCCGAGCGGTCCGAGATGCAGAATGTAGTCGGCACGCGACGAGGTTGCCTCGACGAGGCGCGCGTTGGCCTCGTCAGGGCCGAGCGCCCACGCGCGGGCGTCCGGTCCGGACTTGCCAAAGCGCTCGTGGCGCTCGACCAGTCGGGCGAGACGGATCTCGCGGCCGACCGCCACGAACAAACTGACATCGAGAAGCGGTGCGACCGCCTCCCAGCCGCCGTCATCGTGCAGCAGGTAGTTGCCCTCGACGACGACGACGCGCGTGTCCGGAGCGACACGCACGGCACCCGGGACGGCCTCCTCGGTCACGCGGTCGAATCCGGGGGCAGCAACCGATTCTGCGGAAAAGCGCAACGACGCGAGCAGTTCGACGAAGCCGGCGACGTCGAAGGTGTCGGGGGCACCCATCCTGTCGCGTCGGCCGAGCTCGACGAGCCGCGTCTGCGCGAGGTGGAAGCCGTCCATCGAAACGAGCTGCGCCCCCGCCCCGAGGCGCTCTACGAGTAACTCTCCGATCGTGGTCTTGCCGGCACCGGGCGAGCCGGCGATGCCGACAATCGTGCGGTGAGCAGATTCCGGCGTTCTCTCCTCGACCACCTCGAGCGGGCGGGAGACGCACGCCTGCAACACCACGTCGAGCACCTCCTCGAGCGTGCCAAGGTGGACGGGGTCTGCCCCGGGGTGTTGCCCGGCCGACGGCCTCGCGGCATCCGAAACCCTCAATGTGCTGCGACGCAGCCGCCGCCTCCGGCGGACAGGAAAGAGGGCGTGCGCAAGAGCGGCGAGAAACGGCGGCACGTTCCGTGGCCGGGCAAGCGGCAACGAGAAACCGAACGTCTTCACTCCGCAGACGTTACCGTGATGAGGTTCGCCCAGGGATCATCGAAGCTGAGAGTGCGCCCGTCGTCGCGGATGCCGATCGAGTGGTGCGCCATCCGCTCGCCCAGCGCTCGGGTGCACGTGGCCGACGACCGCTGCACCAGAGCTCGGGGTGACGACCGCCGCCTCCGTGAGGTGTTCGCGCAAGAAGGCGTCCGGGTCCAGCTGTAGCGACGCCATCTCAACCCGTCCGTGGGTCCAACTCCACTCGGTGCGGTCGCGATCCCAGTACAACTCGACTCCGTTGCCCTCCGGGTCGGTGAAGTAGAACGCCTAGCTCACCAGGTGGTCCGCGCTGCCCGTGAAGGTCCCGGGCGCCTTGGTCGCGACGGAGTAGACGGATGCCGCGAGACTCGCCTGCGACGCGAACAGGATCGCCGTGTGGAACAGGCCGGCCGCGCCGCCCGCCGGGGGCGCGAGCGCCGGCGCGTGCTCGAGCACGATCAACGGGGTCGTCCCACGGCCGAGGGTGACAGAGCCGGGCTGAGTCACGGTGACCTACCGCCCCGTCACCCGTTCCAGAAGTTCCCGGTACCGCGCGGAGGTGCGCTCGACGATCTCGGCCGGAAGGACCGGAGGCGTGCCGCGCTGATCCCAGTTCTCGAGCAGCCAGTCGCGCACGATCTGCTTGTCGAAGCTGTCGGTGCGGTTCCCGGACTCCCACGCGGCGGCATCCCAGAATCTGCTGCTGTCGCTCGTGAGTACCTCGTCGCCGAGGGTGATCACGCCGGTGTCGGGATCGGTGCCGAACTCGAACTTGGTGTCCGCGAGGATCACGCCACGCGCCTGCGCGATGCCAGAGGCCTTCTCGAAGATCTCCAGGCTGAGCTGCCGAAGGATTGTGGCGGTCGGCTCGCCGACGAGCTCCACCGTGCGCTCGAACGGGATGTTCTCGTCGTGGTCCCCCATCGGGGCCTTGAATGCCGGGGTGTAAATGGGCTCGGGAAGCCGGTCGCCGCTCGTGAGTCCGGCGGGGAGCGGCACCCCGCACACGCTCTGCGATCGCTGGTACTCGAGCCACCCGGACCCGACTAGGTAACCGCGCACGACGCATTCGATTGGGAACATGGCGAGCGTTTTGACGAACATTGCGCGGCCCGCGACGGCATCCGGGACCTGCCCGTCGGCGAGGTGATTGGGCACCGTGTCGAGTTGCGCGAACCACCACAGACTCAGCCGGGTGAGCAGTTCCCCCTTGCCGGGGATGCCCGGCTCCAGTACATGGTCGAAGGCACTGACTCGGTCGCTCGCGACGACGAGCATCCGGCCGGGATGCTCCGCTGACGAGTAGAGGTCGCGCACCTTTCCGGAGTATTCGTGCGTCCAGCCGGGAAGAGTCATCGCATCCATCACGGACTCATTCTCTCGGAGTTCGCCGGCAGAGGACTCACTCGGCGACGCTGGCGGCGATGTCGGTGCGGTAGTGGGCGCCGTCCAAATGGATGGCGTCGAGTGCGCGGTACGCGCGCTCCCGCGCCTCCGCGAAGTCGGGGGCGGTCGCAACCACGCTCAGCACGCGCCCGCCCGTCGCGACGAGCTCATTCTCGCCGGATTCCGTGGTGCGCAACGCCGTCGCGGCGTGCGCGATCGTGATCCCCTCGATGGCGAGCGCCTCGTCGAGCCCGGAGATCACCCGACCGGTCAACGGCGTGTCGGGGTAGCCCTCGCTCGCGAGCACGACGGTCACGGCGACGTCGCCGGAGAACTCCGGGCGCGGCAGACCGCCGAGACCGCCGGTCGCAGCAGCGAACAGCAGTCGGCTCAGCGGCGTGATCAGCCGGGGAAGCACCACCTGGGTCTCGGGGTCCCCGAAGCGGGCATTGAACTCGATGACCCGGATTCCCTCGTCGGTGACGACGAGGCCGCAATAGAGCAACCCGATGAACGGGGTCTGCTCTGTCGCCAGTTGCCGCACGGTCGGCAGGGCGATCGTCTCGATCACCTCGTCGATGAAATTGGCGGGAATCCACGGCAACGGTGAGTATGCGCCCATACCGCCGGTGTTGGGCCCGGCATCGCCGTCGAACAC
This sequence comes from Microbacteriaceae bacterium, assembly GCA_025465095.1. GTDB lineage: Bacteria > Actinomycetota > Actinomycetes > Actinomycetales > Microbacteriaceae > Marisediminicola. Next base: position 136,145 of record JAODME010000002.1, on the reverse strand, counting down.
ACGCTTGTAGTCCTGCGCGGGCGAGAGAGGCAGAACTGAGTGTCCATCGCTGAGCAGGAAGAGCGACACCTCCTGACCTTCGAGAAACTCCTCGACGAGGATGCTGCCGTGGTGCAGCCAGTACTCGGCATGGGCGAGCGCCGCGTCGCGGTCGGGTGTCACGAGTACACCCTTCCCGGCGGCGAGCCCGTCCGCCTTCACCACGTAGGGTGCCCCGTATTCATCGATTGCGGCGGTTGCTTCGGCGAGTGTGCCGCACCTTGCCGCGCGGCCGGTGGGCACGCCCGCGTCATCCATGATCCGCTTCGCGAAGGTCTTGCTTCCCTCGAGCTGAGCCGCAGCCTTTCCTGGCCCGAATACCGCTACGCCTCGCTTGCGGAGGTGGTCGGCGACGCCAGCGACGAGGGGTGCCTCCGGGCCGATGATGACGAGTTCCATGTCGTTGTCGAGCGCGAAGCCCGCCACGACAGGTCCGTTCGTCGGATCGAGGTGGATGACAGGCACGTGAACCGCGATACCGGCGTTGCCGGGAGCCGAGGTGATCTCGTGGCCGGCGTTCTCGGCGAGCAGCGCGGTGATGATGGCGTGCTCGCGAGCACCGGATCCAAGGACGAGAATTCTCACTCTCCTAGGTTACCGGTGCGCTCCCGGGCGGGAAGGCACGAGGCGCCCGGATCGGATCTTGTCATTGCTACCGTTGAGCATGGCTAAAGCGAAGATCGTCGCCCTTGTCGGCGAGGCAGCGGTCCGGCAGGCCCTCGAGCCCGGCGCCGACGAGACCACTACCGCGACGGCCGTGCGATACCTGCTGCAGGTGCTCGCCGGCAATGTGCCCGGCACCACCGTTGAGGTGCGGGTGCCGCCATACGGTGCGGTGCAATGCGTCGAGGGGCCGACGCACACGCGTGGCACGCCTCCGAACGTGGTGGAGACGGATGCCGCGACGTGGTTGTCGCTCGCCTCCGGCAGCCTCGATTTCGCGAGTGCTGTGCAACAGGGCCGCGTCTGTGCGTCCGGTCAGCGCGCGGACCTTTCCGCCTACCTGCCGGTTCAGTGGCAGAGGGTCCCCGACTGAGCCGATCAGCCCTCGTCGGGCCGATCGTCGGGGACAATGGGGGAATGACTGACGAGAATCCGCGGATCGATCCGAACGACGCGACGAGCATGGACCGGGTCAGCGTGCGGCGCGCGCCGCGTTATCCACGGTTCATCGTTCTCGGTGCGGGCCTCGGCGCGATCGTCACCTTCATCGTGACCGCCCTGCACCCGGCGGATCCGCAGGTCGGGTTCACCGCGACCCTCGGGTTCTTTCTACTCTTCGGGATCCCGGCAGGCGCCGCGCTCGGGGGCGTCACAGCGATCGTGCTCGACGCGGTTGCTACCCGCCGCGCGAAAGAGCTCGACGCCGAGCGCACCACTGTGGACCCCGCGCCGGAATCTGGGCCCGAGAGCGACCAGGAGCGCTGAGTGCGCCGACGTTGACGTCCTCCGCCGTGCTGCCCGGGGCGGCTCAGCTGAGCTGGTTGCGCTCAACCCAGTCGAGGTACTCGGGAGTGACGGTGCCCGTTACGTAGTCACCCGTGAAGCAGCTCATCTCGAGGTCGGAGACATCCGATCCCTCCAGAATCGCCGCTCGCATGTCGGCGACCTCCTGGAAGATGAGGTGATCGGCGCCGAGCTCGGTTGCAATGTCCGGAATCTTGCGCCCGTGCGCGATGAGTTCGTCGCGCGTCGGCATGTTGATGCCGTACACGTGGGGGAAGCGCACCGGCGGTGCCGCCGAGGTGAACGTCACCTTGTTGGCGCCCGCCTGCCGAGCCATCTCCACAATCTCCTTCGAGGTCGTGCCGCGCACGATGGAGTCGTCGACGATGAGGATGTTCTTGCCGCGAAACTCGGAACCCATCGCGTTGAGCTTCTGCTTGACCGACTTCTTGCGTTCCGCCTGGCCGGGCATGATGAAGGTTCGCCCGATGTAGCGGTTCTTGTAGAATCCCTCCCGGTATTCGATGCCGAGCTTCTGGGCGACCTGCATTGCGGCAGGGCGGGATGAATCGGGGATCGGCATCACGACGTCGATGTCTCCGCGCGGCGTGTACTGCGCGATCGTGTCGGCGAGCCGGTTGCCGAGTCGCAGCCGCGCCTCATACACCGAGATGCCGTTCATGATCGAGTCCGGACGGGCCAGGTAGACGTACTCGAACGAGCATGGCACGAGCCGCGCCTGCTTCGCGCACTGCTTCGACGTCATCTCGCCATCGACGGCGATGAAGATCGCCTCGCCCGGTGCGACATCCCGCACTAGCTCATAGCCGCCGCTCTCAAGCACGAGAGACTCGGATGCCACAACCCACTCGTAGCCCACAAGGCCCTTCGGCCGCCGTCCGAGCACGAGCGGACGGATGCCGAACGGGTCGCGGAACGCGAGCAGACCGTGCCCGGGGATGAGCGCGATCGTGGCGTAGGAGCCCTCGACGCGCTCGTGCACGCGTTCGACCGCCGAGAACAGTTGCGAGGGGTCGAGGTCGGCGCCCGAGACCTGCTGTTGTAGCTCGTGCGCGAGCACGTTGACGAGCAGCTCGGTGTCGGAGGCCGTGTTGAGGTGTCGACGGTCCACGTCGAACAGCTCCTGGGTGAGCTCGCGTGTGTTGGTGAGGTTTCCGTTGTGCACGAGCACGATTCCGTACGGCGCGTTCACGTAGAACGGTTGCGACTCCTGCTCGTTCGCTGCTGACCCGCGAGTGGCGTAGCGCACGTGCCCTAGGCCCATCGTGCCGGGAAGGGCGCGCATGTCCCGGGTACGGAACGCCTCGCGCACCTGGCCCTTCGCCTTCACCATGTGGAAGGTGCGGCCGTCGGCCGTCGCGATTCCCGTGGAGTCCTGACCTCGGTGCTGCAGGAGGAGGAGGCTGTCGTAGACCAGTTGGTTGGCGGGTTCCGAGGAAACGATGCCGACAATGCCGCACATTCGAGCGAGTGCTCCAGGAGGTTGAGATGTCGTGGCCGGATCGGGCACGGTCTATGTTCGCACACCCGGGTGTGCGTCTCCGCGCTGCACGCCTGGTTCGGCGGTTCAGGAACCCTCGGGCGCCCTGGTGCGGCCTGCGCTGTCGTCGGTCCGCCGGCCTGTGGCCCTGGCGGCGGTCATCCCGGGCCGCGTGCGGCTTTGTTGCTCCGACCAGCCGGCGTCCGTGCCGGGAAGTCGAATCGGACGGTACTCTGAGGTCGTGACCCAAGACTCGTCGACCAGTTACCGCAATGCCGGCGTCGATACCGCGGCGGGAGATCTCGCTGTCGAACTGATGAAGTCGGCGGTGTCCCGAACGCACGGGCCCGAGGTCGTCGGAGGAGTGGGCGGCTTCGCCGGGCTCTTCGACGTCTCCGCACTGAAGTCGTTCACCCGGCCGCTTCTCGCGACGTCGACCGATGGCGTCGGCACCAAGGTCGCGATAGCGCAGGCGCTCGACAAGCACGACACGATCGGGCTCGACCTCGTCGGAATGGTCGTCGACGACATCGTCGTGGTGGGCGCGAAACCCCTGTTCATGACCGATTACATCGCCTGCGGCAGGGTGGTGCCCCAACGCATCGCCGACATCGTCGCGGGTATCGCGCGCGGCTGCGCCGAGACCGGCACCGCGCTCGTCGGGGGCGAGACGGCCGAGCACCCCGGTCTGCTCGGACCCGACGACTACGACGTCGCCGGTGCCGCCGTCGGAGCGGTCGAGGCGGATGCGCTGCTCGGGGCACACCGGGCGGTCGACGGCGACGTCGTGCTCGCGCTCGAATCATCCGGCCTGCACAGCAACGGCTATTCGCTCGTGCGACACATCCTCGGGAAGCGCGGAGTCGGCTACTCGGACCGGTCGGATGACCTCGGCGGCGTCGTCGGCGAGGTGCTGCTCGAGCCGACAAGGCTCTACACCTCGCCGCTGCTGCGGCTGCTGGCATCCGGCGCCGACGTGCACGCGCTCAGCCATGTGACCGGCGGCGGAATCGCCGCGAATCTCGCCCGCGTGCTTCCGGTCGGCTCCTGGGTGGAGCTCGATCGCAGCACCTGGTCGCCGCAGCCGGTGTTCCGAGTGCTGGCGGAGTGGGGTGGCATCCCCCTCACCGACACTGAGGGTACCTGGAACCTCGGCATCGGCATGATCGCGGTCGTGGGAGCGGATGCCGCGGCAGGGGTCATCGACAAGCTCGGCGTCGACGGCATCCGGTCCTGGCAGCTCGGCACCGTGTCGACGAGCGCGCGCGACCTCACCGGTTTCGAGCAGGGCGCCAAGGGCGTCGATGGCGGAGCGGTGCGACTCGTGGGCTCCTACGCCTGATCAGGCAGGCGTGTTACGCGCTCTTGCTCTGCGGTGCCGAGCTCTCATCGGCTGACGGTTCGACGTCTCGGCGTGGCAGGCCGAAGTTGTCGTCGATGTCGGCGTCATCGATCGGGTCGGTTCCTGCCGGAACCTCAGCCAGGTCACCCCACTTGTCGATGTAGTCGGGTTGCTGCTCGGAGGCGTGCGTGAGCTCGCGTTCGAGCGCGCCGTAGTTCGTGTCTGGGCTGAAATACTTCAGATCCCGGGCAACCTTGGTGTGCTTTGCCTTCTGGCGACCGCGTCCCATGGGTGACCCCCTTACGATTCCAGCCCGCGCACGCAAAAAAGCGCCGGGCAGTGGCCAACAAGGAATGCTAAAACTAGGGCTCACTTTAGCACCAGATCATGCCTCGGCCCTGCTCCTTCGCTGTGAGCGGAGCGCGGGGTCAGCGGCGCCCGGTAGCGTGTCGGGGTGATCAACGATGGGGACCATTTCGGCGTGGTCGTCATCGGCGCAGGCCAGGCAGGGCTCTCGGTCGCCTACTACCTGCGAAAACTCGGCCTCAAGGCGGGCATCGACTTCGTCGTTCTCGACCGCGGACCCCGAACCGGCGGCGCGTGGCAGCATCGCTGGGAGGCGTTGCGCATCGGGTCGGCTCATCGCATCAACGATCTGCCCGGCATGGACGCGCTCGGCCTGAGCTTCGAGAGCGCGGATCGCAGCGCACCCGCCAAGGTGGTGGTCGCCGACTACTACGGTCGGTACGAGCAGTTCTACGAGTTGCGCGTGCACCGCCCGGCGCGGGTCACCTCGGTATACAACCGCGGCATCGACCTCGTCGCCCGGCTCGCCGACCAGACGGGCGAGCACGAACTGCGGACGGATGTCCTCGTCAACGCCACCGGGACCTGGGGTGCACCTTTCATCCCTTGGTATCCCGGATTGGATCAGTTTCGGGGACGACACGTCCACACCGCCGACTACGTCTCGGCGACAGAGTTCGCCGGGCAGCGCGTCGTCGTCGTCGGCGCAGGCACCTCTGCCATCGGGTTTCTGCTCGAGCTCGAGAACGTGGCAGCCGAGGTCACGTGGGTCAGTCGCCGTCCGGTCGAGTTTCTCGACGAGGGTGACTTCGACATCGAGGCGCGGGCGGCGGCGGTGGCGAAACAGGACGCCGCGGCTCGCGACGGCCGGGCGCTGCCGAGCATCGTGAGCGGAACCGGCATCCCGAAGACGCGGCGGATCGCGGCCGCGGTCGAACGCGGACTGCTGGTCGCACTCCCGATGTTCACGCGGATCGAGGCGGATGGCGTGAGGTTCGAGGACGGCAGCTTCCAGAGCGCCGATGCGATCGTCTGGTCGACGGGGTTCCGCCCGGAGCTTCGTCACCTCGCGCCCCTCAAGCTGCGCGAGAAGGCCGGCGGCATCCAGGTCGGTAACAGCGCAGCGTGGAAGGACCCGCGCATATTCTTCGCCGGGTATGGGCCGGGGGCGTCGACGATCGGCGCGAACCGGGCGGGCCGCATCATCGCGCGGCAGGTGGTTGCGGCGCTCAGCAACCTCTAGCGTCGGCGACAGGCGAAGCGTCAGGTCGAGGTGCCGGATTCGAGCGGGGTCGCGGCGATCACGGCCGCCGGTTGAGCGTTCCCCGCAAGCTTCGGCTCACGGCGAGACTCCGGCACGTGCAGCAGCGGCAGCGCCACGTTCACCATCGGCCCGATGAGCAGCGCGAAAGCGACCGTGCCGAGCCCGACGTTGCCGCCGAGCAGCCATCCGATGCTCAGTACCGTGATCTCGATCACTGTGCGCACGATCCAGATCCGGACGCCCCAGCGATGATGGATGCCCGTCATCAGGCCATCGCGCGGGCCCGGTCCGAACCGCGCACCGATGTACAGGCCGGTCGCGACCGCGAGGAGCGCGAGGCCTCCGGCGAAAAGCAGCACCTGCGCCCACAACTGATCCGGCGTGGGCAGCACGGCGAGCCCGACCTCGGCGCTCGGCCCGATCAGCAACACGTTGAGGAGGGTGCCGATGCCGGGCTTTTGCCGGATCGGGATCCAGAAGAGCAGCACGACCACGCCGATGAGGTTCGTGACCAGCCCGAACGGAATGCCGCTCTGCAGCGATACGCCCTGGCTCAGCACGTCCCACGGCGACACGCCGACGCTTGCCTGGATCATCATCGCGATCGCGAACCCGTAGAGGAAGAGACCGACCAAAAGCTGGGCAACGCGACGGGCGAACAGGAGGGACATCACAGCATCCAACCGCATTGCGCCGAACAGTGCATTCCAAGCATGCCAGGCATGGCTACCACAGCGTTCCTCCGCCTGCAATCCGTGCCCGAGGCCTGTGCGTTTCCCGTAAAGCGCCCTAGCGTCGATCCCATGGATTCTTCAGGGAGGGATAACTATGACGACCGACACGAACCTGACGTTTCGAAGACCAAGCTGAAGCGGGCGATCACCGGTCCGCTCCTGTTCGTCTTCGTTCTCGGAGACGTTCTCGGCGCGGGGATCTACGCTCTGATGGGCGTGCTGTCGGCCGAGGTCGCCGGGGCGCTCTGGGCGCCGCTGCTACTCGCCTTCGTGCTCGCCTTGCTCACCGCCGGCTCCTACGCGGAACTCGTGACGAAGTATCCGAAGGCAGGCGGAGCGGCGGTGTTCGCCGAACGTGCCTTCAAGAGGCCCATGATCTCGTTCCTCGTCGGCTTCGGCATGCTCGCCGCGGGAGTCGTCAGCGCGGCCGGGCTCTCGCTCGCGTTCGCCGGAGACTATCTCGGCACATTCTTCGACGCTCCGACGGTGCCCGCCGCGATCGTGTTCCTCGCCCTCGTCGCCTGCCTCAACGCGCGGGGCATCACCGAATCCCTCCGGAGCAACGTCGTGATGACGGTCATCGAGGTGACGGGCCTGGTCGTCGTCATCGTCGCGGTGGCGCTCATGCTCGGAGGCGGAGGCGGCGAGGTCTCGAGGATCGGACAGTTTCCGGATCACTCCGTCCCGGCCCTCGCAACACTGGGCGCCGCGATCATCGCCTATTACTCGTTCGTCGGCTTCGAGACATCCGCCAACATCGCGGAGGAGGTGCGCGACCCAAGCCGCGTGTATCCGAGAGCCCTGTTCGGTTCGCTCGCCACCGCGGGAGTCGTCTATGTTCTCGTCGGACTCGCGAGTGCGATCGCGCTGCCCGCGGACGAGCTCGCAGGCTCGTCCGGACCGCTGCTGGAGGTGGTCAACGCGACGGGAGTGGGCCTGCCCGAGTGGGTGTTCAGTCTCATCGCACTCGTCGCGGTCGCGAACGGGGCCCTGCTCACGATGATCATGGCGAGCCGGGTGACCTTCGGCATGGCCGAGCAGGGACTGCTTCCGAGCGTGCTCGGGCGGGTGCTGCCGAACCGGCGCACGCCGTGGGTCGCGATCCTGTCCACGACGGCGGTGGCGATGATTCTGACCCTCGTCGGGGATCTCAGTACGCTCGCCGAGACGGTCGTGCTGTTGCTGCTGTTCGTGTTCATCAGCACCAATCTCGCCGTTCTCGCGCTTCGGCGGGACCGGGTCGAACACGCGCACTTCCGCGTCTGGACGGTGATCCCGATCCTCGGAGTCGCATCCTGCGTGCTCCTGCTCACCCAGCAGAGCCCGCGAGTGTGGCTGTTCGGCGCCATCCTCGTCTCGGTCGGCGTGGTGCTGCATTTTGTCGCGCAGGCCGCGCGCCGCGGCGATGCGGCGCGCAAGTAGCGCATCCCTCTCGCGGCGGACGTCGACCCTCAGTCGGCAGTGACAGAATCAGCTGGGGCACACGGTCGTGCTCATTCGTCGCGCGCCGTGATTGCGGCGTGAGCCGCCGCCCAAGGAGACCTCCGTGCACTTTCTGTCGGTATTCAGTCTGCGCAATCGCGCCCTGATCGCTCTCGTCACCATCGTCGTCGGCATCTTCGGGTCCATCGCGCTGACGAGCCTCAGGCAAGAACTGATTCCCTCGGTCTCGTTCCCGCAGGTGGTCATCGTCACGAGCTACCCTGGCGCCTCCCCGGAGGTCGTCAACGAAGACGTGAGCACGCCGATCGAGACGGCGATCCAGGGCGTCTCAGGCCTCGAAGACACCACCGCGACATCCAGCACCAACTTCTCGACGATCTCCGCGTCGTTCGAGTTCGGCACCGACCTCGCCGCCGCTGAGCAGAACGTCACCCTCGCGGTCAACCGCATCCGGGCGACGCTTCCGGAGGACATCGATCCGCGAGTGGTCACCGGCAGCATCGAGGATCTCCCGGTGATCCAGATCGCGGTCACGAGCGATCTCGACCCGAATGACCTCTCGGCGTTGCTGGAGCGCTCGGTGCTCACCGACATTCAGGCGCTCGACGGCGTCCGCGAAGCGGACCTGCTCGGCACGACGCAACAGCGGGTGACCATTACGCCGAACCCCACTGGGCTCGCCGCAGTCGACGCGAGCAATCAGGACATCCGCGACGCCCTCGACGCGAACGGAATCCTGCTGCCCGCCGGGGCGATCACCGAGAACGACGAGACGCTCACCGTGCAGGTCGGAACCCGGCTCACGTCGGCCGACGACCTCGGCACGCTTCCATTGGTGGGCGCCACCAGTGCGGGCGGCGGTGTCGTCAGCATCGCCGACGTCGCCACCGTGGAACTGACCGATGACCCGGTCACCGGGATCTCCCGCGTAAACGGGGAGCCCTCGCTCACGATCGCCGTCACGAAGACACCCGCGGGCAACACCGTCGCGGTCTCGAACGAGGTGCAGAATCTCATTCCCGAGCTCGAGGAGTCCCTCGGTAACGGCACCCAGCTCACGGTCGTGTTCGATCAGGCGCCGTTCATCGAGGAGTCGATCGAGTCGCTCGCCACCGAGGGCGCGCTCGGGCTGCTCTTCGCAGTGATCGTCATCCTCGTGTTCCTGATGTCGCTGCGCTCCACCCTGGTGACCGCGATCTCGATTCCGGCGTCAGTGCTCATCACCTTCATCGGGATGCTCGCGTCGGGCTACACGCTCAACATCATCACGCTCGGTGCGCTGACGATCGCGATCGGACGAGTCGTCGACGACTCGATCGTCGTGATCGAGAACATCAAGCGGCACCTGTCCCTCGGCGAGACGAAGATCGTCGCGATCTCGACGGCGGTGAAGGAGGTCGCCGCGGCGATCACCGCCTCCACAGTGACGACAGTTGCGGTGTTCCTGCCGCTCGCGCTCGTCGGTGACATCACCGGCGAGCTGTTCCGACCGTTCGCGTTCACGGTGACGATCGCGCTCGCCGCGTCGCTCTTCGTCGCGCTCACGATCGTGCCGGTGCTCGCCTACTGGTTCTTGCGCGCCCCGACCACGTCCCCCGCTGCGACCGGCTCGACCACGCCGACCGATGGGTCACACGACGTCGGCGAGGCGCTCCCGGCCGCCTCGGTGCAGCGGCTGCGCATCCTTCACGACTCCAGGATCGCGCGGGCGGTGCAGGTGCTGTTCCGCTCGCGGGCCGCCGACGCGAAGGCCGCAGCACCAGCGCCACCCGTCGTGCCGGCCGAACCGCCGACGCGGCTCCAGCGCGGCTACCTGCCGATCATCCGCTGGACCCTCGCCCGCCCGCTCGCCACGATCATCGCAGCGGTGCTCATCCTCGGCGGCACGGCAGCGCTGGCGCCGAGCCTGAAGACGAACTTCATCGGCGACAGCGGGCAGAACACACTCACCGTCACGCAGACCCTTCCGCTCGGCGCCAGTCTCGAGGCCCAGGATGCCGCTGCCGCCGAGGTCGAAAACGCGCTGTTGGCCGTCGACGGTGTCGACGTCGTGCAGCTCTCACTCGGCCAGAGCGGCGCGTCGATCCGCCAGGCGTTCCTCGGCGACGGAGGCATCACCTTCTCGCTGACGACGGATCCGGCTGCCGACCAGGAGGAGCTGCAATCAGCCGTGCGGGAGACATTGAACGCTCTGGACGGCGTGGGAGACGTCTCGCTCGAGGCCGCCGGCTCGGGCTTCGCGTCATCCGACATCGAGATCAACATCACGGCGAACGGCCAGTCCGACCTCGACGAAGCCGCTCTCGAGGTGCTCGACGCGGTCGAGGACCTCGAGGTGACCGCGGAGGCGTCGAGCAATTTGTCGGCCGCGCAGCCGTTCATCGCCGTCGACGTCGATCGCGGACTCGCCGCCGAGGCGGGCCTCAGCGAGATCGCGGTCGGTGGAATCGTCGCCGAGAGCATGCTGCCGTCTGCCGTCGGCTCGGTCGTGATCGATGAGAAGACGCTCTCGATCTACATCGACAACGCCGACGCCCCGACGACGGTCGAGGAGTTGCGGGCCTTCCCGATCCCGAGCGTGCGCGGCATCATCACGTTGGCGGATGTCGCGAGCATCGAGCAGCGCGACGGGCCGGCGAGCATCACCACCGTCAAGGGTGTTCGAGCGGCCACCGTGAGCATCACCCCGAACGGCGACGACGTCGGCACAGCCTCCGCAGCGGTGGCTGAGGCGCTCGCCGGAGCAGACCTGCCGGCGGGAGCGGATGCCGAGATCGGAGGCGTCACCGCACAGCAGGGCGACGCGTTCGGTCAACTCGGACTCGCGCTGCTCGTCGCAATCCTCATCGTCTACGTCGTGATGGTCGCGACGTTCAAGAGCCTGCGCCAGCCGCTGCTTCTGCTCGTGTCCGTGCCATTCGCGGCGACCGGGGCCATCCTGCTGCAGGTGGTCTCCGGCATACCGCTCGGCGTCCCGTCGCTGATCGGAGTGCTGATGCTCATCGGAATCGTGGTGACCAATGCGATCGTGCTCGTCGACCTGATCAACCAGTACCGGGAGCGGGGACTCAGGGTCGGCGAGGCGATCATCCAGGGCGCGTCGAGGCGGCTGCGGCCGATTCTGATGACGGCCGCGGCGACGATCTTCGCTCTGCTGCCGCTCGCCCTCGGCCTCACCGGAAGCGGCGGGTTCATCTCGCAGCCGCTCGCGATCATCGTCATCGGCGGCCTCGTGTCATCGACGGCCTTGACCCTCGTCGTGCTTCCGGTGCTCTACTACCTCGTCGAGGGAGCGAAGGAGCGGCGCGAAGAGCCGTCGTCGCCGCTGAGGCGGGCCGTGCCAGGTTCGGGTGGGTGATCACGTGCAGAGGCCCCGACCTGAGCACCCGCCCGACCGGCTTGCCCTGGCTCCTACCCGACGGCCACCGCGGCAACGACGATCACCGGTGCCGCCGCGAGCTCGGCGACGCCGTGTTCGGCGTGACCCTCGGATGCGCCGGGCATCAGCTGTCGGTGCGCTCCCGATCGTTCCGATCGACCAGGTCGATGAACCGGCCGGAACGCTGCAACAGCCATCCGCTGAGGAGCAGCAATGCGCCCACGGCGAGGTAGAGAAGGTCGGCCAGCGTCTGGAACTGCCCGCTGACCACGTGGTGAATGCCGAGAATGTGGTGGTCGATGATTCCTTCCACCAGGTTGAAGAGACCCCAGCCCACCAGCACCCAACCCCAGAGCACACGTGAGGTCCAGACTCTCCCCCTAGAGCCGATCACGCGTGAGTACAGCATCCCCAGCCCGATCAGCACCGCGAGCCAGGTGACCGTGTGGAAGAGACCGTCCCACAGGGTGTTCATCTGCAAGCCGGGAATCGTCGTCGCCGGATAGGTGCCGATGTCGATGTTTGCGGTGGCGGAGCTGGTGAGCATGTGATGCCACTGCAGTATCTGGTGCAGCAGGATCCCGTCGAGGAACCCGCCCAGCCCGACCCCGAGGATGGTGCCAGGCAACTTGATGCCGGGCGGGTTTCTCGGCGACTTCGTCGGGCTGTCGTTCGGCCCGCTCGCCATTGTCGTCCTCCCCTCCTCGCGTGCGTCACCTGATACGTGCACGCACGCCGAAATCAGTGCCGAAACCACAGCTTCCGCGCTTCTGGGCGCGAAGACAAGACCTCCGAAGCGGTTTGGTGGCGCGCCGGTGGCTCGACCGCAGGTCAGGGCGCGGGCGCCAGCATCCAGATGACCTCGCACTCGGCGGTCGCCGAGGCGTTGCGCCAGGTGTGCGGCTCCCGGCCGCGGAGCGTCATCGCGTCACCCTCGTCGAGCGCGAACACCTCATTGCCCATCAGGATTTCGAGCGCGCCCTTGAGTACGAAGGCGAACTCGATGTCGCAGTCCAGCGAGTACTGAGCCTCCCCGCCAGAGCCGCCAGGCTCGATGAAGGACTGGATGACCTCGATCTGATTCTGATAGCCCGGCGTGATCACGAACTCGCGCGCGCCGGTCGCGCCGAAGTTGATTCGAGCGCCTTCGCCCGCGCGTACGACGGCGGACGGCGGCGGCTCGAACAGGTCGCCGACGCGCAGCCCGACGGCGGCGCAGATGGCAACGAGCGAGGCGACGGAGGGGGAGACCTGGTCCCGTTCCAGTTTGCTCAGGTAGCCCTGCGTGAGCCCGGTGGCTTCAGCGATGGCGCCGAGGGTCGACCCCTTGGCCAGTCGTGCCGCACGCAGCCGCGGTCCGATGAGAATCTGCTCCGACATCCGCAGGTCCTATTCTTCGATCTTCATCGCGACGGCACGGATCGGGGCGCCGTCGGCGGCTTCGAGTGCGATCGGCAGGAGGGAGACGAGCGGGCGCTCGAAGTCGATCGCGGCGAGGTTCGTCAGGTTCTCGGAGATGATGCCCGCAGCCTCGGCGATGAGGTGGTGCACCGGAAAGCCCTCGCCGGGATGCGCTTCGTCGGGTGTCTCGTCGATGTTGATCGCATCGATGCCGAAGGTGCGAATGCCGCGAGCGAGCAACTCGCGGCAGGCGGCGGCGCCGAGGAACGGATTGTCGAAGTATCGCTCCGTGCCGTAGTGCTCGCTCCATCCCGTGTGGAACAGCACGATGCAGCCGGGCTCCAGCTGGTCGGCGACCGGTGCGATGTGCCGCCATTCGATTCGGCCGCGGGCGCCAGCATCCGTCGCATCCACAATCACTCCGGGCCCGACGAACCGGGTCAACGGCACGTCGTCGATCCGGGGCGCGTTCTCCTCGAAGTGGTACGGCGCATCGACGTGGGTGCCGGTCTGCGACCCCATCCCCACGCTCAGCAGGTTGAAGCCGTCGCGCTCGATCGTGCTGTGCACTTCGAGGTGGGGTGCCGGGTCGCCTGGGTAGATCTGTGTGCCGACGCCGATGGTCACGGACAGATCGACAACCTTTTCTATCCTCATGAGCAAACAATATTGCCTGGCAGGCAACTTCGGGCCTACCATTCAGACACTCGCGCCCGCGCCCGGCGCCTCACGCTCGAAAGGCATCGAATGAGCCACCGCACTCAACCCGGCACCGCCGCCGGACCGACAACCCTCAACGCCCGCCCCGCGGTGACCGAGGTCGAACGCCACGGGATCAACACGATTCCGGACGCCGACCGCACGTCCACCCCGTTCGACCTCTTCCGCATCCAGTTCGGCGGCGCGAACACGTTTGCCACCGTCCTCCTCGGCACCTTCTCGATCGCCCTGGGGTTGTCGTTCTGGCAGGCCGTGCTGGCCACCGTGTCCGGTGTGCTCCTCGGAGCCATCATCCTGATGCCGATGGGACTGTTCGGACCGAAGACCGGCACCAACAACGCGGTATCCTCCGGCGCACACTTCGGAGTGCGCGGGCGGGTGGTCGGCTCGTTCCTCTCGCTGCTCACCGCAATCGCCTTCTACTCCATCTCGGTTTGGGTGAGTGGTGACGCGATCGTCGGCGCGCTCACACGGCTCGCCGGGGTCGAGGATTCGGTGCTCCTGCGGACGATCATCTACGCCGTGATCGGAGCGATCGTCATCGTCGTGGTGATCTACGGCTACCAGTTCATGCTGCTCGTGAACAAGACGGCCGTCATCGCCAACACCGCGATGTTCCTGCTCGCGATCGTGGCCTTCGCGACGATCTTCGACCCCTCCTACGACCCCGGTCCGGCAGCCTACGCGCTCGGCTCCTTCTGGCCCACGTTCATCCTCGCCGCGCTAATCGCGATGAGCAACCCGATCTCGTTCGGCGCGTTCCTCGGCGACTGGGCGCGCTACATTCCTGAGAACACCCCCGCGTCGAAGCTCATGGCCGCAACGCTGCTCGGGCAGGCCGCTACCCTCGTGCCCTTCCTGTTCGGCGTCGCGACCGCCACGATCGTCGCCGGCGAGGCCGACTACGTCGTCGCGCTGATCCAGGCGTCGCCGCTCTGGTACGCGGTGGTACTCATCGTTGTCGCCTTCGTCGGCGGGCTTTCCACGGGTACGACGTCGCTCTACGGCACGGGGCTCGACTTCTCCTCCGTGTTTCCGCGCTTCACGCGCGTGCAGGCGACGATCGCGATCGGATCCGTCGCGTTCCTGTTCATCCTCGTAGGACGACTGATATTCGATCTGCTCGGCGCGGTCAACGCGTTCGTCGGCGCCATCATCGTCACGACGACGCCGTGGATGATCATCATGGCGATCGGCTACTTCGTGCACCGCGGCGACTACGACGCCCGCCAACTCCAGGTGTTCAACCGAGGGGAGACCGGCGGCAAGTACTGGTACAACGCCGGCATCAACTGGCGGGGGCTCGCCGCCTGGATCACCGCCGCTGTCGCCGGACTGCTGTTCGCCTTCTACCCTCCGGTCATCGTCGGACCCTTCGCGAACGCTGCGGGGGGCGTAGACCTGAGCCTTATCGTCGCGATCGTCACCGCCGCCGTGCTTTATATCGGTGCGCTGATGCTCTTCCCAGAGCCGTCGTACTCCTTCGGTGATGCCGGACCTCGCCTGGTGCCCTCAACGCAGGCAACGATGCGCGAGGTCGTTCTCGACCACGAGTCTCAGGCGGCTCGCGCCGCAGCACGATTGGAGAGAACGCGTGCCTGAACCGGTTCCCCGCATCACCGCTGGCGGCAAGGTCGGCCCCGTCGATGCCACGGTGGTGCCGCGCTACGCTGGCGCTTCGACGTTCGCCCGCCTGCCACGGCTCGACGAGGTTCCGTCGGCGGATGTTGTCGTGCTCGGCGTGCCCTTCGACTCCGGGGTCAGCTACCGACCAGGCGCCCGATTCGGGCCGAATCACATCCGTGACTCGTCTCGTCTCTTGCGACCGTACAACCCCGCCCAGGATGTGCAACCGTTCGCCGCCCAGCAGGTGGCGGATGCGGGGGATGTCGCGGTCAACCCGTTCTCGATCGACGAGGCGCTCGCGCAGATCGAGGCCGGAGCGGCGGCGCACCTGCGTGCCGGCTCGCGTCTGGTCGTGCTCGGCGGGGACCACACGATCGCCCTGCCGCTGCTGCGCGCAACGGTGAAGGAGCATGGACCTCTCGCGGTCATCCACTTCGACGCCCACCTCGACACCTGGGACACCTACTTCGGGGCCGACTACACGCACGGCACGCCGTTCCGTCGCGCCTCGGAGGAGGGACTGCTCGCGAAGGACTCCTGTCTGCATATGGGCATTCGTGGACCGCTCTATTCCGTGGAGGACCTGTCCCAGGACGGGGACCTCGGCTTTCAGATCGCGCACGCGACCGAGATGGATGCGATTGGGGTGGCGGGCATGATCGATCGGATGCTCGCACGGGTGGGCGACCGCCCCGTGTACGTCTCGGTCGACATCGATGTGCTCGACCCCGCGTTCGCGCCCGGCACGGGCACGCCTGAGGCGGGAGGCTTCACGAGCAGAGAACTGCTCGCGATCCTCCGGAGCCTGTCGGTGACGAATCTCGTCGGCGCCGACATCGTGGAGGTCGCGCCGGCCTACGATCATGCGCAGATCACCGGCATCGCCGCTGCGCACGTCGGGTACGAACTGATATCGAGCATGGCCAAGGTAGCGACATCATGAGCGGAACGGACATCGAAAATGCGGTGCTAGCCGCCGCCGGCGCGATCGTCCGCGATTTCGGATCACACGAGACCGCCGCCTACTTCAGCGGCTTCGCAGAGGACGCCTCGTTCCTGTTCTACACGGTCGCCGCGCGTCTCGATTCGCGCGCCGCCTATGAGGCCCTTTGGGCCCAATGGGAGAAAGAGTCTGGATTCAGGGTGCACGGATGCCAGTCGACGAACCAACTCGTGACGGTGCGCGGCGAGATCGCGATCTTCACGCACGACGTCGAGACGCGAGTCGAGATGGAAGGAGCGCATCACACGTTGCTCGAGCGAGAGTCGATCGTCTTCGAGCGACGGCACGAACGGTGGCTCGCGGTGCATGAGCACCTGTCGCCGAAGCCCTGACCTGCACGCGTCGACCAGCCGATGAGCCGGTGCTGAAGTTAACTCTCGGGTAGGCGCTTCTCCATGCACACACTGAACTGGTCGCCGACGTAGGGCCCGAAGTTCGGGATGCTCCTGAATCCAGCGCTCTTGTAGAGCGCGACCGCGTCCAGTTGCTTCGGGCCGGTCTCGAGCTGAAGGGTATGGATGCCTTGGGCGCCGGCGCACTCCTCGATGACGGCGAGCAGTGCGCGGGCAACGCCCCGCCCGCGCGCGGAGTCGAGCACGAACATCCTTTTCAGCTCGCCCGAGCCGTCCCGGCGGTTCACGAGCGCCGCCATGCCATTGGCCATGCCGGAGACGGCGCGCGACACGAAGACCGTGACGTCCGGCCCCTCGAGTTCCCCGACATCGAGCAGGTAGCAGCTCTCAGCCGGGTACAGGCTCAGCGCGTACTCGTCGCTCAGGCGCAGCAGCTCGAGCAACTCCCTCTGGCGGGGAGCCTCGATTGCGATGGTCATCGGGGAAGGGATTTGCCGCCGTCGAGCACCTGAGCGGCGGAGCGGGCGGCGCCGTCCAAGGCCACCACGGCATCGTTCCCCAGCATCATCACCGTCGCCTTCTCCCACGAAGCGACGATGTCACGAACCCGGGCCAGACGTTCGACGCCGCGATCGGAGAGGTGCACCGTGATGCGCCTGCGGTCAGCGACCCCAGGCAGTCGGAACGCGAACGCGCCGTCTTCAAGCGAGTCCACAGTGCGGCTCAGGCTCGCATTGGGCATGCCGGATGCCTCCGCCAGTTCGCCCATTGTCGGCCGATCGAGCCCGACGAGTGCCTCCATGATGCGCCACTGGTCAAACGTGACGTTCTCCTCCGACAGCGCCATGGTCAGGCCGAGGGTCAGGCGTCGCTCCAGGTCAGACAGCGTCAGGATGAGTTCCGCCAGGGGTGCGATGGATTCGGTTCGCTGCCCGATTCCCTGCGGTTGGTCGTCCACAATGCTCCTCCCGCGATGCCGACGGACGTCAAGCGGTGGCGGTTAGTGCCGACACGGCGCTCTGACCGGCAATACTGTTCGAGTGACGTCGGCTGTCAGCTTATTACTCCCCAGCGAGTTGCTGCTGAGAGGTCCCCTGCCCCGCACGCTCACCCTCGGCCTGCTGGCACCGATGTCCGGAGTGATGGGCGTAGCGGGGCCCTCCATCATCAACTGCGCGGTACTGGCGGCCGAGGAGGTGTGCGCGGTGACGGACAGAGCATTCGAGCTCGTCTTGGTCGACGCTGGCGCGGCTCCTGATGTCGTCGCGCGCGAGGCGGACCTGCTCGTCGGGAGCGGACTCGTCGAAGGGCTCGTCGGTACGCACACGTCGAATGTGCGCGCGGCCGTCGAGGCCCTCGTGGCGGATCGGGTGCCTTACGTGTTCACTCCGCCGCACGAGTTCAGCCGCGGCGCCAGCGGGTCGGTGTTCCTCGGCAGTGACCCGAACGAACAGCTGCGGCAACCGATCGCCTGGCTGGCCAGGCATCGCCCGGTGGAACGATGGGCGCTGATCGGGAACGACTACGTCTGGCCGCGGCAGGTGCACGCGGCGGCGACCCGGGTGCTCGGTGACCTCGGTCAGCGCGTCGTACTCGACCGGCTCATGCCGATAGGGCACGTCGATGCCGCCGAGCTAGTCTCGGCGGTGAGGCGCGCTGGCGCCGATGCCGTTCTCGTGTCGCTTGTCGGCCGGGACGGCATCGAGTTTCATCGGGGCGTGACGGAACTGGACGCCGGCCAATCGTTCGTCCGGTTGTGCACGGCGCTCGACGAGACGTGCCTCGTTGCATCCGGTGGCGATAACAGCGGGCAACTGTTCGCCGCGATGCCGTCATTCATCCTGCAGGATGATGAACGTCACCAGCGCCTCATCGAACTGTACGTCGCGCGATTCGGGCTGACCGCGCCGTTGCCCGGCTCCTATGCCGAAGGATGCTACGACGGGGTCCACTTACTTGCCGCGCTGTGTGCGAGCGGCGTGCTGGGGTCGAATTCGGCCGTCGATGCGGCGGAGCTGCTCTTTTCCCGTGAAGCGGCATCCGGTCGGAAGGGCACGTCGGCGATCCCACGAAGGCCTATGCGGATCGCCCGCGCAGTGGGCACCGACTTGGAGGTCGTCGGCGGGCCCCGCGTGCGATAGTCTGATCGAAATTTCCAAGTGGAAACAGATTTGTCTGACGAAGAAGATTGGACATCACGTGAGCACGAGCACCAGCCACGGCGAGCGCGGTAGCGCCGAAGGCATCGAGCGATTCGGCTACAAGCAGGAACTCAAGCGGACGTTGTCGTTCACCGACCTCGTCGTCTACGGCCTGATCTTCATGGTGCCGATCGCCCCGTTCGCCATCTTCGGCGGTGTCTTCAGCGGGTCCGGCGGAATGGTGCCACTCGCCTACATCATCGCGCTCGCGGCGATGATGTTCTCGGCCAACTCCTATGCTCAGATGGCTCAGGCCTTCCCCATGGCGGGATCGGTCTTCACCTACGCCGGCCGCGGCATAGCCCGCCCCGTCGGATTCGTCGCCGGCTGGATGATCCTGCTCGACTACATCCTCATTCCCTGCCTCTTGTACTTAGCGGCCGCTCTGGCGATGGCCGGGATCGTGCCCCAGGTTCCGTTGTGGGCATGGCTGGTCGCGTTTGTCGTGCTGAACACGGTAATCAACTACATGGGGATCCAGCTCACGGCTCTCGTCACGAAGATCATGCTGGTACTCGAGCTGCTCGTTCTCGCGATCTTCCTCGTCATCGGGTTCGTCGCCGTCGCCCAAGGCAGGGGACAGGGCTTCAGCTTCGACGCGTTCTTCAACGCCGACACCTTCTCCCTGCCGCTCCTGTTCGGAGCCGCATCGCTTGCCGTGCTGTCGTTCCTCGGCTTCGACGCGATCTCGACGCTCGCCGAGGAGAACGCCGGGCCCAGCAAGTCCATCGGCAAGGCGATGATCGGCGCGCTCATCGTCGTCGGCGTGCTGTTCGTCGTGCAGACCTGGGTCGCATCCATGCTGGTCGAGGACCCCGCCGCGCTGATCGCGAACGGTGATCCGACTGGCACGGCCTTCTACGAGGCGGCCGGCAACGCGGGCGGAACATTCATGTTCATCCTGACCGCAGCATCCACGGCGATCGCCTGGGGCTTCGCGAATGCCCTTGTCGCGCAGGCGGCCACCTCCCGCCTGCTGTTCGCGATGGCTCGGGACCGTCAGCTTCCCAAGTTCCTCAGCAAGGTCAGCGACAAGCACCAGGTGCCGGTGAACGCGACCTTCGTCGTTGCCGTCGTCTCGCTCATCCTCGGCATCTACCTGACCTTCCTGCCCGACGGGCTCGTCGCCATCTCCGCGCTGGTGAACTTCGGAGCGTTGACCGCGTTCCTCCTTCTGAACGCGTCGGTCGTCTGGTGGTTCATCGTCAAGCAGAAGTCGCGGCGCTGGCTCGTGCACCTCGTCTTTCCGGTGCTCGGCTTCCTCATCCTCGCCGTGGTGCTTTACAACGCGAGGGCGTCCGCGCAGATCCTGGGCGTCGCATGGCTCATCATCGGCATCATCGTTGCTGTCGTGCTGTACCGCTCCGGTCGCATGACGGATCCGTTGGCAACCGACCGCGCCGACGGTGCCGCCTCACGCTCCGTAGGAGGACGTTGACCGATGACGGTCCACTCGCTCGCGCCACGACCCGACCAGTACTCTTACGTGTTCGGTGGGCGGGAGCCGCTTCTCGGCATCCGCCCCGGAGACATCGTCGAGGTGAGCACGGAAGATTGCTTCGGCGGTCGGGTCACCACGCCGAGCGATGTTCCGAGCGAGGTCGTTCCATTCGCGGAACTCAATCCGGTGTCCGGGCCGATCGAGGTAGAGGGAGCGGAGCCCGGCGATGTGCTCGCGGTGCACTTCGTCTCGATCGTCCCCGCCCGTCCGCACGCGATCTCCTGCACCTTCCCACTGTTCGGAGCCCTCACCGCGACCCACGAGACAGCGATGCTGCACGGACCGCTGGAGGAGCGGGTGTGGTTCTACGACATCGACCTGGACGCATGGACGGCGACTTTTCGCGCGAAGAACTCGGACTACAGCCTGGCGATGCCGCTGGATCCCATGCACGGCACCGTCGGGGTCGCCCCGGCGGGGGGCGAAGTGCGGCTGGTCGTGACCCCGTCGACCCACGGCGGCAACATGGATACGCCGGAGGCGCGCGCGGGCACCACCCTCTACCTTCCGGTGAATGTTGCGGGGGCGATGCTCTCGCTCGGCGATGGTCACGCCCGCCAAGGCGAGGGCGAGGTGTGCGGAACGGGACTCGAGGCCGCCATGAACTCGGTGATCGCCGTCGATCTCATCAAGGGCGGCGCGACCGGATGGCCCCGGCTCGAGAACGACGAGTTCATCATGAGCACCGGCTCGGCTCGTCCCCTCGAAGACGCGTTCCGCATCAGTCAGCGGGATCTCGTGGGTTGGGCCTCCGACCTCACCGGCCTGGATGCCCTCGACGCCTATCAACTGGTGAGCCAGCTGGGTTTGGCACCCGCGGCGAACGTGTGTGATCCCAACTACACGATGGTGGCGAAGCTGCCCAAGTGGGCGCTGAAGGACGCGCAAGCATACGGCGGGGTGCACGACCGGCTTCGCTCGGCCGCAGAGGAGTACATGGCGTCACGGTGATGCGGCCATCAGGCCGCGAGCTTCACCCGCAGCCACCCGCCGATCCGCAGACGCGTGTCTTCGTCGAGCATCGCGATCGAATGCAGTGCCCCCTCGACGGTGACGTAGGTCGTGTCGACGCCCGAATTGCGCAGGGCTGCGACGAGGGCATCCGATTGTTCGATGGGAATGAACTCGTCGACCGAGTGCCCGACGAACATGGGCGGGTCCGTCTTGTCGACGTCGTACAAGGGGGAGGCGTCCAGCGCCTGGGGGCAGTCGGTGTAGCTGGTGCAGCCGAGGTAGTCGAGTTGGATCTGCCGGAACGTGGAGTCCACACCGCCGAGCGTGAAACCCGACACAGTCAGGTCGATCGGACCGCTCAGTTCGACGACCGCCGCGACACGGGAGCCCACTGTCAGTGCGCCCTCGCCCTCGAGCCCGAGCTGTGCCACAAGATTTCCGCCGGCCGAACCGCCGAGCGCACCGATTCTTTCGGGGTCGATATCGAATCGTTCGATCTGCTCGTCCTCCCGCAGCCAGCGGACAGCCTTGCGCAGGTCCTCGATGGCGGCAGGGAAGGGGGCGGATGGAGCGAGCCGATAGTTGATCGACGCTGCGACGAATCCCTCCGAGGCGAGCCACTCGCAGACGTTGCGCCAGGACAGGTCGGACTTGTCTCCCTGCCGCCAGCTGCCGCCGTGCACCGAGACCACGGCAGCGCGAGGAAGATTCTGTGGCGAGAGTGTTGTCGCGGCCGAGGCGGGATCGGAGTCCGGCAGGCAGACATCGAGGAGGATTCCGCCCGCTGCGGACCCGTAATCGAGGTTCTCGATCACGACGACTCCCGGGTAGGTCTGAAGCACAGGATAGGCGGGCTGAGGGCCCGGTTCCCGGCCTGCCGTGTTTGCGAGGCCGATCCACGCGAACCCGGTCGCGGCCCCGCCCGCGAGAAGGACGATCGCCGCGAGCGCGAGTGGACGGGCGGCAGTCATATTGGGTCCCAACCTACTGCCCGAACGGTCCGGCGACGGCCGTATCGAATCGTGGCACGCGCTGGCTATTCGCCGGATCATCCGGTAACGTAGTCCAGTCGGCTCTGGCACCGCGATCTATGCGGATGGGTTTGTAAGTCAGTGGGCCGGTACTTCACCACTCGGATATGGACTCCGTGACGCGTCAAGAACGCGTGGTGAGACTTCACAATGTATGTGAAACGGCCCCGATCGGTTCTGTTCAAACGTCTGTTTGATCCGAGATATTCGCCCGGGATCTAGTAGCGCGAGCTCAACCGAGCTCTGCGTTGCCATGCAATGACAACAACCCAGAACACTCTCATGCCTGATTTCAAGAAGCCAAACACCAACAAGTTCGAGCCACGCAAGGGTGCGCCGACCGTAGGAAGCCGCAGCCCCAATCACCGCGGCTACCACGCGGACGCAGCCGCTCCGGCTAAAAAGCGCTGGAACGCAGATGACCGCGCCGCTCGCTCCGGCGACCGACCGGCTACCGGCGACCGTCGCCCCCCCACTGGCGAGCGACGCCCGGACTGGACTCCGCGCGAGAACCGCCCGTCGTACAACGACCGCCAGCAGAACCGAGGCTACGGAGAACGCTCCGAGCGTCCGTCGTATGGCGACCGCCCCAACCGTACCGAGCGTCCCAGCAATGGCGACCGTCCGCAGCGCGCGGAGCGTCCCTCCTACGGGGATCGTCCGCAGCGTACCGAGCGCCCGTCGTACAACGACCGCCCGGCGCGTGCGTCCTATGGTGACCGTCCGGCTCGCACCGAGCGTCCCTCCAGCGGTGACCGTCCGTCGTATGGCGATCGTCCGCAGCGCGCGGAGCGTCCCTCCTACGGGGATCGTCCGCAGCGCGCGGAGCGTCCCTCCTACGGGGACCGTACCGAGCGCCCGTCGTACAACGACCGCCCGGCGCGTGCGTCCTATGGTGACCGTCCGGCTCGCACCGAGCGTCCCTCCAGCGGTGACCGTCCGTCGTACAGTGACCGTCCGCAGCGCACGGAGCGTCCGTCGTACAACGACCGCAACGAGCGTCCGTCATACAGCGACCGTCCGGCGCGACCCGAGCGCCGGTCATCCGACCTCTACCCGACCCGCGACGCCAAGTCCGGCCCCCAGGAAGACGTCGTTCTCGAGCGGCTCGAAGCTCAGGTGATCACCGCCGGTGACGTCGACGGCAAGACCTTCGGCGACCTGGGTCTGGGCGACAACATCACCCGTCAGCTCGCATCGATGGGTGCCGAGGCCCCCTTCGCCATCCAGGCCGCAACCATCCCCGACGTTCTCGCCGGCAAGGATGTCCTCGGCCGCGGCAAGACCGGCTCCGGCAAGACGATCGCCTTCGGAGCTCCGCTCGTCGAGCGGCTGATGGAGAACAACGGCGGCAAGGGTCGCAAGCCGGGCCGCAAGCCCCGCGCGCTCATCCTCGCCCCGACCCGCGAACTCGCGATGCAAATCAACCGCACCGTCGAGCCCATCGCGAAGTCGGTCGGCCTGTTCACGACGACCATCGTGGGAGGTGTACCCCAGTTCAAGCAGGTCTCCACGCTGCAACGCGGCGTCGACATCGTCATCGCGACCCCCGGCCGCGTCGAGGACCTCGTCGAACAGGGGCGTCTCGACCTCAGTGACGTGACCATCACGGTGCTCGACGAGGCCGACCACATGTGCGACCTCGGATTCCTCGAGCCCGTGCAGCGCATCCTCACGGAAACCGCTGCGGGTGGCCAGAGGCTGCTGTTCTCGGCGACTCTTGACAAGGGTGTCGCCACCCTCGTCAAGCAGTTCCTCAAGGACCCGGCAGTTCACGAGGTGGCCGGTGAGGACCAGGCGTCTTCGACGATCGACCACCGAGTGCTGCTGATCGAGCAGCGCGACAAGCGTGCGATCATCGAGCAGCTCGCTGGAGGTGCGGGCAAGACGCTCATCTTCGCTCGCACTCGTGCGTTCGCCGAAGAGCTCGCCGACCAGCTCGAAGACGCCGGCGTGCCGGCAACGTCCCTGCACGGCGACCTGAACCAGTCGCGCCGCACCCGCAACCTCCAGTTGCTCACCAGCGGTCGCGTGAACGTCCTGGTCGCGACGGATGTCGCGGCTCGCGGCATCCACGTCGACGACATCTCGCTCGTGATTCAGGCCGACGCGCCGGACGAGTACAAGTCGTACTTGCACCGCGCCGGCCGCACCGGCCGCGCCGGAAAGCAGGGCACCGTTGTGACGCTCGTGTCCAAGTCGCGCAAGCGCCGCATGGACGAGTTGCTCGGGCGCGCCGACATCAAGGCCTCCTCGGTTTCGGCTCGCCCCGGCGACAACGTGCTCGCGGAGCTCGCCGCGCTGTAGCCGTCAGCAGGACAGATTGACGAAGGCGCTCACCCGACAGGGTGAGCGCCTTCGTCGTTGTCCGTCCGTCCGTCCGTCCGTCCGATCGTCACGTCACGTCACGTCACGTCACGTCACGTCACGTCACGTCACGTCGCGTCGCGCCGCGCCGTTGCCGCACGCCAGAAGCGGAGGTTGCCGCTGCCGGGCACGGAAATCAGGAGCGATCAGTGTGCGCCCGGCGAAAATTCCGCTCCCCGCGACCACGCCGCCGGTAGCGGCAACTACTCGGTAACCGGTAGCGGCACGCCGGCGAAGTGTCGGTCTCCCCGCCGCCCGGATCGACTCGACCCCCCGCCGTTATCCGACGGCTTCTCGGTGCCGCCCCAGTGCCCTTCGTCGCCTCTTCGCCGTGCGAACTCAGAATGCGATACCCGCCACAGCCGATTCCTGTGCGAACGTGCGCTCCCCACGCACCTGCTGCACGAGCGCGAGCGTCGCGTCCCATTCGAAGAACACGTCGACGTACCCGAATCGCAACAGGGAGTACCCCGCCCGAATCAATCGATTGGTGCGCTTCCGGTCGCGCGCCACGTCATGGTGGGCGTCGCCGTCGAGCTCAATGATCAACCAGCCGTCCAGCACGATGTCGACCCGGTCCGGTCCGATCTGCACCTGCTGGGCGACGTCGTAGCCAAGGTCCTCGAAGCGCAGCACTCCGATGCTCTCCAGTCCGGATTCGGCCTTGAAGTTAAGCCTGGTGAGAATGCGCCGAAACCGGCGCGGCAGTCGCTCCATCAACGCGCTGACCTCGGCGCGCCGCATCCGTTTTTCATGCACCGCGCTTTCAATGGCGGCAGCGACCTGCTCGTCACTCTCCACTCGCGCGAATCGCACGATTGCATCGGTCACGGAGACTCTCCATTGCGGCGAATGCGAATCCGCGCGCGCCGCCGCTGCCCATTCGATGACCAACGGCCCCGGCGGAAAGCGCGGCGGCGTGAATCGCCCGATCGGTGTGGATGGCGAGCGGATGATGCGGTGGGAGTTGGCTGGCAGCTGAAGATGAACGTGCTGGTCGAGGCCATCCCAGATGCCGAAGGATCTCAACGCGGTGCCGCCGGTGAGGCGGGCGCCGTTCAGCACCGCGATGACCGCGAGTTGATTCGCCTGCGTGGTCGCGACCCAACCCGGACGGACCGGCAGCAGCACGCCGCCAGCGAGCGCGCGGTCGATTGCTCGGCGCCCGAAGCCGAGGTCGGCGAGTTGACGACGGGAGGCCAAATATCCCAGTTGTGCGAGCGTGTTCGTGAGGTGCATCGCTCGAGTGTGCGCCTCGGTTCTCCGGGCTTGGCGGGTGGCTGGGCGCCTGGTGGGGTTTTCGACGTGCGGACCCTGCAGGAGGAGAGGAGGGGATGTCGCAAACTGGGCATCCGTTCCCCTCCTCGCCACGGGCGGCGTCGGTCGCGGTGCATCGGCCGACGCTGGGAGCGGAAGACGTGCTCGCCGCGCACGAGAAACAGGAGAGTTTTGTGCGCGCGCGGCCGATCTTCCGTTGTGGGTGTCGGCGCCTCCGAGTCGAGCCGAGCCGAGTCGAGCCGAGCCGAGCTATGCGAGCGCGAGCAGCGCCGCCGCGGTGATCGCGAGGATCAGACCGACGAGCTGCGTCGGCGTGATCCGTTCCTTCAACACGATGGCGGCGAGGATGATCGTTCCGGCCGGGTACATTGCCGTGAGCACGGCGATGATGCTCAAGTCGCCGACGCGGAGCCCCAGCAGGATCAGTACGTTCGCCGAGGCATCCGCCACCCCGCTCGCGAGACCGAGCGTGAGACCAGGGCGCCACAGCGGCGGGGGAGAACCGCCGTGAGTTGCCCCCCGAGCTGCCCCGCTCGACACGAGAACCTGTGAACGCCGACGCGCGGCAACGGCCGCGAGCACCGCGATCGTCACGAACAGGATGCTCGCGCTTGTAGTGCGGTTGGCGATGAGCGGCACGAGGCCGGAGTCATCCGGGGTCAAATCGATGATGATGAGGAACACCCCGATGAGCACACCAGCCCCGACCGCCATGAGCAGCGCCCTCGGCGTAGGCCGAAGAGCCGCGCGATCAGGCACGACGCCGACGAGTACGACGGCGACCAGTGCCATCCCTATCGCCACGTAGCCGAACGGCTCGAGGCGCTCGCCGCGTAGGAGCCCGGCGGTGAGCGGCACGATTGCCGAGATCACGGCAGTCAGCGGGGACAGGATGCTCATCGGCCCGATTGCGAGGCACGCGTAGAGCAGCGCAATCGCCGCTGCTCCGGTGACCCCGGTGATCGCGCCGAGCATGACCGCTTCGGCCGACCATGCCCCGCCGAAAATCGGAAGCATCAGGAACAGGACGCCGAGCCCGCTCACCGCGCCGAGCACCGTCACCCGAAGTGCGCTGATGCGCTTCGCCGCCATGCCACCGACGAAATCGGCCGCGCCATAGACGATCGCGCCACTCAAGCCGAGGAGCACAGAGAGCATGATGAACCAATCCGGTCGATACTTCAACGCTATCGGTTGACGTTGCGGCCTAGCGGTGCCCGTGCTCCTCGTGCGCCGCGTGTTCGGCCGGCTCCAGCTGGAACGTCGAATGCTCCACGTCGAAATGGCCGGATAGGCACGAGCCCAGCTCGTCAAGCAGGCGCCCGGTGGCGCCGTCCGAAAAGATGTGAGGCTCGACCACGACGTGCGCGGAGAACAACTTCGCCCCCGGCGTGATCGCCCAGACATGCACGTCGTGTACGTCCACTACGCCCGACGTTGCCAGCACGTGATTGCGGATGAGGGCGACATCCGTTCCTCGCGGCGTCGACTCGCTCAGCACGCTCAGCGCCTCGCGAAGCAGTTGCACGGCACGCGGTGCGATGAGCGCGGCGATGACGAGCGAGGCGATGCCGTCCGCGGCGGTGAAGCCGGTGAACAAGATGACGACGGCCGCGATGATGACCGCGACCGATCCGAGGAGATCGCCGAGCACCTCGAGGTAGGCGCCGCGCATGTTGATGGAGTTCTTCACTCCGCCCCTCAGCACGAGAAGCGAGGCGACGTTCGCGGCCGCCCCGATTGCCGCAACCGCGAGCATGGGGGCGCCGAGCACGGCAGCATTGCCAGGGTCGACGAGTCGACTCACCGCCTCGATGCCTATGTAGACGATCACGCCAATGAGAATGGCGCCGTTGACGAACGCGGCGAACACTTCGACGCGGCGGTGACCGTAGGTCTGCCGGTCGCTCGGGGGCCTCGCGGAGATCGCGACGGCGATGAGCGCGATGATCAGCGCCGTCAGATCGGACAGCATGTGCCCGGCATCGGCCAGAAGAGAGAGAGACCCGGACAGAACCGCCCCGATGAGTTCGAGCACGAGCACTACCGAGGTGATCGCGATGGCGATCATCAGGCGACGAGAGTTCGTCAAGCCGCCATGATCGTGTCCCATGGCACCAACTGTAGGTAGGCCCCGCGGCCGGCACCAGTACCGGAGCCGTGTCGCACCGTTCAGGACCTGCGGTGGAATAGGTTATAACCATCACCCGCCGCGCACGAGAACGGAAGACATTACACATGGCCGGACGCATTTACTCGGACGTCACCGAACTCGTCGGACGCACCCCCCTCGTACGCATCAACCGGCTCGCTGAGGGCATCGACGCGACGGTTCTCGCGAAGCTCGAGTTCTACAACCCCGCCGGCAGCGTGAAGGACCGCATCGGTGTGGCCATCATCGATGCGGCGGAGAAGTCCGGCGAGTTGAAGCCGGGAGGCACGATCGTCGAGGGCACGAGCGGCAACACCGGCATCGCCCTCGCGATGGCGGGCGCCGCGCGCGGCTACAAGGTGATCATGACGATGCCCGAGACGATGAGCAAGGAGCGCCGCGGCATCCTGCGCGCATTCGGTGCCGAAATCGTACTGACCCCTGGAGCGGACGGGATGCGCGGCGCGGTCGACGCCGCGAAGCAGATTGTCGCCGACACGCCCAACTCGATCTGGGCGAAGCAGTTCGAGAACGAGGCGAACCCGCAGATCCACCGCGAGACAACGGCTGAAGAAGTGTGGGAGGACACGGATGGCGGCGTAGACATCTTTGTCGCCGGAATCGGCACCGGCGGAACGATCACCGGTGTGGGTCAGGTGCTCAAGCAGCGCAAGCCCGGCGTGCAGATCATCGGCGTCGAGCCGATCGACTCGCCGATTCTCACGGGCGGAAAGCCGGGACCGCACAAGATTCAGGGCATCGGCGCGAACTTCGTTCCCGAGATCCTCGACACGACGGTCTACGACGAAATCGTCGACGTCACCCTCGAGGACTCCCTCGTTTTCGCGCGCCGCCTCGCGACCGATGAGGGCATCTTCGCCGGAATCTCCTCCGGAGCGATCATCTGGGCGGCACTCCATATTGCGAAGCGTCCCGAGAACGCAGGCAAGACGGTCGTCGCGATCGTCTGCGACACCGGAGAGCGGTACCTTTCGAGCATCCTGTTCGAGCACCTGCAGGACTGATGCTCGCCACCGCGCGCGAGGACATCGCCGCAGCACGCCTCCGCGACCCCGCCGCACGCAGCAACGCCGAGGTGTTCTTCACCTACCCCGGCCTGCACGCGGTGTGGTGGCACCGGCTCGCCAACGCGCTGTGGCTGCGACGTCGCTTCTTCGTCGCGCGGGCGATCTCCCAGTTCGCACGGTTCCTCACCGGGGTGGAGATTCACCCGGGCGCGACGATCGGTCGCCGACTGTTCATCGATCACGGCATGGGTGTTGTCATCGGGGAGACGGCGGAGGTCGGCGATGACGTGATGCTCTACCACGGCGTCACCCTCGGCGGTCGTAGCTCGCGCAAGGATAAGCGGCATCCGACCCTCGAGAACGGCGTGACGGTCGGCGCCGGCGCGACGATCATCGGCGCGGTGAGAATCGGTGCGGGCAGCGTGGTCGGCGCGCAGGCCGTGGTCGTGAGGGATGCCCCCGCACGATCGGTGATCACCGGGATCCCCGCGAAGGCGGTGCCGATGCCGGTTCCGGATGGCTCGGTCGACGACAACTGGGTCGACCCGGGCGCATACATCTAGCGTTCTCGCAAGCCGTTGGCCCTAGGCTCGTGAGGTGGACTACGCCTATCACCGCCTCGCCCGCTCCTGGCCCAGGTACGCGTGGTGGAAGCCCCTGATCACGGGGCTCATCGGTCTGGTGATTTACCTCGGCCTCTCGATCGCCTACGCCGTCGTCTTCATCGGGCTCTCGTTCTTCATGCCCGACGTGTTCGGCGGTTTCGCCGACGCGCTGTCGACCCTCAGCCTCGACCTAGGCGACCCGATCACCTTCGCATTCGCGATCGGGTCCATAGCGCTCATGCTGCCCGCGATCATCCTCGCGATGCTCATCATGGGCCCTCGGCCGCTGGGGCTGCTGTCATCCGTCGCTGGCCGCTTGCGTTGGGGCTGGCTCGCGCGTTGCATCCCGCTCGCGCTCGCCGTCTACGGTGTCGTGTTCACGCTGTCGTTCCTGTTCGACTCGGCCGTCGGCGCCGCGCCGGCCGCGCCGGTCGTCACCTCCACGACCCTGGCGCTCATCGTGCTCGCGCTCGTGCTCACCCCGCTGCAGGCGACCGCGGAGGAGTACGTGTTCCGCGGTTACCTGATGCAGACGATCGGCGGTTGGCTGAAGCATCCGGCCTGGGCGATCCTGCTTCCGGTTCCCCTGTTCGCGATCGGCCATGACTACGACCTGTGGGGACTGGCGGATGTCGCGATCTTCGGCATTGCGGCGGGCTGGCTCACTTGGCGCACCGGCGGTCTCGAGGCGGCGATCGTCGCGCACGTGATCAACAACACGGCGCTGATCGTGCTCGGCGCGTTCGGTTTCGTCGACCTGAACGCCGATTCGGGCAGTCCTTTCGCGCTCGCGATGACTGTCGTGATCATGGTCTCCTATTCGGCGCTCGTCGTGTGGCAGGCGAAACGGTCGGGCCTTCGAAGCACCCGCACGATGCCCGCGTCGCCGCCGAGTGCGGCACCTCATCCCGCATTCGCTGTCGAAAGCTGACCTCTCCACGGCGATCATCTGCTGCGGATCATGGTCAGTGGCACCTCGTACAGTTGGGGCATGACTCTCTCGTCCGACACACGCTCGCGGTCCTCCGCGGCGCCGGCCGAGGTGCTGCACCGCGTCTTCGGGTACGACCAGTTCCGCGGCAACCAGGCTGAGATCATCGATCATGTCTCGTCCGGCGGCGACGCCCTCGTGCTCATGCCGACGGGCGGCGGTAAGTCGCTCTGCTACCAGATCCCCGCCCTGGTGCGCCCCGGCACGGGCATTGTCATCTCGCCCCTCATCGCCCTCATGCAGGATCAGGTCGACGCCCTGTCCGCGGTCGGCGTTCGCGCCGCGTTCCTCAATTCGACGCAGTCCCCGGATGCCCGATCCGCCGTCGAACGCGCCTACCTGTCCGGCGAACTCGACGTGCTGTACCTCGCGCCAGAGCGGCTGAGGGTGGCCTCGACATCCGCTCTCCTCGAGCGAGGAACGATTGCGCTGTTCGCGATCGACGAGGCGCACTGCGTGGCGCAGTGGGGACATGACTTCCGCCCCGATTACCTGCAGCTGTCGATGCTGCACGAGCGCTGGCCGACCGTTCCGCGGATCGCTCTCACCGCCACGGCGACGGAACAGACACACGCGGAGATCGCGAAGCGGCTGCAGCTCGGCGGTGCAAGGCATTTCGTGGCGAGCTTCGATCGGCCGAACATCCAGTACCGCATCGCGCCGAAGAACTCGCCCCAACAGCAGCTTCTCCAACTGATCCGCAGCGAGCATCCCGGTGATGCGGGCATCGTCTACTGCCTGTCGCGGGCGTCGGTCGAGAAAACCGCCGAATTCCTCGTGGCCAATGGCATCCCGGCGCTGCCGTATCACGCGGGGTTGCCGGCCCCGGTGCGCGCGGCGAACCAGTCCCGCTTCCTGCGCGAGGACAGCATCGTGATGGTGGCGACGATCGCGTTCGGAATGGGTATCGACAAGCCCGACGTGCGTTTCGTCGCCCACCTCGACTTGCCGAAGTCGGTCGAGGGCTATTACCAGGAGACCGGACGTGCCGGACGTGACGGCCAGCCGGCTACCGCGTGGCTCGCCTATGGGCTGCAGGACGTTGTGCAACAGCGGCGCATGATCAACGAATCCGATGGCGACGATGCGCACCGCCGCAAGCTATCCGCGCACCTCGACGCGATGCTCGCCCTGTGCGAGACCGTCGAGTGCCGACGGATGCAGTTGCTCGCCTACTTCGGCGAGAAGAGCGCGCCGTGCGGCAATTGCGACACCTGCCTCTCGCCGCCAGAGTCGGTCGACGGCACGGTCCCGGCGCAGAAGCTGTTGTCGACGGTCGTGCGTCTGGCCAGAGAGCGCAACCAGAAGTTCGGGGCCGGCCACCTCGTCGACATCCTGCTCGGCAAGTCGACCCCGCGCATCGAGCAGCACGGTCACGGCAACCTGAGTACCTTCGGAATCGGCACGGAGCTGTCGGAGCAGGAGTGGCGCGGTGTCGTTCGGCAGCTGCTCGCGCAGGGACTGCTCGCCGTCAACAGCGACGGTTTCGGCACCCTCGTCATCACCGAGTTGAGCGCCGCGGTGCTGTCCGGGTCGCGCACGGTGTCGCTGCGACGCGAACCGGAGCGGCCGGCGAAACGCTCGACGAGGTCGGCCAAGGCCGCCGCGGATCTCGCCCCCGCAGCCATGCCGCTGTTCGAGTCGCTCCGCGCGTGGCGCGCTGCCGAGGCGAAGGAACAGGGCGTGCCCGCGTACGTCATCTTCCACGACGCGACCCTGCGCGAGATCGCGACCGGGCGGCCCGGTTCGCTGGCCGAACTCGGCACGGTGTCCGGTGTCGGCGAGGCGAAACTCGAGAGATACGGGCAGAGGCTCCTCGACGCCCTCACGTCGGCAGCAGGAGCCTAGAGCGGCGTGATTCGCACCGAACGGCTGTTGCTGCGGCAGTGGACCGACGACGATCTTGACCCGTTCGCTCAACTGAACGCCGACCCCGAGGTGATGCGGCACTTTCCGGCGCCGCTCGCCCGTCCGCAGAGCGACGTGCTCGCCGCGGTCATCCGCAGTCGGCTCGACAGGGACGGCTGGGGCCTGTGGGCGGTCGAGGTGACGGACGCGACCTCCCCGCTGAAGGGGCATTTCATCGGGTTCACCGGTCTCACACGGCAGACGTTTCCCGCGCACTTCACCCCCGCCATCGAGGTTGGCTGGCGTTTGGCGCGGCACGCGTGGGGGAACGGGTTCGCGACAGAAGCAGCACGGGCGGCGATCGCGCACGGATTCACCCGGCTCGGGCTGAATGAGATCGTGTCGATGGCGGCGCTCGGAAACATCCGGTCTCGAGCGGTGATGGAACGACTCGGTATGACCCACGACCCTGGCGACGACTTCGAGCATCCGCAGGTCCCGCAGGGAAGTCCATTGCGCGCTCACGTGCTGTATCGACTGTCCGCGAGGTAGACAACTTGAGACAGGATTGGGTGCCGTCTAGCGTGAGCGCGGGAGAGTACCCGCGTCGATCGGAGCCCGAATGCCGAAGTACCGAACGAACCTGCCGCAGCTCGAGGAGGGTGCCCTCTTTCTCACCGACGGGGGCCTCGAGACGTCGGTGATCTTCCACGAGGGCATCGAGCTTCCGCACTTCGCGGCGTGCGAGCTGCTGCGGTCGGACGTCGGCAGTGACGTGCTGCGCTCGTATTTCAACCACTATGCGGCCCTCGCGGTCGCGCTCGGCGTCGGCTTGAGTCTGGACACCGCGACCTGGCGTGCGAATCCGGATTGGACCAGCCTCCTCGGCTATGACGCCGAAGAATTCGACGCCGTCAACCGCCGGAGTGTGCAACTTGCCGAGAAGATTCGCCGCGTGTGGGAGACGGATGCCACACCTATCGTCATCGCCGGCGCCATCGGACCGCGCGGCGACGGATACCGCGCTGATGAACGGCAGAGCGCACAGCAGGCCGCGAGCTACCACTCGCGGCAGATCGACGTGTTCGCCGACACCGAAGTGGACTTCGTCAGCGCGCTCACCATCAACTACAGCGCAGAGGCGATCGGACTCGCCCGAGCGGCGAAAGCGATGAGCATGCCGATTTCGATATCGTTCACTGTCGAAACGGACGGCCGGATGGCGAGCGGAGAAACCGTGGTCGACGCGATCGCTGCGGTCGACGCCGACACTGGCTCCTACCCCGAGTACTACATGGTCAATTGCGTTCATCCGACGCACTTTCCGGAGGATTTTCACTCGTCGGTCGCCGCGCAACGGCTGCGGGGCTTCCGCGCCAACGCGTCCCGGTTGAGTCACGCCGAGCTCGACGAGTCGGAGACGCTCGACGCAGGCGATCCTGACGAGTTGGGATTGCAGATTCTCGATTTGCGTGAGCGCATGCCGCAGCTCAGCGTGCTGGGCGGGTGCTGCGGTACCGATGTGAGGCACATCGAGTCCATGGCCCGGCAGCTTCTCTCAGCACGAGCCGCCTGAACTCCGTCAGACACGCATTCCAAGCGCCACGGTTGTGCCCTGTCTGATCGCAGATGAGGTGCGACGTTGCTCCTCAACTGCAACGACACAGCGCAGCACCGCCATCCCCGCCGGGCATCCTCTCGGCGCTCATCGAAGGCGAAGGACCGGTCCTCGTCGTAGGGCGACCCCTTACCTCCGGTTCGACGGGGGCGTAAAATCCGGCCAAGGAGGTGCGTATCATGCACGCACAGGCAGGTGAGCGGATCATCATCCGCGGCAAGACCGTGGAATCACCAGACCGGCACGGCGAGATTCTCGAGGTACGCGGCGCCGACGGCGGGCCGCCGTACTTCGTCAAGTTCGACGACGGCCATGAAGCGCTCGTGTTTCCCGGCGGTGACACCGTGGTCGAGCACGCGCACTGAGTTCCCTCAGTCCCGCGTCAGCCGAATCGCGACGACTGGACTGTCGCCCCGTCTTCTCCGAACGTGAAGGTCGCGCGCACGAATTCGCCGGACAGTGCTCGCGGCAACCAGTATTTCGCGTCGTCCCACATTCGGTCGACCGGGATTCTGTCGAGCGGGAACCACTCGGGAACGAGTTCGTTCGATTCCTCCGGCTCGCCCACCCACTCCCGGCAGACGAACGCCCACGACTTCTGGCTCCACGCGGGGCGATGCGGGAAGGGGTAGGTGAGCTCGCCGACGAGCGAGAGTGATGACGCGGAGACGGTGATTCCGACCTCTTCGCGGGTCTCGCGGACCGCGGCTTGCGTCGGCGACT
This sequence comes from Microbacteriaceae bacterium, assembly GCA_025465095.1. GTDB lineage: Bacteria > Actinomycetota > Actinomycetes > Actinomycetales > Microbacteriaceae > Marisediminicola. Next base: position 101,291 of record JAODME010000002.1, on the reverse strand, counting down.
CGCCAGCCTCGAGTTTGCCGCCCGGGCCGACGAGGTTGCCTTTGCCAAGCCCGATCTTCTTGCGGCCCAGTAGCACCTCATCGCCTCTGCGGGTGCTGCGAATGAGGTAGCTGACGCACACCTCGGGCAGGATCATGTGGGCCAATCGTAATCGAGGGTGCTCACTCCATTCCCGACGGTCGGCCTTGATACTGACCCGCCAGGCGCAGGCCGAGGTCCTCGTCTTCCTCGCCGAACATTCGCGTTGCCGCGGGTACGACGTGCCGACGGGGCGGGTCGGAGTCTCTGTCGCCGGCAGCTGTCAGGCTGGGTGCATGCCCACCACCACCACGAAGGCCGACGCCCTCGAGATCTTGCGCACCCTTGTCGGGCGCGATGACGCCTTCTTCCACGAGGGCCAGTTCGAGGCGATCGAGACGCTCGTCGACGACCGCCGACGCGCCCTCGTCGTGCAGAGGACCGGATGGGGCAAGTCGGCGGTGTACTTCGTCGCGACCCTGCTGCTGAGGAGGCGCGGCGCAGGGCCCACCATTCTCGTGTCACCGCTGCTCGCCCTCATGCGCGACCAGATCGCCGCGGCGTCCAGAGCGGGTGTCCGGGCGGTCGCGATCAACTCGACGAATCCGCACGAGTGGGGCGACGTGCTGCGTCAGCTCGCCGCCGACGACGTGGACGTGCTGCTCGTCTCACCGGAACGGCTCAACAATCCGGCGTTCCGCGAGCAGCAGCTTCCCGCCCTCGTCTCGCGCGTCGGCATGCTCGTCGTCGACGAAGCGCACTGCATCTCCGACTGGGGGCACGACTTCCGCCCCGACTATCGCCGGCTTCGCGAACTCATCGCTCGGATGCCCGAGGGGGTCCCGGTGCTGGCCACGACCGCCACCGCGAACAGCCGGGTAGTGCAGGATGTCGCAGAACAGCTCGACACGCCCCGGTCCGACGGCGACGGTGTAGCGGGCGTCGTCACGATCCGCGGGCCGCTCGCCCGAACCTCGCTCCGCCTCGGGGTTCTACGACTGCCCGATGCGAGTGGCCGGCTGGGGTGGCTACTGAGCCACCTCGCCGAGCTTCCCGGCAGCGGAATCATCTATACGCTCACCGTGGCCGCGGCCGAGGACACCGCCAGACTGTTGCGGGAGGCGGGCCACGAGGTGCGCGCCTACACGGGACAGACCGACCCGGGCGAGCGTGAGGAGTCAGAGCGGCTGTTGAAGGACAACCAGGTCAAGGCGCTCATCGCCACGAGCGCCCTCGGCATGGGATTCGACAAACCCGACCTCGGATTCGTGCTGCACCTTGGGGCGCCATCCTCTCCCGTCGCCTACTACCAGCAGGTGGGCCGGGCCGGGCGGGCGACCGCCAACGCCGACGTCCTGCTGCTGCCCGGGTCGGAAGACGAAGCGATCTGGCAGTACTTCGCGACGGCATCGATGCCTGACCAGGCACGTGCCGAGACCGTGATCGGCGCGCTCGTCGCCGCAGGCGGCACGCCCATGTCGACGCCGGCGCTCGAGGCACGCGTGAATATCCGCCGCACCCCGCTCGAACTGCTGCTCAAGGTGCTCGATGTGGACGGCGCGGTGAAGCGCGTGCAGGGCGGCTGGGTCGCGACCGGTGAGCCCTGGACCTACGACCGCGACCGCTACGCGCGCATCGCGGCCGAGCGGGTCGCCGAGCAGCAGCACATGATCGACTATGAGCAGACGAGCGGATGCCGCATGGAGTTCCTTCAGCGGACCCTGGACGACGACACCGCGAGCCCCTGCGGGCGCTGCGACAACTGTGCCGGAATCTGGTATCCGGCATCTGTCGGGTCGGCGGCCGCCGCGGCCGCCGCGTCCTCCCTCGATCGGGTCGGCGTCGTGATCGAACCACGTGCTCAGTGGCCGACGGGTGCCGATCGACTGGGCGTGCCCGTACGCGGAAAGATCTCGCCGGACGAACGGATGCTTGAGGGCCGGGCCCTTGCCCGACTCACCGACCTCGGTTGGGGGGGCACCCTTCGCGCGGTCTTCTCCCCGACGAACGTCGACGCTCCGGCGTCGCCGCAGCTCATCGCGGCGTGCATCCGTGTGCTTGGTCAATGGGGATGGCGCGAGCGACCCGCCGCGGTGGTGTCCATGCCATCGCGCGCTCATCCGCTGCTCGTCGAATCGGTCGCAGAGGCGCTGGCCGTGGCGGGGCGGTTGCCCTATCTGGGGGTGCTCGACCTTGCCGGCACAGGCCCGAAGGGCGAGCCGGGCGGCAACAGCGCATACCGGCTGTCGAGCGTGTGGGGCGCCTTCGCGGTCGGGCCAGAGCTCGCCTCTGCCCTGCCATCGCTCACCGGGCCGGTACTGCTCGTCGATGACCTGATCGACAGTCGCTGGACCCTGACCGTTGCTGCCCGGATGCTTCGCCAGCGCGGAGCCCGTGGCGTGCTGCCGTTCGCGTTGGCGTTACGCGGGTAGGCGCCTCACGAGCGCGGCGACCGGAGTTCGAGCCGCGGTCTGGTGGGGACACCTGCACCGGGGCGCCTGCTAGCCGAGCGCCCCGCCCGGCGCGCTCGTGCTTCGCAAACCGAACAGGGCGGCGTGCAGGGCGGTGACCGTCGCGCCGTCGGCGAGGTCGACGCCGAGCAGATCCTCGATGAGTGCCACCCGTTGATAGAACACCGAACGTGACAGAAGGCTGGCTTGGGCGGCGCGGCTGCGGTTGCCCGGACTGTTCACGTAGGCCCACAGCACCCTCACGAGATCGCCGCCGTTCGTGCGGTCATAGTCGATGAGCGGCCGAAGGCTCTCCTGCACATAGCTCTGCACGCGGGGATCGGCTCGGAGTGACAGGAGGAGCTGCTCGAACGGACTGTCGGTCGGCCGTGAGATCTGCACGCGAGCAACCAAGGTCAACGGGGTGCCGCGGATGTTCCGCGTCGCCTGCACGAGCGATTCGCCCAGGGTCGCCGTGTCGCTGGCCACTTTCCCGAGCGCGAGCATGATCGGTTCATCCCCGGGTGGTAGCTCATCGGACAGCGCTCGTCCGAACCTCGTGACCCACAGATCGACAAAGCGTGTTGCTGGTGGCAACGAGATGGCTGCGATGGCGATCTCGGTGCCGTCCGAGGCGGTGCCGACGGAGCAGACGGATGCCGCTTCGACAGCGGTGGCAGCTCGGCGGATCGCGGTGCTCGCGCTGCCGGCATCACCGTGCACCCGCACCCCGATGCCGAGGAGTTGGCGCCCTCGGATCGGCAATCCGGCGGACTCGAACTGGGCGGTCATGCCCGCCTCGCTGCGGTAGCGCCCACCGAGGAGCACGTCGAGCAGGTGCCGCTGGCTGTGGCGCACCCACTGGTTTTCGGCGCCGTCCGCGAGGCGGCTCAGGGCCAGCGCAACCGCCGCCTGTTCGAGCACCATTCGGCGGCCAGCGGGATGCGGGTCGCCGGGCAGAGCGATCAGGTGGCCCCAGCGCGTGCCTCTCGCCTCGACCGGCGTCACGAGCCAGGAGGCGTCGTCGATGTCGCGACCGGCCGTCGCGTGCGCACGCCGCGACCTCTCCTCCCAGTCGGTCAGCAGCTGGTCGTCGTTCATCGTCGCCGACCAGGCGATCACCTCGTGGTCGAGGTTCTCCAACACGACGGGGGCGGAGAGGGCGGCTCCGAGCTGATCGACGATGAAATCGGCGGGGCTGCCGCGCAGGCTCAGCTCCGCGAACTGTGCGTGAACCCGATCGCGAGCGCTCAGCGCCTCCATCTGCTCCGCGATGATGCGGCGGTGCACCTGTTCCGTGAGGCGCACGAACCGGATTTCGCGTTGCAACGCCACGAGCGGTACCTCGCGGTCGGAGCACAGGCGGATGATGTCGTCCGGGATCTCGGTGAAACGCTGGCCGAGCTCGATGATCAGCCCGGCGATCCCCGCATTGAGCAGTTCGGTCAGGTATCTGCGCAGGGCGCTCTGGCCGACAGGCCACCCGACGCCCGTCGAGAGCAGCAGCTCCCCGCCGTCCAACAGACCCGCCGTGCTCGCGTCGGCGGCGACGTGGACCCAGCGCACGCGATTGGCGAGGCCGACGTCCCCGGTCAGAACCATCGGATCACCGCGCACGATGAGGTCCAGTCCGAGGATCTCACTCATGGTCGGCAGCGCCTGCTCGGCGGGGGAGGAGTCATGCCCGGTGACCGCCGCCGGATCAGCGGCGGTGGAGATCGATACGTCCGGACGATCTGTCTGATTTTCGTGCATTTCTCCACGATCTGACACGTGTGCCCGCCGTCCTTCGTTGTAATGCTCTCAGAGAGAGCGTATTGCCCGTCGAACAGATTGACGGATTGCGCGGAAAACACGTCGGAGCCGCCGCCGGTCGAGTTGGCGGCACCACGGGAGGAGCAGAGCATGGAACGCATTCCCCACTTGATCGCGGGCGAAGAGATGTCGGGTTCGACGAGGACCTCGCCGGTGTTCAACCCGGCGACCGGTGAGGTCAGTCGTGAAGTCGGCCTCGCCTCCGCGGCAGAGACGGATCGGGCAATCGCCGCCGCCGCCGCCGCGTTCCCGAAGTGGCGCGCGACAAGCCTCACCAAGCGCGCTGACGTGTTCTTCCGTCTGCGCCACCTGCTCAAGGAGCGCAGCGCCGACCTCGCGGCGATCGTCACCAACGAGCATGGCAAGGTGCTTTCTGACGCAGCGGGCGAGATCGCGCGCGGCCTCGAGAACGTCGAGTTCGCCGCAGGGCTGATGCAGCTGCTCAAGGGTGAGTACAGCGAACAGGTGTCGACGGGCGTAGACGTTCACAGCGTGAAGCAGCCTGTCGGCGTCGTCGGTTGCATCACCCCGTTCAACTTCCCCGTGATGGTTCCGCTCTGGATGGTCGCGAGCGCGATCGCGTGCGGCAACACCGTCGTGCTGAAGCCGAGCGAGAAGGACCCGAGCGCGTCGGTGTTTCTCGCCAAGCTGTTCCTCGAGGCCGGCCTCCCCGCAGGCGTGTTCAACGTCGTGCATGGCGACAAGGAGGCCGTCGACGCCATCCTCGACAGCCCCACGGTGCGCGCGGTCAGCTTCGTCGGATCGACCCCCATCGCGCAGGCGATCTACAACCGCGCGAGCGCGAACGGCAAGCGGGTGCAGGCTCTCGGCGGCGCGAAGAACCACATGGTCGTGCTTCCGGATGCCGATCTCCCCGGTGCCGCCGACGCCGCAGTTTCCGCCGCGTACGGGTCCGCGGGCGAGCGCTGCATGGCGGTGAGTGTGCTCGTCGCTGTCGGCGGGATCGGCGACGAACTGGTCGCCGCGATAAAGGACCGGATGGGCAAGCTCGTGATCGGCGATGGAACCGATGCCCGCTCCGAGATGGGACCGCTGATCACGCGTGAGCAGCGGGACCGGGTTGCCTCCTACGTCGAGGGTGCGGCTGCCGAGGGTGGAACGGTCGTCGTGGATGGCAGGGACGAAGCATTCGACAACGACGGATTCTTCATCGGGGTGAGCCTTATCGACGACGTCAAGACCACCAGCAAGGTCTACACCGACGAGATCTTCGGCCCCGTGCTCGCCGTCGTGCGAGTGGACACCTACGACGAGGCGGTCGCACTCGTCAACTCCAACTCCTTCGGGAACGGCGTAGCCATCTTCACGAGAGACGGTGGTGCGGCGCGGCAGTTCGAGTTCGAGATCGAGGCGGGCATGGTCGGGGTCAACGTGCCGATTCCGGTTCCGGTCGGCGCCTACTCGTTCGGCGGCTGGAAGAACTCCCTGTTCGGGGATTCACACGTCTACGGACCGGAGAGCGTGCACTTCTACACGCGCAGCAAGGTGATCACCTCGCGCTGGCCCGACCCGTCGACCTCGCAGGTTGATCTCGGCTTCCCGAGCAACTCGTAAGGACGGTACGAACGATGACGATCGCCGCATCGGGCGACCTGGTCAGCGACCAGGCGCCGGAGGCGCAGGTGCGGGCGGATGACCGCTCCTTCGTGTTCCATTCCTGGTCGGCCCAGGCCGCGCTCAATCCCCTGCCGGTCGCCGGCGGTGCGGGGTCGACGTTCTGGGACTACGAGGGGAACACGTACCTCGACTTCGGTTCGCAGCTGGTGAACCTGAACCTCGGCCACCAGCATCCGGATCTGATAGCGGCGATCCAGGATCAGGCGGGCAAGCTGGCCACCATCCAGCCGGCGATGGCCAACGACGTGCGCGGGGAGCTCGCCCGACTGATCGTGGAGCACTCCTTCCAGGGTGCCGCGAAGGTCTTCTTCACGAACGGCGGCGCCGACGCGAACGAGCATGCCGTGCGGATGGCCCGGCTGCACACCGGCCGGCGCAAGATCATGTCGCAGTACCGCTCGTATCATGGCGGCACGGCGACGACGATGGCGCTCACCGGTGACCCGCGGCGCTGGGCGAACGAGCCGGGCGACAGTTCGGTCGTGCACTTCTTCGGCCCCTACACGTACCGTTCGGCGTTCTACGCGGACACCGCGGAGCAGGAGTCCGAGCGGGCCCTCGCGCACCTCGAGCAGCAGATCATCCTTGAGGGGTCGGCGACGATCGCGGGCATCATCATCGAGACGATCGTCGGCACCAACGGCGTGCTCGTTCCTCCGCCGGGATACCTTGCGGGCGTTCGCGCGTTGTGCGACAAATACGCAATCGTCTACATCGCCGACGAGGTGATGGTCGGCTTCGGGCGTATCGGCGAGTGGTTCGCGGTGAACGCCTTCGACGTCGCGCCCGACCTCATCACCTTCGCGAAGGGCGTCAACTCCGGCTACGTGCCGCTCGGCGGCGTCATCATGTCGGAGAGGATCGCTCGCACCTTCGACGATCGGGTCTATCCCGGCGGGCTCACCTACTCCGGGCATCCGCTCGCCTGCGCGGCGGGCGTCGCGACGTTCCGCGTGTTCGAGCGGGACGGCATCCTCGACCGGGTGAAGGACCTCGGCGATCGCGTCATCCGACCAGAACTCGAATCCTGGTTCGACAGGCATCCAAGCCTCGGTGAGGTGCGTGGAACCGGCCTGTTCTGGGCGCTCGAACTGGTGCGCAACCGGGAGACACGCGAACCGCTCGTGCCGTTCAACGCGACGGGAACAGATGCTGCGCCGATGGCCGAAGTCGCGGCGGAGTGCAAGCGTGCCGGCCTCTGGCCGTTCGTGCATTTCAACCGCATGCACCTCGCGCCGCCGCTCATCATCAGTGAGGACGATCTGCGGCGCGGTCTGTCGATTATCGACGAGGCGCTGAACATCGCGGATCGCCACACGGGCTGACTTCGTTCCCCGCGCGACCGCTGAGCACCCGCACGTCACTTCCCGCGACCAGCAGCCTCGCGACGGAGCTATGGGCAGGCTTGGACCCATTCCGCGGCGATGGCAACCCCGTTTACTCTCGCCGGCATCGGTGGCAGCGTCGGATGTTGTCCGTCGAGCCGGGAGCTCGTCCGTCGAGAGAGGAATTGCCGTGCCAAAACTGACCAACAAGTCCGAACCGCTCACCGTGGTGATCACTGGGGCGTCCAGCGGGATCGGGCGCGGCGTCACCGAAAAGCTCGCCAAGTCCGGGGCGAACGTCGTGCTCGTGGCTCGACGCACCGACCTGATCGAGGAGATCGCCAGTCGATTGGGCAACGCGATCGCCGTGACCGCGGATGTCGGCAGCGCCGACGACCTCGCACGGGTGAAGGATGCCGCGATCGAGCGCTTCGGCGGCATCGACGTGTGGATCAACAACGCCGGCGTCGGCGCGGCCGGAAATTTCACCGACATCCCGCTCGAGGACCATGCGAAAACGATCGAGACGACCCTCGTCGGTGTGGTCAACGGCAGCCACATCGCCCTCGCCCACTTCGAGCAGGAGGGCCGCGGCATCTTGATCAACGTCGCCTCCTCCGGCGGCAAGACGCCGTTCCCGTTCTACGCCTCCTATGTCGCCGCCAAGTTCGGAGTGGTCGGCCTCGGCGAGGTGCTGCGCGAGGAGCTCGTGGCGCGCAAGTTGAAGCGAATCCGGGTGTGCACCGTGAACCCGTGGGTGACCGACACCCCGTGGTTCGAGCACGCCGCGAACTACACCGGCAGGACGCTGCGGATGCCCCTCCCGAACGACACCAGAAAGGTCGTCAAGGCGGTTGTCAAGATGGTCCGTCACCCGAAGTGGTCGGTCGATGTCGGCCAGGGGAAGGGCTCGGGCCTGTCGTCCCGACTCATGCCCCACCGGACGGAGCGGTTGACCGCGAAGATGATCAAGAAGTATCTGGACAGTTCCCCCGTCGCGGCTCCACCGACCCCTGGTGCACTGCACACGCCGATGCACGGTGGGCGCGGCCTGGACGGCGACATGCGGAAGCGGGTGAAGGCGGAGAACAAGGCGCGGTGATTCGCAACGGTCGGCGTTGCTCCGGCGACCCGGTGGATCCTCAGATCGAACTCCTTCCGGTAGGCAGGCCCCGGCCCTACGCTGGGGCCATGGGTCCGAAAATGCTCATGAATCCCCTCGTCGCGATGCGCCGCCTCATGATCATGCCGCCGGGGGTGCGCCGGATGGATGCCCGCGCCGCCGATTCCATCAACCGACTGCATCATCGACGCTGGCTTGACCGCGGCATCGCGCAGCTCTCTCGAAGCGCAGACCGCAGCATGCTGTGGGCCGTGATCGCGATCGCCCTGTATGGTTCCGGCGGATCGCCGCGCCGAGGGGCGGTGCGCGGTTTCGCCTCACTCATCCTCAGCAGCATCGTCGCCAACCTGATCGGAAAAAACGTCTTCGGAGGCGACCGGCCGCTCCTGAAGAACGTGCCGATCGGTCGGCAGCTCAAGAAGACGCCGACCTCACCGTCGTTTCCGTCCGGTCACACGGCGAGCGCCGTGGCGTTCGCCACCGGGGTGGCCCTCGAATCGGGTCCGTCCGGCGCTGCAATCGCGCCATTGAGCGCCGCGGTGGCCTACTCGAGAATGCACACGGGCGCGCACTGGCTTTCGGACGTGCTCGGCGGAGCAGCCCTGGGCGCCGCCGTGGCCGTTGTCGGACGGATGCTGCTTCCCGCTCCTTCCCCCGTCAAGGACGTGGCAAAGGCTCCCGCCGTCCCGCTTCCCGCACTCGGGGACGGCGCGGGAGCGTTCATCATCGTCAACCCGTCCTCCGGCATCGACCCGCGCCGACCGGACCCGGTGCGGGAGTTGGGGCAGGCTCTCCCCGGCGCGGTCATCCATCCTCTCCAGGGCGGGGACGACATCGCGACGCTTGTGCGCGACGTCGTCGCCTCGGCCGATCCACCCCGTGTTCTCGGAATCTGCGGAGGCGACGGATCGGTCGCGGCGGTGGCCGATGCGGCCCGCCACGCCGGACTGCCACTGCTCGTGCTTCCCGGCGGGACCTTCAATCATTTCGCGCGCACGTCCGGTGCGCTGACGATCGATGTCGGGATCGCGGCCCTTCGGGCGGGCGCCGGGCGACGGGTCGACGTCGCCGAGCTCAAACTCGATGACGGGGCAGAAGGCGGCGAAAAGACCGGCAGCGAGGCCGACCGCCGCGCGATGACGGTGCTCAACGCGGCATCCGTCGGCATCTATCCCGACTTCATCGCCGAGCGGGAAAAGCACGAGAAGCGTCTCGGCAAGCCCGTCGCCGCAGTGGTCGCCGCGGTGCGGGTGCTCGCAGGAGCGGACCCGATCGAGGTGACGGTCGACGGGCGACGGGCTACCGTCTGGTCCGTCGCGGTCTCCGTCGGTCGTAATTCCTCCGTCTCGATGGTGCCGATGCAGCGTCGTCGCCTCGACGACGGAGCGCTCGATGTGCGCGTGCTTCACGCGCGTGGCAGATCGCCGGGCATCCGCGGGCTCGTTGCGCTCGCGTTCGGCAGGAAGGCGTCGGCGGTCCTCGACCGCCTTCCCCGCTTGCCGGAGACGGCCACCATCGAGGCCTTCACCACCGATGAGATACGCGTGCACGTGCGGGGACGCGATGGAGACGCCGCAGGTTTCGCCCACGACGGTGAGGTGTCCACGCCGGAGAATCGGGCCCACGATGGCGGCTACAGCGCCTCAATACGCATCATGCCGGGAGCGCTTGAGGTCTACAGCCCGGGCCCCAGCGAGTCGAGGCAAAGAGGGTTGTCCCATCAAGCGTAGGGTTAAAGGGTGATCGACGAATGTATCCACGGATTGGCGATAGACCGCTGCGACGTTTGCAGCCCCAAGGCGCCGCCAGTGGTCGTCGCACCGCCGCCAGCGCCCCGTCAAGTGAAGAGCTCGCTGCGCACGACGAGCGCGCCACCGAGACGAGTCGCGAGCGCGGCGGAGGGGAAGCGGCCGGCCAACGTCGGCGAGCAGCGCATCTACCACGTCACGCACATGAGCAACCTCGCAGGCATCCTCAGCAGCGGCAGCCTCCTGGCCGACCAGAACGAGACGCTGCCCGCCCGCCCGCGCGTCGACATTTCATCTTCGGAGAACAGGGATGCCCGGCGAAGCACCCTCGTCGCGGGACCGGGCAGCCCGAGCGTCGCGAGCCATGTGCCGTTCTTCCTGTCGCCCAACGCGAGCCTCTGGGAGGGAATTCGCGCGCAGACTCCCGATGACCGTTTCTCGCCGGCCACCACCAGCTTCGCCGCATCCGAATTCGTTGTCCTGGTGAGCACGGTCACGAACGTCGTCAAGGCGCAGGGCGGTCGGGACGAGCCCGGCCGGGCGCCGATCGTCGTCACTGACGGGGATGCTGCAGACGCTCGCACCCGGTTCGGCGCGACCCTTGAGGCCTCCGAGCGCATCCTGCGGCGACTCGTCGCCGATACCGAGTCGGACGCCATCCTGAACGCCGAATTCCTCGTGCGCGAGTCCGTCCCGTTCGACGCCGTGACCCTCGTCGGAATTGCGAACGACAGGGCACGTGACGCGGTGCGGGCGATTCTGGGCTCATCGGCCTACCACCCGCGGGTTGCGGTGTACCCGCCGTGGTTCGCACGGCCGGAGGACGCGCCCGCGGACTGAATCCGTGCGACCCCAGGCACCGATTCTGCTTAGAATTGCTTCGTCTGATAAAGGGGGTCGAATCGATGGGCGAGCAGGGTGGGCGAGTCGATGACATCCTGCACGGCAGATACCGGTTGAAGGGACTGCTGGGGCAGGGCGGAATGGCCAAGGTGTACCTGGCCCGCGATGAATTTCTCGGCCGCGACGTCGCGGTCAAGGTCTTCCGCTCGAGCGCCGCGATGAAGGACGACCTGCGACGCCAGCAGGGCGAGATCAACACTGTGGCCAGCCTCAGCCATCACAGCCTCGTCACGCTGCTCGACGTCGCCGTCGACCGCACCGACCCGGAGAATCCAAACATCGTGTTCGTGATGGAGTTCGTCGACGGTGTGGACTTGAAGCGCCGACTCCACGAGGGACCGCTGGGTGTTCGCCTGATCGCGCAGATCGGTCTCGATCTGGCCGAGGGGCTCGAGTACGTCCACGGGCGCGGCGTCGTGCACCGCGACATCAAGCCGGCGAACGTGCTGTTGACGCAGCAACGCGACGACGACGGGTCGGCCAGAGCGCAACTCACCGACTTCGGGATCGCGCTCTTTCCCGACGGCGAGCGGGTGACGGCGGAGAACGCCGTGACCGGCACCGTCGCCTACATCAGCCCCGAGCAGGCTCTGGGGGAGCGCGTGGGTCCGGCGAGCGACATCTACTCGTTTGGCCTCGTTCTGCTCGAGTGCTTCACCGGCGAGGTGGCCTTTCCGGGCGCACCGGTGCCGTCCGCCGTGGCCCGGCTCGTCAAGGGCCCGGATATTCCAGACACCCTCCCCCCGGAATGGCGGGAGCTGCTTACCGCGATGACCGCGCGATTGCCCGAGGATCGTCCTGCCATTGGGGACATCGTCAAGGCGCTGCGGCGGGCCATCGCTGCCGCCTATGGGCGCCATGCCCTCACGGATCCGACCATTCTGCCGGCGAACGAGTCGGCTCGGATGGAGGCCGTTCACCGCTACGACATCCTCGACACCCTACCCGACGGTACCTTCGACCGGATCACGGCGATCGCCGCGCGGGTGTTCTCGGTGCCGATCGCGATCGTCAGCATTGTCGACCACGACCGCATCTGGTTCCCCGCGCACCGCGGGGTGGACGTCGAGCAGATCGACAGGGAGCCGGGCCTCTGCGCCTCGGCCATCATGCATGACGAGCCGTGGGTCGTCGAGAATGCGCGGGTGGATCCCCGCGCGCTCGCCAACGAGTTGGTGGCGGGCGAATTCGGCGTGCAGTTCTACGCGGGGGTGCCTCTCCGAACGCACGACGGCTTCAACCTCGGCACCCTCTGTGTGTTGGACTTCGAAGCCAGAACGGTGACGGCGGAGGAGCTCGCTACGCTCGAGGACCTCGCCGTGATGGTGATGCGCGAACTTGACCTGCGGTTGGCGACTCGACGCGCACAAGCCCTGGTCGGCTAGCGTAACGTCCTGGGTCGGGCGACCGCTACACGCCGTACCATTGACGGATGTTCGCGGCCGGCTTCCCGATGGTGGATGTCGCCGACATCATCCGGCTCGTCGGCCCGCCCTCGTTCGGGCGCGGACAGGAGTACGCGCGCAACGGGGCCGTCGCGTCTTTCGAATGGGACGGTGGCGCTGGCCGACTGAGCGGGGTCGTGCACGGCAACGGGCCGAACACCTACCGCTGCCATATCGACCTCGTCTCGGATGTCCGTGGCCGCAGCCTTCCCGGGCACAACTTGTGCACCTGCCCGGTGGGCGCCTCTTGCAAGCACGTCGCCGCGACCCTGCTCAGCAGCAACGCGTCGCACGTGCGCGAATTGGCCGGTCCTCCCGTGTCGGTGGCCCCCGAGCCGACGGCGTGGAAATCGGTGGTCTCCGGGCTCACCGGCGCCGCATCCTCGGGAGGCCTCGTGCCCGCCGCCGCCACCGCGATGGGGCTGCAGTTCGAGCTGCGTGAGCCTGCGCCGCGCTCGACCGAGCGGTGGGGCACGCCGGTCGGGAGGCGCGCCGGTGCCCGCGCCGGCGCCCGTCATGCGGGTTCGGCTCCGAGACTCGGGGTGCGGCCGGTTGTTCTCAGCCGGTCGGGCAACTGGATCAAGTCGACGGTCACCTGGGGCAACGTCGCCTACCAGGCGAATCGCCTCAGCCTCGATCCGGCCCAACACCGCTGGTTCTGCCAGTTCGCCCCCTTGCACCGCGCGGGCGCCCAGGTCTTCTTCGGCCAGGAAAGCGACTGGCTCTATCTCGACGACTTTGCGAGCCCGCTGCTCTGGCACCTCCTGGAAGAGGCGGCCCGAATCGGCATCCAGCTTGTCGGCACCCGCAAGGACGCCGTCGTCACCGTCGGAGGCAAAGCAGACGTGAGCCTCGACGCTACGGTGCCGACGAGCGGCGACCTGCACCTGACGCCCATGGTGACGATCGACGGGCAACCGCGATCCGCAGAGTCGGTGGGAATCATCGGCGGTCACGGGGTGTACAGCCACGAGTTCGCGCCGCACTCGGTCGTGACCCTCGCGCCCACCGCCGCCCCCGTCGGCGACGAGCAGCGCAGACTGCTCGGGGGGCACTCGGCGACGATCGTGCCGAAGGGCGACGTGCAGGAGTTCCTGGCGGAGTTCTACCCGGTGCTGCAGCAGAGCGTGCGCGTGTCCAGTTCGGATGCCAGTGTGCGATTTCCCGAGATCGAGCCGCCGCTGCTGGTGCTCACGGCGAGCTTCCGGCCAAAGCATGCGCTGCGACTCGAATGGCACTGGGAGTACCGGCACGGCGCAACCGTCGCCCGCAAGTCGCTGCGCGGCTCCGGGGACGGCTATCGCGACCCGGCGGCCGAACGGGAGACGCTCGGGCGGGCGAGCGCGCTGATGCCCCCGGCGGGACTGGACGGTTCCATCGAGCGACTCGCCGAGAGCGACGACCTCCAAGGCATCGCCGCGGCGGAGTTCACCGAAAAGACGTTGCCGCGCATTCAGGAGCTCGACGGCGCCCGGGTGGAGATCCTCGGCGAAAAGCCGGACTACCGCGAGCTGACCGAGCCGCCGAAGCTCACCATCACGACGCTTCCCACCGACGAGCGTGACTGGTTCGACCTCGGCGTCACCGTCACGGTCGATGGCACGCAGGTGCCGTTCGGCCTCCTCCTCACCGCTCTCTCAAAGGGACGCGAGAAGCTCCTGCTCGTCGACGGTAGCTACCTGTCCCTGAATCAGCCGGCGTTCGAGCAACTGCACAAGCTCATCGACGAGGCACGCGCCCTCGACGAGTGGGAGACCGGGCTGCGGATCAATCGATACCAGGCGAGCCTCTGGGCTGACTTCGAGGATCTCGCCGAGGAGACCCAGCAGGCGAAGGCGTGGCGCGACACCGTCGCCGGGCTGGTGCGAACCGGGGGGGTCGACGGGACCCCGCTTCCCGCCGGCATAGCCGCGACGCTTCGGCCCTACCAGGTGCACGGTTTCGACTGGCTCGCGTTCCTCTGGAAGCACCGACTCGGCGGCATCCTCGCCGACGACATGGGCCTCGGCAAGACGTTGCAGACGCTCACACTGATCGTGCACGCGAAGGAGTCGGGCCAGGCCGAGCATCCGTTTCTCGTCGTGGCGCCGACCTCAGTCGTTCCGAACTGGGTCAGCGAGACACGGCGGTTCGCGCCGGGACTTAAAACTGCCGGGATCACGAGCACGCAGGCCAAAAGCGGGATGCCGCTGGCGCAGGCAGCGGCGGGCGCGGACATCGTCGTCACGTCCTACGCCCTGTTCCGGCTCGACGCCGAGGCGTACCGTGCTGGGAAGTGGGCGGGGCTGATCCTCGACGAGGCCCAGTTCGTGAAGAACCGGGCATCCGTCGCCCACCACTGCGCGCGCGAGCTCGACGCACCGTTCAAGCTCGCCATCACGGGAACGCCGATGGAGAACAACCTGATGGAGCTGTGGTCGCTGTTCGCGATCGTCGCGCCCGGGCTGTTCCCTTCTGCGCGCAAGTTCACCGAGGGTTACCAGCGTCCCATCGAGAAGGGAGCCGGCGTCAGCGCAGGCGTCGGGCTGCGCTCGGACGCGGGTGGTGCACGCAATGTCGACCCTGCCGAGCTGCTCGCGAGGTTGCGCCGCCGCATCCGTCCGCTCATGATGCGCCGCACCAAGGAGATCGTCGCGAAGGACCTGCCGGACAAGCAGGAACAGGTGCTGCAGATCGAGCTCGCGCCGAAGCATCGGAAGCTCTACGACACGTTCCTGCAGCGCGAGCGGCAGAAGCTGCTCGGGCTTCTCGAAGACATGGACAAGAACCGGTTCATCGTCTTCCGCTCGCTGACCCTTCTGCGGATGCTCAGCCTCGACGCATCGCTCGTCGACGAGAAGTACGCCTCGATGCCATCGAGCAAGCTCGACGCTCTCTTCGAACAACTCGAGGATGTCGTCGCGGAGGGCCACCGCGCGCTCATCTTCAGCCAGTTCACCTCGTTCCTCGGCAAGGCTCGGGACCGGCTCGATGCGCACGGCATCGAGTACTGCTACCTGGACGGGTCGACAAAGCATCGCTCCGAGGTTCTCGAGAGATTCAAGACCGGCAACGCGCCGGTGTTCCTGATCAGCCTCAAGGCCGGCGGATTCGGACTCAATCTCACCGAGGCCGACTACGTGTTCCTGCTCGATCCGTGGTGGAACCCCGCCACGGAGGAGCAGGCCGTCGACCGCACGCATCGGATCGGCCAGACCCGCAACGTCATGGTCTACCGGATGGTCGCGACCGGCACCATTGAGGAGAAGGTGATGGCGCTCAAGGAGCGCAAGGCGAAGCTGTTCAACTCGGTGATGGACGACGACGCCGTGTTCAGTTCCGCACTGACAGCCGACGACATCCGCGGTCTGCTCGAGGCGTGAGCGGTGGCTCGCAGGCCGGCTAGTCGGCCGGAGCGACCTCGAGGTTCTCGGATGCTGCGACGGTGCGCCTGCGGACGGCGCGAGCAACCGCCCGCACTCCTCGCCCGACTGCGGGTACAGCCGCGAGCCCGAGCAGCACCGGCAGGAGCATCACGAGCGAGTCGACGCTCTCGGTAAAGTCGGCCCGCACGGCAATCGGCAGCGGAAGCTCGCGCAGCGCGAGGAAGGCCGCGCCGATGATCATCGCGGCGACGAGCGGCGCGACGATCAGCACGGCCGTGCCCCGCCGAAATCCGAGGACCAGAAGGCCCGCGCACAGCACCGCCGCGATGGGGATCAGTAGGAGCAACGCCATGGGCGCGCCGACGGCGAAGACGGCGCCGATCGAATCCGCCCCCACCTGAGCCCCCTTGTTGTCCGGGGCGCCGGTCTCGCCGGGCGCCCGTCCGATTCAATCAGCGGGGGGACTGCGCACGGCAGGCCCAGTTCGGGTGGCACGCGTTCGGCGGGCAGAGCGGAGCAAGTCGGCCGTGTGCAAGAGAACCGGGAGAAATTCGTGCCGGAAAGCCGATTGCTCCGCGCCTAGCGATCGGCAGCATTTCATGCGCTCGCCCCATGGCTCGCACCCTAGGCTGGCGACATGCATCGCACCGCGGTCGCCCTCAGAGGGCCGTGTCCGTCGAGGACGAGTTGACGATGAATCTCGCCGCGGTCGCCTCCGACCTGTTCAGCCTGACCCCCGATGAGTTCACCGCCGCGCGCAACGCCCATGCCGCCGACGCGAAAGGTGGAGGCGACAAGGTTCTCGCCGAGCAGATACGCCGGCTTCCGAAGCCCTCCTCCTCGGCGTGGGTTGTCAACATGCTCGTGCGCCACCGTGCGGAGCAGATCGACGGCGTGGTCGAGCTCGGGGCATCCCTCCGCACCGCCCAGGAGAACCTCGACGCGAAGCAGCTGCGGTCGCTTAGCGTTCAGCGATCCCGGTTGATCGCCGCGGTCGCTCAGCAGGGACGCGAGTTGGCGCAGCAATTCGGGCACGCGGCGAGCGACGGCGCGGTGCGCGAGGTGGAACAGACCCTGCAGGCCGCGATGGCCGATGCGTGGGCGGCATCCGCGGTGAAAAGCGGATGCCTCCTGCGTGCGTTGTCCTCGGACGGGGTCGAGCCGGCCGACCTCGCCGGTGCCGTCGCGATCCCACTGGACGTGAGCGCACGCCCGTCGCCTGCCGACGGGATGCCGCAGGTTCGCGACATCCGATCCCGCTCGAAGCGTGGCGAACCCGACGCCAAGGCAAAGGAGGCGCGAGCGCGAGCGCTCATGGAGGCGCAGCGCGCGCTCGACCAGGCCGAGCGCGGGCTCGAGGACGCCGCTTCCGCCCTCGATGATGTGAGAAACCGGATCGCGAAGCTCGCCCCCGAGCGCGAGAAGCTCCTGAGGGAGCTCGACGGACTCGAGGAACGCATCGGCGAGCTCGGAACCGGAATCGCCGCAATCGACCGTGAGACTCGCGTGCTTGAGCGCGACAGGCGCAATGCGGAGCGCGCCGCAGACGACGCGCGGTCGGAGGTGAACGAGGCGCGCGACCGACTGGGCGGGTTGCGCTGAAGCATCACTTCTGAGTTGCGATTACCTGCCACCCTCCCGCCATCCCCTCCACCTCCGTACACTCGGGTCATGGAGGACCTCATTGCCTGGGCGGAGGGCATCGGGTTGCGCCCGACCGTCGGACACGGCGACGACATAGTGCGCGTCGAGGGCGCCGGCCTGGGGTTCGCCATCGCCGAACACCACGAGCTGTTTCCCGTCGAGGCCGAGCTGCTCGGTCGCGATCGCATCGTGCTTGGCGTGTTCGAAGATGTGGAGGACGCCCGCCGATTCCTCACCATGGAGATCGGCGTGCTGATGCGCCATCAGAATCGGATGCCGCCGCTCGCCGCCCACAGACTGCCGCCGGGTTTCGTGCTGGAGCAGGCGCCGACCGCGCTGTGGCTGGCGTGGCTCACCGGCTCGGCCGAGTTCCCCACGAGCGCACCGTCGCGGATCCGCGCTCTCAATTTCAGTCGCGTGGAGCGGGCGCCGCTCGAGAGAATCCAGTCGAGCTTTCTCGAGCCGCACGGGCTGCCGCTGTACGACGTAGCCTGAGCGCGACACCGGATGGGTCGCGGTACCGCTCCTATTCCTGCCGGGCAGCATTGAAACGGTGCCGCCAGCCTGAGGCATCGCGGGAGCGCACCGTGGAAACCGACGTGCGGCGACCTACGCGGGCGATAAAATTAGTGCTGCTGGGTATTCCGGTCTCGGCTCGTGCGGAGCACCATTTGTGCATGAGAGAAATCAGCAATCTGGTCGACCTCGCCGATGCGGATCCCATCCGATGGGGCGCGAAGGCCGCCGTGCTCGGACAACTGATGGGTGCCGGCTACAACGTACCGCCAGGGGTGGTGCTCGAGGCGGCGAGTGGCGACGTGTCCGAGCGTGAACTCGAGTTGCTCGCCACTCTGGCGTCGACGCTCGACGACGTTCCGCTCGCCGTGCGCTCGTCGTCCGTCAATGAGGACCGCGCTGATTCCTCAGCGGCCGGCCGCTACAGGACGGTGCTCGGCGTGCGCGGGCCCGCCGCGGTGAAGGCGGCGGCGCGCGAGGTGCTCGCATCGGCGGACTTCGCACCCATGGCGGTGCTCGTGCAGCAGCAGGTGGACGCCACCGCAGCGGGCGTCGCGTTCAGCGCGAACCCCGTCTCGGGGGACACCACCGAGGCGCTCGTGAACGCCGTCCGAGGCCTTGGTGACCTCCTCGTGTCCGGGGACGTGACCCCTGATGAATGGGTCGTGACGGGCGAGTCCGCCCGCGCTAACGGGGGTGAAGCCACCGCCATCACGGCAGGGCAGGCGCTCGAGATCGCTCACCTTGCGCGGCGGATAACGGCGGATCGCGGCGCCCCGCAGGACATCGAGTGGGCCTACGCGGGCGCACGCTTGTTCGTTCTGCAGGCGAGGCCGATCACCACCCTCGTCGAGCCCGTGCCCATCGCCGTGAACCCGCCGGCAGGTTTCTGGCTGCGGGAGGACATGCACTGGTCCGCACCATCCACGCCGCTGAGTCACTCGATCCTCCGAACGAATGCGCCCATGCAGCGCGTGTGCGAACGGTACGGGACCCTGATCACGGGCAGGATCGAGACGATCGGAGGATGGCAGTACCTGGCCACTCTCCCCGTCGGTGGGTCGACATCGCCTGGCAAGACGCTGCCGGCCCCTCCCGCGTGGTTGATGCCCGTGCTGCTGCCGATCATGCTGCACCTGATGCCGGCCTTGCGGGCGCGCTATCGAGCGGCTCGCCGCGCCGAGCGGGAGGACCTGCCAGGGAAGGTCATGGACCGCTGGCGGGACGAGTACGCACCGGCGCAGCGGCGCAGGATCGCGGAGCTCCGCGACGTCGACCTCTCGGGATTGAGCAACTTCGCGTTCGCCGGCCACCTGCGGGCATGCGACGGGTTCGTGAACCGGTCCCTCGAGATCCACTACGAGGTGGTGATGGCGAACTTCATCGGCGTCGCGGAATTCGCCGAGGTGTGCCGGGAGTTGCTCGACTGGGACATCGACGACGCGTTGGGCCTCGTGGTTGGGACCTCGCCCGCGTCATCGGAACCGGCGAGGGCGCTCGCCAGGATTGGCCAGCGTGTGAGACGACCGGACCAAGTGCAGGACGACCTTCTCGAGTACCGGCAGACGTTCGGATCGCGCGCGCTCAGCTTCGACCTTGCCGAGCGCACCGTCGCCGAGATTCCTGGGCTCGTCGAGCAGCAGTTCAGTGCGCAGAGCGACTCCGGTCAGGACGCGGACGAGGATGATCTCGCGAGGCGACGCGACTCGTTCCTCGAACGGGCGCACCGACGGCTGCGCGGCGAACAGCGTGCGCGGTTCGACCGTGCCGTCGAACGCGGACAACGCGCATACGCGCTCCGAGACGACAACGCGCTCTACATGATCGACGCGCCGATCGCCCTCATGCGGTACGCGGCGCTGGAGGCGGGACTGCGGATGCTGCGGGCCGGCGCCATCGCGTCGGTTGACGACATCTTCTACCTTCGCATCGAGGAGGTGCTCGACTGGTTCGAGGGCGTTTCCCAGCGGATCGACTTAGAGGACGCCGGCGCTTCACCCGATCTCCGCGATCGGGTGCGGCGGCGGCGCGGCGAGCGCGCTTGGGCGCTCGCCCACCGCGGGCCGGCCACCTATGGCAAGCATCCCGGGCGGCCGCCGTCGATGCGCTGGCTGCCGCGCTGCGTGCGCGTGCCCGCGCAAGCGCTCGCGTTCATCCTCGGCCACGTAGCGCAGCCGGACCTGAGCGTGCGCACCGAACCCGACGGCGCCGGAGAGCTCACCGGGGTCGCCGCGTCGGCGGGAACCTACACCGGCCCGGTGAAGGTGGTCATGTCCGAGGCCGACTTCGGTCGGGTCGAGCGCGGCGACGTGCTGGTGTGTCCCTCGACCCGCCCGTCGTGGGCGATCCTGTTTCCTTCCCTCGGCGCGATCATCACGGACGTCGGCGGCACCCTCGCGCATCCGGCGATCGTCGCCCGAGAACACCGCATTCCCGCCGTCGTGGGCACAGGATGTGCGACGTCTGTTCTCCGCGACGGGCAGATCGTCACCGTCGACGGGGCGGCGGGCCACGTGAGATACCTGCCCGCAAGTGCGGAGCTTGCGAGCGCCGTTTCGGCCGGCTGAGTAGCTGCTCGAGCGAGTACTGCCGCCGTGAGGGGCGTTGTCGTACGTGACGCGCAACGTCGCGGCGCAACCGCGACGACACCCCTCGCGACGAGCAGTGCCAGGCGCCAGTGCGATGACACCCCTTCAGAGGTGACCTCGATCGGCGGGCGCGGTTAGCGCGACAAGTATGCGGTGACCGCGGCCACGCAGCATCCGCCGATCACGATCGTGAACAACGCCAGCCACACGGGCGACGGCACGCCGGTGCGCCGGTAGAGCAGGTAGGCGTCGGACGTGGCCAGGTGTCCCCGCCGCCGGGTGTGCACGCCGATGACGGTTGCGAGCCCGCGCACCGAGCCGACGAGCAGGGCGACGCCGAGCACGAACAGCGCATAGCTTTGAACCTGCGGTGTGGCGTAGAACCAGAGGCCGGCGCTCGCCGCGGCCGAGGCGAGCACGACGAGCACGCCGAACAGGTTGCGGATGACGAGAAGGGTCAGTACCAGCACGACGCCGCCGGCGAACAGTGCGATCGCCGTGTAACCGTTGAAGACGCTCCAGAGTTGCGCGGCGCCGACGATCGCGGGCGCCGGGTATCCGAGCGCACCGCTCAGGACGGCGCTCCCGCGCCCGCTGCTCAGCGCCTCGCCGGAATGGTTGCGATGGATTCGGATGCCCCGCACCACCCGCCCCGTCAGGATCGCCGCGAACGCGTGCCCGAGTTCGTGCACGAGCGTGGTGAAGAGCCCGAAATGTTGCCAGGTGGCTCTCGGGATGCTGAGTGCGGCGGCCACCGCGAGAATGCCGAGCAGGACGGGCGTGGGCGCCTCGATCGGGGTGGTGCGGGCGAGCAGGGCGGACCACTGGGTAAGGAGAGCGTCGATGTTCCCAGTCTCGCAGGTGCGGAGGCACCGCTCGGCAGGTCCCTAGTCGCCCTTCACGTTGAGGATCTGGCGCAACGTGTGCCTCACCGAGACCAGATCAGCGGCATCGGCCATAACCTGGTCGATGTCCTTGTACGCCTGCGGGATCTCGTCGAGGAACGCCGCGCTGTCGCGGTATTCGATTCCCCTCATTGCTTCCCGCAGTTGCTCACGGGTGAATTTCTTGCGAGCGGCTGACCGCGAATGAGTGCGGCCTGCGCCATGCGGTGACGACTCGAGAGCGAACTTGTCTCCCTTGCCGGTCACGACATACGACGCCGTGCCCATAGACCCGGGAATGAGTCCGGGCTCCCCGAGCTTCGCCGAAATGGCTCCCTTTCGGGACAGCCACACCTCTTTGCCGAAGTGCTCCTCATGCTCGGTGAAGTTGTGGTGAGTGTTGATTCGCTCGCCCTCCACGAGCGGCTCGCCGAAGAACCCGGATACCTGCCGGATGACCCGATCCATCATCTCCTCGCGGTTGAGTAGGGCGAAATGCTGCGCCCAACGCAGGTCGGCGATGTACCGGTCGAACTCGTGCGTGCCCTCCTCGAGGTAGGCGAGGTCACGGTCGGGCAGGGGAATCCGCGCCGCCTCCGTCAGCCGCTTCGCGACCTTGATGTGGTGGCCGGCGATGCGATTGCCGACCCCGCGGCTTCCCGAATGCAGGAACAGCCACACCGCGTGGGATTCGTCGAGGCTGACCTCGATGAAGTGGTTGCCGCTGCCGAGCGTACCCAGCTGCAGCTCCCATTTGCTCACGTAGGCGCCGGGGCTGAGTCCAATAGCATCCGCTCGCTCGGTCAGTTCGGCGATGCGGGGCTCGGCGGTGGCGGCAACCTTGCGGTTGTTGCCGCCGGCGGAGAGCGGGATGGCCCGTTCGATCCGTTCGCGGAGGGTCGTGAGCGACCCGGCGCCCGCCACATCCTCCCGGTTCCACTGGGTCTTGACGGCGATCATCCCACAGCCGATGTCGACGCCGACAGCCGCGGGCATGATCGCTTCGAGGGTAGGAATGACCGAACCGACGGTCGCACCGAGGCCGAGGTGGGCGTCGGGCATGAGCGCGAGGTGCGGGTAGATGAACGGCATCGTCGATGCGGCGCGCGCCTGCTCGAGCGTGCCCGGCTCGAGAATGCTCGCCCAACTCAGCAGCCGGTCGGTGATCCTCTCCATGGCCTTCCTTCGTGCCGATTTTTCGGATGCCGCGGTTCAGCCCCCGATCGCTCCCATGCTGCGCTCCGGCGGCACGAACCCGGCCACGTCGATTCCGTGCCCAGCCTGTTTGGCCCACATCGCGCCACGCCAGAGCTCGGCGATCGCGGCATCCGTCCCGCCGTTGCGCAGCAGGGTGCGCAGGTCGGTCTCGTTGTCGCCGAAGAGGCAGGAGCGTACCGTTCCCTCGGCGGTGACGCGGGTGCGATCGCAATCGGCGCAGAAGGAACGCGTCACCGAGGCGATGATGCCGACGGTCGCCGGGCCGCCGTCGACGTACCAGAGCTCGGCGGGAGCGGACGGGTCTTCACGAGGCGCCTCGGTGAGTTCGAAGCGTTCGGACAGGACCGCGAGCAGCTCGCTGGCCGGCACCATGTGGTCCCTGGCCCACCGGTGGTCGGCGTCGAGCGGCATCTGCTCGATGAACCGCAGGCGGCAGCCTTCCGTGATCGCCCAGGCGAGCAGGTCGGCGGCGCCGGGCAGCGTCTCCCTCATCAGCACGGCGTTGAGTTTCAGTGGGGTGAGCCCTGCGGCGTGGGCGGCGTGAATGCCGGCTATCACGTCGGGCAGGCGGTCCCGGCGGGTGAGTTCCGCGAAATGGGCACGGTCGACGGTGTCCAGTGAGATGTTGATGCGGGTGAGCCCGGCGGCGACGAGTGCGGCGACGCGCTTATCGAGGCCGATGCCGTTGCTCGTGATCGACAGGTCGATGCCCGGCGCCGCGTCGGAGCTGCGGGCGATGATGTCGGCAAGGTCGGCGCGCATGAGAGGCTCACCACCCGTGAACCGCACCTCGCGCACGCCGAGGTCTCGCACGCCGATGCGCACGAGCCGCCCGATCTCCGCGGGGGTCAGCAGGTTGTCGCGGGGGATGGCAGGTAGCCCCTGCTCCGGCATGCAGTAGGTGCAGCGCAGGGAGCACTTCTCGGTGATGGAGATGCGCAGGTCGCGGGCCACTCGACCAAAGGAGTCGACGAGCCCGGGAACATTCGGGCGCCCGAGCATCGACGGTGCGTCGGCGCCGTCCTGCCGGTATCGCGGTAGTCCCAGGTTGAGTGCGGTCACGTTCCGACCCTAGACCGGTAGGCCGTGAGATCCCATGGTATGCGGCGCGCCTATGGCGATTGGAGATAATGGACGGATGACCTCGCCCGCACTGTCCGGAGTGCCTCAGCAGGAGGCATCCGCCCGCTGCCCCTGCCTCAGCGGCAGCTCCTACGGCGAATGTTGCGCGCCGTACCACCGCGCCGTCGCCGTCGCTCCCACCGCCGAGCGGCTCATGCGCTCACGCTACGCGGCCTTCGTGACGGGAGACGCCGGCTATCTGATCGACACCTGGCATAGCACGACCCGGCCGTCGTCTTTCGAACTCGATCCGTTTCACCGCTACTTCCGCCTTGACATCCTCACGACCACGCGCGGTGGCATGCTCGACACCAAGGGAACGGTGGAGTTCCGCGCCTTCCTCCGTGTCGACGGCGAAGTCGACGAACAGCACGAGGTGAGTCGATTTGTGAAGGAGTCGGGTCGCTGGTGGTACCTCGGCCAGGACTGAGAAGGAGCGCCGCACGGCGGGCGCCATCGCACGTGCCACGTGCCACGTGCCACGGAGCCGTGCTGCGTCCTGGCTTGACGAACACCTCACCTGCGCAGAGGAGAGGTCAACCCCGGAGCAGCCGCCCGAGCCGCTTGACCGCAGAGCCGCGGAGGAACACGGGAATCCGGTCGATCGGTACATCTACGGTCACGACGCGCGGCCCGGAACAAGCGGCTCCGGTCCAAGCATCCGCCCACTCGCCGGCGGGCAGATATACCTCCCACGTCGTCACACCGGCCTCGAGCACCGGCGCGACGAGGATATCGTCGCCGAGCATCCACTGAATGGGATGCTGCCAAACCTCCTCGTCATGAGGGTGGTCGAAGTAGAGCGGGCGCATGAGCGGCTTGCTTGTGCGTATGCTCGAAGCCGCCTGCTCGGCCAGGTAGGGAACGAGCCGCTCGCGCAGCTTCACCAGCTCTCGCGAGACCGGAAGCACGCGTGCGTCGCCGGTCAACGCCGCCATGTTCCACGGCGTCCGATCGTTCGACGGCGACCGGTGATGGTTGAATTCGGAGTGATATTGCATGATCGGGGTGAATGCCGACGCGGCCATCGCCCGAAGGTAGAGTTCTGCGGTCGGAGGCGGACCCGAGAACCCCGCAATGTCCCATCCCCAGTAGAGAATTCCGCTGGATGCGGCAGACAGCCCGGCGAGCATTGACCAGCGGAACGCTTCCCAGGTCGAATTCTCGTCCCCGGCCCAGAAGGCTCCGTGCGCCTGCGATCCGGTGAATCCTGCCCGACTGAACGTGACGGGTGCCTTGCCCGCCGACCTCAGCAGGTCTCCGTACGCCTTCGCATAGGCGACGGGGAACGTGTTGTTGCCCTCATCGCCGTGCCTTCCATCAAGGTAGACGAGGTCAGATCCCCACGCGTGCTCCCCGCCATCCGTCTTGAAGCCGTCGATTCCGACGTCTTCCACCAGGTACCTGCGCTTCTCCGTCCACCATCGCGCGGCTCGCTCGTCGGTGAGGTCGGGCATCAGGCCTAGCGGAAACCACCAGCCGCGGTTGCGGTACGGACGGAGCTTGCCGGCCGGGTCGGTCTCGCGGATGAGGACGCCGTCACGGATCGCGGCCTCCGCGTCAGCCTTCACCTGCCCCACCGGATGCGGTCGCAGCTTGATTAGCGGAATCTGCCAGAGATGAACCCGGATGTCGCGGGCATGCAGTTCATCGACCATGCCTTTGGGGTCGGGCCAGGCGCCCTCTGCTGGGAAGGAGAAGTCGTCGATTCGGAGCGGCCGTCCGTCATCCGTCGCCGCGTACTGAGCGTCACGGAATGCCGTGAAGGTGCTCTCATCGCTCCACGCTTCGATGACGACCGATCCGACGGGGATGTCGTGCTCGCGGTGGAGGTCCATCTGCCGGGTGACCTCGGCCTGCGTGTTCCACTCGTTGCCGCTCGCCCAAAGCCGGAAAACCCAGTCCGGCAATTCGCTTGGGCGCCCGACCTCACCGAGAAAGGCGTCGAGCACCTCGGCGGGCTGTCCGGAGTAGAAGGCGACATCGAGGACGGATGTCGCGGACGACGGCGCATTGACGTCGGCCTCGATCAGCATCTGGTCGCCGACCGTCGCTCCGAAGTCGAACCAGCTTCGACGCGAGGTTCGCAGGTGGAATCCCCAGCCGTGTCCGCCGACGACGTGCACGAAGGGCATCGGCAGGTAGGTGCGCCGGTGCTGGCCCTGACTCTTGTACTGCTCGAACACGATCGAGTCGAGCGCGGACCCGCGGTGGTCGAGCGCATCGAACCGCTCGCCCAGCCCGGTGATGTGCTCTCCGGGCAGGAGCGGAAGCGCGAACCGCACCCGCCGGATGCATTCGCCGTCGTCGAGCACCTGAACCATGCCAGGGGTGACGCCTCTGACGGCTCCGCTCGCCTGGACCGCCGCCGCAGCGTCACGCCACCCAGCAACCCGGAATTCGAACCATTTCGTCGTCTCCGTACGCGTATCTGGCAACCGGGAGATGAACCGGTATCGGCAGGTGAGGCCGGGCGCACCCGCCGTGATAGTCGTCTCCCATCCACCGGAGTCACGGGCAAGTCTGGCTTGCGCCGATGCCAGGTGCCCTCCGTCGGCGGCATGCCCGCGGGATGACCGGTCGACAGGCGACAGGGCGTGCGTCTCGGCGCGCCGGGTGCCGCCCGTGTCGATCAACTCGAGTTGCAGTTCGACCTCACTCACCACACCCGAGGTACGAACCCCGAGACGCACGCTCTCACCAGCGATGGGGTACTCGGGGGAGCGCTGTTCCGTGTCATCCGAGTAGGGGTGACCCGACCCGAACGGCCGGTGCCGGATCACTGCTCGCCCATTTCGGCAGCGAGCCGCAGCAGCATGGCGTGGCTCCAGAGAAGCGGCGTCGCGACCGTTCCCCAACGGGTGATCCACTCGTCTCGGTGTTCAGGGAAGAGCAAGTGCCGGTCGACCTGTTCCGGCAGCATCCCGTCGCTGGTTGCCGTGCTCGCTGCCCATTCGAGGAGCGCCCGAGCTCCGGCCCCGTCCCCGACCGCGGCCTTGGCGAGCCCGAGGAAGCAACTCAGGAGAGGCCACTGTCCGCCACCGTAGAAGACGTCGGCAAGATACCGGTGCACGCCACCGTTGAAGGACAGTTGGTCGTCGAGGGCGGCGATCGTGGAGATGGCGAGGGCCGAATCCGGGGGGATGAAACCCATCGGCGCGATGATCGCCGCAAGACTGCCGTCGACGTCGGAGGAATCGAGCCATTTCACGAGGTGGCCGTCGGAAATGCCGCGTTCGTCGATGAGCGCCCGAATTTCGGTGATGACGTTGCTTGCCGCGACGGCGCGATCCCCGTCGGCGAGACCCGAGTCGATCGCGGCTTGGAGGCCGGCGCCAACACAGCCGAGGGTTGACACGTGCACCTGTTCCTGATGTTCCTCCCACCAGTCGTAGCACGGTCGCGCCCACGAGCTGAGGAGATAGTCGACGGTGAGCTCAGCGGCTCGACGCCATTCGGTGAGGTCCAGATCGTGCCGGTTCGCATGCTGCACCGCAGCCCACAGCCAAGTGCCGTAGCCGTCGAGCTGGAAGTCCCACCAGTCGTCGCCACCGAGATGCCCGTCCATGGTGAAACGGGCGGGAAGCATGTGCTCGGTCGCGACGGGGGTGCCCTCCGCCGCAGCATCCACGATCATCTCGATCGTTCCTGCGTAGCGTTCAATTGTCGCCGCACACCATCCGAAGAAAGCCGAGGCTGACTCAATCTCGCCGGCGGACGACGCGCCGTCGGCGATGAAAGCTCCATCGCGAAACCAGCAGTAACCGCGATAGGCGGAGAACTCGGGGCTAGCCGCGTAGGCGCCATTCGGCTGCTGATGCAGGCTGATGATGTCGAGGGACGTGGCGAGGAGAGCAGACACGGGGCTGCTCGAGATCGTGGTCATTGATTGGTTTTCTCTCGGAGCGGGATGGAGTGGATGTAAGCGAGGCCTGGGACGGATGACCGGGCCGCGGACTTCTCCCGCGGCCCGGCCGGTGTGCCCGGCTACTTCAGCAGCGCGTTGATCTGCTCTTCGGCGCTTGCGAGTGCCTCTTCGACGCTCATCCTGCCGGCCGCGGCCTCGGACAGCGCCTCGGTCACGATGTCCTGCATCTCGGCCTGGTTGTCGCCGATCGAGGGCGCCAGCGCCACCGCGTCGAGTGAATCGAAGACCGCCTGGCGGCTCTCGGGTGCGCCCTTGCCCAGGTAGGTCGCGAGCACTGACTCGTCCGAGATCGGCGGCAGCTCCCATCCGGCGTTCAAGCGAACCTCCGCGGCCGCTGAAGACGTGGAGAGGAACTCGGCGAAGCTCTCCGCGGCCTCCTTCTCATCTGAGTTCGCCGATACCGCGAGTGCGTTCGAGAAGAGCGCGCTGGCCTTCTGCACGTCGCCGGGCTCGACGGCGATGTCCCAGGCGAACGGGGCCTCGGCGAGGGCGCCGAACATCCAGATTCCGGTGTGCCACATCGCGAGCTTGCCGTCGAGGAAGAGTCCGCTGTCGAAGTCCGGCGTGCCGGCCCCCTGCTCTACGGTGGGCATCGTCGAACCGTTCTTGTTCACGAGCCACTCGGCTCCGGCAATTCCCTCGGGCGAGTTGAATGCGACCTCGGTGCCGTCCTCGTTCAGGAACTCGCCGCCGGCTTGCGCGACCGTTTTGTAGTACTCGTTGTAGCTGATCGGCTGGTAGTCGCCGAATACTCCGGATGCTTCATCCGTCAGCGCCTCGGCGGCTGCCTGTTCGTCCGCCCAGGTCCAGTCGGCGGTGGGGTAGTCGATCCCGGCCGCGTCGAACAGGTCCTTGTTGTAGTACAGCACGACGTTCGAGAAGGAGCTCGGCATCGCGTACTGGGTGCCGTCCGACTGGTAGGCCTCGGCGAGCGAGGCGTCGAGCGCGGTGGTGTCGGCGTCGTCGAGCGGGGCGATGACTCCGTTTTCGGCGTACCCGGCGAAGTTCGCGTACTCGATGTCGAAGACATCCGCCTCTGTGCCGCCGGCGAGGTCGGTCTGCAGTGCCGTGAAGTAGTCGGCGTAGGGCAGCGTCGTGACGTCGACGGTGATGCCGGGGTTCTCGTCTTCGAAGGCGGCGACGATGGCGTCGAGATTGTCTTCGTTGCCGCCGTTCGAGATGAAGTTGCTGTAGGAGATGGTGATCCCGTCAGCGGACCCTTCGGGTGATGCGCCCGCGCCCGCGCACGCGCTGAGCGTGAGTGACAGTGCCGCGAGGGTGGCGAGGCCACCGATGATTTTGCGTGTCATGAGAGTTCTATCTCCTTCGATAGGTGGTGCTGGTGGTTCGATGTGATTGAGGTGATGCGAGGGACACACGGGATCATTTGATTCCCGAGCTGGCGACGCTCTGAACGACGTACTTCTGAGCGAAGAGGTACAGCGCCACCATGGGAAGAATGCTGATGACCGAGCCGGCCATCATCACGTCCCACTGGGTGGTGTATTGCCCCTGAAGCCCGGCAAGGGCGAGGGGAAGTGTCTTGAGCTCTGCCGAGCGCAGGATGATGAGCGGCCAGAGGAAGCTGTTCCAGCTGCTCATGAAGGAGAACACGGTGAGAGTGGCGAGCGCGGGGCCGATCAGCGGCAGCATGATGCCGCCGAAGATGCGGAAGTGTCCCGCCCCGTCGATGGTCGCCGCTTCGTCGAGCTCACGCGGAACCGAGTTCATCGCCTGCCGCAGCAGGAACACCCCGAACGCGGATGCCACGCTCGGCAGCAGAACCCCGAGGTAGGTGTCGACGAGACCGAGGTTCTTCATCTGCACGAACAGGGGCACGATCAGCACCTGGATCGGGATCATCATCGTCGCGAGATACAGGCCGAAGAGCACTCCGCGCCCACGGAACGGCAGGCGGCTGAACGCGTAGGCCGCAAGCGAGCTCGTCACGAGCTGAACCACGGTCGTTGCGACGGCGAGCCCGAGCGAGTTGAGCACGATGCGTGCGAAGGGCGTGTTCGCGAACAGCTCCGTGTAGGCGGAGAACGACGGGTTCTCGGGAATGAGCGAAGGGGTGGACGACAGGCTTGCACCCGGTGAGATCGACGTGATGACCGTCCACAGGAAGGGGAAGAACATCACGAGCGCGCCGAGCACGGCGACGATGTTCAGTGCGATGAGCTTCGGCGAGTTACGCATAGTTCACCCATCTCTTCTGGCCGCGAATCTGAATGACGGTCACGGCGAGAACGAGCACGAACAACATCCACGACAGGGCGGATGCCTCGCCGGCCGCGCCATAACGGAACGTGAGGTCGTACACCTGCTGCACGACGACCTGACTCGCCCCGGCCGGACCGCCGCCGGTCATCGCGTAGACCTGGTCGAACACCTGGAACCCGTTGATCAGGGAGATCACGATCACGAAGAACGTCGACGGCGTGAGCATGGGGAGGGTCACGCTGAACAGGCGCCGCCACCATCCGGCTCCGTCCACTGTCGCCGCCTCGTAGAGGTCTTGCGGGATCGCCTGCAGACCGGCGAGCAGGATGATCATCACGAAGCCGAGATCCTTCCAGGCGGACGCGAGAATGATCGATGGCATCGCCCAGGCCGGATCCGTGTACCAGCCGGGGCCTTCGATTCCGATCTGGGCGAGCACCTGGTTGACGATGCCCGATGAGGGGTTGAGCAGCCAGCGCCAGACCAGCGCGACGGCGATCCAGCTGGTGACGACGGGCAGAAAGTAGATGCCGCGCAGCAGGTTGCGACCCTTGAGCCGGGTGTTGAGTGCGATGGCGAGTGCGAGGCCGCCCACGTAGACGAGCGGGAGGTAACCGCCGATGTAGTAAAAGGTGTGGGCAAAGGCATCCTGTGTATCGCGATCCTGGATCAGGTGCACGTAGTTGTCGATCCCGACCCACGTCATCGGAGAGATGAGGTTCCACTCGTGCAGGCTCGCCCACATGGCCCCGAACATCGGGTAGACGGTGAACGCGAGCATCGGTACCGCGCTGGGCACAAGGAAGCAGAGCACCGTGAGTGCGTAACGGGTGTCCGCTCTCCTGGAACTTCCGCGAGGAGGGGCTGATGTGGCGCGAGCGGATGCCGCCTCGGTTCGCGGAGCGCGCGGCGTGGTGATCGTCATGGTGATTCCGGCAGCGCGCTCTGCTCAAACAGCCGTTCGCGGACGAGTCGACCCTGCTCTCCCGCGACGCCATGGGCGTCGAACGGGGTGGCCAGGATGAGGCTCGCGGCGCCCTGAGCCCAGCTGCCGTCCTGCCAGGATTCGACAGCTACCGACACGCCGCGCAGGTGGGGCATGAGGGAGGAGCGGAACGACGGTTCGAACCCGAACGACCAGTGGCTCCACGATTCGACGCCCTCGCCGAGGATGATCACCATCTGGGGGTCGACGGTGTGCACTATTCCAGCCAGTACGCGGCCGAGGACATGTCCCGCTGTACTGAAGATGCTCTGGGCGATCGGGTTGCCGGCGTCGGCCTCCGCTCGGAGCTCGGCGATTCCGCTGGTTCCCTCGAGCACGCCGCGCAGACGGCCTTCCTTCACGAGTGCTCGCTCGCCCACGAACGCCTCCAGGCAGCCGTTGTTGCCGCAGGTGCACGGCGGCCCGTTCTCGTCTACCGGGATGTGGCCGATCTCGCCCGCGCTGCCTGAGAACCCGCGGGCGATCGAGCCGTCGATCACGATTCCGGCGCCGACTCCGGTGCCGATCGTCACGACCAGCAGATTGTCGTAGCCGCGGCCCTGGCCGTACAGTTTCTCGGCCATGGTCACGGCGTTCACGTTGTTCTCGACGAGCACCGGCAACTGGAACTCCTGGCGAAGGGTGCGTCCTATGGGTACCTGGTTCCAGCCCAACTGGCTTGACGTGACGGTGCCTTCGCCCTGCTGGTCGACGCTTCCCGGCACCCCGACGCCGATGCCGAGAATGCGGCGCTCGCCGCCTCCTGCAATGAACTGGTGCAGGAGAAAGCTGAGGTTCGAGATGGAGGTGGCGGCGGATGCGTCGAACGGTTCGGTGGCCGATCGGGTGACAACGCCGTCGATTCCTGCCTCGACGAATGTGACGTGGTCGGCGGCGATCTTCACTCCGACCGACTGGCCGGCGTCGGCCACGAGGCCGATGAGTCGCGCCGGGCGGCCACCCTGTGAGGGGGAGTGGTTGAGTTCCTGCAGCAGGCCGTCGGCGATGAGTCCCTTGATCAGCTGCGTGACGAGCGCGGGTGACACGCGAAGA
The DNA here is from genome assembly GCA_025465095.1 of Microbacteriaceae bacterium. Taxonomy (GTDB): domain Bacteria; phylum Actinomycetota; class Actinomycetes; order Actinomycetales; family Microbacteriaceae; genus Marisediminicola. The sequence continues at coordinate 69,300 of JAODME010000002.1, read as the reverse complement.
ATACGTGCAAGGTCTGCCCTCGACACTGGTCCGCGGGCGCCCAGCTGCGCGAGAATCGCGGACCGGCGGACGTCGGTATGGGTGGCAGGGGCAACCGTCATTGGGAACCTTTGTTTAGGAGTAAATGAACTTTAGAACTAAGTCGTGAAGTAAGTCAATTCGTATCGAACAAGAGCGAAAGAATTTCGGTTAACTGGACCACCACATGCGCGGCGACCACTCCTCAAGCTCGAAAGGCGCATTGACCCGGCAGGCGGGACCACGCAACTGGTGGCATGAGCATTCCTGTCCCGAACGGGGGCTGACGGCTGCCGGTAGCTGATCAATATGCTCAGAGCGCCATGGAGACACCGAGTGAAGAAGTGTCGACCATGTAAACCTCGGGGGTTGCGTGTCAGAGTCACCAAGAGTCGTTGTGCCAGCTGGTTGGCACGTCGACCCAACGGCGGTAGATCAGCTGCGTTGGTGGACCGGCGCGCATTGGTCGGACCATACGGCCCCACTACCGCAAGCCCTGCCTTCCGCGGAAAAAGCCGCCGACGAACTCGGCGTCGCCGGAGTGACTACCGAGAGCGCTCCTCCGCAGCGCGAGATTAGCGAGACGGGCTCCGCCTCACCGATGCCGGAATATGACTGGGATCGCGAGTCGCTCCACCGGGATGCAGCGGTGAATGAGCCCGCTGAGATCCCCGAACCGGAGGAGTGGCGCAACCTCCCGTCCCGCTGGAACACGACGTCGGTCTGGATGATTGCCCTCGTGCCGATCGTCACTGCTGCGGCCGTGTGGGCCGCGCTGATTCTGTTCAACATTGGCGGATGGTCCTGGCGCATCCCCGCCGCCCTCGCGCTCCCGTACCTGTGGGTAGTCGTCTTCGCGAAGCGTGACGTGAAACGCCTTCGCCGGTTCGGGCATCGGCACACTGCGTCTGCCGCGTGGGCGGTGTTGACCGCACCCGTGTACCTGATCGCCCGCTCCATCGTGATGCGGCGCTATGCCGGAATCCGCTCGGCGCCGATCTGGATCTGGCTGACCAGCGCCACGATCGTCGCAGCAGCATCCCTGGTTCTGTGGCTGTCCTATGCGGCCATGTTCATGCCGCAGCTCGTGAGTTCCATCGAGCAGTCCATCTCCACCGAGTTGAGCGCCGGCGGAACGAGCTACACGGTCAGCTGTCCGATTCCCGAGAGAATCGGCTTGCCGTTCGAGTGCGGTGTGGTCGATGCGGCGGGAACACCTGGCACGGTGCTCGTGCAGATCGAAGACGCCGACGGCACATTCACTTACACGATGCCCGAATTGGTGGTGCCAGCCGGATGATCCAATCTGATTCGTCTGCAGCAGGCTTCGCCATCATCGACTTCGAGAAGACGGGCTCTTCCACGGCCGCAACGACCGCGTCATCGAGGTCGCCGTCGTGCACGCGGATCGGTTCGGAACGGTCACCGGCCAGTGGTAGGCCGCAGCCGCGCTCCACGAGCGCATTTATTCCGACGCGGGCGAATACGGGATCTTCATCTACACGACGTCAACCGACAACGAGGGAACGCTGGGCGACCTCGTGCGGGAAGGCGAGGTCGACCGGCTGGGTAGCTCGCTCATCTGCGCGGCCGAACAGCTCGGTTGGTGCTCGAACGACCCTGTGTGCGGCGAGCCCCGCCCGCAGAACCTCGACGGGCTCAACCTCGCAGCGTGCCACTCGTGCCTCTTCGCATCCGAGACGTCGTGCGACGGGTTCAACCTGCTCCTCGACAGGACAATGCTGGTTGGTTCTGCGAATGGTAGCAATCAGGGCTTGCTCACACCTTTGGTCGAGGCTGTGGCGGTAGCACTCAAAGATTCCGACGTGCCCATCGATGTGGGTCCTCGTGGAGTACCCGCACTGTCGACGAGGCTCGAAAACTGGTCAGTTTCGACGCTTGAAAAGTGAACACTCATCGATTGGATGATTGGATGATTGGGCGTTGCGCAGGAGGCTGGCGGCGGAGGGCGTGTCGGCGGCGCGGGTGGGTATCTCGCGGACGACCGTGCTGAAGGCTGTCCTCTCGGCGGCGCCGCCCACGTATGAGCGTCGGGCTGCGCCGACCTCGTTCGCGCTGTTCGAGGAACCTCAGGCGCGTGCGCGGCAAGCATCTGAGAAGCCCCTGCCAATCCGGGTCCATTGAGCGTAGCGTCGCTGCATCCGATGATCGCGAAGTGCGATGCATGCGACGGATCCGATGCGGCAACGAGGAGCATTTTATGAAACCCGAAATGATGAACATGTTCTCCATGGAGATGGAGGGCATGGACGTGAAGATGATGCAGGAGTGTATGGAGGCGTGTTCCGCTGCGGAACAGGCCTGCACCATGTGCGCCGACGCGTCATCCGGCGACCAGATGGCCCGGATGGCGAGCATGTGCATGACCAATGCCGATATGTGCAACACGATGATGCGCATGATGATGCGGTCGATGGGTCATGACATGGGGAGCATGATGGCCATGCTGGAGGCCTGCATGATGATGAACAAGGCGTGCGCGGATGCCTGCATGGCGAATGCCGAAATGAGCGACCACGCGAAGATGTGCGCTCAGGTCTGCATGGATTGCGCGAACGCCTGCGAGGCGATGATGACCTCGATGAAGCCGAGCATGGCGGAGATGCCGGGAGCTATGCCCTAGCCGTTCGCCACTTCGTCCTGTTAGGCGCTGCGGACACTGATGTAGTGGTGGCCGAACGCCAGCACCCCATAGTGCGCGTTGATCGACACGGGTTCGCCTGGCGTGATCGACGCGGTGAGGTCTGAGTAGTGCCAGACTCGCGCGCGCGCATCCGTCGCCAGGTCGAGCAGTTCGATCCAGCCTTCCGCTGTCACCTCGACGACGGTGGCGTCGCGCCACTTGCTAGTGGTGGCGAGTGCCGCCTGCCGCTGGATGGGGTGCAACTCGTACCCGGTTTCGAGCGCCGCGCACATGACAGCCGAGTGGGCCCGGGGAGGGGTCTCGTGCGTGCTGTCGCGTGAGGAGGTCATGAATCGAGAGTAGAAAACGGATGCGATGTTGTCAGGTGGCGGCGTCACACAACGAAACATGGAGGGCGTCGCTGGGCCCGGCAAGCGATCGACTTCGCGACGGCGGGCGGAGCAGTTCGGGATGCGTGGTCGGGGCGCGGGCGGCTTGACAGCGTCCGCCAGCTCCCCCTAATGTCAGTACATCGTGTACGTACACAGCGTCGCGCACCAAACCCCCGCGGGCATAGCCGCCCCTGACAGAGGAGATTCGCCATGGCAGCCGGATCGCAGCACAAGAGCACCGCACAGAGCCCCTACCCGAAGAGCAAGGTTCCGCTCTACGACGGGATGAACAAGATTCCGGGCGGGCTCATGCTCATCCCGCTGATCCTCGGATCCATCGTGGGCACGTTCGCCCCCGGATTCCTCGCCCTGGGCAACTTCACCACCGCGCTCTTCCAGGCGAGCGCCCTCCCACTGATCGGCGTGTTGATCTTCGCGACCGGCATGCAGATCACGCTGCGAACGTCCGGACCGGTGCTCGCGACATCCGCCGTCATCCTGCTCTGCAAGTCGATCATCCCGGCGACCATCGTCGTACTGCTCGGCCAGATGGTGGGCATCGAGGGCATCCTCGGAGTCTCGATCCTCGCGCTGCTCGTCGCTGTGGACAACAGCAACGGGGGAATCTGGCTCGCCTTCACCGGACGCTACGGTCGCGAGCGCGACCGCGGCGCGTACATCGCCTCCGCGGTGAACGACGGTCCCTTCTTCTCCCTCCTCTTCCTCGGCGTCGCCGGCCTCGCCGAGATCCCCTTCACCCTCCTCCTCGCCGCCGTCATTCCGCTCCTCCTCGGTGTGGTCGTCGGAAACCTCGACGCCAAGTGGACCGAGGTCATGCGTCCGGTTCCGAACATCGTCATCCCGTTCTTCGCGTTCGCGCTGGGTACTGGCATCAACCTCGGCAACGTGCTCACCGGCGGACTGTCCGGCCTCGTCGTCGGACTCGTCGCGACGCTCTTCACGGGAGTGCTCGGCTACTTCGGCTACCGCTGGCTGCTGCGCCGCGGTAAGGAGTCCGGCATCGGCATCGCCTCGGCCACCACGGCCGGCAACGCGATCGCCACCCCCGCCATCATCGGTGCAGCCGACCCGACCTTCGCGCCGTTCGTCGAGATCGCGACCGCTCAGGTCGCCTCTGCCGTGCTCGTGTCTGCTGTGCTCGCCCCGCTCCTCGCCGCGTACGTGCTGAAGCGTCAGGGCGGAATGAGGGACGCGCCGGATGGCGCCGTCGACCCGGCCGGCGAGGTGAAGGACATCACGCCCCACTCCGACGTGATCGGCACGACGGAAAACGACACCCGGTTCGGCGCCACCAAGCCCGGCACCGGCCCGCGCCCCATCGACGACAACCCGCGCCTCTAACCGGAGTGACGACACCGGGAACGCACAGAGACACCGTGGGCATGATGGGGCGCATGAGCAGTGCGGACGGCGCCGTTTCGGCCGGAACCGTCTCGGTGGGGATCGTCGCCGACGACCTCACCGGGGCGAACGACTCGGCGGTGCAATTCGGCCGCCGCGGATGGAACGCGCGCCTCACACTGACCGATCCGTCCTCGGTGACCGTCGAGGCTGGCGCCGTGATCGCGGTCGTCACCGACTCGCGAGCTCAGGACGCCACCGCCGCTCGGGCGAGCACATTGTCCGCCGTGGCGGCGCTGCGCACCGCGGGCATTGATCGGCTCTTCGTGAAGATCGACTCGACCATGCGCGGGTCCGTCGCCGACCAGGTCTCCGGGGCACTGGATGCCTGGGGCAACGAGCATCCGGACGCTTTCGCGATCGTCTGCCCCGCCTACCCGGCGATGGGCCGCACGGTCGAGAACGGCCGCCTGCTCGTGAACGGCGAGGGAGTGGAGACCACATCGGTCGGCCGCGACCCGGTCACGCCGGTGCGAACCAATGTGCTCGGCGAGCTCATCCCGCAGAGCGTGAACATCGCGATCGACGGGGACGGGCTGATCGGGCGCATCGAGTCCGCGGTCCGGGACGGCGCTCGAGTGCTCACCGTCGATGCGATCACCGCGGCCGACGTCCGCTCCATCGCCGACGCGATCCTCGAGCTCGGCCCGCGGGCGATTCCGGTCGGGTCCGCCGGACTCGCCGTCGAAATGGCGGATGTCTGGGGCTCGACAACGCCCGCCGCGGCCCCCAGTCCAGCGTCGGGCGGACGCGTCATCGTCGTGATCAGCTCGCTGCACGACGTGTCCCGCTCGCAGCACACACACCTGGTCGCCACGGCATTCGCTGATCAGTTGCGCACGCTCGCGCCTTCGCTGGACGACCTGAGAACGACGGATGCCGCCGCCGCCTGGATCGCGAACGAACTCGCCGTCGGACCCGAGCTGCCCGCCGTCGTCGCCGTGCTCGCCCCAGCGGAGCGGAGCGCCGAAACCGCGGGCGAAACCACGGGCGACACGATCGCGATGCGTGTCGCTGCCGGACTCGCGGTCCTCACCGACGCCGTCATCACGCAGGCTGGCGCCGGATCGCTCGTGCTCGTGGGCGGCGAGGGTGCCCGTGCGGTACTCGACCGGTTCGGCGCCGCCTCCATCCGCGTCACCGACGCGATCCGCGAGGGCATCCCGATCGGCGTGATCGAGGGTGGCCGGCTCAACGGGCTGACCGTCGTGACCAAGGCCGGCGGATTCGGCACACCGTCGTCACTCTCCGAGATCGTGCCTGAACTGTTGACCACCCTTCCCAAAGGAGAACACTCATGACGCTTCCCCGCCTCGCCGTCACCCTCGGTGACGTGGCCGGCATCGGCCCCGAGATCACCGCCAAGTCCCTGCTCGGCCATGACGACCTGCGCGAGAAGTGCATTCCCATCGTCATCGGCGACGAGGCAGCCATGCGCCGCGGTGTGGAGAACGTCGGCGGCGATCCTTCGAAGGTGCGCGTCATCGGATCGGTGTCCGAGGCCACCAACACTCCCGGCACGATCGAGCTGATTCAGACCGGACCCTCGCTCGCGGATGTCGAGCTCGGGGTGCTCAGCCCCGCCGCAGGTGACGGCTCCTACCGCTTCGTAGTCGAGGCCTGCCGCCTCGCCCGTGCCGGCGAGGTCGACGGAATCGTCACCGCGCCGCTGAACAAGGCCGCGATGCACGCCGGCGGACACAAGTGGCCCGGCCACACCGAACTGCTCGCCCACGAGTTCGGCGTCGAGAACTTCTCGCTCGTGCTCTCGGCGGGTGAGCTGTATTTCTTCCACCTCACAACGCACGTGTCGATGCGCCAGGCGATCGAGAACATCACCATCGACCGCACCCTCAACGTGCTCGAGCTCGCGGGCGCCTTCGCGAAGTCGATGGGTAAGCCCGACGAGCTCATCGGCATCGCCGGACTCAACCCGCACGCCGGCGAGAACCGCCTGTTCGGCGACGAGGATGCCGACATCCTCGCGCCCGCGGTCGAGACAGCGAGATCACGAGGGCTCAATGTCGTGGGCCCGCTGCCCGGCGACGCGCTGATTCCCGCGGCGGTCCGCGGAAAGTACAACCTCGTGGTCGTCTGCTACCACGACCAGGGCCACGCCCCGTTCAAAGCGGTCTACGGCGACGACGGCGTGAACATCACGGTCGGGCTCCCGGTCGTGCGCGTCTCGGTCGACCATGGCACCGCGTTCGACATCGCCGGCCAGGGAATCGCCCGTGAGGCGAGCCTTGTACTCTCGATGGAACGTGCGGCCCAGTTGGCGCCGGGGTGGGACCACGTGTGGCGCACCGCTCAGAAGATGGATGCGCCCGCGTAGTAGATGGAGTGAACGTGCTGACCTGGCTGGACGAGTTGGCGGATGACGTGGTCGATCCGTCGAGCCGCACCCCACTGCACAGTCAGCTCGGCGCTGTGCTGCGCTCCCGCATCACGGACGGCTCGCTTCCCGCCGGCTCGCAGCTTCCCACCGAGGCGGAGCTCCAGGAGAAGTTCGGCATCTCCCGATCCGTCGTGCGGCAGGCGCTGCTCGCGCTCACCGCCGAGGGGCTGGTACAGCGCGGTCGAGGGCGGGGAAGCGTCGTCGCGCCGCGAGGTGAGCACCACAGACTCGTGCAGCGGATGTCCGGACTCTCCACCCAACTGTCGCACGTGACAACCCGCATCCTGGCGCTCGGTCGCGAGGAGGAGCCTGCGGCCGAGGCCGCGCTAGGGGTGAAAGAGCTGCTCGGCATCCGCCGACTGCGCTCCGCCGACGGCGAGCCTCTGGCCATCATCCACACCTGGTTGCCGTACGCGGTCGCTTCGACGCTCACCGCGGAGGAGCTGACCGACACCTCACTGCACTCGATCCTGCGCCAGAGATTCGACATTGCGGTAGTGGCCGGGCGGCGGCAAGTGCGGGGGGTGGCGGCGTCCGCGACGCTCGCCGAGTCGCTCAACGTAGCGGTCGGGGCCCCGCTGCTGCTGCTCGAGGGCACCAGCCTCGACGCGCGTGGTACACCCATCGAGGCATTCCAGACCTGGCACAGGGCCGACCGTGTCGTGTTCGACATCGACGTGCTGCCGGGATCGGATGCCCGCACAGCGGCGTTCGACGCGGAGGTGACGCCGGCCCCAGTGGAGAGCAGCTCTGCTCGCACTGAGGTGCACCCGCAAACAGTCGCGCTCGCGGAGCGCGTGCGGAGGTTGGCCGGCGAACTCGCCGAGGTGTCGGCCGAACTGGAGAAGCTGAACATGACACCCTGACCAACGCTGCGACGATGGTCAGACGCGGGGGTTTCTCAGGTTCGCGATCGTCTAGTCGACGATGAAATAGGTGATGGCTGCGATTCCGACCAGGACGATGATGATTCGGAGGACAAGCGGTGGGAGACGTTGCCCCACCCAACCGCCGATCTGCCCGCCGAGAATCGCGCCGATCGCGATGACCCCTGCAGCTATCCAGGCCACCTGCGAGATGAGCACGAACACGATCGCTGCGGAGAAGTTGGCGGTGGCGGCCAGTACGTTCTTGTAGGCGTTGGCACGCTGCAGAGTCCCGGGCAGGAGGATCGACAATGTGGAGAGAAGGATGACGCCTTGTGCGGCACCGAAGTAGCCGCCGTACGCTCCGGTCAGCGCGGTTGTCGTGAATAGGGCGATTTTTTGCCGGGGCTCCTCTTTTCCCGCGCGGCGAGCGGAGATCCTGCGTTTCATCCAGGGACCGATAATGACCAGGACGCAGGCAAGGACGATGAGCGCTGGCACGACGCCGTCGAACACTTCTTCGGGCAGCTGCAGGAGCAGCAGCGCTCCGGCCAGGCCTCCCAAAGCGGAGAATGAGGCGAGTATCGCGACAGGTCTCAGTTGACCCTTCAGCTCCTTCCGGTAGGCGATTGCTCCGCTGATGGAGCCCGGAAGCACCCCGACGTTGTTGGTCACGTTGGCCAGTATCGGCGGGTAGCCGAGGGCGAGCAGCGCGGGGAACGTGATGAGCGATCCGGAGCCGACCACCGTGTTGATGATGCCGGCGAGTGTTCCGGAAACAAACAGCACGATGATCTCGAGAACGCTCATGAACAGACCCTTGTGTGGAGGCGGCCGGAGGGCGTGCGTGGGTCGTCCGAGGGCATGCTTCGAGGGCTCATGAGGGTGCTTCCCGGTTCGGTGGCTCGGCACTGTTATGGCTCGATTGCGCGGTGATCCGCAGCACCTCCGCGGTGATCGACTCCACGTGTGCTGCTGCGGCGGCTTCTGCGGCGTCGGAGTCGTGAGCCGCTATCGCCGCGAGGATGCGGTGGTGTTCGTCGATCGAAACTCGTCGACGTTCTGTGGTCTGCAGGTGCGGATCGCGGCTAGGGGCGACCAGGATCGCGATCTGCTCATTCAGCATCGACAGCAGGGAGTTGTGTGCGTATTGCGCCAGTGCCTGATGAAACGCGCGATCCAGATCGGCGTAGTCCGCGTCAGGCAACTCCATTGACATCCGATGCACCAGATCGGTCAGTTGCGCGATGTCCCGCGGTGTTGCGCGCGCGGCGGTGAGGGCCGCGATCGGCGGTTCGATGATCGCCCGCAATTCCATCACATCGGTGATGTCCCGGGCTTCGGAGGCCAGCGCTGCGGCGATCGATGCGCCCCGCTCGCGAGCCGCTCCGGTGGCGGTGAGCACGACGGTGCCGCGGCCCGGGCGGCGGTCGATGAGGCCTCGGACTTGCAGTTCGTGCAGGGCCTGACGGATGGATACTCGGGAAACGCCGAGGGTTTCCGCCAGTTCGCGTTCCGGAGGGAGTTTCGATCCCGCAGCCGAACTGTCACTCATGATCAATTTCTCGATCTCGATCGACAGGCGGTCCGGCAGCGACAGGACGGTGGCGCGGTTCACATGCGACCAGTCCATCGGTACCCCCTCGCCCGGATGTGCCCGGAGACATCCATGTTCTGCGCTCAGCATATAGTCTGATGGACTGACCAACGGCGCGCGGGCTTCGTCGGTTCAGGATCGGTGGCGTCGAAACACTCTGATCGTGGCCCTCTCAGCCCTCACGCACATCACTCAGCGTTTCTCCGGTCGGGTCCTCCGCGGTGAAGTCCCTCAGCTCGATTCCGCCGACGGGGAAGCCCGCCCAGGTGAGCAGAGTCCAACCAGTGGCCATCGAACCGTCGAGGATCACGATTCCGGTGTTGTCGAGCGGGTTGTCGGCGGCGAAGCGCGGCGGCACATTGGTGGCGCGGGCGGCGACCCACACACGGATGGCGGCGCCGTGACTGACGATGGCGGCGGAGGAGACACCGGTTTCCTCAATCGCGGCTATGTCGGCGTCGAACCTGCCGAAGAACTCGTGGCCGTTCTCGGCGCCGGGCATGCGCACGTCGAGGTCACCGGAGCCCCAGGCAAACGCTGTCTCGAGATAGATGCGCGCCGAATCGCGATCAGCACGCATCTCGAGGTCGCCAGCCTGGATCTCGTACAGGCCGGGCAGCACCTCGACCTCGCGGCCCCGCGCGATCGCGAGCGGCTCGGCCGTCAGTTGGGTGCGCGTCAGAGTCGACGAGACGACCGCGCCGATCGGCTCGTCCTCGAGGGCGTCCGGCAGGAACGCCGCCTGCTGGTGGCCGAGATCGGTGAGGCCCGGGCCGGGATGGGTGCTGTCGAGGAGCCCTTGCACGTTGGATGGGGTCTGGGCGTGACGGATGAAGATGAGGCGCATAGGGCTTCCAGCTTAGGCAGACGCGGCAGAGTTGCCCTCGAGCACAGTCGCCGTAGCCCTCGTGTCGATGAGCGGCGCCCCGGTAACAATGCCGAAACGTTCCTATGCCACGATTCCGTGAGCGGGCTACTCTCAGAGCATCCGTCTCCCTGCACCCATCCCGTTCGAGAAAGAGTTGCGATGAGCCGCACGACCCAACGTCTGTTCCCCCGCATGCTGAGTGGTGCGGCTCTCGCCGTGTCCGCCGCCCTTCTGCTCGCGGCTTGTGGCGGAACAACCGGCGCGGAGACGCCATCCGGTGATGGCGCCGAAAGCGAAGTGCCCTCGGTCTTCGGAGCGTTCGCGACACCGCTCGAAGAACCGTGGGATGGTGCCATCCACGCGGCCCTTCAGAGCGCCGAGGAGGACGGCCTCATCAGGTACGAGCACGTGGACAACCTGCACACCGCGGACGAGATGGAACGCGCCCTGCGTGACATCATCAGCAGCGAGGACCCCGACATCATCTTCGGCGACGCGTTCGCGGCGGAAGAGGCCGTGCGCGCAGTCGCCGCCGACTTCCCCGACACCGCCTTTGCCTTCGGCTCGGGTGGCGAGGAACAAGCGCCCAACTTCAGCGTCTTCGACAACTGGATGCAGGACCCCGCCTATCTCGCGGGCATGCTCGCTGGCGGGCTCACCGAGTCCGGCACGATCGGCGTGATCGGTGCCATGCCGATCCCCGAGGTCAACCGCATCGTCAACGCGTTCATCGCGGGCGCTCAGGAGACCAACCCCTCGGCCACGGTCACCGTTTCGTTCATCAACTCCTTCTTCGACCCGGCCACCGCGAAGCAGGCGGCGGAGGCGGCCATCGCCGGCGGCGCCGACGTGCTCTTCGCCGAGCGTGACGGAGTGATCGCGGCAGCTGAGGAGAACGGGCTCCCCGTCTTCGGCATGATGGTCGATCAGAAGGAACAGTCGCCGGAGCACGTCGTCTCCTCCCTGCTCTGGAACATGAAGCCAACGGTCGAGGCGGTCGTCGCCGCCGTGGCAGCAGGGAAGTTCGAGGCGAGCAACCTCGGCGAGTACTCCTTCATGGTCAACGGCGGAAGCTCGCTCGCACCCATCAACACCGGCACCGCCTTCGAGATCCCGGCCGACCTGATCAGCCAGGTCGAGGCGCGGTCGGCGGAGATCACCGACGGCACGTTCGAGACCCCTGTCGACGAAGAGGCACCGGCCGGCTCGACCACCGTTGAGGGCTGACGTCGACGGACTGCGCGGACGGATAGCGCGCGAAATGCCAGCAATCGCCCTGGAGGCGACATCTGCGGATGTCGCCTCCGCACCGCTCGCCGAGCTCGTCGGCATCAGGAAGACCTTCGGCGCCCTCGTCGCGAACGACTCGATCGACCTCGCGGTGCAAAGCGGTGAGGTTCACGCTCTGCTCGGTGAGAACGGGGCAGGCAAGAGCACCCTGACCCGCATCCTCTACGGGCTGAGCCAGGCCGACAGCGGCGAGATACGCATCCAGGGTCGGTCCACACCGATGTCGTCGCCGGCCGACGCGATGGCGGCCGGCATCGGCATGGTCACCCAGGAGTTCTCGCTCGTCGGCACCATGACGGTCACCGAGAATCTCATGCTCGCCGGCGTGGGGCTCGGCCGCATCGACAGGATGGCTGCGCGCGCCCGGGTGCTCGACGCGGCCGCGAGGATCGGTGTCGCGATCGATCCGGATGCCGTTGTCGAGACCCTCTCGGTGGGCGAGCGGCAGCGGGTCGAGATCGTCAAGGCGCTGTTCCACGACTGCAGACTGTTGATTCTGGATGAACCCACCGCGGTACTCGTCCCTCAAGACGTCGAGCTGCTGTTCGCTTCGATCCGCCGGTTGACCGCCGACGGCATGGGGGTCATCTTCATCTCGCACAAGCTGCACGAGGTGGTCGAGATCGCCGACCGTGTGAGCATCCTGCGTCGCGGGCGCATCGTCGCGAGCGTTCCCGCGCGAGGACTGCAGCCCCGCCAGATCGCGGCGATGATGGTGGGAGCGGATGCCGCGTCGCCTGGCGACGACACCCAGGCGGCGGCCCTCGCGACGGCGATAGGCCTCGACGCCCACGTTCCCGCCCCGCCCGCTGCGGTGTCGACGGGGCGAGGCGCAGCCCTTGAGATCCGCGACCTCACGCTCGCCGGAGCATCCCGGCCGCTCCTCGACAGAATCTCGCTGTCGGTGCACACCGGCGAGATAGTCGGCGTCGCCGGCGTCTCGGGCAACGGGCAGACCGAACTCGTGCGGGTATTGTGCGGAACAACGCCGGCGACGAGCGGAACGGTTCACGTGGGCGGCGCAGACATCACCACAGCGGAAGTCCCCGCCCGCATCGCTGCCGGACTCGGCCGACTCACCGAGGACAGACGAGGAAGCGTCGTGCTCAACCTCTCGGTGGAACAGAACCTCGTGTTGGAAGACCTCGACCGGTTTCGGAACGGTCCATTCATCAGTCGGCGTCGGATCAGCGCCCACGTCCGCGAACTGATGGAGCGCTTCGACATCCGGGCCAGCGCCTCTGACCCGATCCGCAGCCTGTCCGGCGGCAACATGCAGAAGGTGTTGCTCGCCCGGGCCCTCTCCCGTAATCCGACGGCACTGGTCGTCTCCCAGCCGACTCGCGGACTCGACGTGGGCGCCTGTGACTACGTCTACTCCCAACTCCGCGGGCTGCGCGACAACGGTGCTGGGGTGCTGCTCGTCTCCGAAGACCTCGACGAGCTCCTCGAACTGTGCGACCGCATCGTCGTCGTGTACTCCGGCCGGATCATCGGGGAGTTGTCGGCGGCCGAGGCCTCGCGCGAGGAGTTGGGGCTATTGATGACGGGTCACACCGCGTGAAGGTCCTGCTGCGCGCGAGCGAATCGCGCTGGCTCGCACCCGCCGCCGTGCTCGCGGCCGTCTTGCTCACCCTGCTGCTCACCGCCGTGCCGATCCGCCTTGCGGGGGCGAATCCCGCCGCGGCCTTCGAGCGCTACCTGGTGACCCCACTTACGACCTTCGGCAGCCTCGGCGAAGTGCTCCTGACCGCGACGCCGTTGCTGTTCACCGGGCTCGCGGTCGCGATCGCCTTCCGGGTCGGATATTTCAACATCGGGGCGGAGGGACAGTTCCTCGCCGGAACGATCGCCGCGAGCATCCCCGCCCTGTACCTGCCCGACCTGCCCGCCCCGATCGCGCTGCCTCTCGCGCTTGCCGCCGGCGCCGTCGGCGGCACCGCCTGGGCATTCCTGCCAGCCTGGCTCAAACGACATGCCGGTATCGACGAGGTCGTCACGACTCTCCTGCTCAATCCCGTCGCCCTTCTGCTCGTGCAGGGCCTTCTAAATGGTCCCTGGCGCAACTCCGCAACCGGCTTCCCCGACTCCGATCGTTTTGGTGCGGGCTACGATCTGCCCCGGTTGATCGAGGGCTCACGCGTGCACGCGGGCCTCCTGCTCGCCGTTCTGCTCGTCGCGGTCACCTGGATCGTCATGTCCGCGACCCCGCTCGGATTGCGCCTGCGCGCCGCCGGACAGTCGCCGAGCGCCGCACGCTTCTCCGGTATCCGCGTGACGAGCCTGCAGTGGCGCTGCGCCCTCGTCTCGGGCGCGGTCGCCGGTCTCGGCGGCGCGAGTCAGGTGCTCGGCGTGCAGCATCAACTCACCGCAAGCGTGTCGAACGGCTACGGCTACACCGGCATCGTCGTCGCCACGCTCGGCGCCCTCGCCGCCGGGGGAGTGTTGCTCGCCGCGCTGCTGCTCGGCACGATTTCGGTCGGCGCACAGAACGCCTCGATCGTGCTGCAACTGCCGACACAGATGGGCGCGATCGTCAGCTCGACATTGCTGCTCGCGGCGGTCGGCTTCCTCGCCGCCCGCCGATATCGTCTCGCATTGCGCAGAAGGCGAGTTCGCTGATGGACTTTCCCATACTCGCCGTGCTCGCGGCGACATTCACGATCGCCACCCCGCTCGTCTGGGCCGGCCTCGGCGCGGTGATCAACGAGCGTGCTGGCATCCTGAACCTGGGCATCGAGGGCATCATGTACGCGGGCGCATTCGTGGGATTTCTCACCGCCGCCTCCACCGGCTCGCTCGCCCTCGGCCTGACGGCGGCGATTGTCGCGGGCCTCGCCGCCGGCGCGCTCATGGGGCTGCTGACCGTGACGCTCGGGGTCAACCAGCATGTTGCCGGAATCGGCACCACCCTGCTGCTGATTGCCGCGAGCGAATTCACCAACCGGCTGCTGTTCAGCAGCGGATCCCAGACGATCACGGTGAAGTTCGACCGAATCCTCTCCGGCTTTTTCGCACAATACCCGATGACCTACGTGGCATTCCTGCTACTCGCCCCCGCCCTGTGGTGGTTGCTGCGCTCAAGCGGGTTCGGCCTGCGCCTGCGTGCGGTGGGCGAGAATCCAGAGGCTGCCGATGCCGCCGGCATCCCGGTCGCCCGAACCCGCTACGCCGCGCTCATGCTCGGCAGCGCGCTCATGGCCGTCGGTGGCGCCTTCCTCACGCTGTCACTGCTCGGCAGCTTCACGCTGGACATTGTCGGCGGACGCGGCTGGATCTGCATCGCCCTCGTGATCTTCGGGCGCTGGCGCGTGTGGCCGGTCGTCGCCGGGGCCCTCCTGTTCGGGTTCACGGACGCCCTGCAGCTTCAGCTGGCGATCACGCCGTTCTTCAGCGCAGTACCCAACGAACTCATGATCGCCTTCCCGTACCTCGTCGTCATCGCCGCCCTCGCAATCTGGGGTCGCGGCGTGCGGTACCCCGGCGCCTACCTCACGCCCTACCGGCGCGCCTGACCCGGCGCTTCCTCAAAAGAACGGAATGAAGAGCATGGCACTGAGCGACTCCGAACAGCTGGCGTACGCGTTGGCCGAGGCCAAAGCCAGTCGCGCAGAGGGTGGCATTCCCATCGGCGCCGCGCTGATCGTCGACGGGAAGGTGCTCGCGGTCGGGCACAATCAGCGCGTTCAGCTTGGCAGCGCCATCCATCACGGCGAGACCAACTGCCTCGAGAACGCTGGACGCCTGCCGGCGAGCGTCTATGAGCGAGCGACCATGGTGACTACCCTCTCACCATGCGACATGTGCACGGGCGCGATCCTGCTGTACAAGATCCCGCGGGTGATCATTGGCGAGAACACCACGTTCTACGGCGGCGAAGACTACCTGCGCTCGCGCGGGGTCGACGTCGTGGTGCTGAATGACGCCGAGTGCGTGCAGCTGATGGCCGATTTCATCGCCGATGAGCCGGCTCTATGGAATGAAGACATCGGAGAGAACGCGCAGCTCTAGGGGCGTCACTGCTCGTCTCTAAGATCGATGTTCTCGCCCGCCAGCTCGTTGTCGGGCAGCGTCGGCTCCGCCTCGAGCGGTTCAGATCCGGTTGGGCCCGCATAGTGCCCGGTCGGGTTGACCGGTTCGCCGCCGACCGCGTCGTTGGTGATGGTCTGCTTGTCGAAATCAGACGCGGATAGCGGATCGCGGGTGCTGCCGGAAGCCGTCGTGTCAGTCATCGTGTTCCTCCTTGGTCGCACTCCAGCACAGCCCAGGCTGGGAGAGCGCGCAAGGGGTTGCGCCGCCGCATCCACTTTGCCGAGAAGGGCAAGGGGTTGAGATCGGCGCGAAAAAAGGATGCGGTTGAGGAACAACGCGCACGACGATCGAGGAGAAGCGCCATGAAAGAACTCCGCGTACTGAAGGGAATCACCCGGCTGGAGAACGCGAGCGCGCTCGACCAGTCGGTTGACGGGTTGCGCGAGGTCGTGCATCGGGTCATCCAACCGCAGTCTGTGCGCGACGTTCTACACGGCGTTCCGGTCGGGCATCCGGTGCATCCGCTCGCGGTGCTGGTTCCGGCAGGAGCGTGGGTGTCGTCCGCGGTGCTCGACGTCGTGCCGGGGACGGCGCAGGCTTCACGCGTTCTGGTGGCGTTTGGAGTCATCAGCGCAATACCGGCGGCGCTCGCCGGGTACACGGACTGGTCGGAGCTGCACAGGCAGCAAGCGCGGGTCGGCCTCGTCCACGCTGCCGGGAACGTCGCCGCAATCGCGCTTTACACGGCCTCGTACATCCAGCGCCGGCGCGGGCGCGAGTTCAGCGGAAAGGTGCTCGGTTACCTCGGGCTCGCCTGCATCTCCGGATCCGGCTACCTGGGCGGGCACCTCGCCTACCGACAGGCGTCAGGAGCAAATCATGCCGAGCAGGTCCCGCACCGCTTCCCCGCCGGCTGGCAGAGGCTGGCCGAGCTCGACACGATTCCCGAGCACCAGCTCACGACGATGGAGGTGGCGGGCCAGCCGCTGCTCGTGCTGCGCCGCGGGCAATCGGTCGATGTGCTGTCGAATGTGTGCACCCACCTCGCCGGGCCCCTCGCGTCCGGCGAGCTGATCGACGGCGAGACCGACAATCCGTGCGTCGCCTGTCCCTGGCACGGCAGCGTGTTCGAGCTGCGTACGGGAGAGGTCGTGCACGGCCCCGCGACCGCGCCACAGCACCGGTTCGAGTCGCGAGTCGTCGAAGGCGTCGTGGAGGTGCGGCTACCGAACGCCGTCGAGTCGGAGTATCCGGTGGCTGCGACCGTTTGATCCACCTTCGGTACCGGCGCACGCTTCGAATGACCCTTGGTACCAGTGCGGTCGCCGCGCGTGCATACGCACCCGAGCTCGGGTGCGGCTCAGCCGTCCCGCGGAACCGACCCGTCGATGCCGGCGATCCGCTCGAGGGCGGCCATGAAGATCGCGGATGCGGGATCCTCGATCACGTGATGATTGAGGTAGACGTCCTCGAGCCACGTCAGCACCTCTGCTTCCGGCATCCCCACCTCGTTCCAGTCGACGCCCGGCACGCTCGCGCATCGCGGTTCCTCGGTGCGGGGATCGAGCCACGCCCGCGCGATCGGACGGTCCGGTTCGTCGTTGTGCGGGTTCCAGAGCAGTTCGATCGGATGATTGTCGCCTTCGACATGATCCTGGTCGACCCGCCCCGAGCCGAGCCACGGAAGCGTGAGGATCTCGCCCTCGATGTCGACCTCGAGCAGGTCGAGCTGAGCGGGCTCCGTCTCGCAGACGTAGATGCTGTACCCCTCGTCGTGCCAGGCGGCGGCATCGCCCGCATCCTCCTCCAGCCCGGGCATCAGGGCATGAACGTCTGCGGCGAAAGCGATGGCCCACTCCAGCAGCGCAGACGAGTCGGCTCGCGCGAACGGACTGCGGTCGGAGGCCTCACCCCGCGCGTTGTGGAAGTGGTACTCGACGCCCTCATCGCCGACGTCGAGGTGCAACTGACCGCGAGGAAACTCCACCGAAACCGTCGTCGTGCGGGTCTCGTCGTCCCACTCCGCATCCAATTCCGGATGTTGGAGCGCGCGGGGCAGCGGAAGGCGCGCGGCGCGCTTATCGCCCAGGTTCAGCACGACCTGCATCCGTGATGTGGGCAGGCGGGGTCTCTCGTCGGTCACGCTGACAAGTGTGCCACCTCGGCCACGCCCGCATTGATCACCCGGCGGTGTCAGCTTTCCCAGTCGACAGCCAGGAGCAGGTCACGGATCGCGTCGTTCCCCAGCTGAGACGGATGCGTGTAATCGGCGGCGAGCATGGTGCCTGCGGGCTGTCGGCCGTCGTCGCCGTTGAACGCACGGTAGACGTCGACGCACACCGCGTCGATGTCGGCAGCTTCCTCACAAAGGGCGTCGTTCCATCGGTCGAGGGCATGCCCGGTCGTGTTGACGACCGCTTCGACCGTCCCCGGCGTGGCGCTGTCGAGTGCGCCCCAACCGATCCAAGAGTTGTATTGGGTCATCACTCCCACGGCGGCGTCCGGGGCGAGGGAACGTACGGCGTCGAGCACGGCGATGGCGCTGCCCCGCACGATTCCGGTCGCCTCATCGATGCATTCTGTGGTGGTCGACTGAACCGCCGCGATGGCATCGGCGTCCGTGAGAATGTCGGGCGTCGAGCATCCGAGGGCGGCGTCGGTATAGGGGGGCTGGTCGTTGAATCCGATCGAAACGAGCACGATGTCGGCGCTTGCGACCGCTTTGGTCACGTTGTTGTCGCCGGTGACCTCGACCTCGATGTCCCGCGTGCGTGCCCCGTCGTGGCGGGACAGATTCAACAGGTCGACGGATTGGCCCCTATCGGCCTCGAGGCCATCCGCGAACCCCTGCGCGAATCCGGTGCAACCCGGGCAGTCCTCGGGCGCGTTGAACGGAATCGAGTCGCCGATGACCACGATGGTGAATGCCTCGCTCGTTGACGGCGACGGTGACTCGCCTTTCGAGACCAGCGAGGGCAAGGGTGGCCCCGCACATCCGCCGAGCAGGACGGCCGCGAGCGCGAGCGCTCCGGCGTTGATCGCGAAGATTCCCGTTCGGCTCATGTGCTGAACGTACAACCGCGCTCTCGGCGAGACCCACCCCTTGTATTTCGGGGAATCGGAGAGACGGATCCGCTGGCTTCTTGGTCGCGGTGCCGTCAACGGGTTGCTCCGTGGGCAGCGGCTCGGTTAGCTGGACGAGGACGGATGACTCTGACGGAAGCATCCGTTCGCTCATCGGCAGTCCGACCGGAGGAATGCCGAGCCGACCGGAGGAATGCCGAGCCGCCCGGAGTCGTCACCGACCCGGGCGACGACCAGCCGGACGGCCGTTATCCGGTCGACCGCAGCGCGGACGAGTCGCGCTGACGAAGGGAGGGAAGATGCCCGCATCAGAGGAAATGCCGTCGACCATCAGCCGATCGCCGAAGCACGCTCAGGAGATCTGGTCGAAAGCGCACGATTCGGCGGTGGGAAGCTACGGCGAGGGTGAGCGCGCCCACCGCACCGCGTTCGCCGCGCTCAAGCACGAGTACGAGAAAGTCGGCGACCACTGGGAGCAGAAGGAACGCTCAGGCCCGTCCGACAGGAAGGCCGAGGGCACGGTCGCCTCCAGCGGCCAGACGCAGGGTGGCGTGGATGCGAACGCGTCGAAGGAGCACCTGATGGCGGTCGCGAAGAAGCTTGACGTGAGCCGGCGCTCCTCGATGAACAAGGCCGAACTCGTCGAGGCGATCAGAAAGGCGAACGATCGGGAGACCCGCAAGGCGCGCTCCTGAACCGGTTCCGCTCATGATGACGCTTCCCTCGGTTCCAGCCGGACGGAGACCTCGCATCCGTTCAAGAGGCGGCGTTGAGGAGGTCCTTGTGCTCGTTCCCGCTACCCGTGGCGCATCCGCGTCGCCTTTGCGACGATGGAGCATGGCTGATTTCGAGGATGACGTGGGAACGGATGCTGCAACCACGGGTGACCGGAGCATCGAGGACATCGTGGGAAGTGTGCGGGACGACATTCACCTCGGGCACATCGACGACGACGTGACCAACGTTCTCGAGGAGCGGATCAGGGCGGCGGGACTCACCCTGCGGCCGGAGGACATCGACACGCTCGCCGAGGAGATCGAGAACGACTCCTCGCGGTAGCTTCGAATGCGGCGGTGCAGTTCGGGCGCGGCGTCCGGTGTGGAAGCGTCTGCGCGAGAATCATCAGCGGCCCGTCCGACCGCGCGAGGAGCCCGATGACATCAGCGACACTGCTCTCGCGAACGCAGAGACTCGACGATCTGCCGTTCACCCGCCGACACGGGTCACTGCTCGGCGGCTCCGGTATCGGGTGGGCGCTCGACGCGTTCGATGTCGGGCTGATCTCGTTCGTGCTCGCGCAACTGTCGGTCACGTGGGACTCCCACCCCGCCGCGCTGTCCTGGGTAGCCTCGGCCGGCTTCGCCGGGATGGCGATCGGCGCCGCGGTCGGTGGCCTCCTCGCAGATCGTCTCGGGCGCAAGCAAGTCTTCGCCCTCACGTTGCTGCTCTACGGGCTCGCAACCGGCTTTTCTGCCCTCTCGATGACGGTCGGCGTGCTGCTCGTGTTTCGATTCATCGTCGGGCTCGGGCTGGGTGCCGAGCTTCCGGTCGCCTCGACGCTTGTGAGCGAATTCGCGCCCCGCCGCATCCGCGGCCGTATCGTCGTGATCCTCGAGGCGTTCTGGGCCGTCGGCTGGCTCGGCGCCGCAGTGGTCGGCTATTTCGTCATCCCCTCGAGCGTTGACGGATGGCGCTGGGCTTTGCTCATCGGCGCCGCTCCCGCCCTCTGGGCGGTGTTCGTCAGATTCCGGATGCCCGAGTCGGTTCGATTCCTCGAATCGAAGGGGCGCCATGCTGAGGCGGAAGCGATCGTGCGGCGGTTCGAGGTGTCCGCGGGCGTGGTGAATCCGGAGGCGGGAGAGCCCGGAATCGCGGCGCGTTCCGCAACACGGGGTGGGAGTGACGTCGTGCCTGGTCAGAAGGCGGCGAGCGGGATCTCGGGGCTCTTCGCCCCGCGATGGCGCCGCCGCACGATCGCGATCTGGTCGGTTTGGTTCCTCGTCAACTTCGCCTACTACGGGGCGTTCATCTGGCTGCCGACCCTGCTTGTGTCCGCCGGGTTTCCGCTCGTGAGGTCATTCGAGTTCACGCTGATCATCACGCTCGCGCAATTGCCGGGGTACGCGGCATCCGCCTATCTCGTAGAGAAGTGGGGTCGTCGGATCACGCTGTCCACGTTTTTGCTCGGCTCCGCGGCGTCCGCTGCCGCCTTCGGCTTCGGCGCGGTAAGCGGCAGCGAGTTGCAGATCATCGTGTTCGGGATGCTGCTGTCGTTCTTCAACCTCGGGGCATGGGGCGCTCTCTACGCCGTCACACCCGAGCTCTACCCGACTGCCCTGCGCGGGTCGGGTGCCGGCGCGGCGGCCGGCTTCGGCCGGATCGCGTCGATTCTTGCCCCGCTGTCGGTGCCCCCGCTCCTGCTGCTGGGCGGGCCCGCGACGCTGTTCGTGGTGTTCGCGATCGTGTTCGTGCTCGGTGCGGTGGCCGCCTTCGCGCTGCCCGAGCTCAAGGGGCAAGCCCTGCCGGAGTAGGCGAACCGGCCGCGGTGCTATCGCCGACCGGGGGCGCTCCGACGCGCGGGGAATACCGTGCGACGCGCGGGCGCTGCACCACTCATGAAGCGCATCGGGTTCCTCTCCTTTGGCCACTACCAGGCGGTGCCCGGGTCGCTGGTCCGCACGGCGCAGGACGCCCTGTTGCAGACCATCGAGCTCGCGGTCGCCGCGGAAGAGCTCGGCGTCGATGGTGCGTACGTGCGCGTGCATCACTTCGCGCGCCAGCTTGCGTCGCCGTTTCCGCTGCTGGCCGCGATTGGCGCTCGCACGAGCCGCATCGAGATCGGCACCGGCGTGATCGACATGCGTTATGAGAATCCGCTCTACATGGCGGAGGAGGCGGCGGCGGCTGATCTCATCAGCGGCGAACGGCTTCAACTCGGCCTCAGTCGTGGCTCGCCCGAGACCGCTCTTCGAGGGTACGAGACGTTCGGGTACGTTCCCGGCGACGGCAGCAGCGACGCGGATGACGCGCGCTCACGCACGACGATCTTCCGGGCCGCGATCGCCGGGGCAGGCGTCGCGCAAGCCGACCCGCGCATGGGGCCGGCCGGGCTTCTGCCGATCGAGCCGCGATCGCCCGGGCTCAGCGAGCGGATCTGGTGGGGATCCGGCACGCGAAACACGGCCAAGTGGACAGCCGAGCAGGGCATGAACCTCATGAGTTCGACGCTGCTCACCGAGGACACCGGCGTTCCATTTGACGAGTTGCAGGCTGAGCAGATTGCCATCTACCGAAAGGCGTGGGCGGATGCGGGACACCAATGGACTCCCCGGGTTTCGGTGAGCAGAAGCATCCTTCCGATCGTCAGCGACGCGGATCGGCACTACTTCGGGCTGCGCGCCCAGGCTGACGGCAAGGACCAGGTGGGGCACCTCGACGGTGGGCTCGCTCGCTTCGGCCGCAGTTACATCGGCGAGCCCGACGTGATCGCCGCGGAGTTGGCGCAGGACGCCGCGGTGCAGGCCGCCGACACCGTGCTGATCACCGTTCCAAACCAGCTCGGTGTCGACTACAACGCTCACCTGCTCGAGTCGCTCGTGCGGCACGTGGCACCGGCTGCCGGATGGCGTGACGGCGCCGCGGTCGCGTCGGGATAATCGCGGTTCGCCGCGATTATGGAGCGATGATTTCGGCCGAATCCCATTGGCACTCCTCCTTGTCGAGTGCTAAAATTTTGGTAGTTGAGTCGAAGCGACTCAACTTAGGAAAAGAGAATTGCGACAAGCGAAGGAGTTTGAAATGGCAATGAACTTCGACCCATTCCGCGAGCTGGACCGCGTCGCCGGAGCCCTGTTCGACAACCGCCAGGGTCCACGGCTGATGCCGATGGACCTGTATCGGGAAGGGGACCACTACGTGCTCAGTGCCGACATGCCGGGAATCGACCCGGGCTCGGTCGACATCGACGTAGACGGGCAGTTGCTCACGATCCGCGCCGAACGCACGCTGGGCAACGCGTCGGGAGTGAAGTGGCTCTCCCGCGAGCGGCAGGCAGGGTCGTTCCTGCGCCAACTCAACCTCGGGCAGGGGATCGACAGCGAACGCATCGCCGCAACTTACGACAACGGCGTGCTCACCGTCACCATCCCGGTGAGCGAGCGGGCGAAGCCACGCAAGATCGAGGTGTCCAGCGCGAGCGGGAAGACAGACCACGTCCTGATGGCCGAGAAGTCCCCGACGGAGTCCGGTAGCGGGAGCTGAGGATGACGCGGCGCGTCTAGCGCTGACCGAGAAGGCCCGGGGGCAACCTCCGGGCCTTCGGCGTTCGCGGCTGCCGCACCTACGTCGTGACCTTGTCGCTCCTCGTGCCCGCCGATGGGCCGCTGCAATCACCGATGTCGCCGGCGTCCGATACCGTGATCTCCAGCTCTTCCGCATCCGCGCCGGCACGAGAGGCTCCCCATGTTCCTGCTCGATGGCGCCGTGGTCACGAGCGCCAGCGACCTCACCGCGGCGTCGAAGTGCGAGTTCGCGTTCCTGCGTGCGCTCGACGCGAAGCTAGGGCGCATCCAGGCCGTCGACGAGCAGCCGGATCCGATGCTCGAGCGAGCGGCCCGCCTCGGCGACGCCCACGAAGCCCGGGTGCTCGCAAGATACCGGCAGACGAAGAGAATTGTCGAGATCGAGCGGCCGAGCCCGCTCACCGCCGAGACGCTCGCGACCGCGGCATCCGCCACCGAGCGGGCGTTCCGGAACCGCGCCGACGTCGTGTTCCAGGCCACCTTTTTCGACGGCGGCTTCGTTGGATTCGCCGACTTCATCGTGCACGTCGGCGATGGTGTGTATGAAGTCCAGGACACCAAGCTCGCCCGTTCCGCGAAGGTCACCGCTCTGCTTCAACTCGCCGCCTACGCGGACCAACTGCAACGGCTCGGCATACCGACCGACGAGACGGTGCGGCTCGTGCTCGGCGACGGCAGCGAGAGCGAACATCGGCTGAGCGACATCCTTCCCGTCTATCTCCACCGGCGGGATCGGCTTCGGCGCATCGTCCGGGAGCGAAAGGCGGAGGCCGCGGCCGTCGCCTGGGGTGACCCGAGATACTCAATCTGCGGTCGGTGCGCCGCGTGCGACGCCGAAGTGCAGGACCGTCGCGACCTCCTCCTCGTTGCCGGAATGCGACTCACCCAACGTGCCCGACTCATCGACGCGGGCATCACGACCATTGAGCAATTGGCGAACTCCACGGCAGCGGTGCCCGGCCTCGCTGACGGCACCCTCGCCACACTGCGACAGCAGGCCGCCGTGCAGGCGAGCCCGGCCGTGCCCGGTGCCCCGCCCCGGTTCGAGCTGTACAACGCGCCTGCACTCGCTGCCCTTCCCGCACCCGATCCGGGCGACATCTACTTCGACTTCGAGGGCGATCCGCTTCACACCGAGGGCGACACGCGCCGCTGGGGCATCGACTACCTGTTCGGCCTGGTCGACCGCGAGGGATCCTTCGTGCCATTCTGGGCGCACGATCAAGCTCAGGAGAGGCAGGCGCTGCTGAGATTCCTTGCGTTCGTCGACGAGCGACGGCAGCGGCATCCGGGCCTGCACATCTACCACTACGCCGCTTACGAGCGCACGCACCTGCTCTCGCTCGCCGCCCGCCACGGCGTCGGAGAGCAGACGGTGGACGACCTTCTGCGCGGCAACGTGCTCGTCGACCTGTACCCGCTCGTGAGAAAGAGCGTGCGAGTCGGTTCTCGTTCCTATTCGCTCAAGAAACTTGAGCCGCTCTATATGGGGTCCGACCTGCGCGAGAGCGAGGTGACCACCGCCGGTGACTCGATCACCGCCTACGCCGAGTCCCGGGTGCTCGAGGCGACGGGGGAGCACGATGCCGCGCAGCGCATTCTCGACGAGATCGCAGACTACAACCGTTACGACTGCCTCTCCACCCTGCGCCTGCACGGCTGGCTGCTGAATCTCGCGGCCACGCGGGGAGTCTTCCCTGGCACCATCACCGTGCCCGAGAAGCAGTTCGAACCCGGCCCGCCGTCGCCGACGCACGCCGCGCTCCTGGAGATCGCGGGGGATCCCCTCGCTCCGCACCGAAGCGACGGCTCGGTCGCCCTCGCGCTCGCCGCCGCCGCGATCGACTACCACCGGCGGGAGAACAAGAGCTTCTGGTGGGACCACTTCGCGCGGCTCATCCAGCCGATCGATGAATGGGCCGACACCCGCGACGTGTTCGTCATCGATGCGCACAGTGTCGAACGGGACTGGTACCGGGAGGGCAAGCAGAGGAACGAGCGGCGATTGCTGCGGCTCAGCGGCCAGCTCGCTCCAGGCAGCAAGCTCAAACCGCGAGACATGCCGTACGCGGTATACGAGTATCCCGGTCCCTTCCTGATCAACGGCGCTGACCCCGGCGCTCGCCCCTACCGCCAGGTGACGATCCTCGACACACTCGAGAACGGGGACATCCTCGTCGAGGAGCCGCGGTCGCCAGAGGTCGAACCGTACATCGACGGGCCGAGCGCCCTTACGCCGTCGCCGCCACCGGACGCCGGCAGCATGGTTACGGCGATCGCGGAGTGGGGGCAGGCGATCGTCGACGAGCACCCGGACTTGCCGACGGATGCCGCCCTCGACATCCTGAGGCGGGAGCCGCCGCGGCTCCGCTCGGGACCTCTCGCCCGCACCGGTGACGCGATCGGCGACGTCACCGTCTCCCTGCTCGACCTCGACTCCTCCTATCTCGCGGTACAGGGGCCGCCCGGCACCGGAAAGACCTATCTCGCCTCGCAGGTGATCGTGCGACTCGTCCGCGATCACGGGTGGAGGGTCGGCGTCGTCGCGCAGTCCCACGCCGTGGTCGAGAACGTGCTCGACGGGATCGTCGCCGCCGGGCTGCCTCCTGCGCTCGTGGCCAAGGTCTCGCAGCAGCCTCCGGAAGCCCGGTCGTTCACCGAGCTCGGCAAGGAAGGCCACCGGGCGTTCGCCGCCGCGAACGCCGCGACGGGCTTCGTTCTCGGCGGCACCGCATGGGACTTCAGCAAGCCGTCTCGGTTTCCGCGCCACTCGCTCGACCTTCTCGTGATCGACGAGGCCGGCCAGTTCTCGCTCGGCTACACGATCGCCGCGAGCGTCGCCGCCCGCAACCTCCTGCTGCTCGGCGACCCGCAGCAGTTGCCCCAGGTGAGCCAGGGCACGCACCCGGAACCGGTGGACGAGTCGGCGCTCGGCTGGATCAGCGACGGGCACGATGTGCTGCCGCCGGAGCTCGGCTATTTCCTCGCCGAGAGCAGGCGCATGCACGCCGCCGTCACGGCGCCGGTCTCCGCGCTGTCCTACGAGAACAAGCTGCGGTCCCATCCGGATGCCGCGGCGCGGGAACTGCGACCCGCGGCAGCAGGACACCGCATTGCGCCGGGGCTGCATGCGGTGGCGGTAGAGCACACCGACAACTCGACGTCGTCCGTGGAGGAGGCCGACCGAGTCGTCGAGATCGTGCGTTCGACGCTCGCACAGCTGTGGACCAATCCCTCCGACGGGCGGGTCTCATCGCCGATCACCGAGCGGGACGTGATCGTCGTCACCCCGTACAACGCGCAGGTCGGCATCGTGCACGATGCCCTCGTGGCTGTCGGTCTCGGTCGCGTGCGGGTCGGCACCGTCGACAAATTCCAGGGGCAGGAGGCCGTCGTCGCGATCGTCACGCTTGCCGCCTCGAGCCCCGCCGAGGTGCCCCGTGGCATGTCCTTCCTTCTGCTCAAGAACCGGCTCAATGTCGCGATCTCACGGGCGCAGTGGGCGGCGTTTCTGCTCTACTCTCCGACCCTGGTCGACTACCTGCCCACGTCGGTCGCCGGCGTGGCGGAGTTGAGCGCGTTCCTCACCCTCACTGCGTCGAGCCCGGACCAGGCAGATTGAGCTGTGTCACCCGACCGGCCGTGTCGGCGAGGCTGCGAGCGCCTCCCGGCTGAGCATCGTGGCGCCCGCCACCGCGGCCGGCATGATGAGGACGGCGCCGAACGGCACGAGAAACAGCAGATAGCTGAGCATGCCGAAACCGAGCGTGCTCGCGCGGCGGGTGCCGAGCATCCGTCGCCGCTGTCGCAGGCTGAGGCGTCGCGCGTCGAAAGCGTAGCCGGTCAGCTCGAGGGTGAGGATCCAGCCTCCGAGCACCACGCCGAGCACCGGTACGACCGTCTGCCCGACTATCGGAATGAAGCCGCTCGCGAAGAGCGTCAACCCGACGAGCAGGGTGAGGGCGAGGAGGCGGATCGCGCCGCCGAGCCCCCTCAACAGCGAACGCCAGAAGGGCTCGTCCATCTCGGAAGGCTGGTCGCCCAGGTTCGCCTCGACGGCACGCCAGATCCGCTCGTAAAACGGGTCGCCGACGAACAGCGTGACGGCCACGAACGTGAAGACCGCGAGCAGCAGGACCGCCCCGACGAGCGCCGCCCCGGCAGCGAATCGCACCGCCACCCGGGCAGGCTCGGTCCAGGCGCCGGCGAACGGCGTGATCCAGGCGGCGACGGCGTCCAGGTTGACGGCGAAGACGACGATTCCGGTGGTGTACACGGCGCCGACGATCAGCGCCGGGACCGCGCCGAGGAGCATGAGCCGCGGCGAGGTGATCCACATCCGCAGGCCGCGCCCGAGGTACCCCATGCCGCCGATGAACCGGCGCGCGACTCCGGTCCGGCCCTCGCGCGCCGTGCTCTCGAGATTGTTCACCACCCGCCAAGCGTAAGACGGGAGCGGCACGCGCGGTGTGGGGGACGGCCGAGACGCGCGGAGGCGTTTACCGTTGAGGAGGCCCTCCGTTCGGCAAGGCGTTCAACCCGAGGAGTTCCGTGACCAGATCCGCCCGACGTGTGCCGAAGAAAAAGGGCTGGCCGCTGTGGGCCGCGTCTCTTCTTCTGCTCATTGCCGTCTCCGCGGGCGCCGTTCCGACCCTGTTGGGCGACCCGGAAGCGGGTGCGGCCAGCGCGCAAGCCGATCCCGAGCCTGGCACAGCGCTCGCGGCGCTCGAGTCCCTCGAGGTGAAGGGCAAGGCGCCGCAGACAGGCTACGAGCGGGAGGGCCAATTCGGGACGCCCTGGCTGGATGTGGATCTAAACGGATGCGACACGCGCAACGACATCCTGGCCCGGGATTTGACCGAACTCGAGCTGTCGGGACCGTGCAAGGTGCTCGGCGGGGTGCTCGACGAGCCGTATGTCGGCGTCGAGGTCGACTTCGTCCGGGGACAGGACACCTCGAGTCTCGTGCAGATCGACCACGTCGTGGCGCTGTCCAACGCCTGGCAGACCGGGGCGCAACAGTTGAGCTTCGAGCAGCGCGTGAAGCTCGCCAACGACCCACTCAATCTATTGGCCGTCGACGGGCGTTCGAACTCGCAGAAAGGTGCGGGCGATGCGGCAACCTGGCTGCCGCCCGTGAAAACATTCCGTTGTGCGTATGTAGCACGTCAGGTGTCCGTGAAGGCGAGCTACGGCCTGTGGGTGACCGCAGCCGAGCGGGAGGCCATGTCGCGTGTGCTGGCGGGGTGCCCCGACGAGCCCGCGATGGCCTCGGCGCTCGCCTCCTGACCTGTGCCGAAGCGAACGGCGCAGGGTGCAGCGCCCGGCCCCTGGCATGCCGTACGCCGCCCGCCGCATGGCGCGCCGCGAAGCGCCGAACGCACGACAGCAGCGGCCGCCCTTCGGCCCGGCCTACTCCGGCGGAAACCTGATCTCCATCGCCGCTCCGTCGGCGAGCGCTCCGCCGAGCCGCCCCCTCACGTTGACGAGAACCACCCCGGGAGCGTGCCCGAGAAGGTCCAGTATCGCCGCGGGGTCGACTCCCGTATAGCGCTCGTGGCCGTCGCGTACCTCGCCCCGCCGCCCGAAGAGCGCATCGGCCTCGTCGAGAACCAGAACGGCCTCCCGGCCCTCCGCCCGCGAGAACAGGTTCCGCAGCTTCTCCTCGGTCTCATCGATGCGCTCACCGACCACCTCGTGTAGCCGGACCTGTACGAGCGGTTGACTCAGCCGCTCGGCGAGAACGGCCGCCGCCGACGCTTTCGCCGCGCCATCCGGTCCTCCGAACGCGACGACGAGACCGGGCTCGGCGCGTGCGACGAGCTCGTCGAGGAAACCGCTCGACCGCTCGCCCGGCATCGTGATCGTCGCGGTGATGCCGAACGACAAGCGGAGGGGAGCGGCGGACGCCACCCAGAGCGAGGTGAGGTCTTCCAGGGTGAGCGCGGCCGAGGTGAGCTGAACCTGGAGGCTCGCGCGGGACGGCAGCGCGACCGCGACGACAGGGTTGTTCTCGACCACGGCCCTCGCGTTACCGTACGCACGCAAGCTCGTGTCGACCCCATTGGTCGCGGCCGCATTCTCCCCCGCGGGATAGGTGCTCAGCAGGTAACTCAACTCCGCACCGATCAGGCGCGGCTCACCGGGCTCGGTGCCGCTCCGATACCGTAACCACCCATCCCGGTAGAGGAAGAGATTCACCGATGTGCCGCTGACCCCCACCCGGGCGAGCTGGGGTATCCTCGCGGTCACCGTGGTGGACGGGCTCGCTTGTGCGATCACCTGCTGCAGCCGAGCAGTCGTGGCGGCGATCGCCTGCCCGTAGTCGGCTCTCAACGGCATCGGCGCACTCCCGGGGCGGTGCGGTCACCGCTTCGTGCGCCCAACGGTACTCCGCCGCACCCGTTCCGGCCACCCCGAGTTCGGCGGCTGTCAACCTTCTGTCACCCATGACCGGGATGATGGGTGCATGAGCTGGCTCGATCGGGTGCGCACCAGGCGCGAGCCGCCCCTGCACGTCGCGATCGACGAGGGCACGGGGCCGGTCGTCGTGCTCGTGCACGGCATCGCCTCCTCCTCGGTCACCTTCGAGAACCTCGTTCCGCTCCTCGTCGATCGGCACCGCGTGATCGCGATCGACCTCCTCGGTTTCGGGGAATCAGTGGCTCCCGAGGTGGCGAAATTCACGATCGAAGAGCACGTGTCCGCGCTCGAGGAGACGATCGATTCCCTCGAGCTGCGCGAGCCGTTCGTGCTTGTCGGTCACTCGATGGGCAGCCTCGTGACGAGCCGCTTCGCAGCGACCAACCGCAAGCGTGTCGCGAAGCTCGTGCTGGTGAGCCCACCGATCTACCTGACCCCGAATGCCTTCGGCGACCCGGTCGAGCGGGCGGCCATGGGGCTCTATCTCAAGGCGTACGAGTACTTGCGCACGAACAAGGAGTTCACCAT
Organism: Microbacteriaceae bacterium; assembly: GCA_025465095.1. Taxonomy (GTDB): domain Bacteria; phylum Actinomycetota; class Actinomycetes; order Actinomycetales; family Microbacteriaceae; genus Marisediminicola. Next base: position 39,437 of record JAODME010000002.1, on the reverse strand, counting down.
GCGCAACGCCGCGATCCTCGCGAGGATGTCCCCGATCAAGCACGTGCTCGAGGTTAGCGAGCGCAACTGGAAAGCATTCGTTCTCTCGCTCGAGAAGGCAATCGAATCACAGACGACTGTGAGCGACATCGCGTCGGTGACGTCGCCCGTCCAGATCGTCTACGGCACCCTCGACCCTTTCCTGATGCCCGGCGGACTGCGCATCGTCGAGCAGATGCGGCACGTGAACGTGCACCGGGTCGACGGCGGCGACCATCTGGTGCGGAAACGGATGGCGCGAGTCGTGGCGACCGCGATTGGCTGAGCATCGACTGGCATCGGCTATCCGGCCGCGTACCGGGTTGTCGAAATCGTCGGCGTCGGCAAGCATTGAGGGAACGAAGGAAGGGACGAACTCATGGCGGTGTCAACGTCAGCAGCGATCGCGCGAACACTTCTTCGCGTGGGGATCGGCGCGGTTCTGATCGCTCACGGATCGCAGAAACTCTTCGGCGCCTTCGGCGGGGGCGGCATCGAGGGCACCGGCAAATTCTTCGAGTCGGTCGGGATCCGTCCGGGCAAGGAGTCCGCGATCGCCGCCGGCCTCGGTGAGGCGGGCGGTGGGGCCTCACTCGCGCTCGGTCTCGCGACACCGCTCGGCGCCGCAGCCGCCGCCGCGACCATGGGTGTCGCTGCCTCGCAGCACGTGAAGCAGGGCTTCTTCAACGCAGAGGGCGGATTCGAGTTTCCGGCGACACTCGCGCTCGCATCATCCGTGTTCATCATCGTGGGCCCCGGACCGATCTCGATCGACCGACTGCTCGGATATGCGTTGACCAAGCCTTGGATGCGCGTCGTGGCGGGAGCGCTTGTGGTGCCGGCGATCGCTGCGGTGGTTCTGCGCCAGCGTCGCGGAACGGCGGCGGACGTCGGAAGCGCGGAGCCGTCCGGCGAGTGATCAGGCGGCGGGTTTGCCGCTCGGCGTTGCCGGCCCAACCGACCAGAGCGCTCGCCACATGTCGTTCGGGCCCACCCCGTTCAGTTCGTAGTCGCCGATCTGCTTGAACTTGTAGATGACGGGGTTGTGCGACGCTACCGTGCGGGCGTTCCGCCAGTGCCGGTCGAGAGCGGTGTCGCGAAAAGTCGCCGACGCCCCGCCCACCTCAAACATGAGGGTCGAGGCTCGGAGCACGTCGTCGAGCACCTGCACCTGCGCCCGATAGGCCGCGATCTCGGCGGCGTCCACGAGCTCGTGTAGAGCGCTTGTGTCACGTTCCGGTGATTCTGCAGCCCGTTGCATCAGCTCTGCCGCGGCGAGAACGACCGCGCGATCGGTGAAGGCCGCTGCCGACAATTGGCCAATCACGTGCTTCACCTGCGGGTCGTCCCGCGGGACGTCGGCATTGGCATTGATGAAGGTACGGGTGCGTGGGCGCACGAAATCCACGGTGTCGTTGAGAACCGCGAGTCCGATTCCGGCCGCGACCGCCACGAGCACGAGCTGGAAGAAGCCTCCGAGATGGCTCGGACCGCCCGCCGAATAGGGGGAGATGCTTTCGGGATCAACCTCGACGTTGTCGAACACGGTTGTCCCGCTCGCGGTGAGGCGCTGCCCCATACCGTTCCAGTCGTCGAGCAGCGTGACTCCTGGCGCATCCGTTCGAATGACAAGGGTCACCCGTTCCGGGCCCTCGTTCGTCTCACGGCCTGCCGCGACGTAGACGTGTGAGCTGTAAAGCGTGCCAGTCGAATAGAACTTCTTGCCGTTCAACACCCAGCGTCCGTCGACCTCCTGCACGGTCGTCGTCATGTCGGCGAGCGAGTTGCCGGTCTGCTCGCTCGCGGCATTGCCGATGATCGCCCCGTCGGCGATTGACCGCAACCAACGATCACGAAAAGCCGACGGTGCACGCAACAGCAGGATCTCGACGAACGCGAAGTGCCCCCGCAGCAGGTGGGCGACGTTCGAATCGGCCGCAGCAAGGTCCACGAGGAGGTCGAAGAACTCGGGCAAGGACAGCCCTTCGCCGCCGAACTCGCGTGGCACGCGAAGGGCACCGAACCCGAGCCCTGCGAGGCGCTGCACCGCAGCGAACGGCAGATCACGCTGAAGTTCGCGCTGCACCGCCTCGGCCCTGACTTCGTCGAAGATGCTTCGGAATCTGGTCACGACGAGAACGCGCCTCGATATTGCGCGGCATAGTGGGATGACGGGAGCAGATCCGACCCGCCGAGCTTCTGTCGCAAAGTACCGGGAGTCGCTTCCGATTTCGCCAGCCCCCGTTCACGCAGCACCGGAAGCACCTCGTCGATGAACAGCTCGTACGATTGCGGGATCGTCCAGTTGATGACGTTGATACCGTCGACCCCGGCACGCTGCCATTCGGCGAGATTGTCGGCTATCTGCTCGGGAGTGCCAACCACACGCCCCCGCACTTTCGCGGTGAGCTTGGCGAGATCGCGCACGGTCGGCTCACGGTCGGGGCTTGCCTGGCGCAGCCACTCAACATGCGACTGGTTGCCCTCGTGCTTAATTTCACGAAGCGGCAGGTCGGGGTCGAGCGGTGTCCCCGTGGCCTGATCGAGGCCCAGATTCATGTGCGCCAAGAATCCGTCGGTGGAGATGTACTCGTCGATTTCGTTCTCGACGCGCTTCGCCTCCTCCTCAGTGCTACCGATCACGAATGTCAGGCCCTGGAAAAATTGCAGGTCTTCGCCTCGGCGGCCGTGTTGCTCCACAATCGCCCTGGTATCCGTGATGAGGCCCTTCGCAGCATCGACATTGGGCGCGAGAATGAACTGGGCTTCAGCGTTCCGGGCGGCGAACGCTCGCCCGGTCGGCGACGACCCCGCCTGGAAGATGACGGGGGTTCTCTGGGGTGACGGAGAGGTCAGGTGCGGTCCCTCGACAGAGTAGCGCTCGCCCTTGTGGTTGATCTTGTGGATCTTGGTGTGGTCTGCATAGACACCGCTGGCCTTGTCTTTGAGGAGGGCGCCCTCATCCCAGGAGCCCTCCCAGAGCTTGTAGACGACGTCCATGTATTCCTGGGCCCAGGCGTAGCGTTCGTCGTGGGCGACGAGCCGGTCGAAACCGAAGTTGCGGGCCGCGTTCTCGAGCGTGCTCGTCACCACGTTCCAGCCGATCCGGCCATTGGAGATGTGGTCGAGGGTCGACACCTTCCGCGCGAAGTTGAAGGGGTGTTCCTGCAGGATGGAGCTCGTGAACGCCAGGCCCAGGTGCTCGGTATTGACGGCGAGCGCAGACAGCAGCACCGAGGGGTCGTTGCTGGGAAGTTGAAGGCCCTCGCGCGCGTTCACCTCGTAGGAGCCAGCGACCGGACCATAAAGCCCCACCACGTCGGCGAAGAACATCGCGTCGAAGTTGCCCTTCTCAAGGGTTTTCGCGAGGTCGACCCACAGCCGAACGTCATTGAAGTCGGCCTGACGAGCATCCGGATGCCGCCATAAACCGTGCTGGATGTGGGAGTTCGTGTTCATTACGAATGCGGCGAAGTGAAGGGGCTTCATGAGTGATTTCCGGTGTCTGGAGAGGTGAGGTCGTTCAGCGGTAGACGGACGGCTCGGGCAGATCGCCGTTCAGCACGTAGGCGCCGAGCTCGTTGTACTTGTACGCGACCGGATCGTGCAGGGTGATGGTGCGGATGTTCCGCCAGAATCGATCGAGACCGAACTGCGAGGCCGCGGACCTCGCGCCGGTCGCGTCAAAGATCGCGGTCGTCACATCAAGGCCCACCTCGTGCGACACGACCTTCGCTGCTGCTATCAGCTCAGCGGTCTGGCCTCGCGTCTGCGGAGTAATCGGTATCTCGCCCGAGAGCAGCGCACTCAGCACCGTCTGCGCCGCACCGATCTGAGCGGAGACGCCGAGAACCCTCGCCGCTTTCTGACCGAACAGGTTGACCACGAACGGATCGTCGCTTGACCGATCCACTGATGAGTGCACCCACGGACGTCCGCGCTCAAGCACGTAATCCCTCGCCTCGAGCAACGCCCCCTCGGTGATGCCCAGGTTGAGGTACGCGAAGAGCAACTGGAAGGTCGGAATCATGAGCGACTGCAGAGGGGTCGGCGCGTCGCCCGGCGCCGGAAGGATCGTGATGACGTTGGCAGGCCCGATCTCCACGTCGATGAGCGAGATTCCCGTGCTGGCCGAGAGTCGCTGGCCGAGCACGTCCCAGTCATCGGCGACGCTCACCCCATCGCTCGCGGTGTCGATGGCGGACAGGTACAGGCGACCGTCGTCCGTCGACACGGTCTGAGTGAACAGGACGTCGGCGAGCGGGGCGCCCGTCGCGAAGCCCCTCGCGGCGTTGACGATGTGCCCGCCGCCGTGCGCGCGGATGGACCCCGACCCTCCGAACGCACTGCCGATGCTCGCCCAGAACAGGCTCTCCGAGGCCGTGCGGCGCAGAACAGCACGGCCCGATTCGGTGCCGTATGCGCTCACGAACCACACCCATGTGTAGTGGTAGCCGAGCGCATGGGCGATGCCGGCGTCTGCCCTGGCGATGATCCTGGTGATTTCGGCGGCGGTACTCCACGGTTCGCCGGATCCACCGAGTTCGAGCGGCACGACCAGGCTCAGTAGATTGTGCTCCCGAAGGACCTCGAGGGCGTAGTGCGGTGTCTCCCCGGACGCATCGCGGCTGACGATGTCTTGCCGCAACACGGAAGCTGCGGTTTCAGCGACGTCGAGCCACCGCGAGTGCGATCCATCCGTCAGGGGGTTGGCGAACAGTTCACGAGGCATGCGTCCATTGTCACGTTGTGGCGCACGCTCAACGTCACACGCCGTAGCTTGGCGCAACATGCTTTGGCCGCAGGCCTCGCGACACCTACTGTCGATTTTCACGGCAGGGAATTGAGAGCTCCGCCGACAGGGCCACATTCACATCAAGGAGCACATCGTGTCTACGAAACGCCTACTCGCCGCAGCGGCGGTCGCTACGACGATCGCACTCGCCGCAACCGGCTGCAGCACTGCTGTATCGGCTGAGCCCGACACCGCAGCCGACGGAGTCGTCGCACTCAACGTCGGCTCGATGTTTCCGGCCACCGAGATCCTTCAGTACGTCATCGACACTCAGGCTGACGAGGCCAACCTCGAGATCGAGATCACCGAGTTCTCTGAGTACGTCACCCCGAACGCGTCACTCGAAGACGGGTCGCTCGACGCGAATCTGTACCAGCACCGTCCGTTCCTCGACAACTTCAACACCGAGCACGGGTCACACCTCGTCGCCGTCGGCGAGGTGTACTTCCCGGCGCTCGCGCTTTACTCGAAGACGCTCGATTCGGTCGACGAGATCCCGAACGGCTCAACCATCAGTATCCCGGCCGATCCGACCAACCAGTTGCGCTCCCTCGAGCTCCTCGAGAAGGCCGAGTTGATCACACTGAAGGACGGCGCAGCGGGAGTCGCCGACATCGACGAGAACCCGAAGAAGCTGCAGTTCCAGGAACTCGATGCCGCGACGCTGCCCCGCGCGTTGGAGGACGTCGACGCTGGCATCGTGAACCTCGTCTACGCGCTTCCAGCCGGTCTCACCGGGAAGGACCAGATCTTCCAGGAAGACATCGACGGCACGCCGTACACGAACCTGCTCGCGGTCAAGGACGGCAACGAGACGAACCCAGGAATTAAGAAGCTCTACGAGCTGCTCACCTCGGCCGAAACGCAGAAGTTCATCGACACCGAGTTCAACGGGTTGGTCATTCCGGCTGGCGGATCCGCGGAGTAAAAGAGAGCGCGACCGGGGAACGCTGCATGATCACCATCACCGACCTCTACAAGAGCTATCCGGCGCAGAACGCCAGGGCGCAAACCGTCCACGCCGTGAATGGTGTCGACCTGCATGTGAAAGAGGGCGAGATCTTCGGCGTGGTGGGTGCGAGCGGCGCGGGTAAGTCGACTCTCATCCGGTGCGTCAACCTGCTGGAGCGGCCGACCAGCGGCACCATCACCATCGACGGTCAAGACCTCACCAAGCTCTCGGACGCCGAACTGCGCCACGCACGCCAGGGTATCGGCATGATCTTCCAGCATTTCAATCTGCTGTCGTCGCGAACCGTCAAGCAGAACGTCGAGTTCGGCCTCGAGATCATGGGGATGTCGCGTGCCGCCCGCGCTGCGCGTGCCGAGGAGATTCTGGACCTCGTCGGCCTCGCGGACCGCTCATCCGCGTATCCGTCCCAGCTGTCGGGCGGGCAGAAGCAACGCGTGGGAATTGCGCGTGCCCTCGCCGGCAACCCGAAGGTTCTGCTCTCCGACGAGGCGACGAGCGCGCTCGACCCGCAGACCACCGATTCGATCCTGCAGTTGCTCAAAGATCTCAACCGTAAGCTCGGTCTCACGATTCTCCTGATCACGCACGAAATGGAAGTGGTCAAGAGGATCTGCGACTCGGTGGGACTCATCGACGAGGGCCGAATAGTCGAATCCGGTTCCGTTATCGATTTGCTCAACACGCCCGGTTCGAGAGTCGCGCACGCGCTCTTTCCGCTGGGTGAGGGAACCGGATCGCCCGGAAATACGACAATCGAGATCATGTTCGCCGGGGATGTGGTCGAGCGCCCGGTCGTCTCCATGCTGTCCCGCGACTACAAGCTCGACATCAGTATCCTCGGCGCAGCCGTTGAGACGATCGGTGACCGCAGGGTGGGTCGTCTGCGGCTTGAGCTTCCCGGGAACATCGAAGCCAACGCCGCCCCGGTCGCACGGCTACGCGAGAGCGGGTTGTTCTTAGAAGTCCTCACCCCGGCTGAAGTGGTCGCCCAATGATCTTCGACTGGAACACCATGGTGCCGGTTCTCGGGCTGGCGATTATTCAAACCTTCCAGATGGTGGGACTGTCCCTCGTCTTCACCATCCTGTTCGGGCTGCCCGTGGGAATTCTGCTCGTAGCCACCGACAGGGGTGGAGTGTTCGAAACCCCGTACGGGTCTAAGCGGTTGGGGGCCGCTCTGCACTCCACGCTCGGATTCATCGTGAACGTGGGGCGCTCGCTGCCGTTCATCATTCTCATGGTCGCGCTCATCCCGCTCACGCGCCTGATCGCGGGCACCTCGATCGGCGTGGTCGCGGCGGTCGTGCCACTGTCGGTGGCCGCCATCCCCTTCTTCGCCCGGCTTGTCGAGATAGCGCTGCGCGAAGTCGACAGCGGCCTCATCGAGGCGGCGAAGTCGCTCGGCGCAACTCGCGCCACCATCATCCGCAAGGTCCTCGTGCCCGAAGCGCTTCCGGCAATCGTGCTCGGACTCTCAACCTCGGTGATCTCACTCATCAACTATTCGGCGATGGCAGGCATCATCGGCGCGGGTGGCATCGGCGACATCGCCTTCCGCTTCGGGTACCAGCGCTTCGACGACGCCTACATGATCACGACGATCGTTCTGCTCGTCGTGATCGTGCAGGCGATTCAGTCGCTCGGCAGCTGGTCCGCGAAACGGCTGTCGCACCGCTAGCAGTCGTTCCGTCAGGGTCGCAGAGCGGCTCCCGCGCTCTGCGACCGGGCTACCGGCATCCACGGCAACTCGATCGTCTCGAGGGTGTCGCGGGCGCTCGCTCCCTCGGCCGGGCAGATCAGCACCCCTGCCGCGTCGGCGAGTCCGCGCATCATCCCGGCCCCCTGCCATCTGGTGGCAACTGCCAGCCCGCGATCGAGGGTGAACGGAACCAGCCTCGTGCCGCCCCGTGCGCCGGGAACATCGTGCGCGAGCACTACCGACCCGAGGTTCGGCTCGGGCGCCCCCTGCAACGCGGCAAGGAGGGGTTGGACAAGCGTCAGCACCCCCATCATCGCGGCGAGCGGATTGCCCGGCAAACCGATGAGAAACGGCCCGTCCGGCAACTGCGCGAGCAGCGTCGGCCCGCCTGGACGCATCGCCACACCGTCGACGAGCAGGCGCGCGCCGAGCTGTTCGAGCGCCGCGTGCAGGTGGTCGACGGAGGAGTGACCCGTCCCGCCCGTCGTGATGATCACGTCGACCGCAGAAGCCTTCGGGCCGAGCGCGGCAACCAGGGATTCGAGGTCGTCCGGCACCCGAGAGGAGCGGATGACGCACCCGCCGAGCATCGCCATCAACGCGGGAAACTGCACCCCGAAGCTGTCCCGCACCTGCCCGGGCGCAGGGATTCCCGCCTCGATCACCTCGTTCCCGGTCAGGACGAGGCCCACCCGTGGCAACCGTGCGACCGTCATCTCGTCGTTGCCGCAACCGGCGGCGACCGCCACGTGGGCGGGATTGAGCACCGTGCCCGCCGTCACGACCACCTCCCCGGCGACCGCCTCCTCGCCGGCCGGGCGAATGTGCTCGCCGGCGCGCGGCTCGTCCGCGCGTGCACGATCGTTCGGTGCGAGCATCCACCCCTCCACGAGGCCGTTCTCGCTGCGAAGCACCCCGCCCGCGCCGCCGGGGATCACCCCGCCCGTGACCACGAGCGTCGCCTGCCCGGGTTCGAGGTTCGCCGAATCGACGAGCTGCCATGGCGCATCGCCGGCTACGGCCCAACCGTCCATCGCGGACGACGCATAGTGCGAGACGTCACTGAGCGCGGTAACACTCGCCGTGAGCAGCCTGCCGACCGCGCGGTCGAGAGGCACGATCTCCGGCGGGAGAGCGGATGCCGCGGTGAACGCCGTCCGCCGCGCCTCTGACCAGTGCGTCAACACCGGCTAGCTCGCCGTACCCGTCGAACCGGACTCGTCCCTCGATGCGACACGTTCCGCCTCGGCGCGCGCGAGCAGGAGCGCCGCCGCCGATGCGGCCTCTATCGCCGGCTCAGGCAGAAGCCGCCCCTCGGCGACCGCGCTTCCAGCGGCGTAGCCGACCAGGAATGTTGTGAGCGGAGCCGCGGGACGGAGCACGGAATGCGCCGCGACGCCCGCGAGTGCGAGAATCGCGTCGACGTTCACTTCGAGGCCCTGCAGCCCGAGCTCGTCGGCGAGACGGGCCGCCCAGTCGGCGAGTAGCTCGTCCTTGCTCTCGTGGGGGATTTCGTCGGTGGTCATGCTGTTCCCTTCGAAACTGTTGCGGGTGGGTGGGTGATTCCGTAGCGGGCGGCATCCGTCCAGGTGTCCACGTCGTCGGTGGACCCGCTCGGCACGATCACCGGCTCGAGCCGTACTCCCGAAGTGAGCGCGCGAACCGACAGTCCGGGAAGTGCGCCGGAGCGCTTTGTGAGCTCAGCCCGCAGGAGACCTGTACGGTAAACGGCGACGAGGGGCTGCGGATGCTGCCGCTCATCGATCGCGACGACCCCGTCGATTTCCGGTCTGAGCGCGGCGAGCAGGCGCCGCACGGCTCCGCCGACCTCCGGCATGTCACACGCGAGCACGAGGACGAAGTCGCTCTCCTCGAGCATGGCCATCCCGGCGCCGATGGCCGCGGCGGGCCCGGCGAAGGGCGGTTGCTCCCGTGTGACGAGCACATGATCGGGCAGGTCGTCGGTGAGACCGAGAGCGGCGACATCGGCCACGACGACGACCCGCTGGGCGTTCGCCGCGGCCGCGACGGTGCGAGCCAGCAGAGTCTCCCCGCGGTAGAGCAGCGCGGCTTTCGGGGTGCCCGAGAGACGGGACGACCTTCCGCCCGCGAGAACGATCGCATCGAGCAGCACGGGTCAACCCTATTATCAGGGTGAGCTGCTTCGCTTGCGGATACTTCTACCCGCGACGAGACTGGAGCGAGAGGCAGGTGACGGTGGGCAGGATCACGGTTCGAAGAAGAATCACCCGTTTGACGGTGGGGGAGGCGTCGATTGCGCGCGAGGACGTGCTCGCGGTCGAAGAACCACTGGAGATTCGCGTCGGCGGGCGTTCCCTCGCGATTACGATGCGCACGCCTGGCCACGATTTTGACCTCGCCGCCGGTTTCCTCGTCTCAGAGGGCGTGATATCGAGCGGCGATGACTTCGGCGCGGCGCGGTACTGCGCGGGCGCGACATCCGAGGGCCTGAACACCTACAACGTGCTCGACGTCACGCTCTCGCCGGGGGTCGCGCCGCCAGACCCGAGCCTCGAGCGCAACTTCTTCACGACGAGTTCCTGCGGGTTATGCGGCAAGGCGAGCATCGACGCCGTGCGCACGCAATCGGCCTATCAGGTGGCGGATGACCCGCTCGAAGTCAGCTCGGAACTCCTCGTCACATTTCCCGAACTATTGCGCGCCGAGCAGGCGGTGTTCGAGAAGACCGGTGGTTTGCACGCCGCGGCGCTGTTCGATGGTGCGACAGGCGAACTTCTCGTGCTCCGCGAGGACGTCGGCCGGCACAACGCCGTCGACAAGGTCGTCGGCTGGGCGGTCAAGGAGGGGCGACTGCCCCTGCGCGGAGTTGTGCTCATGGTGTCTGGCCGCGCGAGCTTCGAACTGACCCAGAAGGCGTCGATGGCGGGCATCCCGTTCCTTGCCGCGGTGTCGGCGCCGTCCTCGCTCGCGGCGGAGCTCGCATCCGAGATCGGCATGACACTCGTCGGGTTCCTGCGCGGCAATTCCATGGTGATCTACTCCGGCCCGGAAAGAGTCGCCGAGCACGCTCACGAAGCACAACAAGGAAAGGCGGTCGTGGCGTGAACACCATGAAACCCGCGATGTCCGGATCCTCCGACGACGAGTTCGAGGTCAGCAAGCCGAAGGAGTGGGTCGCAGGAGTGCCCGGAGTGGTGCATTCGATGGCGCCGGCGCTCGCGACCATGGGCATTCCGCGCAGCCTCAAGCTGTTCACCGCCCTCAACCAGAAGGACGGATTCGACTGCATGAGCTGCGCGTGGCCGGACCCCGACCATCGCAAGATCGCCGAGTTCTGCGAGAACGGCGCCAAAGCGGTCACCTGGGAGGCGACGCCGCTGACGGTTCCGACGAGCTTCTGGGCGGAGCACTCGGTGACCGACCTGCTCGACAAGTCGGAGTACTGGCTCGGCATGCAGGGCCGGCTCATCGAACCGGTCTACAAGCCCGCAGGCAAGGATCACTACGAACCGGTGAGCTGGGATCGCGCGTTCGAGATCATCGCGAAGAAGCTCAACGGGCTCGACTCGCCGAACGAGGCCGCGTTCTATACGAGCGGCCGCACCTCGAACGAGGCCGCGTTCATCTACCAGTTGTTCGTGCGCGCGTTCGGCACAAACAATCTGCCCGACTGCTCGAACATGTGTCACGAGTCGACCGGCGCGGCGATGGGCGAAATGCTGGGAGTGGGAAAGGCCACGATCCTCTACTCGGACTTCGAGAAGGCGGACCTGATCATCATCATGGGCCAAAACCCTGGCACGAATCATCCGCGCATGCTCAGCGCCCTCGAAGACGCGAAGGCCAAAGGCGCGAAGATTGTCGCGGTGAATCCCCTGCCGGAGGCGGGGTTGATGCGGTACAAGAACCCGCAGAAGGTGCGCGGAATCATCGGCAAGGGCACGGCCCTCGCCGACCAGTTCCTGCAGATCCGGCTCGGCGGCGACATGGCCCTGATGCAGGCGATCTCCAAGCGGGTGCTCGATGCCGAGGCGGCGGCCCCCGGCACCATCCTCGATCACGCTTTCCTCGAGGAGCACTGCGTCGGGCTCGAGGAGCTTCGCGCCCACCTGGCCGACCTCGACGATCAGGCGGTGGCGGATGCGACGGGGCTGACCACGGCGGAAATCGATGAGCTCGCCTACCGGTACATCCGTTCCGAACGGGTCATCATCACCTGGGCGATGGGTCTCACGCAGCAGAAGAAGGCCGTGGCGGCGATCAAGGAGATCATCAATCTGCTGCTGCTGCGCGGCAACATCGGAAAACCCGGTGCCGGAGCGTCCCCGATCCGCGGACACAGCAACGTGCAGGGCGACCGCACGATGGGCATCTGGGAGAAGATGCCGGAGCCGTTCATGGACGCGCTCGAGAAGGAGTTCGGCTTCGCGCTCCCGCGTGAGCATGGCGTCGACAGTATCCAGGGTATCGAGGCGATGCAGCGCGGCGATATCAAGGTGTGGTTCGCCGTCGGCGGCAACCTCGTCGCGGTGATCTCAGACACGAACGCGGCAGAGGCGGCGATGCGCGGTACCGAGATGACGGTGCAGGTCTCGACAAAGCTCAACCGGTCGCATGTCGTGATCGGCGATGAGGCTCTTATTCTGCCGACGATGGGGCGCACGGAGATCGACCTGCAGGCCAGCGGTGAGCAGTTCGTGACGGTCGAGGACACCGTGTCAGCGGTGCACTCGTCGTTCGGTCGGATCGACCCGGTCTCGCCCAACCTGCTCTCGGAGGTGTCGATCATCTCGCGGCTAGCTCGAGCCGTTCTCGGGGACACGGTGCCCGTCGACTGGGCCGGCTTTGAGCGCGACTACGACACGATTCGGGATCATATCTCGCGGGTGGTGCCGGGTTGCGAGAATTACAACGAGCGGATTCGGCACAAGGACGGATTTGTGCTGCCCAACGGCCCGCGCGATTCCCGCAAGTTCCACACCCCGACAGGCAAGGCGACGTTCACGGTCAATGAGCTTGAGCACGTCGAGCGTCCGCCCGGCAGGCTGCTGTTGCAGACGCTGCGCTCGCACGACCAGTTCAACTCGACGATCTACAGCCTCAACGACAGGTACCGCGGCATCAAGCAGGGCCGGAACGTCGTGTTCATCAACCCGCTCGACATCGAGGAGTTGGGCCTGCGCGATGGCCAGTCTGTCGACATTTTCAGCGAGTGGAAGGATGAACCGGATCGGGTATTGCGCAAGTTCCGGGTGGTTTCCTACCCGAGTGCTCGTGGTTGCGCCGCGGCGTACTTCCCTGAGGCGAACGTGCTCGTTCCGCTCGGCAGCGCGGCGGAGGGCAGCAACACCCCCACGTCGAAGTCCGTCGTCGTGCGCATCGAGCCGGCCGAGGTGCGCGAGGGTTCACTGCTCGAGCTGCGAACCGATCCCAACGCGCGAGTCGGCGTTCCGTAGGACCACCGAGGGCCGCCGACCAGGAGGTCGACGGCCCTCGTGCGGTGGTGCTGCGGATGCTACGCGGCGAGGTATCCGTTCGGGTTGAGCACGTACTTGGTTGCTGCGCCCGCATCGAACTCGGCGTAGCCCCGTGGCGCGTCCTCCAGCGTGATCGACTTCGCGTTCACGTTCTTGGCGATGGACACCCGATCGTGCAGGATGGCCATCATCAGGCCGCGGTTGTACTTCATCACCGGGCACTGGCCGGTCGTGAACGACAGGGACTTCGCCCACCCGGTGCCGAGACTCAGCGAGAGCGACCCCTTCTGTGCGGCTTCGTCGATTCCGCCCGGGTCACCGGTGACGTACAGTCCGGGGATACCCAGTGCGCCGCCGGCCGCGGTGACGTCCATGAGCGAGTTCAGCACGGTCGCTGGCGCTTCGCCCGCGTCCTTGCCGTGTGCCCGAGCCTCGAAACCCACCGCGTCGACGCCGCAATCGACCTCAGGAACACCCAGGATCTGCTCGATCTGACCAACCAGATCGCCCTGAGTGAGATCGACCGTTTCGCAACCGAAGGTTCGGGCCTGCGCGAGCCGGTCGGCGTTCAGGTCGCCGACGATCACGGCGGCGGCGCCGAGCAGCATCGCCCCTGTAGCGGCGGCGAGTCCGACGGGTCCAGCCCCCGCGACATACACGGTGGAGCCCACGCCGACGCCCGCGGATACGGCACCGTGGAAGCCGGTCGGGAAGATGTCGGACAGCATCGTGAGGTCCATGATCTTCTCCAGCGCCTGGTCGCGGTCCGGGAAAACCAAAAGGTTCCAGTCGGCGTACGGCACGAGCACGTATTCCGCTTGTCCGCCGACCCAGCCGCCCATGTCGACGTAGCCGTAGGCGCTGCCCGGGCGATCCGGGTTGACGTTGAGGCAGATTCCGGTCTTGCGCTCCTTGCAGTTGCGACAACGACCACAGGCGATGTTGAACGGAACGGAGACGATGTCGCCCACCTTCACGAACTCGACGTCGGGGCCGCACTCGACAACTTCGCCGGTGATCTCGTGGCCCAACACGAGGTTCGGTGGTGCGGTCGTCCGCCCGCGCACCATGTGCTGGTCCGATCCGCAGATGTTCGTGGCGACAGTCTTCAGAATGACGCCGTGCCGCACCTGGCGTCCGACGTTCGCGGGATTGACCCCCGGCCCGTCCTTGAGTTCGAACGTGGGGTAGTCGATATCGATGACTTCGACCTTCCCGGCTGCCTTGTAGGCGACTGCTCTGTTTTCTGCCACAGTGATCCTCCTTGATCGGTCAGGACCCGGTGGAGGTCCCGGTATGCAGTCAGGGTAGGACTACTGAGTGAACGCGATCCCAGCGCTACCCACTATGATCCGCACAGTCCTCGCCGCGTTCGGGCGAGCAGCCGCCTCGAGGAATGCCCGCGAACCCCTAGCGGTTGCACAAGACGATACGTTTGCATTGAAACTACTCACACGGGAGAGCGGCATGGCTCAGCAACTGGAACTCGGACTGGACACCTTCGGGGATGTCACCAACGGCACCGATGGGAAGCCGTTGAGCTTCGCGCAGGTGATCCGCGATGTGAGCGATGAGGCCGTCCTTGCCGATGAGGTCGGTGTGGACTTCTTCGGGCTGGGCGAGCATCATCGCGCCGACTTCGCGGTCTCCGCGCCCGAGGTGGTGCTTTCGGCGATCGCCGGTCGGACGAAGCGGATCCGCCTCGGATCCGCCGTCACCGTTCTCAGTTCGGATGACCCGATCCGCGTGTTCCAGCGATTCGCGACGCTCGACGCCGTATCGAACGGCCGAGCCGAGGTCATCCTCGGCCGCGGATCCTTCACTGAGTCGTTTCCGCTGTTCGGCTTCGAGCTGAGCCAGTACCAGGAGCTGTTCGAGGAGAAGCTTGACCTCTTCTCGCAACTGCTCACCGAACAGCCCATCAGCTGGCAGGGCAACACTCGCGCACCACTCGTCGACCAGCGCGTTTACCCCACTACCGAATCCGGACAGTTGAAGACCTGGATCGGCGTCGGCGGAAGCCCCGAGTCCGTCGTGCGGGCCGCACGGCACCGCATGCCGCTGATGCTCGCGATCATCGGCGGCGACCCGAAACGGTTTGCGCCCTACGTCGACCTCTACCATCGCGCGCTCGCGCAACTGGAGACGCCAAGCCTGCCGATTGGGGTGCACTCGCCCGGCTACATCGCGGACACGGACGAGCAGGCCCGCGAAGAGCTCTTTCCCGACTACAAGATCATGCGGGACCGGATCGGCGCCGAGCGGGGCTGGGGTCCGATGAGTCGGGACGAGTTCGAGAACGAGATCGATCACGGCTCGCTCTACGTCGGCTCGCCCCAGACGGTGGCGCAAAAGATCGCGGCGACCGCGAAGACGCTCGGAATCAGTCGGTTCGACCTCAAGTACAGCGCCGGTCCGCTCGCGCACGGAAAGCTCCTGCATGCGATTGAGCTGTACGGAACGAAGGTCATCCCGATGGTGCGCGACCTGCTCGCCTAGGCCCTTCGGCTTCGTACCCCGAACGAGTCGCGCGCCACGTGCCGCGGCTCAACTCGCGATGACGCGCTCGAGTATGTGGACGCGCCTTGAGCTGAGGGGCTCGACAGTTGCGGGCAACTCATCGGGCACGGCAACCCACCCCGCGTTCAACAACTGGAACGCGAGAGTCAGCGGGTCCCATCCCATCCGCTCTGCGATCGATTTCAAATCGATGCCCTCGTGGTATTCGAGGCACAGCTCCTCGGAGTCCGCCTTCGTCCACGGGTCGCCGAATCGCCGCGCTGTCGAGTCGTTGAGCGGGCCGTGTACGTTGAGCAGCCGACGGGCGAGCTCGTGGACCACCACGCTCACTCGAACGTCGAATTCCTGGGCCAGCACGAGCAGGCTGGTTCCGTGCGCGTAAGAGGCGAGCATCCGCTCTGATTCTGAGGTTGACCAGTCGTAACGGTCGACCGGTGCGACCCGGACGCGAGCGCCGCGGCGCTCGTCGAGTTCGCGGATGAACGCGTCGGCGTGCTCGACGAGTTGGGCGATGCGGAGCCCGTCCCGGACCACCCAGCCGTGATGGAGCAGGCGGCTGTTGCGATCTTCGACAGCCAACAGCAGCCGGTCGGATGCAGTGACGTGAAGCTGCCACTGCAGCTCATCGCGACATCCTCGCGCGGTCTGCTCCCACGACTTGCTGGAGAGCTTGATCCCGGAGATCACTCCGTCGCCGATGCCGTCCGGGGTGGCGAGGTGGCGAGCATTGGCGCCGACGCACAGCATCGTGTTGTGGTCGATTCCGAATTGGCGCTCGAGCAGCGCGGCGATCGCGGGTTTCCGCCCGGCATTGGTGGACTCGGCGGAGGGGTCGCGGATGATCCCGGAAAGCCGTTCGTCCAGTAGCCGCTCGCGTTGACTGCTCGTCGTTCCGTCGAGCTTCACCAGCTTGCGGACATCGGTGTCGGTGATGGAGATTCGGCGGGCCGCGAGCAGACGCTGATCCTCCTCCACCGACCGGTTCGAGTCGGTGGGGTCCGCAAGAAACTGCACGTGGTGCCTGCCGAATACGATCGGCCCGTCCTCGACCGGTTCGATGTCGAACGACGGAGCCGCGGCGCGGCCGATCATCGCGCCAGCGGTGATCTCGGAAAGGCCACCTCCTTGTCGGCGCCACCTGTGACGCAGCGCCAGGTAGGCGGTACCTACGGTCAGGGCGAAAATGCCAGCAAAAATCCACAACAATGTTCGTCTCCTTGCTCGGGTAGCAGGGTTCGATTCACCTCGCCGGGTAACGGGGTGTGTTGCATGCTGTCACGCTGGCGGCGCGGGTCGCGGCCCCCAGAACGGGGGGTCTTCATCTCGGGGGTGGCGCTACTTCGGGGCGTCGCCAGCCTGCTGCTTCGCGATCTCGGCGTGCACCAGGTCCATATCGAGGCCCTTGACCGCCGCGATGACCTGCTCCAGCGCGGGAGCGGGCAGTGCGCCGGGCTGCGAGAACACCAGGACCCCGTCGCGGAAGGCCATGAGCGTCGGAATCGAGGTGATTCCCGCGGCGCCTGCCAGTGCCTGCTCGGCCTCGGTGTCGACCTTGCCGAAGGTGACGTCGCTGTGCTGCTCGCTGGCCGCGTCGTAGATGGGGGAGAACTGCTTGCACGGGCCGCACCAGTCAGCCCAGAAGTCGACGAGCGTGATTCCCGGGCTCGTGACAGTCTTTTCGAAGACGTCGTGGGTCAATTCGATAGTTGCCATTGGTTCCTCAATTCTTATCGGATGTCGTATGGCCAGTCATGCACAACCACCGGGGCCTGTTAATTGTTCCCGAGAACGGGGCGGCGAAGGCCTGCTGCGGTCGTCCGCTTCAGTACCGTGAGTGCATGACGTTCAACGACAACTCGAACATCGGCAACAGCAAGGTGCGACGTCGTGGGCGCACGACCGGTCTCGCCGTGGGAGGCGGCGGAGTCGGCGTGATCGCGATCTTCCTGCTGTCACAGCTATTCGGGGTCGACCTCGGCGGCCTCGGAGTCGGCGTTGGCGGCGGTGGTGACGCCTCTGGCGACACCGAGCTGTCCGAATGCCAGGTGGGGGAGGACGCCAACGCGAACGTGGACTGCCGCATGGTTGGTGCCTACAGTTCGCTCGAGGACTATTGGGTCGCTCAGGCTCCGGCAATCGGTATCGAATACCGTGAGCCTGCGTTGATCCTCTTCGACCAGACGACGACCACCGGATGCGGCAACGCCTCGAGCGCGACCGGACCGTTCTACTGCCCGCTCGACGAGACGATCTACATCGACACGTCGTTCTACGCCGACCTGCGCGATCGCTTCGGGGCAAGCGAAGGCACGCTCGCGGAGCTCTACGTCGTGGCGCACGAGTTCGGGCACCACATTCAGCAGATCGGGGGCCTCTTCGAGGGAACGGACAGGTCGGACACCGGACCGGGTTCCGACGCAATCCGACTCGAGGTGCAGGCTGACTGCTTCGCTGGCGCGTGGGTTGCCGGCGCATCGCAAACCGAGGACGAGAGCGGGGTGCCGTTCCTCGAGCCCGTGACCGGTCAGCAGGTGCAGGATGCGCTCAGTGCGGCATCCGCCGTCGGAGACGACCGCATCCAGCAGTCCGCGGGAGGAGGAGTGAACCCGGAGACCTGGACGCACGGATCGAGCGAGCAGCGGCAGCGTTGGTTCAGCGCGGGCTATGACGGTGGACCCGGCGTGTGCGACACGTTCGCGACGGGTGCCGATCAGCTCTAGGAGCGACGAACGCCGCTGTGGTGGCTCCGACCGACCTCGATCCGGTGACTCTTCGATTCTCGATGAGCCTGGGGTGTTCTCGTCGAATAATCGGCGCGCTGATCAGGAATCCTCCTTACTAGCCTCAGGTGGTTCAGTTCGTTTCGCAGTACCGGGTCGGTGGAAGCCTGCATAAGCTCGACTTCGACCGTCGACTGAAGTTGGCGCTCAGCACCTCGTCTCGTACCTGGTTAGAACCACACCGCCGGGAAACGTCCGCGTCTCCACCAGGTTCAGGTTCACCCAGCTATCCAGCGCGGCGAAGAACGGCGTGCCGCCGCCCACCAGGACCGGATGGGTCACGATGGTGTACTCGTCGATCAGTCCTGCACGCATGGCCGCCCCGGCGAGCGTTGCACCACCCACCCTCATCGGCTCGCCGTCCTCAGCCTTGAGCCGGGTGATCTCGGAGACCGCGTCGCCGGTGACCAGGCGGGTGTTCCAGTCGACCTTCTCCACCGCCGAGGAGAACACCACCTTCGGTGTGTCCCGCCAGTTCCGCGCGAACTCGATCTGCGCCTGCGTGGCACCGGGGTGTTGGTCGCCGGTCGGCCAGTAGGAACTCATGGCCTCCCACAGCTTGCGCCCATACAGCAACAATCCGATCGCCCGCTCCTGATCGAGCCACCACTGGAACAGTTCGTCGCTCGGCTCGCTCCAGCCGATGTCATCGCCGGGCGCAGCGATGTAGCCGTCCAAGGTCAGGTTCATGCCGTAGCTCAATCTCCGCATGGCGCCTGTCTGCCTTCCGTCAGTCGGTCTCCAGCGTATAGACCCGGCGCGGCGCGGGAGACTTGTCGTTGTTCAATCCGGGCTCGCAGGTAGCCCTCGTGGTCGGGGCGCAGCGTAGCGAGCTCCTGATGTGCCACGTCGGCCGCCTTTTTCGTCGGCGTGATCACCCGGGTTGCGACGCCGTGCGCAGCCGATAACGACCTACTCTCCCCGGGTCCACACGGGGGCTATATCAACTGGACGACCTGAGCCGTGCCCTGGATTGGCCAGACATCCGCGATCAAGTGGAAGTTCGCGCCGGGAAAGCCTGCGCTTCACTGCAGGACCTGCGCACACAGCAGCTGTTGCTCTGTTCAGCGCTGGCGTGTCAGCTCCGGAGGTTCAAGCCACTCTCGGGCACTCGTCACTCGTTGTGCCCCAGCCTTTCGCGGATCCACGAGCGGATCCCGCGGGACGCTGTCCAAGTACTGGGATACCCCGTCGAACGGTCGACTTCGAGGGGGTGAGGAGTCCGCGAAATTTGCGGGTTAACACCAAGGTTCAACGCTATATTTTCCACCTGCAACTGAACGTGACCCGCGAACTGACATGGAACCCACGCCTGCACGTCGGCAAAGCGCTCCGACAGATTGCGCTCGCCCTGACCGATGTGCACATGGTCGATGACGCGATCACCTGGCCGCTCACGCTCGAAGCCTGGTGGCAGAAATACGGGCATATAAGCCCGATGCGGCGAAGTTGGCAAGTTAAAGATGAAACCGTCGTGATCCGAGGATCTACGACGGTTTCCGAAACCCAACGGCCATCGCCGGGGGAATATGTTTTCATACTATCCTCGCGAACGTGATCCCACAACTGCATCCGGTCGAGCAGACGGCGCTGATCCAGAGTTTGGCCAAGCAACGGTTAAGACGATTCCGAGCCGCCACTGCGGGTGACAGGGATGCGATCGCGCTGTACCTCATCGATGCAGAACTTGCCGCGAATCTCCATGCTGGCGTGAGATTCGCGGAGGTCGCTCTGCGGGAGACCATCCACCGCGCGCTCGCATCACAGTACGGCGAGCGATGGTTCCAAGACCAGAGAAAACTACTGGACGAAACCGCAGACAAGGCGTTCTCGGACGCCGAGGCCGCCGTGGGTGTCAACGCTCCGTCGGGCAAGATCATCGCTCAGGTGATGCTGGGCACTTGGGTAAACCTGCTAGGGAGGGGAGACAAGAAGGTTGATGGGTCGCGTGCGTACTACGTCCGGGACCTGTGGGAACCCGCCCTCAAACTTGGGCTCTCGGCACCGCGCAGGGACGTTGCCCAACTCGCGCAACGGGTCAACTGGGCACGAAACCGCATCAGCCACTGCGAACCGGTTGTTTTCGGATTCCCCATGCCGGGACTCGGCACCGATGGCATTCAGGTACGTCGTTCGCCGGCACTCATCTTCGCCGATGTGCAGAAGCTCCTGCGGTTCACGACGTCGAACTTCGCCGGGTGGCTCGATCGATGGGAAACCACACACGGGCTGTGCGCACACGGTCTCGTGGAACGAGCACTCGACCACATTGCGGCGGACAGGACCATCCAGCTTGAGCGATAGCCGATTCAGGGAGCATATGCGGGATGACGCGTGACACGTCGCCGAAGGCGGCGTTGTCCAGTGGATCCCAGCGAAGTGGATTTGCTTCTGGCAGCGCTACCGACCGACGGGCCCTATCGCCGTTTCGTGCTGACCCTGCTCTACACCGGCTGCCGACTGGGGGAGATTGCCGGGCTCCGTGTCTCCGACATCGACTGGGAAACGCGAACAATCAACGTGGTGCGTACCGCGTCGCCCGGGCTCACTGGCCAATTGGTCGTCGGCCCGACAAAGGGTCGGCGTGGGCGGGCAGTACCGCTGGCGGCCCCGCTCGCGCCGATCGTCATCGAGGCAGCTAAGGGGAAGGGCCCGCACGATCTGTTGTTTCCCGGCCCTCGCGGTGGCTATCTCAACTCGAAAAACCTCAGTCGCGCGCTCGACTGGCCGAACGTGCGCGATGGAATCAAGACGTTCCCGCCGGGCGAAGCCGCGTTGCATTGGCACGATCTGCGGCACACGGCCGCCGTCATGCTCTTTCGCGCAGGGGTCTCTGCGCCGGATGTGCAGGCGATATTGGGACACTCCGCGCTTGCGGTCACTCAGCAGTATGCGAACACCCGCAAGGATGCGGCAACGCGAGCTGTCGGGCCCCTGTCGGCTCTATATGCACCTCAGTCGAGAGGTCACGCGGGAGGGGGTGAGTCCGCCGCAAAAAGCGGGTCTGATCAGGCGATTTAAAGGTGGCTCCGACCGGCGTCGATCCGGTGACCTTTCGATTTTCAGTCGAACGCTCTACCAACTGAGCTACAGAGCCAACAAGGCACGGATTGGATTGTAAACAATCACTCAGCGGCGAGACTGAATCCGTGCCTTTGCGACCCTGACCGGACTTGAACCGGCGACCTCCGCCGTGACAGGGCGGCGCGCTAACCAACTGCGCTACAGGGCCATGCTATTTAATTCTAGTGTTTGTGACCCCAACGGGATTCGAACCCGTGTTAACGCCGTGAAAGGGCGCCGTCCTAGGCCACTAAACGATGGGGCCGTGAAGCAAAAGAACTTCCTAGCAACCGAGGGTCAAGCATACGGGCGTGCGACGCTTTTGCCAAACCGAGCACGTCCCGGGCATGGCCCTGCCTCTGCAGACCGAGGCCGGTACTGGGCATTTCGCCCGTACATTGCTACTGTTGCCCAAGTCAGCAGTGTTACTGACGCGGTCTCGGCTTCGGCGGGGATCGCGAACAATCGGGGAAAAATGTCATATCGTGAACGCCGCCGGGGGGCGACGGGGCCAGAGGGCACCGCAATCAGGGCGAACAAGAAGTACCGAAGCCGACTCTTCGCAGTCGTCGCGGCCGTTGCCGTCGCGACGAGCGGATCGATCATCGGCCAGGCGGCCGAGCCCGCCTACGCGATCAGCTACCCCACGTGGGACGACGTGCAGAACGCGCGCAGCAACGAGTCCGCAAAGCAGCAGCAGGTCGCCCGTATCAACGATCTGCTCGCACAACTCGAGACACGAGTCGCGGAGACCCAGGCCGCTGCCGCCGCGCGCGGCGCCGAATACCTCGCCGCTCAGCAGGAGTTCGACGAGGCCGACTTCAAGGCACGCCAGCTGCAGTCAGAGGCGGACGCGGCGCAGCTGAAGGCAGACGAATCGAAGCTGCGCGCCGGGCAGCTTGCCGCCCGGCTCTCCCGATCCGGCGGCGACGTCTCGGCGTCCCTCTTCTTCGACGGCGACTCGGCCGACGACCTCCTGTCGCAACTGGGCATGGCGAGCAAGATCACCGACCAGTCGGCAGGCATCTACACGACAGCCCTTCGGGACCAGAACACGGCGCAAGCCGCGACCGATCAGGCCAATGTCGCGAAAGAAGCCCTCGAGGAGCTCGCCGCCGCCGCGGCCGCCGCCCTCGAGGCCGCGACCGCTGCCGCGGAAGCCGCTGCCGCCGCCCTGCAAGAGCAGCAGGAGAACCAGGCTGTGCTGCAGGCGCAGCTGGCCGTGCTGATCGAGAACCGTGAGGCCACCGAAGCCGACTACCAGGCAGGCGTGCGCGCCAGGGAAGCTGAAGCCGCACGAATCAGGGAAGAGCAGCGCAAGGCGGCAGCGGCAGCGGCCGCAGCTGCCGCCGCCGCTGCCCGTCCGACCGGTGGGGGCGGGGGGTCCTCATCCGGCGGCGGATCGAGTGCGGCGCCGGGCGGAGTCGTCGCGGGATCCGGGTGGGCTCGTCCGTCGTCCGGATACGTGAACAGCACCTACGGCAACCGCATCCACCCGAAGACAGGGCAGTGGACCTTCCACGCCGGGGCCGACGTCAGCATCGGCTGTGGCCAGCCCATCTATGCTGCATCCTCGGGCACCGTGAGCTTCTCGGGCTGGACCGGTCAGTACAGTTACGGCAACTTCGTTCAGCTATCGCACGGCGGGGGAGTGTCTACCGCCTACGGGCACATCCTCGAGGGGGGCCTCCTCGTTCGGGCGGGCGAGTCCGTGAGCGTCGGCCAGATGATCGCCCTCGTCGGCACGACGGGATCGTCGACTGGATGCCACCTCCACTTCGAGGTCCGTCAGGGCGGCAGCACGGTCGACCCGAGGACGTTCCTCGGCGCACGCGGCATCTCGTTCTAGCGTCGAACGGCTGACGCCGGACGGGCCGACCCATGACGACGGCCACAGCCCGAGGTGCGTCCTGCGGGATGCGTGCGGCGCGGAACCCCCGCTAGACGCCCCTCGATAGCGCTGTGCCGAGGAGGCTGCGGGGGACCGGATGCCCGACGCGACTAGTGCGCGCCCTCAGCCGCCAGTTTCTCAATTCCCGCGACGATGATCGCTTCCGCCTCTGCGGCGTCGCCCCAACCCTCGGTCTTGACCCACTTGCCGGGCTCGAGGTCCTTGTAGTGCTCGAAGAAGTGCTCAATCTCCTTGCGGGTGAACTCAGGGATGTCACCGATGTCCTGAATGTGCGCCCAGCGGGGGTCCTTCGCGGGCACGGCGATGACCTTCGCATCCGAGCCGCCGTCATCGGTCATGTTGAAGACGGCGACCGGACGAACCGAGACGCCGACGCCTGGGAACAGCGGATAGTCGAGCAGCACGAGAACGTCGACGGGGTCGCCGTCGAGGCCGAGGGTGTTCTCGAAGAATCCGTAGTCGGTCGGGTAGACGAAGCTCGTGAAAAGCACACGGTCCAGGTACACCCGACCGGTCACGTGATCGACTTCGTACTTGTTGCGACTTCCCTTGGGAATCTCGATAACGGCGTCGTAGGCGGCCATGGCTGGTCCTTTCGTGGAACCGGACGGTGAAAGTGCCGGCACTGGCGCCCGCTGCAATAACGTTACTGGATGACCTCGCGTCCCCGGCTGACGCCCGCCATCGCCGACATTCGGCGGGCGGTGCGCGCCTCCCTCGCCCAGCATGGGGGCGGGCAGGGCGGGCTCGTGCTCGTCGCGCTCAGCGGCGGACCCGACTCGCTCGCCCTCGCCGCCGCAACCGCGTTCGAGGCGCCTCGCCTCGGACTGCGCGCCGGCGCGGTGATCGTCGATCACGCGCTTCAGGAGCGATCCGCGGATGTCGCGGCCGCAGCGTCCGTCGCCGCTACCGCGCTCGGACTCAACCCCGTATTCGTGCGTCGCGTCACCGTCGGCGCGGCCGGCGGACCTGAGGCGGCCGCCCGCGACGCCCGCTACGCCGCTCTCGACGACACGCGGGCCGAGGCGGGCGCGAGTCACATCCTGCTCGGCCACACCCTCGATGACCAGGCAGAGACGGTGCTGCTCGGCCTGGCTAGGGGAAGTGGGGCGAGAAGCCTCCGGGGAATGGATGCGGCGGCCCTGCCGTATCTACGTCCGCTCCTCGCGATCCGGCGGCAGGCCACGGTGCAGGCCTGCGCCGACGCCGGATTGGAGCCGTGGCTTGACCCGCACAACCACGACACCGCCTTCGCCCGGGTGCGGGTGAGGAGCACCGTACTTCCCGTGCTCGAGAAGGAACTAGGCCCGGGCGTCGCCGAGGCCCTCGCCCGCACCGCCGATCAACTGCGCGAAGACGACGACGCCCTCGACCGCTTCGCCGAGGAGGTCATCGAGGAGCTCGTCGAGCACGCCGAGGCGGGCATCTCCCTCCCGGTGACGGCCCTCGCGAGCAACCCGGCGGCGCTGCGCCAACGGCTCATCCGACTCGCCGTGTTAGGCGAATTCCACCTCTCGCTCAGCCGGGCGCACACCCTCGAGGTCGCGCGGCTCGTCACCGATTGGCGCGGACAGGGGGCACTCGATCTGCCCGGCATTAGGGTGGAACGGCAGGGCGGGCTCATCGTCTTCCGCGCAACCGCGCGCCGGTCCGGCACTCCAGATACGACCCCCATCGACGGCTGAACCCTTCCGGAGCATCATGCAACTCACCGACATCGCCGACGACCTCACCTCGACGCTCTTCACCGAACAGCAAATCCAAGACAAGATCGCCGAACTGGCGCGCCGGATCGAGGCGGACTATGCCGGCGAGAAGCTGTTGCTCGTAGGGGTGCTCAAGGGAGCAGTCATGGTCATGGCCGACCTCGCCCGCGAACTGAACCTGCCGATCGAGATGGACTGGATGGCGGTGTCGTCCTACGGGTCCGGCACGCGCTCGTCCGGGGTCGTGCGCATCCTCAAAGACCTCGACACCGACCTAAGCGGGCGCAAGGTGCTCATCGTCGAGGACATCATCGATTCGGGCCTCACCCTGTCCTGGCTGCGGGCCAACCTCGAAAGCCGTGGCGCGGCATCCGTCGAGATCTGTGCCCTGTTGCGGAAGCCCAATGCTGCCAAGGTCGACGTGGACGTGCGCTACGCCGGTTTCGAGATCGGCAACGAGTTCGTGATCGGGTACGGGCTCGACTACGCGGAGAAGTACCGCAACCTGCGCGGGATCGGCGTGCTCGCGCCTCACGTCTACAGCGACTGACCAAGGATTACGCCCCCAGCAAACACCGGGTAGGCGTTCAGGCGCGTGGCGGTACCCTTGCACCAAATTACTTCGTCAGAAAGGCGCCCGGGCCCGACTCCGGAACACTATGGACTTCAAGAAGCTCCTTCGCGGACCGCTGCTCTACATTCTCCTCGCCATCGTCGTCGTGTCTGTGGGGTTCAGCCTGCTGAGCGGCGGCGGATTCCGCGAGGTGACGACGCAGCGCGGTCTCGAGTTGCTCGCCGACGACAAGGTCGCCACCGCCAATATCATCGACGGAGAGCAGCGCGTCGACCTGACCCTCACCAACGGGGGAGATGACGGCAACCGAGTGCAGTTCTTCTACGCCGCCCCCCGCGGCGAGGAGGTCGTCGCCGCGATCAACGACTCGAACGTCAGCAACTTCGACGACGAAGTGACGACGACCAACTGGCTCACCTCGCTGCTCGGCCTGATGATCCCGTTCATCATCATCGGTCTCATCTTCTGGTTCCTGCTGTCGAGGATGCAGGGCGGCGGGAGCCGGGTCATGCAGTTCGGCAAGTCGAAGGCGAAGCTCGTCTCGAAGGAGACCCCGCAGGTCACCTTCGACGACGTCGCGGGAGCCGATGAGGCCATCGAGGAGCTCGAGGAGATCAAGGACTTCCTCAAAGAGCCCGCGAAATTCCAGGCCGTCGGCGCCCGCATTCCCAAGGGCGTCCTGCTGTACGGCCCTCCCGGAACCGGCAAGACTCTCCTCGCCCGCGCCGTCGCCGGGGAGGCGAACGTGCCGTTCTACTCGATCTCCGGCTCCGATTTCGTCGAGATGTTCGTCGGCGTCGGCGCCAGCCGCGTGCGCGACCTGTTTCAGCAGGCCAAGGAAAACTCCCCGGCCATCATCTTCGTCGACGAGATCGACGCCGTCGGGCGCCACCGTGGTTCCGGTATGGGCGGCGGCCACGACGAACGCGAGCAGACTCTCAACCAGCTGCTCGGCGAAATGGACGGCTTCGACGTCAAGACGAATGTCATCCTGATCGCGGCGACGAACCGACCCGACATCCTCGACCCCGCCCTCCTGCGCCCCGGCCGTTTCGACCGGCAGATCGGTGTCGACGCACCTGACATGGTCGGTCGTCGCAAGATCCTGGAGGTGCACGGCAAGGGCAAGCCGCTCGCCGCGGGCGTCGACCTCGAGGTGCTCGCCCGTAAGACGCCCGGCTTCACCGGCGCCGACCTCGCGAGCGTGCTCAACGAGGCCGCGCTGCTGACTGCGCGCTCCAACGCCCAGCTGATCGACAACCGAGCGCTGGACGAGGCGGTCGACCGGGTGATGGCCGGACCGCAGCGCCGCACCCGCGTGATGCGGGACCAGGAAAAGCTCATCACCGCCTACCACGAGGGCGGGCACGCGCTCGTCGCAACGGCGATGAACAACACCGACCCGGTCACGAAGATAACGATCCTGCCGCGTGGACGTGCTCTCGGCTACACGATGGTGATGCCGGTGGAGGACCGCTACTCGGTCAGCCGCAACGAATTGCTCGACCAACTCGCCTACGCGATGGGCGGCCGAGTCGCCGAGGAGATTGTGTTCCACGACCCCACGACGGGCGCTTCCAACGACATCGAGAAGGCCACCTCCACCGCTCGCAAGATGGTCACCGAGTTCGGAATGAGCTCAAGCATCGGCTCGGTCAAGCTCGGAGCCGGCTCGGGTGACATGTTCCTCGGCCGCGACATGGGCAGCCAGCGCGACTACTCCGAACGGCTTTCCGAGCAAGTCGACAAGGAAGTGCGTGAGCTCATCGAGAACGCGCACGACGAGGCATGGAGCGTTCTGAACGAGAACCGCGACATTCTCGACCGTCTAGCGGCCGAGCTGCTGGAGAAGGAGACGCTCGATCAGACTCAGCTCGCCGAGATCTTCGCCGGGGTGCGGAAGCTGCCCGAGCGCCCGCAGTGGCTGTCGAGCAACAAGCGTCCAGTGTCGGACCGGCCACCGATCCTGATGCCCGAGCGCGCGCCGATCGATGCGGGGGCGACGGATGGTGCGATCGACTCGGAACCTGCCCCCAAGCCGAAGCGATCGCCTCGCCGCAAGGCCCCCGACATTTCCCCTGCCTAGGCAGCCAATGGCTGGCATCGACACCACCCGCATCGAGGCGGCCGTCGCCGAACTTCTCGCGGCGATCGGCGAGGACCCGGGCCGCGCAGGCCTCACCGACACTCCGGCGCGGGTCGCGCAGGCATACTGCGAGTACTTCGCGGGGCTTGGCGTCGACCCGCTCGAGCATCTCGCCGACCGTATGCCGATCGAACCGGGCACGGGCGAGCTTGTGCTTCTGCGCGACATCGAGTTCCGTTCGATCTGCGAGCATCACCTGGTGCCGTTCACCGGTGTTGCCCATGTCGCCTATGTTCCGGAGAGTCGGATCGTCGGTCTCGGTCGGCTGCCTCGCGTGGTCGATACGCTGGCATCGCGCCCACAGCTACAGGAACGCCTGACGGAGGAGATTGCGGATGCCCTCGAGACCGGACTCGCCCCACGCGGGGTCCTCGTCGTGCTTGACGCGACCCACCAGTGCGTCTCGGCTCGCGGGGTCCGACAGACCCGGAGTTCGACGGTGACGATGGCGGCACGGGGCTCCCTCGCGGAGCCCGCGGGTCGCGCCGAGATCGTCGCGCTGATCGGGGCGCCGCGTGACTGACCTCCGAACCAGCCAGCTGAGTTCCGCAGCAGCGCCGTCGCGCCTCGAGAAGACGCCCGAAGGAGCCGCGCGGGGGCTGGGTCGACCGATGATCCTGGGCATTCTCAACGTCACCCCGGACTCGTTCAGCGACGGTGGAACGCATCTGAACACGGCATCCGCCATCGAATTCGCAACTCGTCTGCACGAATCCGGTGCTGACATCGTCGATGTCGGCGGCGAATCCACGAGACCCGGCGCAGAACGACTGCCGGTGGAGGAGGAGCAGCGCCGGGTCCTTCCCGTGATCGAGGAGCTCGCGAAACGCGGCGTCCCGTTGAGTGTGGACACGATGAACGCGCGCACCGCGGCCGCCGCCGCAGCGCTCGGGGTGGGAATCATCAACGACGTCTCCGGCGGCACCGCCGACCCGGACATGCCGAAGACCATCGCCGACAGCGGCGTGATGTTCATTGCGATGCATTCCAGAGGTTCCAGCGCCACCATGGATTCCCGCGCAATCTACCGCGACACCGTCCGAGACGTGCGCACCGAACTCGAGCGCTGCGTTGCGAACCTGATAGGGCAAGGGGTGCGGGCCGACCGCATCATCGTCGACCCCGGCATCGGCTTCGCCAAGAACGCGGGACAGAACTGGGAACTGCTCGCCGGACTGCGCGAACTGCGCGCCCTCGGTCACCCGGTCCTCGTCGGCGCGTCGCGTAAGCGGTTCCTCGCCGACCTGCTGCCGGTGGACTCGCATCCGGGCGACAGGGACGCCGCGACCGCCGTCATCAGCGCCCTCGCGGCAGAGGCCGGCGTATGGGGAGTGCGAGTGCACGACGTCGATTCCACGAAGGCGGCGCTCGACGTGTGGAGCGCCATGAACGGCGCGCGGAAATGACCGGTCGCATGAATCTCCCCACCGACTCGATCACGCTCACCGGGCTGCGGGCAGCCGGGTTCCACGGGGTATTCGAGCATGAGCGTGCGAACGGCCAGGAGTTCGTGATCGACATCACCGTCTGGATCGATCTGGCCGCTGCCGCGTCGTCCGACAACCTCGAGCGGACCATCGACTATGGAGTGCTCGCGGAACAGGTAGTCGCCGCCGTCGAGCGGGATCCGGTGGAGCTCATCGAGACGGTCGCCGAGCGCATCGCCTCCGTCGCGCTCGGACATCCCGCCGCTCGCGGTGTGACCGTCACCGTGCACAAGCCGAGCGCCCCGATCAGCGTGGCGTTCGCCGACGTGTCGGTCACCATCTCGCGAGGGCGTGCATGATTCGCGCGGAACGTCGTCGCGTGCAGCTGCCAGCCGTCATCGCGCTCGGCAGCAATCTCGGCGACAGGGAGCAGGCGTTGCGGGACGCTGTCGCGGCGATTCGCGCTCTCCCAGGCGTCACCGTGACGGCAGCGTCCGACATCGTCGAGTCCCCGGCGGTGAAGCCGGCCGGAGTGGATGCGAGCGCGCCCGCCTACCTCAACGCGGTCATCACCGTGCGGAGCGCACTTCCGCCCGACGAGCTGCTCGACGCCCTGAACGAGATTGAGCGCGACCTCGGGCGGGTGCGCGACATCCGCTGGGGCGATCGTACGATCGACCTCGACATCATCACCGCCGGCGGCACGGCACTGCGCACCGAGCGACTGACGCTGCCGCACCCGCGGGCCTTCGAGCGCGGTTTCGTGCTCATCCCATGGTTGCAGATCGAACCACTGGCTCAGCTGCCGGGATTCGGGCCGGTGGCGGACCTGGTTCGCGCCACCACGCACCTCGTCCGCCGGTTTCCGGCGACGCCGCTGCTCGAGCCGGTGCCGCGGTGAAGCGCACGAGCGCCACCGCACTGCTCGTACTGCTCGCCGTCGGGGCGGCCGGGGCGGCGCTGGTCCAGGTCGGGCTCACCGCAGCCGGGCGCCCCATCGTGAGCCCGCCGATCACCCTCCCACTCGCCCTCGCCGCGATCGGCGCCATCGTCGTGATCTTGGCGCTTCCGATCAGGCGGATGACGCAGGCCCCTCCCCGCGACACCGTCAGAGCCAAACGGTCATCCGGTCCTGTCGACCCGTTCTACGCGACTCGCGTGGTGATGCTCGCCAAGGCGTCGGCGCTGAGCGGCGCGCTGCTCACCGGGGCGGGCGCCGGGATGCTCGGCCACCTGCTGACCCGGTCCGTGGCACCGGGGGCCGACTCCATCGGCATGGCGGTCGCCGCCACCGTCGGAGCCGCGATTCTCCTCGTGTGTGGTCTGGTCGCCGAGTTCATGTGCCGGATCCCGCCGGAGGACGATGAGGACGGCGACGACGGCAAGCCGCTGCGCGCAATCCAGTAGCGTTGCGGGAGGTGGCGCAGCGCGCCACCAAGAATTTGAGGACCCCGTGACCAATCGACTCGATCTGCCGGAAGCCACCTGGCGCCGGATTTCCCCGAAGTATCTTGTCGCGGAGTTTCTGGGGCTGCTGGTCACCGCGATCGTCCTCGCCGCCGCGACGCTTCCCCTCCACCTCGCCGGGTGGGGCCTCGCCTGGTGGGCCACCGCCGCCGTGGTCGGCGCGGTGCTGATCTTTGCGATATTCACCCCTCGTCGGCTCCGGGCGATCGGTTACCAGTTGCGTGACGACGACCTCGTCTTCCGCCGCGGCATCCTCTTCCAACGCTTCGTCGCCGTGCCGTACGGGCGCATGCAGATCGTGGACATCAACCGCGGCCCGCTCAGCCGCGCGCTCGGTTTGAGCGAGCTGAAGTTCGTGACCGCCGCCGCGACATCCGGTGTCACGATCCCTGGACTGCCGGCCGCCGATGCCGAGGAACTGCGCGACCGGCTCGTCGAACTCGCCGAGAGCAGGCGGGCTGGACTGTGACTGACGACCGGCAGTACGAGTTACCGGCGCACGAGGAAACGCCCGGCGCCTCGGCTGCCGGCGAGCCAGTGACCGAGCGGTCGGAATCCGTGGTTTCCGGCGCTCCCGTCACCGCGCTAGCCGCGGGGCTGAGCGATGGAGAGTGGCACCGGCTGCACCCCGCCTCGCCGCTGCTCAAGGGCGGCATCGCGCTGCTGGCGATCATCGGTGTCGTGGTCGCGAACATGCGCGACCAACTGGTCGAGATGTTCGTGCCTGGGGCCGGCTACGACGACGGTAACCCGATCGGCCTCATCGTGGAGAACGGCCTGATCATGTGGGCGCTGCTCGCGGTGCTGGTGACCCTGCTCGCCCTCGTAGCCGGCTTCTACGTCTCATGGCGGATGCACACCTTCCGGGTGACGGAGGAGGTCGTCGAGGTGCGCTCCGGCGTGCTGTTCCGCACGAACCGCCGGGCGAGACTCGACCGTATCCAGGGCATCAACATCGTGCGTCCGATCTTCGCGCGACTCTTCGGCGCGGCGAGGCTCGAGGTGAACCAAGCGGGGCAGGACGCCAACGTCAAGCTCGACTACGTCGGGTCGTCCGCTGCCGACGACCTCCGCCGTGAGATCCTGCGCCTCGCCTCCGGCACGCGCACGGCATCCGCTCCCGGCGGTTCGCACGTCCCGCTCGACCAGAACATCGTCGACCGGCGGGTGAACGAACTCCTTGCGCCGGAACTCGATCCCGACGCCGCCGAGCCCGAGTCGGTCGTGAAGCTCAGCGTCGGCCGCCTGATCGGGTCGATCGCGCTGAGTAGTGCCACCTTCGTGATCATCGGAGGCATCGTCGTCGCCGTCGTGCTGTCGTTCTTCCGGGGCGACGCGCTGTTTCTCCTGTTCGCGTTCATTCCGGCGGCCATAGCTGTCATGGGCTACGACGTGCAGAAGTTCACCAAGTCGCTGCGCTACTCGATCGCCGGCACCCCCGACGGCGTGCGGGTCGGATTCGGGCTGCTCTCGACGAGCAACGAGACACTGCCACCCGGCCGGATCCACTCCGTCAAGGTCAGTCAGCCACTGCTCTGGCGCCCGTTCGGCTGGTGGGAGATCAAGGTCAACCGAGCCAGCCATTCGTCGACGAACGGTGCAGCGGGCCAGCAGAACACCACGATCCTCCCCGTCGGCAACCTGACAGATGTCAAGAGGGTACTCGGACTCGTGCTCCCCGATTCCGCCGACGAGACCGCCGCCGTGTTTGCGGAGCGCGGCCTCGTAGCGAGGGGCGAACCGGATGACGGGTTCACCTGCTCGCCTCGTCGCGCCGCCGTGCTCCGTTGGTTCTCCTGGCGCCGCAACGGCTTTGCGATCTCGCCCGGTGCCGTGCTGCTGCGCAAGGGGGCCATTTGGCGGGAACTTGTGATCGTGCCCCATCCGCGCCTGCAGAGCGTATCGATCTCACAGGGCCCGCTGCTCCGGATGCTGCGGCTCGTCTCCGTGCACGTGCACACGGTCGCGGGCCCGATCTCCGCGCAGCTCGGCGCGGTGGACCGGGACGCCGCAATCGCGTTCTTCGACACCGTCGCGCAGGCCGCGGTGCGGGCATCCGGGGCCGACACCTCACACCGGTGGCGCTCGAGCGAGATGGCCGCGGTCTCGAAGCCTGCAGTCGAGGTGGAGCCCACGGTCGAGGATCCGCAACACGCTCCGCCGGGACCCCCGCTGTGATGCGTTCCCTTCGCGAGTTGCCCGCTTACATGGCCGATCCGGCGTTTCTCCAACTCCTGTGCGGCGAAAGCGGGCAGCTCGGCGCGCGTCGACGTCGATTAGGCGTCCGTGTCCGACTGCGAGAGGCACGAGCATGACCCCGGCACCGCACGAGCGTTCCGGGCGGCTCGGCATCGGGATAGTGGGGGCAGGCAAGGTCGGTCCTATACTCGGCGCGGCGTTGGCCGGAGCGGGGCACGCGATTGTCGGGATCTCCGCGATCTCCGAGGCAAGCCGGGAGCGGGCGGAGGCAATCCTGCCTGGTGCCCCCGTGCTCGAGGTGCCCGACCTCATCGAGCGCAGCGAACTCGTCATCCTCGCCGTGCCGGGCGCCGAACTGGCAGACCTCGTCGGCGGTCTCGCCGCGACGCGGGCATGGCAGCCCGGCCAACTCGTGCTGCACACGGTCGCGCGGTTCGGCACCGGCGTACTCGGTCCCGCGGTCGCTCAGGGGGCGATTCCCCTCGCGATCCACCCGGCGATGGCCTTCACCGG
Source organism: Microbacteriaceae bacterium (assembly GCA_025465095.1). Taxonomy (GTDB): domain Bacteria; phylum Actinomycetota; class Actinomycetes; order Actinomycetales; family Microbacteriaceae; genus Marisediminicola. The sequence continues at coordinate 6,186 of JAODME010000002.1, read as the reverse complement.
CACCTCGATCGATGTCTCTCGCCTCGCCGAAAGCTACTTTGCCGTCACGGCGCCCGCCCCGGTCCAACCGATCGGGCAGGCGCTCGTGGTCGAGATGGGCGGGGAACCCGTGCTGGTGCGTGAGGCGGATAGGGCGGCGTATGCCGAGGCGATCGCCACCGCGACGAGCTTCTCGAGCGCGATCGTCGACCAGGCGACCGGCATCCTCGCGTCGATCGGCATCGAGGCACCGGGCACGTTGCTCGCGCCGCTAGTGCGTTCTTCCGTCGAGAACGCCCTGCGGCGCGCGCTGTAGCCGGGGTGGGTAGGGCTGGCCCGGGGTGGTCGCGGGCCGCACGGTCCCCACGGCGTTCGGTCTCGTACGCTACGAACCGTGCGAGCGGCAGCCCCGTGCCGGCACCACGCTGCTCAACGAGTAGCATCGCTGTGTGCCCGCCGTCGTAGAAACCATCGCGGGCCTGCGCTCGCAGCTTCGGATCGCCGCGGCTGAGGCGGCAACGGCTAGTTCCCCGCAGCCGCTGGTCGCGCTCGTGCCGACTATGGGGGCACTACACGACGGGCACCTCGCGCTGGTTCAGCGTGCGCAGGAATCGGCCGCAATCGTGGTCGTGTCCATCTTCATAAATCCGCTTCAGTTCGGGTCGAGCGAGGATCTCGATCGCTACCCGCGCACCGTCGACACAGACGTCGAATGCCTCCGTGCCGCTGGGGTGCAATTCGTGTTCGCGCCGACCATCGCTGACATGTACCCGACGGGCCCCACCCAGACAAGAGTGGTGGCCGGCGACATCGGCGCCGTTCTGGAGGGCAATTCGCGCCCCGGGCACTTCGACGGAATGCTCACCGTCGTCTCGAAGCTGCTGAACATCGTGACCCCGGACATTGTCGTGTTCGGGGAGAAGGACGCCCAACAGGCTTTTCTTGTGAAGAGAATGGTCGCCGACCTCGACATCGACGTCGTCGTCGAGACGGTTCCGACTATCCGCGAGGATGACGGGCTCGCCCTGTCGAGCCGCAACCGATTCCTCGATGGGAACCAGCGGACCGCAGCGACAGCGCTTCCCCGTGCCCTCGAGGCGGCCGCATCGTCCGCGGGAGCGGGGACGGATGCCGCGCTCTCCGCCGCGCGATCGGTGCTGGAAGCCGAACCGGCGGTGGAGCTCGACTATCTGGCGATCGTCGACCCGGAAACCTTCCTCGCCGTGGATGCAGAGCACCGTGGCCCCGCGCTCGTGCTCGTCGCAGCGCGCGTCGGCACGACTCGGCTCATCGACAATCACGCGATCCACCTCGGTTGACATTTCAGAGCGCAAGCACGGCGCCCCGCGGTGTGACCGGTCGGGCGCCCGACTACCATGGGACGGTTGACATCGTGCCACCGCGCGGTTGACCCGCGCGCCGTTCCACCATCGCGCAGCAGAGCCCCGAGCAGGAGCCCCATGACTGAGAACACATCGCAAGCCGTCGAGATCGAACAGCGGGACGCGGCCGCGGCCGCGGCTGCCCAGGAGATCTCCGAGCAGAAGGCGGTGCGCCTCGCGAAGCGCGAGCGGCTCATCGCCTCCGGTGCGGAGGCGTATCCCGTGGGCGTGCCGATCACGACCACGATCCCGGCGGTGCGCGCGCGGCATCCGGGACTCGAACTCGACACCAGAACCGGTGACATCGTCGGGCTCGCCGGACGCATCGTGCACCTGCGCAACACCGGCAAGCTCTGCTTCGCGTCCCTCCAGTCCGGCGACGGCTCCCGCATCCAGGCGATGGTGAGCCTCGCCGAGGTGGGCGAGGGGTCGCTTGAACTGTGGAAGGACCTCGTCGACCTCGGCGACCACCTGTTCGTCTCCGGCGAGGTCATTTCGAGCCGCCGTGGCGAGCTGTCGGTGATGGTCACCGAGTGGAAGATCGCCGCGAAGGCGATCCGCCCGTTGCCGAACCTGCACGCTGAGCTCAGCGAGGAGACCCGAGTGCGCAGTCGCTACCTCGACCTCATCGTGCGCGAGGGCGCGCGTGAGATGGTGCGGGCCCGCGCCAAAGCGGTCGCGTCTTTGCGCAGCACCTTCAGCGCACACGACTACATCGAAGTCGAGACCCCGATGTTGCAGGTCATCCACGGCGGTGCTTCGGCGCGCCCGTTCTCGACCCACAGCAACGCCTTCGACACTGAGCTGTTCCTGCGCATCGCGCCCGAATTGTTCCTCAAGCGCGCCGTCGTCGGCGGTATCGACCGAGTGTTCGAAATCAACCGCAACTTCCGAAACGAGGGTGCAGACTCCACGCACAGCCCGGAGTTCGCCATGCTCGAGGCCTACCAGTCCTACGGCGACTACGAGCAGATGGCGTCGCTCACTCAGGAGATGGTGCAGAACGCCGCACAGGACGCGGCCGGTTCACACGTCGTCACGTGGGCGGACGGCACAGAGTATGACCTCGGCGGCGAGTGGCAGCGAATCGGCATGTACGCCTCGCTCAGCGCAGCAGCCGGCTCGGACATCACTCCCGAAACCCCCCTCGACGAACTGCTTTCCCACGCGGCACGCCTCGGGATCGAGGTGCACCTGCCGACGCATGGCAAGCTCGTTGAGGAGCTGTGGGAGTACTACGTCAAACCGTCCCTCGACCGTCCGACATTTGTGTTCGACTTCCCCGTCGACACCTCACCGCTCGTTCGCGCGCATCGCGAAATCCCGGGCGTAGTGGAGAAGTGGGACCTGTACATTCGGGGCTTCGAGCTCGCGACCGGATATTCGGAGCTCGTCGATCCCGTCGTGCAGCGGGAGCGCTTCATGAGTCAGGCAACGCTCGCCGCCGGCGGAGACGTCGAGGCGATGCGGCTCGACGAGGAGTTCCTGCGCGCCCTCGAACACGGCATGCCGCCGACCGGTGGCATGGGCATGGGGATCGACCGGCTGATGATGGCCCTCACGGGACTCGGCATTCGCGAGACCATCCTGTTCCCTTTGGTCAAGTAGGGTCACACGCATGAGTTACCTGCCGCCGGAGAAGAAGAAGCCCAGCGATGGTCCGAGTCCCGGTCGCATCGCGATCTGGGTGATCGTCGGCGGGGTCGGCCTGTACCTGGTCGGCTCCGGAGTCATCGGCATCATCAACGCAGGCTGACCATCTGTGGCGGTGCCGTTCGTGGTGCGCCCGTTCTCCTCGCCCCTGCCGGGGGATGCGGCGGCGGCGACGGTTCCCAGCCAGCCCGCGTATCCTGTAACCGTGTTGGAGAACTTCTGGGCAAACGCCGCTTACTCGGTGACGCCCACTATCCTCGTCGGGCTCATCTTCTGGCTCGTGATCCGGTCGATCTTCCGCGCCGATCGCACCGAGCGCCAGGTGTACTCCCGAATCGAGGCCGAGGAGCGCGAGAAGCGCGGACTCGGCCCGAAGGCGCCCGGAGCGACGCCCGCCAGCTAGGGTCAGCCAACCACGAACGCCTTCACGCTCGTGTCCGAGCTCGGGATGATCAACTCGTCCTCCTTCCATACCGGACGGGCGGAACCGGTCGCCCGCCTTGAGCGCCAGCCGCGGCATCCGCCAACATCCGTCACGCCCACGGCGAACAGGGGCATCAATTGCCGGACGCGCTCGTTACCCTCGATGTATCGGCACGACACCTGCACCGTGCTTAGGGAGCAATCATGTTTGAAAGATTTACCGACCGCGCTCGTCGAGTTGTCGTTTTGGCCCAGGAAGAGGCCAAAATGCTCAACCACAACTACATCGGAACCGAGCACATCCTGCTCGGTCTCATTCACGAGGGAGAAGGCGTCGCAGCCAAGGCGCTCGAGTCGCTTGGCATCGCCCTCGACGCGGTGCGCGAGCAGGTCCAGGACATCATCGGCCAGGGCCAGCAGCAGCCGACGGGACATATCCCGTTCACCCCGCGCGCCAAGAAGGTTCTGGAATTGAGCCTGCGCGAAGCGCTGCAACTGGGTCACAATTACATTGGCACCGAGCACATCCTGCTCGGACTCATCCGCGAAGGTGAGGGCGTCGCGGCGCAGGTGCTCGTGAAGCTCGGCGCCGACCTCAACAAGGTGCGGCAGCAGGTCATCCAGCTGCTCTCCGGTTATCAGGGGAAGGAGCAGGTCGCCGTGGGCGGCAACGAATCGGCGGCGCAACAGGCGGGCAGCCAGGTGCTCGACCAGTTCGGCCGCAACCTCACGCAAGCAGCACGTGACGGCAAGCTCGACCCTGTCATCGGGCGCGAGAAGGAGATGGAACGCGTCATGCAGATCCTCTCCCGCCGCTCCAAGAACAACCCTGTGCTGATCGGTGAGCCCGGCGTCGGCAAGACCGCCGTCGTCGAGGGCCTCGCCCAGGCGATCGTGCGCGGCGACGTGCCCGAGACGCTCAAGGACAAGCAGCTCTACACGCTCGACCTCGGCAGCCTCATCGCCGGAAGCCGCTACCGCGGCGACTTCGAGGAGCGCCTGAAGAAGGTCACGAAGGAGATTCGCACCCGCGGTGACATCATCACCTTCATCGACGAGATCCACACCCTCGTCGGGGCCGGCGCGGCCGAGGGTGCCATCGATGCCGCGAGCATCCTGAAGCCCCTCCTCGCCCGCGGGGAGCTGCAGACGATCGGCGCAACCACACTCGACGAGTACCGCAAGCACTTTGAGAAGGACGCCGCCCTGGAGCGTCGCTTCCAGCCGGTGCAGGTGCATGAGCCGTCCCTGCCGCACACGATCAATATCCTCAAGGGGCTGCGCGACAAGTACGAGTCGTTCCACAAGGTGTCGATAACGGATGGCGCGATCGTCGCCGCGGCGAACCTGGCCGACCGCTACGTGTCCGACCGGTTCCTGCCCGACAAGGCCATCGACCTGATCGACGAGGCCGGCGCACGCCTTCGCCTCTCGATCCTCTCGGCGCCGCCGGAGCTTCGCGAATTCGACGACCGCATCGCGGGTGTGCGCGGGCAGAAGGAAGCCGCGATCGAGGAGCAGGACTTCGAGAAGGCCGCCTCGCTCCGCGATGAGGAGAAGAAGCTCCTCGGCGAGCGTCTGCGCCTCGAGAAGCAGTGGAAGAGCGGAGAGGCCGGCTCGACCGGCACGGTGGATGAGGGAATCATCGCCGAAGTTCTCGCTGCGGCCACCGGCATCCCGGTGTTCAAGCTCACCGAGGAAGAGACCTCCCGTCTCGTTTTCATGGAGAAGGCGCTGCACCAGCGCGTCATCGGCCAGGAGGAAGCCATCTCGGCGCTCTCCAAGACCATCCGGCGCACCCGTGCCGGGCTCAAGGATCCGCGGCGCCCCAGCGGTTCGTTCATCTTCGCCGGCCCCACCGGAGTCGGAAAGACCGAGCTGGCCAAGGCGCTCGCAGAGTTCCTGTTCGACGACGAGGACGCTCTCATCTCGCTCGACATGAGCGAGTACGGCGAGAAGCACACCGTCTCGCGGCTGTTCGGCGCCCCTCCCGGCTTCGTCGGCTTCGAAGAGGGCGGCCAGCTCACCGAGAAGGTGCGCCGCAAGCCGTTCTCCGTGGTGCTGTTCGACGAGATCGAGAAAGCCCACCCGGACATCTTCAACTCGCTCCTCCAGATACTGGAGGAGGGACGACTGACGGATGGCCAGGGTCGCGTGATCGACTTCAAGAACACCGTGATCATCATGACAACTAACCACGGAACGAAGGACATCACCGGCACCCCGATCGGCTTCACCTCGTCTACCGACACCTCCACCGGCTACGACCGGATGCGCGGCAAGGTCGTCGAGGAGCTGAAGAAGCACTTCAAGCCCGAGTTCCTCAACCGCGTGGACGAGACCATCGTCTTCCCGCAGCTGACTCCCGACGAGCTGCTTCAGATCGTGGACCTGTTCGTGAAGCGCCTCAGCGAGCGACTGCTCGACCGCGACATGACCATCGAGCTGACGAAGCCGGCCAAGGAGCGTCTCATCGAGATCGGATTCGACCCCGCCCTCGGTGCCCGCCCCCTGCGCCGCGCCGTGCAGCACGAGATCGAGGACCGGCTGTCGGAGCGCATCCTGCACGGTGAGCTCACCTCCGGCGACCACGTGCACGCCGACTTCGTCAGTGGCGAATTCGTGTTCACGACGACGAACCGCGGCGAAACCGTGGGCGTGGGCATCAACGCCACGGCCGCGGTGGGTGCAGGGCCGGGCACGCCCGACCTCGCAATCACCAGCGAATAGCGGTCTCCCCGAAGGGCCC
>JAODME010000036.1 GCA_025465095.1 Microbacteriaceae bacterium | reverse complement strand
GTCGCCGAGCAGCTGGTCGAACTGCTCCCTCGTCGTCGTGTCATTCATCCCGCACCCCTATGAAGGGGTCGAGCGGGTCGACGTCGAAGCATGCGTGCGCGCCGGTGTGGCAGGCGTTGCCGACCTGCTCGACCACCACGAGCAGAGTGTCGGCGTCACAATCGAGGGAGGCGCGCTTCACATATTGCGCGTGCCCTGAGGTATCGCCCTTGCGCCAGAACTCCTGGCGGGAGCGTGACCAGAACGTCACCCGTCCCTCGGTCAACGTGCGTCGCAGTGCCTCGGCGTTCATGTAGCCGAGCATGAGCACCTCGCGCGTGTCCTCCTGTTGGATGATCGCCGGAAGCAGCCCGTTCTCGCCGAAGACGGCGCGTTCGAGAACGGCGTCGATACTCGTGTCTGGCATTCCCTACCTCGTGGTCATTCCCGCCGCAGCGAGTTCGCGCTTGATGTCGCCGACCGTGAGCAACGCGTCATGGAAGACGGATGCCGCGAGCACGGCGTCCGCGCCTGCCGAGACGGCCGGCACGAAGTGGGTCACGTCACCTGCTCCGCCAGAGGCGATCACCGGCACGCTGCTGATGTTTCTCATCGCACGGATGAGTTCGAGGTCGAATCCGTTCTTGGTTCCGTCGGCGTCGATGGAGTTGACGAGCAGTTCACCCGCCCCCCGCTCGATGGCTTCACGCGCCCACTCGAGCGCGTCGAGTGTCGTCTCGGTCCGTCCACCGTGCGTGGTGACGACGAAGCCGCTCGAGGTGGAGGCGGAGCGCCGGATGTCTAGGGAGAGCACGAGCACCTGAGCCCCGAACCGGTCGGCGATCTCTCCGAGCAGCGCCGGGCGCGCGATCGCGGCGCTGTTGACGCCGACTTTGTCTGCCCCGTGCGCCTGCAGCTTCGCGACATCCTCGACGGAACGCACTCCCCCGCCGACTGTCAGCGGAATGAATACCTGTTCGGCCGTCGCGGTGACGACGTCGTACATCGTGTCCCGCTCGTCGACGGTCGCGGTGACGTCGAGGAAGGTGATCTCGTCCGCGCCCTGCTCGAAATAACGGGCGGCGAGCTCGACCGGGTCGCCGGCGTCGCGCAGGTTCAGGAAATTGACGCCCTTCACGACCCGCCCGGCCGCCACGTCCAGACACGGGATCACTCGTACGGCGAGCGACACGGTCAGAGCCTCGCCGCGTGGATCGTGCTCACGAGGATCGCGCGGGCGCCGAGCGCGTACAGGTCGTCCATCACATGATTCGTGTCGGTGCGTGCGATCATCACGCGCACCGCGACCCAGTCGCTGTCGCGCAGCGGTGAGACGGTGGGCGATTCAAGTCCCGGCGTGATGGCGGACGCCGCGTCCACGAGTCCGACCGGCAGGTCGTAGTCGACGAGCACGTACTGCCTCGCAACGAGCACCCCCTGCAGGCGGCGCTGCAGCGTCCCGATCCCCGGACGGTCCGCGTCCGCGCTGATGAGCACGGCGGTGGAGTCGAGGATCACCGGTCCGAATATCTCCAGGCCCTGCGCGCGGAGGGTAGACCCGGTAGAGACGACGTCGGCGACGGCATCCGCGACACCGAGCTTGACGGCAGATTCTACGGCCCCGTCAAGGCGTACGAGCTCGGCGGTGACACCCTGCGCCTTGAGGAAGTCGCCGACGAGGCCCGGATAGCTGGTGGCGACGCGCACACCGGCGAGGTCGGCGAGGTCGGAGAACCGCCCGGCGGGTCCGGCGAACCGGAACGTCGAATCGCCGAAGTCGAGGCTCGCTATCTCGCTCGCGCTGGAGCCGGAGTCCAGGAGCAGGTCACGGCCGGTGATGCCGACGTCGAGCGCGCCGGACCCGACGTAGGTCGCGATGTCGCGGGGGCGGAGGTAGAAGAATTCGACGTCGTTGCGGGAGTCGATGGCGTTGAGGGCACGCGGGTCCCGACGGCCGACGTAACCGGCCTCGAGGAGCATGTCGGCGGCGATCTCCGCCAGTGAGCCCTTGTTGGGCACTGCGATGCGCAGCATGTGTGGTCCTTTTAGTCGGCGGGAGGGGGGAGAATCCGGCGTGTCACAGATGTCGGTAGACGTCCGCCGTGGTCAGCCCCTTCGCGAGCATCAGTACCTGAAGGTGGTACAGAAGCTGCGAGATCTCCTCGGCCGTGTCGTCGTCCGACTGGTACTCGGCAGCCATCCAGACCTCGGCGGCTTCCTCGTCGATCTTCTTGCCGATCGCGTGCACGCCGGCGTCGAGTTCAGCCACCGTGCCCGAGCCGGCCGGGCGGGTAACGGCCTTCTCGCGCAGCTCCGCGAACAGTTCGTCAAACGTTTTCACGTGGTCAAGGCTACCGGTTCCGCCGTCGGCACCTCGCGCGCCGCCGAGGCGGCACGGATGGTGCGCGCCGGGACAATGACGTGGGGGTACCGGACCGATCCGCCGGCCCTGGTCGTCCGCATCGGCCCGGTAGGGGCGCAATCCTGGGCTCAGCTGACCCCGAGCAGGTCGATCACGAAGATGAGGGTTCGTCCGCTCAGGCGGTGGCCACCACCTGCGGGGCCATAGGCGAGCGCGGGAGGCACGATGAGCTGGCGGCGTCCGCCGACCTTCATCCCGGGGATGCCCTGCTGCCAGCCCGCGATGAGGTTGTTCAGGGGAAAATTGATCGACTGGTTGCGGCTCCACGAGGAGTCGAACTCCTCCCCGGTTCCGAAGTCCACGCCGAGGTAATGCACATCGACGGTCGCTCCGGGGGTCGCTGCCTCGCCGGTGCCCTCCTCGATGTCTTTGATCACGAGTTCGGTCGGCTCGTCGCCCTCGTAGAAGTCAATTTCTGGTTTCGTCTTGTCGGTCATGACTCCATCCAAGCAGAATTCGCCCAGGCCAGATTTCGTAGTTATGTTCGATAAGGTGGTGATCCGGAAGGAGGAAGGGATGCGCCACTGGCAACAGGACGCGTTCGACGCGGCAGCGCGCCGGCCCTCAACCGGGCGTGTCGATGGCATCCGATCCTTGCGGCCGTCGAAACCGACCCGGGAACCTGGCACCTGGCGACTCGAGCGGCAACTGCTACGGGCTCATCCGATTCCTGGCGATCGGCACGGCTCGAGCGTGATCAGTGCGCGTGGGCGGCAGCCGCCTCGCGGAGAAGCGCGATCTGGGCCGCCGGGTCGTCGGACTTGAAGACGGATGACCCGGCGACGAAGGTGTTCGCTCCGGCATCCGCCGCGGTGCCGATTGTCTCCTCATTGATGCCGCCGTCGACCTGCAGCCAGACGTCGAGTCCGCATGCCGCGACCGCCCGTCGCAGGGCGGCGAGCTTCGGCATTGTGGACTCGAGGAACGACTGGCCGCCGAAGCCCGGTTCGACGGTCATCACGAGCACCTGGTCGAACTCGGGCAGGAGGTCGAGGAAGGGCTCGACGGGCGTATCCGGTTTGAGTGCGAGCCCTGCACGGGCACCGATGCCCCGCAGCCGCCTTGCGAGGGCAACCGCGTCTCTCGCCGCCTCGGCGTGGAAGGTCACGGAGAAGGCGCCGGCTTCGGCATATCCGGGAGCCCAACGGTCCGGGTCGTCGATCATCAAGTGCACGTCAAGGGGAACGGGCGACACCGCCTGCAGACGTTCGACCATCGCGAGACCGAAGGTCAGGTTCGGCACGAAGTGGTTGTCCATGACGTCGACGTGGACGAGATCCGCCGTCGAGATGGTTTGGATATCCCTTTCCAGGTTGGCGAAGTCGGCAGCAAGGATGCTCGGATTGATGCGCACGTCCATGCTTCGAGCCTAGCCAGTGTCGGAGCTAGTCCACGGCGGGGTCCCTCTTCTGCAGGAGGCAGATGAACATCGCGTCGGTGCCGTGCCGGTGCGGCCACAGCTGCACATGTCCCGGCGTCTCGCCGAGTTCGAGAGGCTCGGTCGTCACTCCCGCGAGAACAGCGGCGGTGTCGATCCGAATGACGCCGCCGCCGGACCGTTTCAGCACGCCGTCGACTATCGCGCGGCTCTCGGCGAGGTGCGGAGAGCACGTGACGTAGGCGAGCAGCCCGCCGGGGCGGAGGGCGGCGAGCCCCGACTCGAGCAGGCTCGCCTGCAGCGTCGCGAGTTCGGCGACGTCCCTCGGCTGCTTGCGCCAGCGCGCCTCCGGTCGTCTGCGGAGCGCGCCGAGACCGGTGCATGGCGCGTCAATGAGGATCCGGTCGAACTGTTCCGGAGCCGTCGCGCCTATCGTCGTGCCGTCCTGCACGAGCACCTGCGGCGGATTGGGGAGGGCAGCGAGGGCCTTGCGCACGAGCTCGGCGCGCGCCGGGAGGATCTCGTTGGCGACCAGGGTGGCGCCGGCCTGCGCCGCCTCCGCGGCCAGGAGCGCAGCCTTACCGCCGGGTCCCGCGCACAGGTCGAGCCAGCGTTCCCCGTCCGTGGCGGGTCGGGCGCGGCTGAGGGCGAGGGCGGCGAGCTGCGAGCCCTCGTCCTGCACCCGCGCGTGCCCGGTGCGCACTGCCGGCCAGCTCGCGGGGTCACCGCCCTCGCTGACCACGCCGATCGGCGAGTAGCGGGCGGTGCGCGATCTTGGCAGATCGTCGGCGGTGGAGAGGCCGGGAAGCGCGACCAGACTGACGCGGGGGGCGGCGTTGTCAGATTCGAGCAGGTCTTCGAGTTCGATCTCACGGCCCTCTGCGGCGAGTGCGCGGCGGAAGGCCCGCACGATCCACACCGGGTGGGAGTACTCGATCGCGAGTCGCTCGTCGTCGCCTCGTGGTGTTGACATGACCCTCTCGTGCCAGTCGGCGGGCTCTGAGCGGGTGATGGTGCGGAGGACGCCGTTGACGAACCCGGTGGCGGACCGCGAGCCGACCTCGCGAGCGAGCGAGACCGCCTCGTCCACGGCGGCGTGGGATGCGACGCGCATCGACAACAGCTGATGGACTGCGAGGCGCAACACGTCGAGGATCGGCGGGTCGATCTGGTCGACCGGTCGGCCGGCGGCGATCTCGATGACGGCGTCGTAGTATCCCTGCATCCGCAGAGTGCCGTAGGCGAGCTCGGTCGCGAGTGCCGCATCCTGCCCGGTGAGCCCGGCGCGTGCCAGCCGGGTCGGCAGCAGCAGGTTCGCGTATGCGTCCGACTCCCCCACGGCGCGGATCACGTCGAATGCGACGCGGCGGGCCGGCTGGATGCGAGTGGGTTCAGTGCGGTTCGCCTGTGCGCGGGCGGGTCGGGGTGCTGCTCGTCGCGGTGACTGGGAGTCGCGGCTCATCCGGAAATCCTTTCCGTCGGTCGGCCCCGCCACCAGTCGGTGGCGGTCATCGGCTTCTTCCCCGCGGGCTGCACGGTGAGGATCTCGACCGGCTCGCTCGCGGTGCCGACCAGCAGCCGGCGCCCTTCGAGTCGGAACTCCGCCGGCGCGAGCGAGGGTGCGTCGCGCGCGATGACAGCATCGAGCAACTTCAGGCGGACCCCTGCCAGCACCGTGAAGGCACCAGGTTCGGGAGTGACGCCGCGAATGCGGTCGTGCACGGTGCGGGCCGAGTGAGTCCAGTCGACCAAGCCGTCTTCGAGGGCGAGTTTCGGGGCGAGGGTCACGTCGCCGGATTGCTGTTCCGGCCGTGCCGTCCCGTCGGCGATCGCGTCGACCACCCGCAGAAGGAGGTCGGCCCCCGCTGCTGCGAGAGAGTCGAGGAGATGCCCCGCCGTCTCGTTGCCTCCGATGGGCTGCGTCAGCCGACCGTAGATATCGCCGGCGTCCAGTTCTGGGACGAGCTGGAAGACGGTGGCGCCGGTGAGGTCGTCACCGGCGATGATCGCGCGCTGAACCGGTGCAGCCCCACGCCATCTGGGCAGGAGCGAGAAGTGCAGGTTGATCCAGCCGAGCCTAGGCGCGGAAAGCAGAGGTTCGTGCACGATCGCCCCATAGGCGACGATAACGCCCAGATCGGGCGCGAGCGAGGTGATCGCGTCGGTGGCGTCGCCGACGAGGCTGTTGGTGCGGATTGTCGGAAGGCCCAGCTCTTCCGCCGTGGCGGCGACGGCGGTCGGGGTCATGGTGCGTTTGCGGCCCTGCTCGGAGTCGGCACGGGTGACGACCGCAGCGATATCGTGCCGGGATTGCGCGAGTGCGCGCAGGCTCGGGACTGCCGCGGAGGGGCTTCCGGCGAACACGATTCTGAGGTCTGGCAAGGGGCTCTCTTCAGGCTGGATTGGTCGACGGTCGATCACTCGATGAACGGTTCGGTGTCGTCGAAGCGGATTCTCAGTGTAGGCAGCGTGACGCTGCCCGGAGTGGCCGGCACCCGCTTGCGGCGGGCGGTCGCCGCACGAATGACCTCGGCCCGCAGCGCGGAGGCTACCTCGCCGCCCCGGCCGTAATCGAACCGGACGATCGCGCGAACGCCGTCCTCGGTGTCGACGGGGCCGAGGATGTCGGTTCCGGCCAGTTCGGTGACGCTCGAAAGGGCCTTCTCCACGGCATCGGCCGAGCCGGTCACCGTGGCGACGCGCACGGCCGGTGGGAACCGGAGGCGCCGTCGGTCGGCAAGCTCGGAGGCGGCGTAGGCGGCCGGGCGCCACGTCGCCATCGCCGAGGCGAGGGCGCCGCCGACGCCGACGAGGATGACGGGAGCGCCCGCGGCCGCGAGTGCCGCGGCGTTGGCCCACCAGCGCAGGCAGTCCTCGCCTATCCTCAGGCTCTCGCGGGCGAGCATCCGCTCCCCATCGAGCAGCAGGACGGCTCGGTAGCCTCCCGCAGCAATCGGTTCGGCGCCGCGCGTCGCGACTACGAGCGCCGGCGTCGCGTCGACGTGAAGGATCGGATGTTCGCCGTCGGCGACGATGACCCTCGCGCCTGGGAATGCGCGGCCGAGCTCGTCGGCGGTGCGGACGGATCCTTGACCGACGAGGGTGAGGCGGGCGCCGCCGCACGTTCCGCACGACCAGTCGGCCGCCGGCACGCCGCACCACGTGCACGCCGCGATCGAGCGCGCGGTCCGCGTGCCGAGCGGCCCGTCGCACTTGCGGCATCGCGCCGACTGGCGGCAGTCCGTGCAGGACAGTCGCGGCGCGAACCCGGGCCGGGCAACCTGAACGAGCACCGGCCCGCTCTCGAGCGCGGTCCTCGCTTCGCGCCACGCGGTCGAGGGGATGCGCGCCATCGCGGCGAAGCGGTCCTGCGCTGGTTGCTGCGCCGTCGGAACGACCCTCGGGAACCGGGTCCGTTCCGGAGATAGCACCTCGAGGAAGCCGAGTTCGACGAGGCGCTCCACCTCTGTGCTGCGGGCATGGCCGACGAACCACAGGGAGCACTGCTGGAGCTCCTGACGCACGAGGGCGGCGTCACGGGCATGCACATAGGGGCTGAGCGGTTCGCCGTGCAGTGGGTCGCCATCGTCCCAGATCGCGATGAGCTGCAGGTTCGCTGCGGGCGCGTAGACGACTGAGCGGTTGCCGACGATGACGAGCGGTGCGCCGCTCAGGCAGGCGAGGTGCGCCCGGTAGCGGTCCGGATTGGACTGCCGCGCGTCGAGGTGCACGATCCGTTCGGGGGGAAGCACGGCCTGGAGCGCGGCAACCAGCTGCTCTTGGTCACGGTAGTCGGGCACGGCGAGGATGGCGCTGCCCCCCTTCGCGAGCGCCTGCGTGGCGGCGGCCGCCATCGTCGTCGCCCAGCGGCCGACCCACCTGCCGCCCGCCGGTGATCCGGCGAACGGGAAGCCGGGGAGCTCGACAACACGGGGCACAGCGTCGACCGCGAGCCGACTGCCGCTCGCGATCGCCTCCTCGATGCGTCCCGCTGCATAGTCGGGGTCGTTCGCCGGGACGACGGGAACCGGAGCTTCCGGCGACGCGTCGATTCCCGCCAGCCAGGCCTTCTCGACCCGCACCTGCCGCTTAGGTACGGCGAGCCTCACGACGTCGTTCGCGCTTCCCGCCGCCCGCTCGGACACCCGACGGGCGAGTGCCCAAACCTCGGGTGCGAGGACCCGCACGGTCGAGACGACGGATTCGAGTTCGCTCAGGATGCCCGCGTACTTCCCCTCCGGCGCTAGTTCGATGACGATGCCGTCGGCGATCCTGCCCGCCGACCGCAACGGCACCTTGACCCTGATCCCGGGTGCGACCTGCTCCGCCATCGAAGCGGGAATCGCGTAGTCGAACAGCCGGTCGAGTTGCGGCAGCGGCGAATCGACCAGCACCCGCGCGACGATTGCGGGGGTGGTCATGGCTACATTCCGGCGGCGCTGCGCAGGGCGTCGACCCGGTCGAGCCGTTCCCAGGTGAAGTCGGGAAGCGCCCGACCGAAGTGGCCGTAGGTGGAGGTCGCCGAATAGATGGGCCTCAAAAGGTCGAGATCGCGGATGATCGCGGCCGGTCGAAGGTCGAAGACCTCCCGGATCGCCGCGCTGATGGTCGCATCGTCGACGTTCCCGGTGCCGAACGACTCGACGTACATCCCGACGGGAGCGGCCTTGCCGATCGCGTAGGCGATCTGCACCTCGAGGCGGTCGGCGAGACCGGCGGCGACGACGTTCTTCGCCACCCAGCGCAGTGCGTACGCGCCGGACCGGTCGACCTTCGACGGGTCCTTGCCGCTGAACGCGCCGCCACCGTGCCTGCTCGCTCCTCCGTAGGTGTCGACGATGATCTTGCGCCCGGTGAGCCCGGCGTCGCCCTTCGGACCGCCTATCTCGAACCGGCCGGTCGGGTTGACGAGCATCCGCGTGTGAGTCGAATCGAGTCCCGCCGCATCGATGACGGGCCGAATCACGAGCTCCTCGACCTCCCGGGCGAGGGTGGAGTCGGAGACGTGCGGGCCGTGCTGGGTGGACAACACGACGGTGTCGACCGTCCTGGGCACCGACCCCTCGTAGCCGATTGTGACCTGAGTCTTGCCGTCCGGGCGGAGGTAGTCGACCAGTCCCCGCTTGCGCACCTCGGAGAGGCGCTCGGCGAGCCGGTGGGCGAGCCAGATCGGAAGCGGCATGAACTCGGGCGTCTCGTGCGAGGCGTAGCCGAACATGATTCCCTGGTCGCCGGCTCCCTGTGCGTTGAGTGCGTCGTGATCGCCCTCCCGAGCCTCCAGGGCAAGGTCGACGCCCTGCGCGATGTCGGGCGATTGCGCACCGATCGACACGGTCACGCCGCAATTGCGGCCATCGAAGCTGACCTCCGACGAGTTGTAGCCGATCGCGGTGATCCGGTCGCGCACGAGCGTCGGGATATCTACGTATCCGGTCGTTGTCACCTCGCCCGCGACGTGCACGAGGCCCGTCGTCACGAGCGTCTCCACGGCGACCCTGCTGTGCGGGTCCTCGGCGAGCAGCGCGTCCAGGATGCCGTCGGAGATCTGGTCGCAGATTTTGTCCGGGTGGCCCTCGGTCACCGATTCGGAGCTGAACATCCGCAGCTCGGGCGTGCGTGTACTCATGTCCGTGTCCCGTCGTGGCTGGGTTGGTTGCGCTGGTGGGCGTCCGGCGGTCAGGCCAGCCGGTCGAGTATGCGATGCGCCACTGACGCCTTGCTCCCCGAAGCCCTCATCACTATATCGCCGGCCAGATCGAGCATCACGACGTCGTTGTCCGGCACCGAGAAGCCCTCCGCCCAGCCGACCCTGTTGAGGACGAGATAGTCGCAACCCTTGCGCGCGACTTTTCCTCGACCCGCTTCCAGGAGCGCCGCGTCATCCGGCTCCGTCTCCGCGGCGAATCCGACGACGATCTGGTCGGCGCGCTTGGAGGCGGAGAGGGAACTGAGGATGTCGGGGTTCCGGACCAGCTCGAGGGTGAGGCGTTCCCCCGCGCTCTCCTTCTTGATCTTCGCCTCGGCGATCACGGCAGGACGGTAGTCGGCGACGGCGGCGGCCATGATGACGATATCGGCACGGTTCACCTCGAGCGCCGCGGCCGACGCGAGGTCGCCCGCGGACACGACGTCGATCCTGGTGATGCCGGTGGGCACCGGCACCTCGAGGTTCGCTGCGAGGAGGGTGACCTCGGCACCGCGCGACGCGGCGGCGACGGCGAGAGCAACCCCCTGGCGTCCGCTCGACCGATTGCCGATGAAGCGCACGGGGTCGAGAGCCTCCCGCGTTCCGCCCGCCGTGACGAGCACTCGACGTCCGGCGAGGTCCTGAACCGTCAACGCCGCCAGTGCGGCGGACACTACGTCGTCCGGGTCGACCATCCGCCCGGCGCCCGTGTCCGATCCGGTGAGCTGCCCGATCGCGGGGCCGACGATCGTGACACCGCGGGCGCGGAGCGTCGCGATGTTGGCGACCGTCGCCGGGTTCTGCCACATTTCGGTGTGCATTGCGGGAGCGAGGACGAGAGGGGCCGAGCTTGCGAGGATGGTGTTGCCGAGCAGGTCGTCGGCGAGACCGGCCGCGATCTTCGCGATCGAGTGGGCTGTCGCCGGTGCCACGACGATCAGGTCGGCGGCTTGTCCGATCGCGACGTGGCGCACCTGCGCGACGCCTTCGTAGAGGTCGGTGTGCACCGGGTTGCGGCTGATCGCCTCGAGGGTGGGTTTGCCCACGAACCGCAGCGCCGCCTCGGTGGCGACGACGTGCACATCGTGGCCCGCTAGCACGAGGGCTCGGATGACTGCCACGGCCTTGTACGCCGCGATGCCGCCGCTCACCCCGACGACGACGTTCAGTCGCCCGGTCACTTGCGGCTACGGTTCACGGGCGGATGCGCACTACTCGGCGAGCGGCTTCGCGGTGAGCTTGTTCTCGTTGATCTCGTGCAGTGCCACGGACAACGGCTTGTCTTCGATCGTGGAGTCCACGAGCGGGCCGACGTTGTCGAACAGGCTGCCTTCGTGCAGATCGGCGTAGTAGTCGTTGATCTGGCGGGCACGCTTCGAGGCGAAGATAACCAGCGCGTACTTCGAGTCGACCTTGGTCAACAGTTCGTCGATGGGCGGGTCGATGATGCCCTTTGCCTTGTCGGCCATGAGTTCTCCTTGTGAGATGGATTGCGACGCTCTGATGGAAGCGGAGGCTGAATCAGCCAAGAGTTGGGGATGGATCGCTCGGGCGACTCCCCATCAAGTCTACGACCTCGCTCGCCGCTTGGCTGACGTCGCCGTTCACGACCCGATAGTCGAACTCGTCCTGGGCGGCGAGTTCGACTCGCGCGGTCGCCAGTCGGCGCTGCTGCTCGGCCGGTCCCTCCGTGCCGCGTCCGATGAGTCGGCGCACGAGCTCGTCCCAGGTGGGTGGCAGCAGGAACACGAGCACAGCCTCCGGCATCGCCCGTCGAACCTGGCGCGCACCCTGCAGATCGATCTCGAGCAGCACGCTGCGCCCGGCGGCGAGAGCCTCTTCGACCGGCTGGCGGGGGGTGCCGTAGCGGAACGCATTGTGCACGGTCGCCCACTCGAGCATCTCGTCCTCGGCAACGAGTCGGTCGAACTCGTCGTCGCGCAGGAAGAAGTAGTTGACTCCGTGCACCTCACCGGGTCGCGGCGCCCTCGTGGTGGCCGATACCGAGAGGTGCACGTCGGGGTGGTTCTCCCTGATATAGGTGGACACCGTCCCCTTGCCCACCGCTGTCGGTCCTGCGAGCACGACGAGTCGGGAGGGCCGGGTTGCCGCGGGTTGGTTCTCGCGTTCCGCGAGCCACTCCCGCAGCCGGTGGCGCTGGCGCAGACCGAGCCCGCCGACCCGCTTCGAGTCGGCGATGCGGAGTTCCGCCATGGTTTTCGCCACCCGGGTGGGACCGAGACTCGGAACGCTCAGCAGCAGCTCGCGCACTCGCAGCGAGGCCTCGGCGCGCGCCGCCGGATCCGCCCATGCGGCGTCGAGCACGTCGCCTGCGTTGCGCTCGCGTGTCGCGACGGCGTGCTTGACGGCGGCGCGGGCGCGGCGGGCTGCGACGGCGGCGCGGGAGGCGGCGACCCGGTCGACGGCGGGAGGGGTCATGCGCTCCATGCGGCGACCTCCCCTGCCTGGACG
>JAODME010000035.1 GCA_025465095.1 Microbacteriaceae bacterium | reverse complement strand
TACAAACCACGCATCGGGCCTGGTCGGAGGAGATCTTCGGGCCTGTCGCACCCATCATCGCCTACTCTTCGATAGAGGAAGCGATCGAGATCGCCCGCGATGTCGAGTACGGGCTTACGCTCGGCATACTGGGCGAAGTCGGTCAGGCGATGAGGATCGCAGACGCGGTGCCGAGCGGCATCGTGCACATCAACGGCCAGACTGTGTCCGACGAGGCCAACGCCCCATTCGGTGGCGTCGCGGCATCCGGCACCGGGTCGCGATTCGGCGGTTCCGCCGCCAACATCGAAGCATTCACCGAGACTCAGTGGCTCACCATGCGACCGGAGATCGCTCCGTACCCGTTCTAACCGTGATCGCAGGCGACGTCGTTCACTAAATCGAGCGGAAGGAGACGGAAACCTGGCGGCCGAACAGCCCGAACTCGGTGCGAATGGTAGCGAGGTGACGGCGGGTGAACGCCTCGAGATCCGTAACGGGGTCGCATGCTATCCCCATACCGAGAACCGCCCGCGCCCATCGACCATGCGAAGGTCTTGCACGTTGTCGAATGTGCGCCCCCAAGCCACTGCCCGGGGGTTTCTGATCATGCCAGCAATGGTGCAGCGCGCCTGGATGGAGGGATCGGGACCGAATCACAACCCAGAGGGGGCGGCCGCGGCCTGAAGAACGGCGGTCCTGCGTCGATCGTGCCCTCGTGGATGTGCTGAAGTGCGTCGCGGATCGCGATCACCGCCGGCGTCTCCCAGATTCCGCACCACCGAAAGCACTCGGAGCGAGAAACCGAACCCTCGCCTGGCCTGCCTAGGCGCGCTCGAAGATCGCCGAGAGACCCTGACCGCCGCCGATACACATCGTCTCGAGCAGGTAGCGCCCTCCAGACCGCTGCAACTGCCGTGACCCGGTGGCGAGGATGCGCGCACCCGTCGCGCCGACCGGATGCCCGAGAGATATTCCTGAGCCGTTGACGTTGGTCTTCTCCCAGTCCGCATCTGTGAAGCCCCACTCGCGGCTCACGGCAAGCACCTGGGCGGCGAAGGCCTCATTGAGTTCGATGAGATCCATCTCGCCCAGGGTCAGGCCGGCTCTTTCGAGCACCCTGGCGGTTGCCGGAACCGGTCCGATTCCCATGCGCGAAGGTTCCACGCCAGCACGGGCCCACCCGACGAGCCGCACCATCGGCGTGAGGCCCAGCTCGGCCGCACGCTCCGGGGTCGTGACGATGCAGGCCGCGGCGGCATCATTCTGGCCGCTCGCGTTGCCAGCGGTGACTGTCGCTGCGTCATCCGTCCCCTTCAGAATCGGACGAAGGGCGGCGAGGGCCTCGAGGCTGGAGTCACGCGGTGTCTCGTCCTTGTCGATGACGAGAGACCCTTTGCGTCCGGGCACCGTGACAGGCACAATCTCGTCGTCGAAGCGCCCCTCCGCGACCGCACGAGCGGCCCGCTGTTGGGAGCGCAACGCCAGCGCATCCTGTTCTTCGCGACCGATCGCGTAGTCGCGCCGAAGGTTCTCGGCGGTTTCGAGCATTCCGCCCGGTACGGGGTAATCCCTGCCTCCCGCCGTCTCGCGACCGCGCGAGAGAGCGTCGCGCAATCGGATACCGCCCGTGCCGTCGACTCCGAACCTCGAGTCGACGGTGTAGAACGGCGCCCGGCTCATGGAATCGACGCCTCCCGCGATCGCGAGATTGCTCACCCCGGTTTGCACCTGCATGGCGGCGTCGAGCACAGCCTGAAGGCCGGACCCGCAACGCCGGTCGACCTGCATCCCGCCGACAGTCACCGGCAGCCCCGCGTTGAGCGCGGCGACGCGGCCGACCGAGGCGGCCTCTGCCGTGGAATAGCTCTGACCGAGGATCACGTCGTCGACCATCGCCCCGTCGATCCCGGTTCGCTCGATCAGGGCCCGGATGACCGTCGCCGCAAGGTCCGCCGGCTCGACAGACTTGAAGACGCCTCCGAACCTGCCGATCGGGGTGCGCAGCGGTTCGCAGATCACAACCTCCCGCAAAGCGCCGGCACTCATCCCGTCACCTCGGTCTGGGCGGTGCGGATGATGGTGGGGTCACCCTCGAGGATCAGTGGCACCCCGGTCGCGGCCTGCACGTCGGCAACGGTAAGTCCTGCTGCGACCTCGCGCAGCACGAGCCCGTCTGGCGTCACGTCGATGACAGCGAGATCCGTGATGATCCGGGTCACTACGCGTTTCCCTGTGAGCGGCAACGAGCACTCGTCGACGATTTTGAACTCGCCGTCCTTCGTCGTGTGCTCCATGAGCACGATCACGTTGTCGGCACCGTGCACGAGATCCATCGCGCCGCCCATCCCCTTGATCATCTTGCCGGGCACAGCCCAGTTCGCGATGTCGCCGGTCGCGGAGACCTGCATCGCGCCAAGCACGGCGACGTCGATCATGCCGCCGCGGATCATGCCGAAGCTCTGCGCGGAGTCGAAGTACGCCGCGCCGGCATTGACAGTAATCGTCTCCTTGCCTGCGTTGATGAGCTTCGGATCCTCCTCCCCTTCCCAGGGGTAGGGGCCGACGCCGAGCACGCCATTCTCAGAATGCAGGATGACGCTCGTGCCGGGCGCGAGGAAGTTCGGAATGAGGGTCGGTAGCCCGATGCCCAGGTTCACATAGCTGCCATCGGCGAGTTCGAGGGCGGCGCGAGCCGCCATCTCATTGCGGGTGAGTGTCATCGATCAGCTCTCGTGGGTTGTCGGGCGGGGACGGACCGTGACCTTCTCAACGGGAAGGTCTGCGGCATCCTGCGCACTCAATTGAATGATGCGGTCGACGTAGATTCCTGCGAGGTGGACGCTGTCCGGGTCGATCTCGCCCGGCTCGACCAATTCGTCCACCTCGGCGATCGTAATGCGGCCCGCCATGCCGGCGACCGGATTGAAGTTGCGTGCCGACTTCTCAAACACGAGGTTGCCGTGCCGGTCCCCACGCGCGGCCCGGATGAGCGCGAAATCGGTGACAATCGCCTCCTCGAGCACATACTCACGCTCCTGGCCGAGCGAGGCGAGCGTGCGTGTCTCCTTGGGTAGCGACTGCACCGTGACCTCGCCGCCCGGACCGTATCGCCAGGGCAGTCCGCCGTCAGCAACCAGCGTGCCGACCCCGCTCGCCGTGAAGAAGGCCGGAATGCCTGATCCCCCCGCGCGCATGCGCTCGGCAAGGGTGCCCTGCGGTGTGAGCTCGACCTCGAGCTCCCCGCCGAGGTACCGCCTCGCGAAGTCCTTGTTCTCACCGATGTAGGAGGCGGTCACACGGCTGATTCGGCCTTCGGAGAGCAGCTCCCCGAGCCCCCAGCCGTCGACGCCGCAATTGTTCGATACGACGTGCAGGTCGGCGCTGCCGCGCGCGAGGAGCGCACGTATCAACACGATCGGCACGCCGACGAGGCCGAATCCACCGACGGCGAGCGACGAGCCGTTGCCGATATCGGCAACGGCGTCTGCGGCGGAGAGGTAGGTCTTGTCCATTGGGAGTCCTTGGGTCTGCGTTCAGGGAAGTTCAGGCGAGGAGGAATCGGCGGCTGCGGCATCGATGGAGGCGAAGGTGTCCCGTGCAACACCCATCGCCGAATTGGCGGCTGGCACTCCCGCGTAGATCGCCGTGTGCAGAATGGCCTCGCTGATCTCGGCGCGAGCGAGCCCGTTACGCAGCGCGGCACGCACATGAAGAGCGAGCTCGTGCTCATGACCGCCCGTGACGAGGCTCGCGATCGTGAGAAAGCTTCTCGTGCGCCGGTCGAGTCCGGGCCTGGTCCAGATCTCGCCCCACGCGTAGCGGGTGATGAAGTCCTGAAAGTCGGCCGTCTCCGACGTGATCGCGGCTGTCGCCGCGTCCACGTGCGCGTCGCCGAGAACGGACCGCCGCACCACGAGACCGGCCGCGTACGTGTCGTCCGCGGTCGGACGCGGCACCGGCTCGTTCGGAGGCGCCAGGAATTCGAGAAGCAGCGCGGCGACCGTGTCGGGCCGTTCGAGCGCGGGCAGGTGGGCGACGCCGGCGATAGTCACGTGCCGAGCGCCTGGTATTCGAGCGGCGAGGTCCTGCAGCTGAGCGGTAGGTGTCGGCAGGTCGAATTCGCCCGACGCGCACAAGGTGGGCGATCGGATGCCCTGAACTTCTGTCGTGACGTCGAAGGCCGCGAGAGCCTCGCAGCACAGTGCGTATGATTCGTCGTCGACGTCGAGCAATGTGCTGAGGGCTGCGGATCCCGCGGCGGGATCGCGATCGAGGAACCCCGGAGCGAACCATCGCTCCGCGCTGCCCGCCACGACAGATGCGGTGCCGCCGGCGCGGATCTGCCCGGCTCGCGTGAGCCAACCCTCCGCAGCACCGATCTTCGCGCCGGAACAGATGACAGCCAGGTTGCGCAGCCGATCGGGATGGCGGAGGGCGAGCTCGAGTCCGACCGTTCCCGCGAGCGAGATTCCAGCGTAATGAAAGGTGCCGCCGCCAACCGAATCGACGAGCGCAATGACGGCGTCGGCGAGGTCCGCGACACCGAAAGGTTCTGTCGTAGCCGGGCTCAACCCATGACCGGGCAGATCGAATCGGAGTACCCGGTAGTGTTCGGCAAGCGCCGGCACGACGCCATCCCACAACGCCGTGGTCGTACCGAGAGACGATCCGAGCACGACGGTCTGCGGGTCGGGGTCACCACCCGTGGCCTGCTGGATGGTGCCGCGAACGATGGGCTGGCTCATGCCACCGGTGTCCCTTCCTCGTTGATCGTGGCCTCGAGCCCACGGTGTCGCCGGAGCGCCCTGTCGATACCGGCGTCGCTGTGGCCGAAATCGGTGAGGTCGAACGCAGACCACACCCGAGCGCGCAGCGCGTCGTCGTCGGATTGTCGGAGGGGAGAGTCCGCGGCGAGGTAGGCCGAGAGCACCACACGCAGCGGCCTGCCCGTTTCGTATGCCTCGCGGGAGGCGCGCCCCACGAGATCGAAGGCGCGCGCCTTGCCAAGCGCCTCCGCGAGAATCGTCGTGACCCTCTCACTGAACACCAGCCCCTCGGTCAAGTCGAGGTTGGCCAGCATCCGCCCGCTATCGACGTCGAGTCGAGCGGCAAGATCTACGGCTCCCGTCACGGCCGCGACCGCGACGCTCTCCAACGTGCGCAGCGCCGCCCATTCGGCGTGCCAGGCTCCGCTCGGACGCTGGCCCTCCGCGAGCAGGCTCGAGTAGAGCGTGGCAAGGAGGGCGGGCGTCTGCCGTGCTGCTGCCGTTACGAGCACCGCCGTGACGGGGTTGCGTTTGTGCGGCATCGCCGACGAGCCACCCTCGCCCGGGGAAAGCCGTTCACTCAATTCGCCGATCTCTGTGCGCGACAGCACTGTGACGTCGAGCGCGAACGCCCCAACGGCTCCTGTGGCTGCGGCGAGCGCCGAGGCGATACCGGTGACGACCAGCCGGTTGGTGTGCCATGGGATCACCGGTTCGGCGAGGCCGAGTCGCCGCGCGAAAAGGCCAAGGACGAGGTCGATGGTCTGCGCGGGGGGCGAATCAGGCAGGCGCTCCGACGCGATCGAGCTGAGCACGGCCAAGGTGCCGACGGCGCCGCCCAGCTGGATCGGGAGGGAGGCACGTTCAGCGGCGAGGCGGTCCTTCGCCTGCAGTACCGCGTCCAGCCAGCTGGCCGCGACAAAACCGAAACTCGTCGGCGAGGCATGCTGGCCAAGAGTGCGGCCGACCATGGGCGTGGCGCGGTGCTGGTCTGCCAGTACGGCGAGACCGTCGGCGAGAGTTCCGAGCTGCGCGAGCATCTCCCCGGCAACACGGCGCGTCACGAGCATGGTCGCCGTGTCGAGGATGTCCTGGCTAGTCGCTCCGACATGCAGGTGGTCGGATGCTCCCGATCGAAAAGTCTCTGCCCTGGCTCCTAGATGCTTGACGAGTGGAATGACGGGGTTGCCCCCCGCCCGTCCCTCCGCGGCGATTGCGGCGAGGTCGAGTCGCGACGCATCCGCGAGTTGCTCGCAGACTGCGCCCATCCAGCCCGGCACCAGCCCGGCGTCGATGAGCGCAAGAGTCAGCCCGAGTTCGGCATCGACCATCGCCTGCAGGAAGGCGCTGTCCCGAGTGAGCTCGGTCGCCCGGGTGCCATTGGCAAGCGGATCGAGCAGCCCCTGATCGTCAGGCATCGAAATCAAGGAACACGGTCTCGCCTTCACCCTGCAGCCGGATGTCGAACCGATAGGAGGACCTTCCGTCGGCAACACTGACGAGGGTACTGGCGCGTTGGCCCGCCGCAGCGAGGATTTTATCGTTCGCGTGCGCCTCGGCGTCCTCGGGGAAATATGCCCGCGTGAACAAGTGGTGGGTGAGCCCTCGAGCGAAGACAGTGATGAGCACGTACGGCGCCGATCGACCCGCCGCCCCCGGCTTGAGAGTCGTGAAGGTGTAGTGACCGGCGAGGTCGGTGCTCGTACGCCCAAAGCCGGTGAAGCCGTAGCCATCCCGTGCTAGCGCTCCTCGCTGCTGGCTGACCGTGCCTGTTTCATCGAGCTGCCAGGCCTCGAGGATTGCATCGACGATGGGCGCCCCGGCACCGTCCGTCACGGTGCCGTGCAGCCTGATGGCACCCTCACGGTGGCCGGGGACGATCTCGGAGCCGCGCTCGATTGGAAGGGCGAAGCCGAAAAAGGGGCCAATCGTCTGTGACGGCGTCTGCGTCAGTCGTTCCTCAGTCATGGGCTTCTTCGCCTTCCATCCACGTTGCGCGGGGACCGGTGAGCACGATGTCCCAACGATATCCGAGCGAGAACTCCGACACGCTTTCGCTGTGGTCATAGGTTCCGATCAGCCGCGCCCGTGCTGCGGGGTCGGCAATGGACTGGTAGATGGGATCGAGCGCGAACAACGGGTCGGCCGGAAAATACATCTGGGTGATGAGCCGCTGGGTAAAGGCCGTTCCGAAGAGCGAGAAGTGGATGTGTGCCGGTCGCCACGCGTTCAGGTGATTGCGCCATGGATACGGCCCCGGCTTGATTGTGGTGAAGCGGTACTCGCCGTTGTCCCCGGTGATAGCTCGCCCGACGCCGCTGAAGTTGGGGTCGAGGGGGGCCGGATGCTGATCGCCCTTGTGCACATAACGTCCGGCCGAGTTCGCCTGCCACACCTCGATGAGCTGGCCGCGCACAGGCCGTCCGTCGCCGTCGAGAACTCGCCCGGTTACGGTCATCCGCTCCCCGATCGGCTCGCCCGAGTGCTGGATCGTGAGGTCGCTCTCCAGAGGATTCACATCGCTGTGTCCGAAGGCCGGCGACACACGTTCGATCTCCTCGGGATCGGCCCGCACCAACTCGTGGGTCGGATGGCGAAGACGAGTGCTGCGATACGGCGCGTAATCGCGGCGGGGGTGCAACTCGGGCGACCCGCCCGCGGCGACCAAGCTCGCGGCATCCGCTTCCACCGCCTCAATCTCGGCGGTGATCTCGTCCTGTGTGATGCTCATTGCCTTTTCCTTCCTTCTAGAACCTGGTGCCGGTGTACTGCTCGGCGAGGCTGCGTTGCGCGTGCACCGAATGCGAGACGTAGTCGAGGCGGCCTACCTGGCTTCGGTAGTCGAAGTCCGCCGTGCGCGGGTCGGTGCGGTCGCGGTGCAGGAGTTCGGTCATCCACATCGAGAACTGCTGTACCCTCCACTGGTTGGCAAGGGCTGCCGCGCCGTATCCTGCGAGCTTCGTGTCGTCACCCGAGTAGTGATCGATGATCCCCGCCGCAAGCAGCGTCACGTCCGTGATCGCCGAGTTGAGGCCCTTCGCGCCGGTCGGCGGCACGATGTGGCCGGCGTCCCCAACGAGGAAGAGATTCCCGTAGTCGAGGCGGGAGGCCACGAAGCTGCGCATGGGCGTGATGGACTTCTCTGTGATCGGTCCCTCAGCGAGGGACCAGCCCGGCACGCCGAGCCGCTCCTGCAGCGCCTGCCAGATGTTCTCGTCTGACCAGTCTTCTATCTTTTCCGTGGGACCGACCTGCAGATACAGGCGGGACACCCGCGCCGAGCGCATCGAGTGCATCGCGAAGCCGTCTTCGTGCAGCGCGTAGATCAGTTCGTCGGTCGACGGGGCTACGTCGGCGAGAATGCCGAGCCAAGAATACGGGTATGTTCGCTCGTGAACGACGAGTTCATCCGCAGGGATGGCGGGCCGGCAGATGCCGTGGAAGCCGTCGGCTCCCACGACGAAGTCGGCGGAGACGCGGTGGGACTCGCCCTCGTGCTCGAATGTCACCAGGGGCGCGCGTGAGTCCACATCATGCACGGCGACATTCTGTGCGGCGTAGTAGATCGTCGAGCCGACGCTGGAATGGGCTGTCACGAGATCCTTCACGATCTCTTGCTGCCCGTAGATGGTGACCGTGCGATCGATGAGTCCCGCGAAGTCGATACGGTGGCGTTCGCCGCCCCACTGCAGGTAGATGCCGTCGTGCCGTAGCCCCTCGGTGGCGAGTCTCGCCCCGAGACCCAACCGGGTGAGGGTCTCGACCGAGCCCTGTTCAAGCACCCCGGCGCGGATTCGGGCGAGCACGTACTCGAGAGAGCGGTTTTCCACGACAATCGCGTCGATGCCTGATTCGCGCAATGCCCAGGCGAGAAGCAGCCCGGACGGACCTGCGCCGATGATGGCAACGCGCGTTCTCTCGTGAAACACCGGCGACTCCGAGCAACGTTGATGGGCGGAAGACCAGCTTGGGTTCGGGCGGCAGTCAAAAGCGCCGCGTTTCCACTGAGTGGAATGATTTGTCAGACGGATCGGCGATAGCCCAGCGCTCTGCTCACCCCGCGCGCGGCCAGCCGCACCGCTACCTCGTGCGCGCGGTCCGGTTCGGGTGCGGTGCGCGTGACGATCGAAACCGCCGCGACAACCGATCCGGTGCGATCGCGGATCGGAGCCGCGACGGAACTCGATCCAGCCGTCATCTCCTCGGACATGTGCGCGACGCCGTTCGCCCGGATCACGGCCAGCCGTCTGCGCAGCTCGTCGGCCGAGGTGACCGTGAGAGGGAGAAAGCGACGCAACGACGACGAGAGATAGGAGTCGACGATTTCGGGGCGCGCGTGCGCCAGTAGCACGAGCCCCACGCCGGTCGAGTGCAGCGGGAGCCGCCCGCCGACGCGGGATATCACGTGAACGGCCTGGTGACCCGAAAGCTTCTCGAGGTACAGCGCGTCGTGCCGGTCGAGGATCGCGAGGTGCACGTGCTCCCGAGTCGCCTCGAAGAGGTCCTCGAGGTAGGGCAGGGCGATCGTGCGGAGGTTGTGTGCGGTGGGGGTCTGCACGCCGACCTCCCATAGCCTCAAGCCAAGCGCGTACCTGCCGTTGTCCAACCGCATGAGACCACCCCACGATGCCCACTCGGCGACAAGGCGATGAGTGGTCGAAAGTGGTAGATCGGCACGGCGGGCGATCGCGGTGAGGGACAGCGAAGCGGCCGCTGGGGTCGTGAACGCGTCGAGGATGGCGAAGAGTCGCGCCGCGACCGATCGGCCGTCGGGAACGGCATCTCGATCGGAGGACGCTGGCTTTCCTGACATCACTCACACGCTACGCGATCTGTCGTCACGACTCGGCGATGCGAACCCGGGTCACCCAGCCCAGCCCGCGTCCGGATGCTCGCGCAACCTCGCCGCCCGGAGCGTGTTCTGAAGCAGCATGGCGATCGTCATCGGGCCCACACCACCAGGAACCGGCGTGATCCACCCCGCCGTCCGACGGACTTCTTCGAAGCGGACATCGCCCACGAGGCCGTCGGGCGTGCGGGCGATTCCCACATCGATCACCACAGCCCCGGGCTTGACGTGCTCGCCGCCGATGAGTCCCGCTCTCCCCGCAGCAACGACGAGCACGTCGGCTCGCGAGGTCACCGCCGCCAGGTCGCGGGTGTGCGAGTGCGCGATCGTCACCGTCGCATTGCGGTCGAGCAGCAGTCGCGCGGTTGGCCCACCGACCAGCTCCGAACGGCCGACCACCACGGCTACGGCGCCGTTCAACTCCACACCCGTGGAGTCGATGAGCGCCATTACGCCACTGGGTGTGCACGGCCGGAATCCCTCCGCACCGCGCGCAAGGCGACCTGCGCTTGCGGTCGTCAGACCGTCGACGTCCTTCCCGGGCGGGATGAGGTCGATCAAGGACGCGCTCGACATCGAGCCGGGTAAGGGCAACTGCAACAGGATGCCAGAGACTGCGTCATCCTCCGCGAGCACGCGGATGACATCGGCCACATCATCCGTGCTCGCGCTAGCGTCGAGGTGACGGTGCAGATCCTTCATACCCGCCTCGCCAGCGAGGCGGCGCTTGTTGCGCACATACACCTCGCTGGCGGGGTCCTCACCGACGAGGACAGTTGCAAGACCCGGTGCCCACCCGTGCTCGGCAACGAATTCGGCAACCTCAGCGGCTACTCGTGCGCGCAACTCTCGAGCGATCCTCGCCCCGTCGATAATCACCGGCACGAATCAGGCGTTGCCACTGCGCCAGCCGCCGTGGTACTCGGCGCGCGCCGTCACTGCATAGGGCACCGGGCTAACGACCGCCCGCACCGCGACCTGCTCGTGGGGCTGCACGGTGGTCTTGCCGCTGATCGGCTCCTCGCCCCAGAGCACTCGGACTTCGGTTCCGATCTCGACATCCGGGTCGACCGTGGCGAGCGAAAGACCGCGACGCTCATTCGCGCTGTATCCGGTGAACAGCGACGCACCCACGACCTTGCCGCCCGCGTCGACTACGGAGTCGAAGTTCGACGACCCGAAGTTCGCGTTGGGCAGATCGAAGAACTGGTTGCCGTCGCTCTCGGTGTCGAGTACCGAGGTGAGCACCTTGCCGAGGTCCTCGGAGTTCCACGCCAGCGTGACCTTGCGGCGCTGGGTCGTGGGGTCGATCTTCTCGAGCGCATCGCGACCGATGAAGTCGTGGTCGAACTTGACAAAACTGCCGTATCCGAGCTCCCAGGGGTTCAGGTAGTAGTCCGCGATGTCGTCCGAGACGAAGCTGCCCGCGAGCGCGTTAGTAGCCTCGTACCCGTCCGCGGGCAGCCACTCGCGATAGGCACGCTCTGCCTCTCCCGTGTAGATCGCCGGCAAGGGCGACGGGATCCACCCCGACTCGAGCGTGTTGGAGGAGTATGCACGCGAACCGACCGGCTCGAGCCCGAACTCCGCGCCCGCCTCGAGAATCGCAGTGCGGATTCGCTCGGCCTGGTCGTAGGGCCCCCACAGTTCGAGGCCGGGCGCACCCGCCATCCCATGTCGGAGCGTGTGCACCTGCACGCCGTCGATAGTGAGCGTTCCCATTCGGAAGAACTTGACCTGCTCGACGGGACCGCCCTGCAGTTTCTCGATGATCGGCCACGCGTTCGGGCCCTGAATCTGCAGGCGCCAGTACTTGCGCGAGACGGCCTTTCCGTACGGACGGGACGGTGACCGGCGGTCTACCTCGATGTCGACATCGTACCCGCCCGTCTCGCCGTGAAAGAGCAACCAGTTCGCCACCGGTGCCCGGCCGACGTAGACGTACTCGTCCTCCGCCTCGTGGAAGAGAA
This sequence comes from Microbacteriaceae bacterium, assembly GCA_025465095.1. Taxonomy (GTDB): domain Bacteria; phylum Actinomycetota; class Actinomycetes; order Actinomycetales; family Microbacteriaceae; genus Marisediminicola. Next base: position 31,183 of record JAODME010000035.1, on the reverse strand, counting down.
TGCCGTCGCCCACGACTCCACCGTGCGACGCGGTCGGGACGAATTGCTTGGCCATGTTGACGGGGAAGTTGGCGACGCTGTTGATTCCCGTGTCGGAGATGAGCTTCAGCGCGTCCTTTCCTCTGATGAAGAGGTTGTCCATGTGGTGCGACTGGTCGAACAAGACCGCGGTGTCGCGCCATGCCCGCTGCTCGCGGCGCCAGTTGGTGAACTCGGCCGGCACTACCGGGTAGATGTAGGCGCCGATCTTCGAGTTGCGGAGCATCTCGACGGTGTTGCCAGCTGCATCGAGGACTTCCTGAAGGTTCTTGTGGCTCATGTGGGTCTCTTCCCGGCCCGAGGGCCTGTTTGGGTGAATTGATTCATCGGTCGCGGTAGCTGCTTCGGGCATACTGCACATAGGGGGCGGGGGCGACGGTCGCCCGCATCTCGACCTGCCGGTGCCGTTCGACTTGGGGCTTCCGTGAGTTGGGCTCCTCACCCCACACGACAGTGAGCTCGGTGCCCACTTCTGCGGACTCGACGTCGATCGTCGCGAGCGAGGCGAACACCTGCTCGTTCGCGAGGTATCCGCAATCCATCGAGAGGCCGACCGGCGTTCCGCCGTTCAGCACGGCGTCTGCCTGATAGAGGCCGTATCGGGACTTGGGCAGGCTGAGATACTTCGCCGGCAGGCCGGGGGTGAACAGCGACCCGAGGGCGGCAGCGACGTCGTCGGCGTTCCAGACCAGGGTGACCTTGCGGCGGCGCTGGTTCTCCGCGTGTCTTTGAAGTGCTTCACGTCCGACAAATTCGTGGTCGAACGCCACGCTCCGACCGTAATCGAGGTCGTACGGCGTGACGTAGTAGTCCTCGATCCGGTTGGAATCGAAGCTGCCCGCCAGCGATCCAGCGCTGGCGGCGGCGAGCCAGGCGCCGTAGTCGTCCATCCCCTGGCCGGAGAAGATTGCCGGAAGGGGCGACGGCACCCAGCCCGATTCGAGGTTGGCGCTGGAGTAGCCCATGGAACCTACCGGCACGACGCCGAGGTCGGATCCCGCAGCGAGCAGGGCATCGCGCACTCGCTCCCCCTCCTCCCACGGCCCGAACAACTCGAAACCGGGCTGCCCCGCCATGCCATGACGTAGAGCCCGCACTCGCCGGCCCGCTATGGAGAAGGTGGTCATGTGGAAGAACTTGACGGCGGGGATCTCGCCGCCGATGGCCTTCTCCAGGAGGGCAAGCGCGTTCGGCCCCTGCAACTCGTAGCGATAGAGCCGCGGGGGTCCGGACCGCACGATCGAATTGCCGTCGCGCTCCGCGGTGACGTCGTAGTCGCCGATCTCGAGCTGATACTGCACCCAGTCCAGCGCCATGGGATGGCCGACCAAGTCGAAGCGCTGTTCGTCAAGGTGGAACAGGATCGCGTCGCCGATGACGTAGCCCTCGTGGTTCACCGCGATGAACTGCTTAGCGCGGTCGACGGCGAAGTTCTCGAAGGAGTTGACTGCGTGGTCGCGCAGCAGTTGCGTCGCGTCGGGACCCGTGAGGAACAAGTCGGTCATGTGATGCGATTGATCGAGCAGGGCGACCGACTCCCGCCACGCGTGCTGCTCGGAGCGCCAGTTGCTGAACTCCGGTGCCACAGGGAAGACGGTGGGCCGCGCCTGGGCATTCCGCAGGAACTCGACCGCAGATCCCGCCGACGACAGGGCGTGGGAAAGGGTGTCGCTCAAGGCGGTCACGAGAACTCCTCTGTTCGTGGGGGTGCGGCCCCCCGGAAATCGGAAGCCCGCACCTGAAGGTATCCGGCGCGGTGGGTGCGGTCAACCGATTGCTGACAATTCTGGTCGCTATTTCGTTTATTTCACCCGCCGAAATCTACGATGCCCAAAAATCGTGGACACGATTGTTGACAATAGTGGCCCGCGCATGGTCGACTGTGCCTGATGAGCAATCAGCCCCCCACCCTCCTTGTTGTCAGCGCCCACGCCGGAGACTTCGTCTGGCGCGCCAGCGGGGCAATCGCCAGCGCGACGGCGCGCGGCGAGCGCGCCGTGATCGTATGCCTGTCTTTCGGCGAGCGAGGTGAGTCCGCGAGCCAATGGCTGGCAGGGAACACGCTCGAAGAAATCAAAGCGGTGCGCCGGGCAGAGGCGGAGGGCGCCGCCGCGGCCCTAGGTGCCGAGATCGAATTCCTCGACGCCGGTGACTATCCCCTCCTCGAATCGGCAGACCTGGTCGACCGGCTCGTGCAGGTCTTCCGGCGGGTCGTACCGACTGTGGTGCTAACCCATCCGCTCGCTGACCCTTACAACGGGGATCATCCCGCCGCCTGCCGGATGACGCTGCAAGCGCGCATCCTCGCCCAGGCGATCGGCTATCCCGCTGAAGGCGAACCGCTCGGGGCTCCCCCGGTGTTCTTCTTCGAACCCCATCAGCCCGAGCAGTGCGGGTTCGTTCCCGATGTGCTCCTCGACATCACCGCAGCGTTTCCCGCCAAGCAGGAGGCGATGCGCTGCCTGCCGGCTCAAAAGCATATGTGGGACTACTACACCGACCTCGCCATACGGCGCGGAGTACAGGTGAAGCGCAACGCCGGACCGAACCTCGGCCTTCCGGTGGACACTCGTGGAGAGGCTTTCATGCGGTATTACCCTCAGGTAACGGACGTGCTTCAATGAGGAACATCATCGTCACCGACTTGGCGCGCCCGGATACCGGCATGCTCGCCGAGCTCGCCGAGCATGGGGTTGCTACGGTGCACGAGGCAATGGGCCGTTCCGGGCTGGTCGGTCCGATCGTGCGTCCCTTGCAGGAGGGTGCGCGCATCTCGGGTTCCGCCGTCACCGTGCTCTGCTGGCCGGGCGACAACCTCATGATTCATGCCGCGGTCGAGCAGTGCCGGCCGGGCGACGTACTCGTCGTGACGACGATGTCAGAATCGCTCGACGGGTCGTTCGGCGAACTCTTCGCCACGGCCCTTCTCCAGCGGGGAGTTCGCGGACTCGTGACGACAGGAGGAGTGCGCGATGTCGCCGACCTCCGTGCGATGGGCTTTTCCGTCTGGGCAGCCGCCCAGAACGCTCAGGGGACGGTCAAGGCGACGGGCGGATCGGTGAACGTGCCGATCGTCGTCGGCCGGACAACCGTGCGACCGGGCGACGCGATCGTCGCCGACGATGACGGTGTGCTCTGCGTGCCCCGGTCGACCATCGAAGAGGTCCTCGTCGCCGCCCGCTCCCGGGTCGAAAAGGAGGCAGCTTCTCGCGAGGCCTACCTCCGCGGCGAGTTGAGCCTCGATCGGAACGACCTGCGCGGCCTGCTGCGCGACCTCGGCGTCGGCTACGTGTCAGCAGCGGACCATGACGCTCGAAGATGACGGCATCAGCTGCATGATCATGCGCGGCGGCACGTCGAAGGGCGCCTACTTCCTCGAGGACGACCTGCCAGCGGACGACGCCGAACGCGACGATCTACTGCTTCGGGTGATGGGCAGCCCGGACCCGAGGCAGGTCGACGGGATCGGCGGCGCGCATCCGCTGACTAGCAAGGTCGGGGTCGTCTCCCGCTCCTCAGTGCGGGACACGGATGTCGACTACCTCTTCCTGCAGGTGGCGGTCGATCAGCCCGTCGTCACCGACAAGCAGAACTGCGGCAACATCCTGGCCGGCATCGGCCCGTTCGCGGTCGAACGAGGACTCGTTGCCGCCGGCGACGAAACGACGACAGTCCGCATCCGGATGGTCAACACGGACAGTATCGCGGTAGCGACCTTTCCGACACCGGGCGGGAGACCCCGATACTCAGGAGATCTTGCGATCGACGGGGTTCCAGGCACCGCCGCGCCGGTAGAAATCGCATTCAGCGACACGGCGGGGAGCTCGACCGGTGCTCTGCTGCCGACGGGGAACGTTGTCGACGAGGTCGAGGGGGTCAGCGTGACGTGCGTCGACAACGGCATGCCGACGGTGCTCGTCCGCGCGTCCGACCTCGGCGTTGCCGGAACCGAGCAGCCGGCCCATCTTGAGGCCGACGTCAATCTGGCGGAACGAGTACGCGTAATCCGCCTCGCCGCAGCAAAGCTGATGGGAATGGGTGACGTCTCCGAGGCTACCGTTCCTAAGGTGGTACTCCTTTCCTCTCCCCGCGCCGGGGGCACCATCACCACCCGCAGCTTTCTCCCCGTTCGCGTGCACACCTCGATCGGAGTGCTCGGCGCACAGACCGTGGCCGCCGGAATTTGCATCCCGGGAGCAGTGGGACACGACCTGGCCGAGCTGCCCCCCTCAAACCAGCCCTTCCGGATCGAGCATCCAACGGGAGAATTCGTGGTGCGCATCGATTTCGTGCCCGGCACCACCGACATCGCATCCTCTGTCGTCTACCGGACGGCCCGAAAACTCTTCGACGGCGTCGTCTTTCCCAGGTCCACCTGACACAACCATTCATACCTAACGCAAAGGAGCGCCATGAGAGGCCCCGGATTTCTCGACATCGCCCACCTCGGCCACGTCGAGCTGCTCACCTCCGATTTCGAGGGCAGCAGGTGGTTCTTCACCGAGCTGCTCGCGTTCCGCGAGGTCGCCGAAGTGGACGGCTCAGTGTTCCTGCACGCGTGGGACGACTATGAGCGCTACACGATCAAGCTGACCAAGTCTGAGAAGTCGGGCGTGGGCCGGCTGGGACTTCGCGCGGCGAGCCCGGAAGCGCTCGACCGGCGCGTGGCCGCGATCGAGGCGGCGGGGCGCGGGATCGGATGGAAGGACGGCGAGCAGGGGGTCGGTCGCAGTTACGCCTTCACCGACCCCGATGGTCATCCCATCGAGATCTACTACGACACCGAATGGTTCGTTCCCCCCGTGGGCGAAGAGCCGGCACTCAAGAATCAGGCGGACCGTTACCCGGGGCGCGGCGTCAACGTCCGTCGACTCGATCACGTGAACTACCTCGGCAAGGACGTCGCCGAGAATGGGCGGTTCGTCAACGAGGTTCTCGGCGGGGAGGCGACCGAGCAGATCCAGCTCGACGACGGCACTATCTCGGCCCAGTGGTTCCATTTCACGAACAAGTCGTACGATCTGGTCTACTCGGGAGATAGGACGGGCAGCACCGGGCGACTGCACCACATTGCCTTCGCCACCGACACCCGGGAGGACATCCTCAAGGCGGCCGACATCTTTCTCGAGAACGGCATTCACATCGAGTCAGGGCCACACAAGCACGCGATTCAGCAGACCTTCTTCCTCTACGTGTACGAGCCCGGCGGCAATCGCATCGAGTTCGCCAACGCCGGCGCTCGTATTCTCCTGGCCCCGGACTGGAAGACGATCACCTGGACCGAGGCGGAACGCGCTAAGGGCCAGGCGTGGGGGATGCAGACGATCTCGACCTTCCATACGCACGGGACCCCGCCCGTCGACGAGTGAGACTCAGCCGATCTCGCGCAGGGCGTCGATCACGCTCATGAGGTGCGCCCGCGTGGCCGACTCGGCGGCAGCGGGATCACGTGCGATGACGGCGTCGATGATCGCCACATGCTCGGGACCGGACACCGCAGCCCGCCCGGGTTGGAAGGACAGACGGAACTGGTGGCGCACACTCTGAGCGCGTAATCGTTCGATCATCTCCACCGCCGTCGCGTGGCGACTCATCTCACGGATGCGACGGTCGAGTTCCTGGTTCAGGCGCGAGTATCCGATGAGATCGCCGGACTCGACCGCAGCGACGAGCTCCACCCGCGCGGCGAGCAGTTCGTCGATCTCGGATTCGGTGACCTGCTGGGCGGCCTTGGCCGCACAAAGGCCCTCGAGTCCGATCCGCACCTCTAGAATCTCGACGGCTTCGTCGAGAGAGACGGCACGCACCCGGGATCCCCGGTTGGGCAGCCGGTCCACGAGGCCGAGGGTGGCCAGTTCGAGTAGCGCCGTGCGGATCGTCGCCCGGCTGGCACCGAAGGAAGCGCTTAAATCTGCCTCGATGAGCCGCTGATTGGGTGCGAAGTCACCGCTCACGATTGCCTCGCGGATCGCGACGGTAACCTCCGCGATGCTGGGCCCTTTCAGGCTCGCACCTCCGGACACCTGCGTCATACGCGAACCTCCTCGGGTCGGGATCAGCGGATGCGATCCTAGCCGAGCATACGACAGCCGCCGCGTCACCGGTCCCGGTAACCACCCCGAGCGTAGGCGGAGAACGGGGCGGGGGCGACGGTGGCACGGATCTCGACCTGGCGGTGCTGCTCGACCTGACCCTTACGAGAGGCCGGGTCCTCACCCCACACCACGGTCACCTCGGTGCCGGTGGCCGCGTACTCGGTGTCGATCGTGGCGAGGGAGAGGAACGCTCGTTCGTTGGCGAGGTAACCCACATCGAGCGAGATCCCGACGGACTTCGCACCCGAGAGCACTCGGTCGGTCTGGTACAGCGCGTACCGCGACTTGGGCAGCTCGATAAACTTCGCCGGCAGTTCGTCGCGCCCGAGGATGGACCCGAGCGCACGCTCGACATCCTCGTCGTTCCAGACGAGCGTCACCTTCGTGCGACCCTGGTTCTCCGAAAGCGAGCGCAGCGCCTCTTTACCGAGAAACTCGTGGTCGAATGACACCGAACGCCCAAGGCCGATGTCGTAGGGCGTGAGGTAATAGTCGCTGACGTCGGGCGAGAAGAAGCTGCCGCCGAAGGATCCGGCCTTCGACAAATCCAGCCAGCGCCGGTACTCCTCGAGCTCTGGCCCGAAGATGGCTGGCGGCGGCGAAGGCACCCAGCCCGACGCGAGGTTCGCCGAGGAGTACCCCTTGGCTCCCACCTGGGTGATGCCGTACTCAGCGCCATCCGAGAGCAGTCGCGCATGCACCGCAGCCGCGTGCTCCCATGGACCCCACAGCTCGAAGCCCGGCTGCCCCGCCATCCCGTGGCGTAGCACTCCGACGGTGGCGCCCGCGATCTCAACCTCGCCCATGTGGAAGAACTTGAGTTCGGGGGCCGGCGCACCGGTTACCTTCTCGATGATGGCGAGCGCGTTCGGGCCCTGCAGCTCATACCGGAAGAGCGTCGGGTCTCCCTCGCGGATCAGCGAGTGGTCGTCACGCTCGAGCACGATGTCCCAGTCGCCGGTACGAATGTTGAACTCGACCCAGTCCGCCAGCATCGGGAGGGCCACCAGATCGAAGGATTCCTCGGCGAGATGGAAGAGGATGCCGTCGCCGATGACATACCCGTCGTGATTGACCGCGACGAGCTGCTTCGCCCGACCCACCTGGTTCGCGGCGGCGGAGTTCGTGCCGATCCACGTGAAGAACCTCGTGGCATCCGGACCGCTGACGAAGAGGTCCGCCATGTGGTGCGACTGGTCCAGAAGCGCGCAGGAGTCTCGCCACGATGCCTGCTCGCTGCGCCAGTTCGTGAATTCGGGGGTGACGGGAAAGGTGAATGGCCGGGATGTCGCGTTGCGAAGCACCTCGACAGCGCTCCCTGCCTCATCGATCGCTGCCTGCAGGCTCTGACCCGTCATGTCACTTCCTCGTGCTCGGGACGGTGTCCGGACTCTCGCCGCGAACTCCGTCGTTCTTCTTGCGTGGCTCCGACAGTACGACCGACAACGCGATGACAACGCGGTATTTCCGATGAACGGAATTCTGGGGCCTAGGATGCTTTCACCGGCAAACGCTGCCGACCATCCGGGAGGCGACGATGGCGCGAGCATCAGGCGGCGAGTCCGTGCTTGGCAAACACCTGCGCGTGCTCGGCGCGTTCGAGGCCTCGGTGCCGTTCCTCAGCCTCTCCCAACTTGCGGCGCGGTCGGGCCTCGCGTCGTCGACGGCTCACCGAATCGTCGCTGAGCTAGAGCGCGAGGGGTTGCTCGAACGGCTGCCGGACCGCACCTACCGGCTGGGCGTGCGACTCTGGGAACTCGCCTGCCGCACCCCGGGGGCGCTCGGGCTGCGCGAGCTCGCCCGCCCCCACCTCGACCGAGTGCACTCTCGAGTACAGCAACACGCCCAGCTCGGCGTCCTCAGCGGCACAGAGGTGTTGTTCCTCGACCGACTCTCGGCGCGGAGCGCCGTCGTCAACGCGACTCTGATCGGGGGCAGGATCCCGCTGTACGCGTCATCGACGGGCCTCGTGCTCCTAGCGCACGCCGGGCAGAAGGTCGTCGACGAGGTGGTGGGCGCCGGGCTTCGACGGTTCACGGATGAGACCATCAAAACCGAGGCTGCCCTGCACACCGCGCTCCGAGTCGTGCGGGCGGACGGCTGGGCGGTCTGCGGTGGGCACATCCATCTGGAGTCCCGCGGTATTGCGGTGCCGGTGTACGGCTCACACCAGGATGTCATTGCCGCGATCGGCGTTGTTGTCCCCCACGACGGTTCCTCACCCCTCCCCTACATCGAACTCCTGGTCCGAGCGGCTCGGGATATCTCATCCGCGATGCGGTCCGCCTCTCTTCCGGCAGGTCACCCGGCGGCGAGCCCGGGTGGGCGGCTGCGGCCGTTGGTCACGTCATCGGTGCGGTCGATGGAGTACCTCGCGTCCCAGCTGTAACAAGGGGCAAGCCCGTGTCAGCCGTCCGCCTGCGCAGCGCCAGGTTGAGCGGCGAGCTGTCGCAGCCACTCGATCGTGCTCTGCGTCATCCAGGACGGGGAGCCGAGCGATCCCAGGTAGGCGAGTGCGTCGCGCATCTCGGCCTCCCTGCGTACAGCGTGAATCGGCGTTCCCCCGATGAGACGCTGCACCAGCTCGTCCCCGTTCGGGCCGAGTTCTGAGGCGATCTGCTGCTGCACCCAGTCCCGAGCACCGATCAAGTCCGCCGCGCTCAGGCTCTCGAAGACGAGGCCGGCCAAGCCCTTCATGAATACGCTGCGCAGGAGCTTGAGGCTCGCTGCGAGTCCCGCTTCGGCTCCGACGTCCGTCGCCGGGATCCCGAGCTCCTCAAGACGTGGCAGCAGGCGTTCGGCGCCGGCGCCGCTCAGAAGCAGCGGCGTCCGAATTCGTGCACGCGCCACGGGGGCGAGGATCGCGACGTCGACGAAGGAGATCTGCCGCGACTCGGCGAGTGTGGATAGACTCCGCTTCGCGTCCGGTCCGCCGGTGTTCATGTCCGCGTAGACCTCAGAGCCGCCCAACGCCGGAAGGGCCGCCTCGAGAACCGATGCCGCGGCACGGGCTCCCACGAGGCTCAACACCACATCCACCCCGCCTACGGCGTCGGCCACGCTCGGGGCCATCGACACCCCATCCGGCGCCCGGAAGACTGCGGGATCGAAGGCCACGACGGTCGCGCCTCGTTTCGCGAGATCCGCGGCGTAAATGCTTCCCGCCTCTCCCAGGCCGAGAACTGCAACGCGCATAGTCGACTCCCAGCGGGAGCATCCGCTCCTATTCCGTCGACGATAGTCCATCTGGCGGTTTCGCAACGAAATTGTTGACGAATGTGTTGTACTTCGCGGTCGGACACCCGTACGCTGACGACACACAGTGTGGTGATCCGCCGTCCCGATGGGATGACGGACGAGTCGAGATGAGCAGTAACGTGAATTCCCCAACCCGAGAGCGCAGCCGACGGAGGCAGCGGCCGTGGCTGCCGAGCTGAGCGTGCGCGACGTCTCCCTCCACTTCGGGGGCGTCAACGTGCTCGAAAAGATAAGCATCGACATCACCGCGGGGCAGGTGGTCGGGCTCGTCGGTCCCAACGGCGCCGGCAAGACTTCGCTGTTCAACTGTATTAGCGGGCATTACCAGCCCAGCTCCGGTTCGATCCTCCTCGACGGCATCGAGACCGCGCACGCGCCGGCGTCACGGATGGCGAGCCTCGGTCTGGCGCGGACCTTCCAGCACCCGGCTCTGCGGCTCGACGCGACGGTGCTCGAGAACGTCATGCTCGGTGCCCACTCATGGTTGCCGGGGGGGCCGATGTCCTGGTCGCTGCGCCTACCCGCGACCGGAAGGGCAGAGCGCGAGGCGAGAGGGGAAGCCCTCGCACTCCTCGACCGCGCCGGTCTTGCCTGGGCCGCCAACGTGCCGGCCGACGAGCTGTCGCACGGCCTGCACAAGGGCGTCGAGCTTTGTCGCGCGCTCCTGTCGCGGCCGCGCCTGCTGCTGCTCGATGAGCCCGCGGCCGGGCTCTCGCACGGCGAGGTGGAAAAGTTCATCGAAACGATTCGAGGACTGCGCATCGACTTCGACCTAACCGTCGTCATCGTCGAGCACCACATGGGGCTGATCTCCGCACTCACCGATCGCGTCGTCATCCTCGACCATGGAGCGAAGCTCATGGAAGGCACGGCGGCCGAAGCTCAGTCCGACCCGCGCGTCGTCGAGGCCTACCTCGGCAAGGAGGTGACGGACGATGAGTCTGCTTGAACTTGAGAACATCACCGCGTCCTACGGGCACGCGCAAGCGCTACACGGTGTATCACTGTCCCTTCCCGCGGGCGGAGCGGTAGGCATCCTCGGCGCGAACGGCGCTGGCAAGACGACCACGCTGCGCGCGATCAGCGGCATGGTGAAGACCACGGGGCGAATCCTCTTCGAGGGTAAGGACATCTCAGGCCTGAGCCCCGACCGCGTCGCGCGGCTCGGTATCGCCCACGTACCAGAGGGGCGGGGCAGTCTGCCCCAACTGAGCGTCCGGGACAACCTCCTGGTCGGCGCATACCAGCGGCGCGACCGCAAGCAGATCGCCGAGGACATCGAGTACTGCCTGGACCTGTTCCCGAACCTTCGGGAACGGATCAAGTCGAACGCGGCCGCTCTCTCCGGAGGCGAGCAGCAGATGCTCGCCGTTGCCCGCGCCGTGATGGCGAAGCCGCGAGTGATGCTCCTCGATGAAGCATCCCTCGGTCTCGCACCGAGCACGTCGCGACGGGTATACGAGGCGATCCTCCGGCTCCGCCGGGAAGCGCAGCTGTCCATGATCGTCGTCGAGCAGAACGCCGTTCTCGCGTTCTCCGTCGTGGACCATGCAACAGTGCTGGAGACCGGCAAGGTCGCCCTCACGGGGGACAAGGCCGAACTAATGGGCATGGACGCGGTCCGCCGCGCATACCTGGGGGGCTAGATGCAGTACTTTATTCAGGTTGTCGTCGACGGAGTGGCCACCGGCGCCATCTACGGCGCGCTGGCCCTTGCCATCGTGCTCGTCAACCGGGCAACGGGCCTCATCAACTTCGCTCAGGGGGCGATGGCGGTGATGTCGACATTCGTGGCCTTTGGTCTCATCCGAGCCGGGGTACCGCTGCTCCTCGCCGCCGTGGTGGCAATCGTCTTCGCGTTCGCCCTCGGGGCCTTCCTCGAGCGGGTCGTGGTGCGTCGGTTCGAGGGCGGAGATCCAGACAGCGCAGTCGTCGTCACCATCGGTCTGCTCGTCCTGCTCGGCGGAATCTCCGCCCTGTTCTTCGGCTACGAGCCGCAGCCGTTCCCGTCATTCTTCCCGCTGGGCACCATCAACATCTTCGGTGTCTTCGTCAGTCTGCGATCGGTCGGCACGATCGTGATCCTGCTCGTCGCAATGGTGCTACTGCAGGTGCTGTTCCGGTCGACCAAGCTGGGGCTGGCGATGCGGGCGGTGGCGGACAACCCCCGGTCCTCTGCGCTCTCCGGTCTCCCGGTCAGCCGTCTCCTCATGGTCGGCTGGGGCCTCGCGGCGGCGCTCGGCGCTATCGCTGGCCTCCTCGTCGCTCCGCAGCTGTTCATCAGCCCGGGGATGCTCGACTTCGCGCTGGTGTACGCACTGGCCGCAGCGATTCTCGGCGGATTGGACTCGCCGGTCGGAGCGGTCGTCTCCGCAGCGTTCATCGGGGTAGTGGAGGGCCTTGCCGGAGCGTACATCGATTTCATCGGTGACGATCTCAAGATCGCGGTGCCGTTCGCCGTGATGATCTTCATCCTCGTCCTCCGGCCACAAGGGCTCTTCGGGCGGAAGGTCGTGGTGCGCGTCTGATGGACAAGATCTTCGCCAACCGTTGGCTTCGTCTCGCAGCGCTCGCTGTCTTCGCGGTATTGCTCATTGTCGCGCCGCTCGTGTCGAGTCGCTTCATCAACTATCAGCTGTCGATGATCGCGGTGTTCGCGGTGGCCCTGCTCGGACTCAACATCGTGATGGGGTACACCGGTCAGGTCTCACTGGGACAGAGCGCCTTCTTGGGGCTCGGCGCGTACATCGCCGCCTACGGCGTCCGGAACGAGTGGAACTTGGTTCTGGTGTTGCTGCTTTGCGCGATCATCCCGGCGGCGGTCGGCATGTTGGTCGCACTCGCTGCTGCTCGGCTGCGCGGCCTCGCGCTCGCGATGATCACGATCGCCCTGCCGATCATCGGCATTCCGCTTGCGCGCCGGTTCTCGGAGTTCACCGGCGGTTCTCAGGGAACCACCGTCAGTTTTCTGGGGGCTCCCGACTGGAGCGGCCTCGCCAACGACCAATGGCAGTACTACGTCGTGCTGACGATCGCGGTGGTCGCGTTCGTGCTCGCGCGCAACCTCGTGAGGGGCCGTGTAGGGCGCGCGTTCGCGATCGTGAAGGAGAATGAGTCGGTGGCGCTCGCGATGGGCGTTTCACCTTACCGCTACAAGGTACTGGCTTTCACGATCTCCTCTCTCCTCGGTGGGGTCGCCGGCTTCATGTACCTCGCCATCGTGCAGTTCACCTCTCCGGAGACCATGAACTTCTTCACCTCGATCAACCTCGTCGCCGCGATGGTGATCGGAGGCTCCGCGAGCATCGTGGGCACGATCCTCGGCGCCATCTACTACGTCCTGGTTCCGGTCGTTGCCGGACAGGTCAACTCCTCCCGTACGGCGCTCATCTCGGGGGCGATCCTGCTCGCGGTCCTGTTCCTGCTGCCTCGCGGCCTCGTGTCGCTCCCCCGTCGCATGTCGCTGCTTATCGGCGGAACCCGCCGACGGGGCGCAAGCCCACGCGACGACCAGAACTCTCCGGATGGCGCTTCAACAGCCGATCCGGGGACGCCCGAAACGCCCACAGCACACGAAGAGAGGCAAGCTCGATGATGAACTTCCAGAAGACGACCCGCCTGAGCGGGGCTGTCGCCATCGCGGGGATCGCAGCCCTGCTGATCAGCGGCTGCACCCGCGACGCGGGCGGCACCGGCAACGGCGGCGGCGCCGGCGGCGGCACCGAGGCGAGTCCCGGGATCACCGACGACTCGCTGAGCCTCGGCATCAGCAGTCCACTGAGCGGACCGACGGCCGGTCCGGGTTCATGCACGGTCGCCGGACTGTACACCTACCTCGAAGCGAAGAACGCTGACGGCGGCTTCGAGTTCGGGGACGGCAAGACTCGGTCAGTCGATCTCACCTACCTCGACGACGCCTACGACCCCGCCAAGGCGGTGTCGAATTTCCGTCAGCTGGTGAACGAGGAGGTCTTCGCCTACGTCGGAGCACTGGGTACTCCGACTAACGCAGCAATCATGCCCATCGCCGACGAGGAGGAAGTGCCTCAGGTGCTCCTGATCACCGGCGCCACCGCATTCTCGGAGGACCAGGCAGCAAACCCGTGGACCTACGGCCTCCTTCCTACTTACTATGACGAGGGCTTCGCGTTCGGCGAGCTGCTCGCGGGTGCGGGCGAACCAGTGACCGTCGCCACGCTTGCACAGAATGACGACTTTGGCGAGGACTACTTGGCCGGGTTCGAGGCAGCCATCGAGGGCAGCGACGTCGAGGTGGTCGGCTCGGCCACCTATGAGCCGTCTGACACGACGCTCAACCCGCAGGTCACCGAGCTCGCGGCGACTCAGGCCGATGCGCTTCTGAGCGCGGTCTCGGTAACTCCACTGCAGGTTGGCGTGCTGACACGCGCGCAGTCCGTCGGCTGGCTACCGCGCGTCTTCCTGCCATCGAACACCTCGACGCCTGGGACGATCATCGAGCCGGGTGCGGGCGGCGCATATCCGGCGCTGTACTCGACATCCCTGACGAAGACCCCCGTGTCCCCGGCAGTCGCCGAGGACGAGGACGTCATCGCGTACAACGAGGCGTTCAAGCAGTACGGCTCGACCATCACGACCACGTACACACCGCACTGCGTGTGGAGCTACATCGAGGGCGCCATCCTCGAGGAGGCCTTCAAGGGCATGGAGGAGCCGACGCGCGACAGCTTCATGGAGGCGCTGAAGTCGATCCAGGGCTTCGAGGCTCCGCTCCTGCTGGACGGCATCACGGTCGACACGACTCGCGACGATCAGCCCGCCATCGACGGCATCGAGCTCGTGCAGTTCAACGGGACGGGCTACGCCCCGGTCGAGTCCTACTGACCGCCTGATCACGCACGCTGCCCCGGAGCTTCGGCTCCGGGGCAGCGTGCGTTGTGGCCGGCGCTCGCCACGACAGCACACCTGGCGTAGAAAACTCGCGCCGAGAGTGTCTCCTGCCGCGCCAACGGATCAGTCCGTGCGTCGTCGAATCGGAAGCACGAGGTGGGAGTCGTGCCGGCCGCCGGTATGCAGGATCTGCGGCCCGGTGTTGGTGTCCGACTCATGCCGGGAGTAGACAAGCGGCTTCCGGTAGTGCTTGATGTCGTAGCCCTGCAGCACGAGCACAAGGCTGTCCCCGGCTTCGAAGCGCGTACCGGACGGCAGGATCTCGATCTCCAGCCGGGTGGGCCCGGTCTGCTCGAGCGGCAACGCACGCTGGTGGGCGAGGACCGGGAGGAACGGCGTGGAGCGCTCCTCGTCGAGCTCCCGGTGTGAGGCGCGGATCCAGCCGAGCGCCACCGGTCCGTCCTCGAACTGTGCAAAGTAAGCGAACGGCACGATCCGCCCAGCCGTGTCTCGCTTGAACAGTCCCACGAAAACGTCCATGTCATCGGCCTCGGGGGCGGACATGAACAGCACAGCTCTGCTGTGACCGACGATGTCCGTCGCGTGCTCGAAGCGGTGCTCGAAGACGAGCCGGTCAGGCGCGAACGGGTCACCCAACCCGTGGTACGACGCCTTAGTTTCATCGGAGGGCGCTTCCTCGTCCATCTGCCCCGTCGCCGCGTCCGGGTAAAGGGCGCGATACTCGATGTCGGGCAGCGGCCACTCGGTCGACGCGACGAACTCCCCTTCGTAGTAGTCCGTCCGCACCTCCGCCAAAACGCGCGGCCAGCTCTCGACGTCGTTGTCGATCCCCTTGAGGAACCGATCGAAGAATGCAGCCTGTCGCTCGACGTTCTCAGGAAGGTAGTACTCCGCCCACTTCTTGCGCCCGTGCACGTATAGCCACTTCTGTGGCGAGGAGATGCGTCGAAACCCCTCGAGGGTGCCCCTCGTGTGCAGACCCTGGTCTGACCAGCTTGCGACGACGAAGGCCGGCACAGTGATCCGCTCGAGATCCGCGGCCTTTGACGCCCAGAACTCATCGAAGAAGGGGTGCTCTTGTGTCTCCTGTTCGAGGTCTTCGATCAGACCGGTTGAAGCGCCCCACCGTTCCCAGATGTACGGCCAGAACGACGTCTCCGGAATGCCTCCATGTCGGGCGACCTCCCGGTAGGTGTCCGACCATCCCTCCCACGGGTTGATGGCGGCCAGATGGGGCGGGGCGAGGGCCGCGACCTGCCATTGCGCAACAGTCAGGTAGGAGACACCTGAAAGTCCCACCTTTCCGTTGCTCCAGCTCTGGACGCCTGCCCATTCGATGAGGTCGTAGAAGTCCTGTGCCTCCTCCGGGGAGATGTAACTTGCCGGGCCCCGTGCGAACCACGTGCCCGGGATGTCGGCGATCACGACCGCGTAACCCCGCGGCACCCAGAAGACCGGATCGGGGCCCTCGAAGGTGGTGAGCTCGCTCATGTGCTCCGGCAGCACTCCGCTCGCGGGATAGATCTGACCGATCGGCGCAGGGTCGTGCTTGCCGTAGGGGGACCACGCGATGATGACGGCCGCGGGGTCCGTCGCGACCGGCCGGTACACGTCCGCCTGCACCGTGCGACCGGCGCGAGTGACGATCTCGACGTCGCGGTCGATGATCATGTCGGTCCGGGTCTCCGTGCGAGGGTTCGGCGGTGAGCCGCGGTGCGCCTCCGGCACGCGACGCGGTGGGCGAAGTGGGTAGGGGAACTCAGACCTCGACATGAATCTCACTCCTTCTGTGCGGATGTCGCGGCAGCACCTGTGCCGGCCTCCAGCTCGTCGAGGATGCGCAGTCCCTTGTGGGCCCACGCAATCTCATTCTCGGCTTGGGCGATGAGCCCCTCGTAGGTGAAGCGCTTGAACACGATGGTCCTGCGGTGCTCCGCCGGTTCGGTGACGGCGAGGCGTCGCGCCAGCATCGGATTAGTGACCGCGTCGATGGCCCGCAGCTCGGCCTCCCATCGGCCGAGCTGCTCGCGGTGATGCTCGATGTGGCCGTGCAGAAACCGGCGAGCGCCTTCAGGCGTCGCCGACTCGAGGTACGCCGCTCGCAGGTGCGCCGGGTCCCGCACGCGCGAATACGACAGCGGCGCGTTCATCCAATCGAGGAAGGCCTGTGCGCCCGCGGGCGTAGCGTGGTACCGGCGCTTCTTCCCCTTCGCCCCCCAGGGGATCTCCTCCGCCTCGATGAGGCCATCAGTTTCCATCTTGCGGAGTTCGGGGTAGATCTGCGAGTCGGGCGCGTGCCAGACATGTCCGACCGACACCGCGAACTGCTTTTGGAGGTCGTAGCCGGTGAGTGGTCCGACCCGCAGCAGTGCAAGGAGGGCGTAGCGAAGGCTCATAGGTTCGATTCCTCCTCATCAGCGGCCGACGACGGCACCCGTGCATTGTCCCAAAAACGCACGAGCCGGGCGACGAGGGCGCCCCGACAGCCGCGGGCGCCCTCGTGCACGGTCTCACTCGGGCTTGTAGCCGGTACGCCATCCGCCCTGATACGTGCTCCGCGCGGTCGCGGAGTAGGGGATCGGGCTGACGATGGCTCGCACCTCGATCTGCCGGCTCGGCTCAACAGTCGTCTTGCGTGTGCCGCCATCGGGCTCGCCCCAAAGCACGCGGACCTCTTCGCCCTCTGGCACGCCGGGATCGATCGTCGCGAGAGACAGGGCGGAGCGCTCGTTGGCGCTGTAGCCCGTGAAGAGCGACACCCCCAGGTCGCGCCCTTCGGCATCGCGCACGACATCGAAGTTCGACGAGCCGTAGTTGGCAAGCGGCAGGTCGAAGTACTTGTAGGGCACCTCGGTCGGGTCGAAGAGCGACGCGAAGATCTTTGCCATGTCGTCCTTGTTCCAGGCGAGCGTCACCTTTTTGCGCTGGGTCGTAGGGTCGACCTTCTCAAGCGCGTCGCGCCCGATGAAGTCATGGTCGAATTTGACGAACGATCCGTATCCGAGCTCCCACGGATTGAGGTAGTAGTCCTCGATGTTCTCAGAAACGAACGACCCGGCTAGCGCGTTAGTGGCCTCGTAGCTGTCGGCACCAAGCCACTCGCGGTATCCGCGGAGCTCTTCTCCGGTGTAGATGGCCGGAAGTGGCGACGGCACCCAGCCGGATTCGAGCGTGTTCGAGGGGTAGGCGCGGGAACCGACTGGCACGATTCCGAACTCGGCTCCGGCCTCGAGGATGGCGTCGCGCACCCGGTCGTACGATTCGTAGGCGCCCCAGATCTCAAGACCCGGCGCTCCTGCCATCCCATGACGCAGCGTGTGGACAGTCTCGCCGGCAATCGTCATGGTCGACATGTTGAAGAACTTCAGCTGCTCGAGTGGCCCGCCGTTGAGCTTCTCGATCACCGACCACGCGTTCGGCCCTTGGATCTGGTACCGCCAGTACTTTCGGGTCACGGGTTTGCCCATCGGCCGTGACGGTGAACGTCGGTCGACGACCACGTCCACGTCGTATCCACCCTTCTCGGCGTTGTAAAGCAGCCAGTTGGTCGCGGGCGCCCGACCGACATACACGTATTCCTCCTCGGCTTCGCGGAAGAGGATGCCGTCGCCGATCACGTGCCCATAGGGTGTGACCGGCACGTACTGCTTCGCGCGGTTTACCGGGAAGGTTGCCGTCGAGTTGATAGCCGTGGCGCGGATGAGTTCGATGGCGCCGGGACCCTTGAGGAAGAGGTTGTCCATGTGATGCGTCTGGTCGAACAGCACGGCCGAGTTGCGCCACGCCTGCTGCTCACTTCGCCAGTTGTGGAACTCCGGAGCCACAACGGGGTATACGTAGGCGCCGATCTGCGAGTTGCGCAGCATGTCGACGGGGTTGCCTGCCTCGTCGAGCACTTCTTGAAGGTTCTTCGATGATGACACGGTGGTGCCTCGTTTCTCTCAATTGGTGATGGGGGTGAACGTACTGGATACGCGATGCGGATCGGGCGGATAGCCCGTCAGAAGACGATTGTCTGATTTCCGTTACGGATCACGCGGTCCTGGCTGTGCCAAAGCACGGCTCGTGACAGGACCTGCCGCTCGACGTCGGCGCCACGGCGGGCGAGCTCGACGGCGGAGTCGGCGTGGTTGACCCGCACGGTGTCCTGTTCGATGATTGGCCCCTCGTCGAGGTCTTGTGTGACGTAGTGCGAGGTCGCCCCGATGAGCTTGACTCCGCGTTCCTTTGCCTTGCGATACGGCGCGGCACCGATGAAGGCGGGAAGGAACGAGTGATGGATGTTGATCACGGGCACGCCCACCTCCTTCAGGAAGTCGGACGACAGGATCTGCATGTAGCGAGCAAGCACCACGAAGTCGACATTGCCGACGAGGAGCTTGAGGATCTCCGCCTCGGCTGCGGACTTGTCGGGTCCTTCCGAGGGAATGTGGAAGAAGGGGATCCCGAAGGATCGAACGTCGTCAGCGGTGTTCGTGTGGTTCGAGATCACCATGGGGACGGAGACGGGCAGCTCGCCGCGACGATGTCGCCATAACAGATCGAGAAGGCAGTGATCGGAGGTGGACGCGAGCACGGCCATCCGAGACGGAATTGACATATCGCGCAGAGTCCACTCCAGCTGGAACTCCCCCAGTGTCTTCGCGAGGTCCGCTCGGATCTCGGGAAGAGCGACACTGAGATCCTGCCGGTGGAATACGACCCGCTGGAAGAACGCACCCCCAACAGGATCGTCCGTGTATTGGGCGAGCGCGACGATGTTGCCCTGCTGACGGGTGATAAGCGCCGTTACGGCCGCGACGATGCCGGGTTTGTCTGCGCCGTGCACGATGAGAGACGCGTGGTCGGGGGTGAGTCCCGGTACCTTCTGGGTCACGACGCGGCGGAGTTCTGCTTGGCCGCGAACGCGGTCGCCCAGTCCGCCGTAGCACGCATGCCGCCGAAGGTGTAGAAGTGCAGCTTGACGGCGCCCAGTCCGGCTCCCTCGAGGCGAGTGGCGAGATCGGTCACGAACCTGTCCGGCCCGGCAGTACCGAGGAGGTTGGTGAGGGAGAACCCGTACTTCTGCACGATCCCCGCGCTCGATGCGACGCCGAAGCGGCGCGCGTAGCCGAGCAGCCGCTTGATGCCGGCTGGTCCCGGCACGCCGACTCTGATCGGGAAGTCGATGCCTCGCTCGCGGACCGATGTGATCCACTCGACCACGGGCTCGGTGTCGAACCCGAACTGCGTGATGATTGTGCCCTCCAGCCCCTGCTCGCGTAACGAGTCGGCCTTCTCCTGGAGGGCCCCCCACAGCACGTCGCTCTTGATGTCAGGGTGGCCGTCCGGATATCCGCTGATGCTGACACCCTCGACGCCGTACTCCTGCAGAAGGCCGGTGCGGATGACCTCGGCGGAGTCGGAATAGGGCCCTTCGGGGGTGTGCGGATCCCCTCCCACCACGAACACGTTTGAGCTGACCTCGGCCTCCTGCAGGCGGCGCAGGAACTCCTCAAGCTGCTCTTTCGAGTTGAGCCGCCGCGCTGAGATGTGAGGTACGGGTTTGAAGTGCGCGAGCCGAACAGCACGCGCCGCGTTCACTCGCATGTCGAGATCTTCGTTCCCGAGATAGGTGACGTTGATCCGAGTGTCGGGCGGGATGCTCCCGCTCGCCTCTTCGAGTGCGGGCACGTCCTTGCCCGTCATCTCCAGGGAGTAATCGGCTAGCAAGGCGACAGATGGAGGCGTTGTGGTGGTCACTGGTCCAGGTCCTTCCGCTTTTAGTTCGGGTCACGACTTTGTTTCCCGGGACCACATTACCTATGTCGATAGGTATTGTCTATCGAGTGTCGCCACGGTGGGATTCAGCGGCTGATGTTATCCGCGGCGCTGTCCGTCGTGCCCGCGTCGCTGTACAGCTCGGGTGTCTTCTGCAGGATGCGGCGGAGCAGCGTATTGAGCTGCGCGATCTCGTCGGCCGTCAGATCTGCCAGCACGATCGACTGCCCCGCAAGGGAGATCGGTTTCATCGCGTCGTGCATTTCGGCCCCCGCCCGCGTCAGGTAGAGCGGCCGCGAGCCCCGCGGGCCGTCCGCCGGCACGATCAGCTCTCGTGAGATGAGGGTGTTGACGCTCTTAGAGACGATGGCCTTGTTTACGGCGACGAAATCAGAGATCTCAGTCGATGTCGCCGCCGGACGCAGAGCGAGCGCCGAGAGCACCCGCCAATCGTTGGTCCCAAGATTGAACTCGCGCAGGAGCAACCGCGACTCGCGCGCAACGAGCGCATTCGAAGTGAGGGCAAGAAGGCGCGGGGTGAAGTTGTTGGCGTCGAGGATGTCGTTGAGCGGCTCGGCAATGATCTCCGGCGGCTCAACGTAGGTGACCGTCTGGGTGCGGGGGCTGCCACTCATACTCACCCTTCTCGCGCGGCTGACGGAGACATCGTCGAGGTCGGTCATCCAGACCTCGGAGTATGCGTCGTGGCCGGCAAGCTCGGTCCGAAGGGCCCAGCGTACCGGCCATGACGGCACATCAGTGCGCTTGAGCCGCGAGCGCCGCCGCGTCGATAGTCGCGATGGAGCGGGTGTCCTGGAAGGCACGGATGCCCTCGATGCCCTGCTCACGCCCGAACCCCGACTGCTTCATGCCACCGAACGGCGCACGCAGGTCGAGCCGAGTGGCGCCGTGGTCATTGACCCAGACGTAGCCGCATTCGAGCTGGCCGCCGACACGGTTCGCCGCATCCGCATCCGCCGTCCAGACAGAGCCGCAGAGACCGCCCCAAGTGTCGTTCGCCGCGGCGACCGCCTCCTCTTCCGCACCGAACGGAATGATGGGAATGACCGGGCCGAACTGCTCCTGGGTGACGACGCGCAGCGACGGATCCGGGTTCACGACGATCGCAGGACGCAGGAAGTTACCTCCGGCGAGGTCTCCCGTCGGCAACTCGCCGAACTCGCGCACATCCGCGCCGGAATCCTTCGCCTCCTGGATGATCTCCTCGACGAACGCCTTCTGCGCCCCGGAGTGCAACGGTCCCATCGTCGTCCCCTCATCGAGGCCATAGCCCAGCTTCACCTTCTCGAGTCGCTCCGAGAGGCCGGCGACGAGCTCGTCGAGTCGACTCTCATGCACATAGACACGCTTCGCGTTCATGCAGATCTGGCCGGTCGTGTCATAGATGGCCGCGAACAACCTGTCGAGGTGGGTGTCGTCGAGGATTGCATCCTCGAGGAAGATTGCCGCATCGTTGCCGCCGAGCTCGAGGGTCACCCTGGTGAGGCTCTTCGACGCCATCTCCATGATCCGCTTCCCGCCATTGACACTGCCGGTGAAGCAGACCTTGGCGACATCGGTGTTCTGGATGAGTCCCGCCATGTTCTCGTCTTTTCCCGTCACGACGTTGAGCACTCCCGGCGGAAGCTTCTCAGCGATCCTCTGCACCACGCGCGTCGTCGCGAGCGGCGCCGAGGGCGGCGGCTTCACGATGGCCGTGTTCCCTGCGAGCAGGGCGTGCGGGAGAGAAGCACCAAGAATCGCGATCGGCCAGTTGAATGGGACGATCACGGTCACCACACCGAGCGCCTGGTACGACACCTCGGTCGAGACCGGAATCCCGGGCACCACGGGCAGAGTCTTACCGGCGTCGACCTCGTCCGCGATCATCAGAGCGAGATTCCAGCGAATCTCGAACACCAGCGCGTCGACCCAGCCCTCGAAGCGGACCTTGCCGTTCTCCTGCGAGAGCACTGCCGCGTCCGTGTCGCGCTCGTCCGCGATTCCCGCGATGGCTTCCGCCATAATCACGGCACGCTCTTTCGCCGACATCGCCGACCACGCCGGAAAGGCACCTCTGGCCGCAGCGACTGCGTCGTCCACATCCTGTTTCGACGCCGACGCCGCATAGCCCACAATTCCGCCAGCTTTCGCCGGGTCGGCAATGGTCAGCGTCTCCGCCGTGTCGCGAGACTGCCCTCCGATGAACAATCCCGTCCGGACGGTCTCCAACGTGTCACTCATATCAATCAAACACCTCTCTGTGTTCTCAATTTCCGTGTACCGATTCGTTGGCATTTTATGCCGCGCGCCTCAAAGCGCTCGACGGCGTGTGCCGGGATGCATACTCTCGCACGGTTCAAGTTTAATTGCCAGCTTGTTTACTTGTAAATTAGTTTCGTGTTAGTGTCGCCGCAGTCCGATACCGACGCAGTCGACAAATGAGTCTGTCAGCAGACACGTCGGTCCGGAATGTCATCAATGAGGAGGCATCAGATGGGCCAGTCGAGCCTGAAGTTCGGAAGCGGCACCCGCTCCGTCGAGGAGCTGGAGGACCTCGCGTTCGAGCTGAGATCCAAACTTCTTCACCTGTGCGGCACCTACGAGGGAGCAGTGCACATTGGGGGCGACCTGTCTGCCGCCGACATCCTGACCGCCCTCTACGAGTACGGGCTGAATGTCGATCCGTCGGATCTCAGCAACCCGGAACGGGATCGCTTCGTTTTGAGCAAGGGTCACGCGGCCGTCTGCATGTACATCGCAATGGCGATGCGCGGATTCTTCTCCTACGAAGGAATCGTCGAAACCTACGGCCAGCTTGACAGCGCCTATGGAATGCATCCATGCAAGGTCCAGCTCCCCGGCGTCGAATGTTCGACCGGATCGCTCGGTCACGGGATGCCGCTGGCGGTCGGCATGGCGCTCAGCGCTCGAGGACGTGGCGAGACGCACCGCGTGGTGTCCCTCGTCGGCGACGGCGAGACCGGGGAGGGGTCGATCTGGGAGGCGGCGATGGCCGCGCGCAGCAACGAACTGGGAAATCTGGTCGTCTTTGTCGACCGCAACCGTCAACTCATGACGAGCTTCGCGGAGGAACGCGTCGCCTTCGAGCCGTACCCGGACAAATGGGCCGCCTTCGGGTGGAACGTCGTAACTATCGACGGTCACGACATGGCCCAGCTGGTCGGGGCGATCGACGCGCTCCCCGCCACGGACAGCACACGGCCAACGGTGGTCATCTGCGAGACGGTCAAGGGCAAAGGGGTGGACTTCATGGAGCACAACCTCGCTTGGCACGCCGGCTCCCTCGGCGCAGCCGACCTGGAGCGGGCAATGGAGTCGCTCGAAGCATCCCGAGGCAAGAACAAGAACAAGGAGTCCGTGTAATGCCCGTCACCTTCACCTTCGGAGAGATGCTCTCCGCCCGCTCCGTCATCGGAACGACGCTCGCCGAACTCGGGGACGACTACGACAACCTCTGGGTCCTCACCCCGGACATCGGCGCGACGCTCGTGGAGTTCCGGGATAAGTTCCCACAGCGTTTTGTCGATGTGGGTCTCGCCGAGCAGGTCTGCGTGAGCATCGCCGCCGGTCTCGCCTACGAGGGAAACATCCCGGTCGTCTCGGGGATGCTCCCGTTCCTCAGCATGCGCGCTCTCGAGCAGGTGCGCAGCGACGTCTGCTACCCGAATCTGCCGGTCAAGATCATCGGGACCCACGGCGGGCTCGTCGGCAACGGGGGCTCCACTCATTACGCGGTCGAAGACCTCGCGCTGATGTGCGCGCTGACGAACATGACCGTCACCTCGGTGGGCGACCCACTTATGGTGGGCGAGATCATCCGGCAGTCGATGACCATGGCGGGCCCGATCTACATCCGCCTCGCCGTCGGCAAGAAGGACAAGGTGCTTTACGAGCCCGGCCAGCACGAGATTCGAATCGGCAAAGGCATCGTCGCGCGCGAAGGCACGGATGCGACCATTTTCACCCACGGCACCGTCGTCGCCCAGGCACTGGATGCCGCCGACGCGCTCGAGCGCGACGGGCGTTCGGTGCGCGTGGTCGACATGTTCACGCTGAAGCCGATCGACGAGGAGCTCATCATCCGGTGTGCCGCCGAGACCGGCGGGCGATTCGTCGTGGTCGAGGATCATCTCGCCTATGGCGGGCTCGCGTCTCGTATCGCCGACGTGATCGCCGACCGCGGGCTCCACCTCACCGCCTTCGAACGCCTCGGCATTCCTCAGGTGTACGCCGGCTTCGGTGAGGACGAGCAACTTCGCGACAAGCACGGTTACGGGCTCGAAGCGACAATCGCCGCCACCCGCCGCGTCATCGCCGCCACGACCTAATCCACCCCAACTGCGCTCAACGGAGAGTCAAATGAGAACCGTCGCCGTCACCAAGATCGGAAGCCTGCGCGATCCCGCCGAGGAGACTCGCGGTCGCATCGAGGTCGTGGACTTCCCCGAGCAGCCACTCGGCGCTGAAGACGTGCGCATCCGCGTCGCCTACTCTGCGATCTGCGGCTCCGACCCGCATCTCGCCGAGGGCTTCTTCGGCACGGATGTCCCGATCGGCCTCGGTCACGAACTATCGGGCGTCGTCGAGGCGATCGGCGAGCGCGCACATCGGAACGGGTTGCAGGTCGGCGACCGCGTCGCAGGCAACTTCTTGCGCTTCTGCGGCACGTGCGCCGGCTGCCGGGCCGGCACGCAACAGTTTTGCGAGCACATCCAGGACTACAACCGTCCCGGCATGGCCGAGACGGTGACCTGGCACGAATCACAGGTCTACAAGTTGCCGGCTTCGGTTTCTCTCCTGAAGGGTTGCCTACTGGAGCCGACCTCCGTCGCCGTGCGCATCGCCGACAAGTCGAACGCCAGGGTCGGTGACCGTGTTGTGATCTGCGGAGGCGGTCCGATCGGGCAACTGGTACTGCAGGTGCTGAAGCTGAACGGGGCGACGTCACTCACGCTCATCGAGCCCATCGCCGAACGACGGGAGATGGCCCTCCGCCACGGTGCCGACTTCGCGATCGACCCGATCGGCGAGGACCAGTTCCAGCGCGCCGATGAGATCACCGAGGGGCGCGGCTTCAACGTGGTAATCGACGCGTCGGGATCCTCGCGCGCGGTGCATGGTCTTCTCGATATCGCGGCCAAGGGTGCAACCGTGGTCTACGGCGCAATGTACCCTGCCGATTTCCAGATGCCGCTGAACCTGTCGGACTATCTCTATCTCAAGGAGCTGACGCTCACCGGCGTCTTCCTCTCGCCTTACGCGTTCCCCCGCGCGCTCCAACTACTCCCCCTCCTGGACCTCGACGACCTGACCCAATCCGTATTCGACCTCGAGGACGCCGCCGAGGCGTTCGCGGTTCATGTCAGCGGAAAGTTCCCCAAGGTCGTCCTGCGGTGCAATGACATCCAAGACACAGGAGGTGCCGCATGACGGTGCTCAACGGTCAGGTCGAGCCGGCCGCGCTAGACCGGACGCCCGCACTGGAGGCGCGCGACATCGTGAAGCGGTTCGACGGCGTTCACGCCCTGGAGAACGCGTGCCTTTCGGTGAGAGAGGGAGAAATTCACGCGTTGCTCGGGGAGAACGGTGCGGGCAAATCGACGCTCATCAAGGTCCTCACCGGCATCTATTCGCCGGATTCCGGGATCATGTATCGCGCCGGCGAAGAAGTCGAATTCGCGAATGTGCGGGTGGCCAATCGCGCGGGGGTCGTCGCGCTGTACCAGGAGCTTTCCGTGATCCCGTCGATCAGCGTGGCCGAGAACATCCTCCTCGGCGAGCAGACGCCTAGCCGCGGGGGAATGGTCCAGGGGAAGAAGCTTCGTCGTCGGGCCCGAGAGCTACTTGAGAGCATTCACCAGCGCGTGCCGCTCGGGATGCTCGCCGCTGACCTGTCGCCCGTGCAACAGACGATGGTCGCCTTTGCCCGCGCGCTGGCCACCGATGCCCGGATCCTCATCCTCGATGAGCCGACGGCTTCCCTGACCGACACCGAGATCAAGGAGCTCTTCGCGGTGCTCCGTTCGCTGCGAGATCGAGGTGTCGCCATCGTGTACGTCTCCCATCGGCTGGAGGAGGTTTTCGAGCTGTGCGACCGCCTGACGATCATGCGCAACGGGCAAACCATCGTGACGAAGGATGTCGCAGACTCCCATATCGACGAAGTCATCTCCACCATGGTGGGTCGCTCCCCGGGTGAGCTCTATCCCGATCGGGGAACGGCAACAACCGCGGTCGCGCTGAGTGTCAAGAATCTGGACGGTCGTCGAGTGAAGAACGTATCTTTCGACGTCCACCGTGGCGAGGTGTTGGGGATTGGCGGGCTCGCAGGTTCGGGACGCAGCGAATTGCTGCGCATCCTCTCGGGGGCCCAGAAGCACGCCGCCGGTGAAATCAGCGTCGCTGGCGTACCGCTCCCCCACTCACCCGGAGTAGGCCGAGCGTTGAATGCTGGGATCGCTCTCGTTCCCGAGGAGCGCCGCAGCCAGGGCGTGATCCTTGGCGCGTCGATCCAGGACAACATCGCGGTAGCGAATATCTCCGCAGTGAGCACGCTCGGTTTGGTTTCTGGTGCACGTATAGCGGACATCACCGGGCGAGGAATGAAGGACCTACAGATCAAGGCGCGCAGTTCGCGTCAGCACGTGAGCGAGCTTTCCGGTGGCAATCAGCAGAAGGTTGTCCTCGCGAAGATGCTCGCTCGAAAGCCGAAGGTACTGCTGATGGATGAGCCGACCCGCGGAATTGACGTGGGGACGAAGGCGGAGATTTACCGCCTGATCCGGCAGCTCGCCGCGGGAGGGACCGCAGTGATCACCGTCAGCTCCGAGCTGCCGGAATTGATCGGGATGAGCGATCGAATCGTGATCATGCATGAAGGCCAGATCTCCGGTGAGGTCACCGCCGACGAGGCAGACGAAGAAGTGCTGCTGGCGTACTGCTATGGAAAGGCGGATTCTCATGATAACTTCTCGTAACCCCGGACTGGAGGACCTCACCGATACACGAGCGATTCCTCGCCGTTCCGTCGGCCAGACGCTTCTTGCATCCGGCACGGTGCTCGCTCTCTTCGTCCTGGTCCTTTTCTTCTTCGCGATGCGGCCGGACGTCTTCCTGAGCTTCACGAACGTGAGGAACATCCTCTACCAGGTCGCCATTCTGGCGATTATCGCGGGGGCTCAGACGATCGTCATGGTAGTCGGCGACTTCGATTTGTCCGTCGCGGCGACGTCCGCCCTCGCCGGCGCTGTTGCGGCTTCCCTCATGCTGAGCGGCGTGCCGATCTCGATTGCGATTCTCGCCGCTCTGATCGTGGGCCTGCTGATCGGGCTCGCGAACGGGTTGCTCATCGCATACCTGAATCTCTCCGCCTTCGTGGCGACCTTGGCCACCTTGACCTCTGTGACGGGCCTCGCCTTCCTCGTGACCGAAGGAACGACGCTGTTCAATCTGCCGACGGAATTCAACAACCTCGGACAGGGACGATTCCTGCAGATCCCTCTTCCGGTCTTCATCGCCATCGGGATCTCGCTGATCCTGTGGTTCGTTTTGAGATTCACTACGCTCGGCAGACGGTGGTATGCGACCGGCGGCAACGTCGAGGTTTCGCGGCTCTCCGGAATCAACGTTCAACGCGCCCGGCTGCTCGCGTTCACTGTCGCGGGGTTGGTCTCCGCAATCGGCGGAGTCCTCCTGGCGGCACGGTTGGGCAGCGCGAGCGCCGTGCAGGGCGAGGACAACCTCTTGTTCTCCGTCGCCGCCGTCTTCCTCGGGATGACAATCGTCCGCTCCGGCGCCGCGAACCTCGTCGGCACCATGGTCGGCGTTGCCATCATCGGCGTGATGAGCAACGGCCTGAACATTCTCGGGGTCAACGCCTACGTCCAGCAGGTGGTCACCGGATTGATCATCATCGCTGCCGTGACGCTCTCGTCCTTCAAAAGCCGAGGACGCTAGCAGGATTTCCCTTTCTCCCCGATCCGGCGGGGTGACTCTCGCTCGGGCACCAATCAGACAACGCAACCAAGACAAAGGAGTACAAAGTGCGTACGAAATTCAAGGCCTTCATGGCGGTCGCCGCTGCGGCGACACTGGCATTGACCGGCTGCTCAGGTTCCGGTGGCGAAGGAAGTGGCAGCGGAGATGGTGATGAGCCATTCAAAGTCATAGCGTTCACCTCGGGCAACCAAACTCCGATCGGTGCCTGGTGGGTTAAGGCCGTCGAGGCGAAGGCGGACGAGCTCGGCTGGGATCTGACAATGATCCAGGGCGACTTCGACTTTCAGAAGATGAATCCGGCTGTCGAGAGCGCCATCGGACAGGGCGCCGACGTCATCCTGGACGGTTACACGGACGTCGCGTCGATCGGGTCGATCGTTACCGCGGCTAAGGATGCCGGCATCCCAATCTTCGCGATGGACAGCGGGACCGAGCCGACCGATGCGTTCGCGATCAACATCACCACGGACCAACAGGGGATCGTCGACAGCACCGTGGGGGCCCTCGATGAATCGTTGGGAGGTCTCGAAGACAAGACGATCATGGTGATCGGTCACGACCCGCACCCTGGCATCCGCATGAGGTCTGGTTTGGCCGAGGAAGCCCTCGTCGAAGCCGGTGCGACGATCGCTGGCGGCGAGATTCAGAAAGTCGCCTCGCCCGCCACCGGTCGCACGGAGGCCCTCGCGATGGTCGCGGACTTCCTGACCGCGAACCCGGGTGGACTCGACGGCGTCTGGGTCGGCTGGGACGATGCTGCCCTCGGGGCCGCTCAGGCAATCACCGAGGCGGGAGCCACCGGCAAGGTGACCGGTGTGGACGCGACAAGCGAAGCCATCGCCGGCATTCAAGCCGAAGGTGCGTTCCTCGTCACGGTCGAGCAGCCATGGCCGTCGATCCTCGACTCGCTCATAGAGCACATCCTCGCCTACCAAGAGGACGGCACGATTCCTGAGAAGAGCTTCGAAGCGGTGGGAACGACGCTCGTCAACGTCGACAACGCGGCGGACATCACACCCTCGGACAAGTTGGGGTAGTCCGATTCGCTGCCGTGGGGGCTGGGCCACTAGCCCCCACGGATCCACCCCGCACATCACTGCACCTTTGAAGAGAGAAAAAACATGCGTTTGGAAGGCAAAGTAGCCCTCATCACCGGCGGCGCAAGCGGAATAGGTCGCGCTACCGTCCTGAAGTTCATTCGCGAGGGCGCAAAAGTCGTCATCGCCGACATGAACCTGTCGCAAGCCGAGGACGTCGTGGCCGAAGTGGACGCGCTCGGATTCGAGGGCGCGGCTGCAGCCGTGCAGACCGACGTCTCTGTCTACGCCGACGTGGCGGCGGCTGTGGCTCGCGCGGTCGAGATCTTCGGCAAACTCGACGTCATCTTCAACAACGCCGGCATTGCGGGAGGGAAGCCACTGCTCGACCACGATCCTGAGGTCGATTACGCGCCTCTCATCCGCATCGACCAGGACGGCGTCTATTACGGCATCCTTGCCGCCGGCCGTCAGTTCCGCGACCAGGGCACGCCCGGCGTCATCATCAGCACATCGTCCATTTACGGCGAGCAGGCCGCAGAACTCTCGTTCACCTACAGCGCAGCAAAAGCCGCGGTAATCTCATTCACCCGCTCCGCGGCATACGAGCTCGCAGAGTACGGAATCCGCGCGGTCGCGATCACACCCGGCCGAGTAGCGACGCCGATCATCAACCAGTTCAACGACGAGCTCAAGGCGACCTTTGCCTCTGAGCAGCTGCGTGGCGCGATGACCCACCCCGATGAGATCGCAAACGTCGTAGCGTTCCTCGCCTCCGACGAGGCGAGCGTCATCAACGGCACGGTCGTGCACGTTGACGACGGCTACTCGGTTTTCAAGAAGCGCCTCGACCTGCCGGTCTTCTAGAGGGGCGACGGACACGTGTCAGAACGGCCCGCGGCCCGCCCTTTACTCGACCTGGCATGCCATGCCAACGTCTTCGTGGCGGATGCCTCGCTCGAATCCCTCCGAGCACCGCTCGATGCGATGGCCGAGCTTGGGTATTCCCGCATCGTGCTGCCCCCGCTCGATCCCGCGTCGACGGATGCGGTCGCTCTGGGCAGCATCCTCGCCGACCGCGGGCTCGCGCCGATAACGATCGCGGGGGGACTGTCCGCAGTGGCGGATGTGGGGTCGCCTGATCCCGATGTGCGTGCGGCGGGCGCAGCTGCCCTGCGCGGAGTGGTCGATCTCACGGCCGCGCTGGGCGGCGACCAGATGAACGGGGTGCCGTACGGGGTGTTCGGGCACCCTTACGGCCCCACCACCGCGGACGCATTCGCGAGGTCCGCCCGGGAGGTCGGCAGGGTCGCCGACTATGCCCACGAGCGGGGCATCATGATGACGTTCGAGGTGCTCAATCGTTACGAGACGTCGGCTATCAACACCGCCGCACAAGCAATCGATTTCGTGGCCCTGAGCGGGTCCGATCATCTCAGGATCCACCTCGACACGTTCCACATGGCTATCGAGGAAGCCGACATGGCGGAAGCAATCCGTGTCGCACTGCCGAAACTCGGATATCTCGAACTGGGACAGTCCGGTCGCGGGTTACTCAGCACCGGAGTCGTCGACATCGTCGACATCGTTCGATCCACGCTGGATGCCGGGTACTCCGGACGCGTGGGTGTGGAGGCGTTCTCGCGCAGTATCCTCTCCGCTGGCGCGGGCGACATGCTCGCGATCTGGCGTGACCCTTTCAGAGACGGAGTCGAGTTTGCGGCGGATGCCGCTCGCCTCATTCAACGTGGGTACACGCTCAGCCAGGTCGGACCACGCGGGGTGTAGCTACGGGCAGGTTGGACGGTCGACACTCGAGTCGTTGAAGTCATCCGTACGAGAGCGGAAGGGGCAATACTGGTGTTGTGACTGCTTCCAACGCAACGACGCGCGGCTCGACTGTCGAACAATGGGCGCACCGGCTGGCTGAATCCACCGGTTCCCCCGGAGGCGGTGCTGCGGCAGGTGTCATGCTCGCGATCGCCTTGGGCTTGACCTCAATGGTTGCCGGCTACACCGCCGAACCAGAATCTGACGAGGACCTCGCCGCACTGCGGAAGCGGGCGCGTTCGCGCCTGGACA
>JAODME010000008.1 GCA_025465095.1 Microbacteriaceae bacterium | reverse complement strand
ACAGACTCCAGCTACCCGGTGAGCTTGGTCGGCGTCGAGCTCGCGCCGGGGGAGTCGACGGTGTTGCAGTTCGACTGGTTGGGTGCTGAAGCCTCTTCGGGCGAGATTGTTACCGAAAGTACACCGGTATTAAACCGCCACGAAACGCAAACCATCGCTTTCTCCTGTGAATCTCCCCTAGAGTAGAAGAATCTTCGCGTGGCGGTTATCAGGGTCGTCAGCGGTTCATCTCGGTGGGGGCTACCTTTCATGGCAAAAAACAACATCATCGCGGTCGTCGCGCTGACGGTCGTCGCGATCTTCGCAGCACCCGCCGCAGCCCAGGCTGCTTATGTTCCGGCAGAGAACACCAGCGTCAGCGGCACCGCAACAGAGGGTGGCACCGTGGCTGTCGGATTCGCCGACGGCTCATTCGCCGGCAGCGAGACCGTCTCCTTCTCAGTGACCGGCGAAGGCCGCGCCACGCTCTCCGTCTTCATGGCCCGCGAAACCGTCTCCCTCGAAAAGACCGCCGGCGCCGATGGTTCCGTCAGCGTCACCGTCACGCTGCCGGAGAACGCGACCGGTTCGTACACGGTCACCGCGACCGGACTCACCTCGGGCAACGTCGGTACGGCAGCGCTCACTGTGGCTGCGGTGGATGCGGGAAGCTCGGCGTCGAATGACGACAGCCTCGCCACCACCGGCGCGAGCGACATCACCGTGCTCCTGATCTGGAGCGCCGCCGGAGTGCTGCTGCTCGGCGTCGCACTCGTCGTCGTGATGGGCATCGTTCGTCGCCAGCGCGCGAACGCGTAATACTTCGCAGCTTTCGAGAAGGCCCCGAACGCGAGTTCGGGGCCTTCTCTGCGTGCTGCACCCGGACTACCCCACCGGCGGTTTCGGAGCCCACTCAACCGGCGGCGCGCTAGGTTCATGAGATGAGCATTGCTGCTGGCAAGATCACGTTCGCGATAGTGGGAAGCGGATGGCGCAGCGAGTTTCTTCTGCGGATCGCCCGCGAGCTTCCCGATCACTTCGAGATCGCAGGACTCGTCACTCGTGACCCCAAGAAGGGTCGCGCGATCGAGAGCCGGTGGGCAGTGCCCACCTACCGCGACCTCGACCAGCTGGTCGCGGCCACCACGCCGAAGTTCGTCGTGGTGTCCGTGCCGCGTGAGGTCGCACCATCCGTCATTTCGAGGCTCGTCGAACACGGCCTGCCCGTGCTCACCGAGACGCCGCCCGGCATCGATGGCAACGCGACGCTGCCGTTGCACCAGTTCGTGGCGCAGGGCGCGATCATCCAGGTCGCCGAGCAGTACCACCTGTCACCGCTGCTGAGCGCGCAACTGCGGATCGCGGCATCCGGCAGGCTGGGCACGATCAGCCAGGCGACGGTCGCCCAGTGTCACGACTACCACGGGGTGAGCGTTCTGCGGAGGGCGCTCGGCGTCGGCTTCTCGGATGCCCGGATCACCGCTTCGTCATTCGACTCGCCACTCGCCAAAGGGCCGGATCGACAGGGAGACCCCGCGTCCGAATCGTTCGTCACCGCGCATCAGGTGACCGCGCGACTGGAATTCGGCGACAAGCTCGGAGTGTACGACTTCGCCGACCAGCACTACTTCTCCTGGATCCGTGCGAACAGGTTGCTGATTCGTGGCGATCGCGGGGAGATCAACGACCTCGAGGTTCGATACCTGCAGAACTTCGCCACGCCCATGTTCCACACCATTCGGCGGATCGACACCGGGCAGGGCGGCAACCTCGAGGGTCACTTTCTGCGCGGACTGATCGCGGGCGACGAGTGGGTATACCGCAACCCCTTCATGCCGGGCCGGCTGACCGACGATGAGATTGCAGTCGCCGACTGCCTGGAGCGGATGGCCGCTCACGTCGATGGCGGACCCGCGTTCTACAGCCTCGCGGAAGCCTCGCAGGATCTGTATCTCGGGTTGCAGATCAAGCAGGCAGTGGAGACGGGGGAGACGGTGTGGGCTCGGGAGCAGGTCTGGTCCTCATGACCGGCCGCGGAGCGGCGCGGACGGCCTACAGGGGAGGGGACGGATCCACCGCGCGATGTGCCGGCTGTCTGCGGACATCCGCACGCCCCGGCAGCCGGTGCACCTCGTTCACGACCACCGGGATCAGCACGAGCGAACGCAGGTCGATCAGCGCGTGCGCGACAATCGCGACGAGGATGCTGCCGGTCGCGAGAAACAGTGTCATCAGCAGCGTGCCGATGATCGTCGAGCCGATCACGCCCGCGACGCCCTGGTAGATGTGGAGCGCGCCGAACAGCAGCAGGCTGACGGCGACGGCGACGGCCCCGCTACCGGTGATGCCGAACACGAGCGCCGGCACGGCTAGGCGAAACAGCAACTCCTCGACGATGCCGGCGTTGATCGACAGGGCGGCGCCGTAGCGAAGCTCCGCGCGGTTGCGGGGAAGCAGCGCCTGGATGTCGCCGATCGCCGGCACCGTGTCGACCTTCCGGGCCAGCACGATTCCGAGCACCCCGCCGACGACCAGCGCGAGCATGAGACTCACCACGACGGCGACGCCGACGCCTCCGGAAGCCGCGAAACCGGCCCGGAACGCACGCACCCAGCCGTACCCGTCGATGGCTGCAAGCAGCAGCGGAACGTACTGCCAGACGAGCAGGAGCAGCACGACGGATGCTCCGCCGAACGTCACCGCGGAATCGATCAGCCACTTGCGGTACATTCGTTGCCGCTTCACCGTGCTGTGGAACCGCTTGAACCGTCGGTACTGGCGGCGATCCTTTCGTACCGCCCGCACGATCAGCAGCGTGAGCAGCCCCGCGAGCACGACGCACAGCAGCACGCGCGCGAAGGGGAACTCGGGATCGATCATCCGTCCATTGTTTCAGGATGCGTCCGACCACCTCGACGAAAGATCGGGTGCGCGGCGCGCACCTGATCCGAGCCTATTCTGCGGCCGTGCACGGTGCACCGGATCCCGCGTGCCAGCATGGACTGCATGACCGGCGCACCGCATCCGAAGCTCGACGAACTCATCGCGACCCTTGAGCGGTTGCGCGCGCCCGGCGGATGCGCGTGGGACCGCGAACAGACGCACGAATCACTCGTGCGGTACCTGATCGAGGAGACCCACGAGCTCGTCGACGCAATCGAATCCGGCAATCGCGCGGAGCTCGTCGAGGAGCTCGGGGATGTGCTCTACCAGGTGATCTTCCACGCAGACATCGCCGCTCACAGCGACAACCCCGGCGAGCGGTTCGACCTCGAGGACGTCGCCGCGAAGATGACCGCGAAGATGATCGGGCGTCATCCGCACGTGTTCGGCGACGCGACGGCCGAGACCGCCGCCGACGTGATCGCCGTGTGGGACGACCTCAAGGCTGTCGAGAAGCCCGCACGCACCAGCGTTCTCGACGGCATTCCACAGGGCATGCCGTCGCTGCTGCTCGCCGACAAGCTCCTGGGGCGGGCCGAGCGGGTGGCGCGACACCCCGACGGACGGCCGGAGCTTGCGGCAACGGACACCGCCGCGCCCGTCGGCCCGCAGACAGAGGAAGAACTCGGCGCGACGTTGCTCACGCTCGTGGCATCCGCTCGCACGATGGGGCTCGACTCGGAGCGAGCGTTGCGCTCCGCATTGCGGGTGTTGCAGGAGGAGATTCGCGGGGCCGAAGCGGGCGCGGAGTCGGCCGCGTGCTAGCTCGATCTGCCGGTGAATGCCTACCGGTACGGGCGGACGCCCTCCCTAGGGGGGCTGGGGAGGGCATCCTGACAGTGAGGCTCGCCTCGAACCGGTGAGGGTGAGGGTCCTGCTCTGCCGGGGTTGGGCGCAACTACCCGAAAGTGCTCCGCAACCCCTATTGCAAAAAAGGCAACCCGAATGCCTTTTCGGAAATCCTACACCTATGAAGCGCGATGGTTTCGACCGTGTCGGCGACGAATTCTGCGGCTTCGGCAGGCCCGCGCGTGCGAGAGAATCAAGCCATGGCTTCCCCCGTCAATCCGCCGCGCGGCATGCGCGACTTCCTGCCGGCCGACAAAGCGCACCGCGAGCGCGTGCTCGGCGTCATCCGGAACGTGTACACCTCGCACGGCTTCGACGAGATCGAGACTCCGGTGATGGAGGACAGCGCGCGGCTCCATGCCGGCCTCGGCGGCGACAACGAGAAGCTCGCGTTCGGCGTGCTGAAACGAGGGCTCACCGCGCAGGATCTCACCGCGGCATCCGACCCCCTCGACCTCGCCGATCTCGGACTGCGGTTCGACCTGACCGTGCCGCTCGCCCGCTTCTACGCCTCGCATCGGGGTGAGCTTCCCGGAGTGTTCCGGGCGATCCAGATCGCTCCGGTATGGCGTGCGGAGCGACCGCAGAAGGGGCGCTACCGGCAGTTTCTGCAGTGCGACATCGACATCATCGGCGAGGCCGGACCCCTCGCCGAGGTCGAGCTGATCACCGCGACGGTCGCAACTCTCGGCGCGCTCGGCCTGGACGGCTGCAGCATCCGCATCAACGATCGCCGCATGCTCGCTGGAATGCTCACGGCGCTCGGCTTCGCGGCGTCGGATCACGATGCCGTCGTCATCACCATCGACAAGCTCGACAAGATCGGACACGGCGGGGTCGTCGCCGAGCTGCGCGACCGGGGCTTCTCGCCCTCGGCAGTGGATGCGCTGCACGACTTTCTGACCAGGCCGCACGACGCGTCACGCGCCACCCCTGCTCGAGGAACCACCTCGCCTGAAACGCCGGCGCACCCCGTGCCACTGCCGTTCGGTGCGGAATCCATCACTACCGCGCTGCCCGCGGGCGTCGACCCGGCGCTCGTGCTCCAACTCGCGGAGGTCGGGCTCGCGGTGCTTGCGGCGGCCGGCGGCGCCGCTGGCGCCTCCTCAGGCGTCGAGCTCGTCTTCGACCCGTTCCTCGTGCGCGGCATGGGCTACTACACCGGCACGATCTTCGAGATCGCACACCCCTCGTCGACCTCGTCGCTCGGCGGCGGCGGACGCTACGACGGCATGATCGGACGCTTCCTCGGCGTCGATGTGCCCGCCGCCGGCTTCTCGATCGGCTTCGAGCGCATCGTCGACCTCGTCGAACTGCCGCCGGAGGAGGGGACGGATGCGGTGGCGCTCGTCCACGACGCAGACGTCGCGCCCGCGACCCTCGTCGCGCTCAAGTACGCCCTGGTCGCGCGGGGCGGGCGCGTGCGGCTGGAACGGCGGCCGCGCAACCTGAAGCCCGTACTGGCCCAGCTCGCGGCATCCGGATACACACGCTTCGCCACGGTCAACGCCTCGACGGCCGGGGTCGACGAGCTCGTGTTCCGCGACCTGGCGTAACACACGCGAGACCCTCCGCACCGCGAGACGCGGCCCGTCTACGCCGCCGGCGCCGCTGCCGCTGCCGTGGAGAGGCCCGGAGTCCGGTCGCCCCCCGCGAGTAGTATGTGCAGCGCACGCCAATGGCGTCCCGTGCGCAAAATTTCCCAAAGAACAACAAAAGGAGCCCCTCCGGTGTCAGCGATCGAGGTAGTACGAGCCCGCGAAATTCTCGACTCGAGAGGCAACCCGACCGTCGAGGTCGAAGTGCTGCTCGAAGACGGAACCGTCTCCCGCGCGGCCGTCCCGTCCGGAGCGTCCACGGGCGCGTTCGAGGCGTACGAGCTGCGCGACGGCGACAAGGGCCGCTACCTCGGCAAGGGCGTCACCAAGGCCGTCGACGCCGTCAACGACGAGATCTCGTTGCAGATCGAGGGTCTCGACGCGTCTGACCAGCGGATCGTGGATGCCGCACTCATCGAGCTCGACGGAACGGACAACAAGAAGCGGCTCGGCGCCAACTCGATCCTCGGAGTGAGCCTCGCCGTCGCGAAGGCTGCCGCAGACTCCGCCGACCTGCCCCTGTTCCGCTACCTCGGCGGACCGAACGCCCACACCCTCCCCGTGCCGATGCTCAACGTCATCAACGGCGGATCGCACGCGGACAGCAACGTCGACATCCAGGAGTTCATGATCCTGCCGATCGGCGCCGGAACCTTCAGCGAGGGACTTCGCTGGGGCGTCGAGACGTACCACGCGCTCAAGAGCATCCTCAAGGGCAAGGGCCTCAGCACCGGCCTCGGCGACGAAGGCGGGTTCGCGCCGAACCTCGACAGCAACCGTGCGGCGCTCGACCTGCTCGTCGAGGCGATCACCGCTGCCGGCTTCAAGCCCGGCACCGACATCGCCCTCGGACTGGATGTCGCCGCAACCGAGTTCTTCGAGAACGACAAGTACAACTTCGAAGGGCGCCAGATTTCGGCATCCGACCTCTCCGCCTACTACACCGAACTCGTCGCCGCGTACCCGCTCGTCACGATCGAGGACCCCCTGGCCGAGGACGACTGGGAGGGCTGGGCGCAGCTCACGACCGAGCTCGGCGACAAGGTGCAGATCGTCGGAGACGACCTCTTCGTCACCAACCCGGAGCGGCTCGCCCGCGGAATCGCGCAGAGCGCGGCGAACTCGATCCTGGTGAAGGTGAACCAGATCGGCACCCTCACCGAGACGCTCGACGCCGTCTCCCTCGCGCAGCGCAGCGGCTACACCGCGGTGCTCTCGCACCGCTCCGGGGAGACCGAAGACACCACGATCGCCGACCTCGCCGTGGCGACGGATGCCGGACAGATCAAGACCGGCGCCCCGGCACGCTCCGAGCGGGTGGCGAAGTACAACCAGCTCCTGCGCATCGAGGAAGAACTCGGCGACGCGGCCGTCTACGCGGGGCGCGGCGCGTTCCCGCGGTTCACGGCCTGAACTATTCGGCCGGCCGCACCCCCGCCGATTGAATAGGCTGCCGCTGCCGTATCGAAACCCGCCCGCCACAGTGCGGGCGGGTTTCGACAGGCGGGCTCGCTGGTGCTCCTGCGCAACGCCGCAGGCGGCGCGCCCGCGGCACGGGCATCCGCGCTTAGTCTGGACGCATGAAGAGTCGACAACGCACGAAGCGAGTGCCCGTTGCGATGCCGACCCTCGACACGGCGCCGGCGCATTGGCTCCGCAGCATCCGTCTGTCTGGATTCACGATCGCGGCGATCACGCTCATCGTGCTCACCGTCGTCGTTCTCGCACCCAGCCTGCGGATCCTCGTCGAACAACGTCAGGAGATCGCGGCGCTCGAGGCCCAGGTGATCGAACGGCAGAAGGCCGTCGAGGAGCTGGAGGGGGAGCGCGCCCGCTGGGACGACCCGAGCTATGTCCAGTCGCTCGCGCGGGAACGACTCGACTACGTGTACCCGGGGGAATACAGTTTCCTCGTGATCGATGACGGCCAGACGGTGACCACGGCCGACGGGCTACCGATCAGCGAGGACATCCAGAGCACGAACGTCGACTGGGTCGGCTCGCTGCTGTCGTCGGTGCTGACCGCGGGACTGACGGATGCCGCACCGGGCGAAATCGTGGCGCCACCGCTCAACGGCTCGGGCGTCGAGGGCAGCGGCACCACCACCGACGGCACCGGGGGCGACTG
Organism: Microbacteriaceae bacterium; assembly: GCA_025465095.1. Taxonomy (GTDB): domain Bacteria; phylum Actinomycetota; class Actinomycetes; order Actinomycetales; family Microbacteriaceae; genus Marisediminicola. Next base: position 55,638 of record JAODME010000008.1, on the reverse strand, counting down.
ACCCGTGACCACGCCCCCGTTCGATGTGCCGAGCGAATCGGACATCGCCACCGTCTCGCGCCAGCTTGGCCGCCCCGCCCGAAATGTCGTCGGCATCGCCACCCGCTGCGTCTGCGGCGCTCCGACCGTGGTGTCGACTAAGCCGCGACTCGACGACGGAACGCCGTTCCCCACCCTCTATTACCTCAGCCACCCCGCCGCGACGGCCGCACTCTCGACCCTCGAGGCGAACTGGGTCATGCCGGAACTCGCCAGACTGCTCGACGACGACCCCGACATCGCAGCCGCCTACGAAAACGCGCACGCCGCCTACCTCGCCGACCGGGAGAGCATCGAGGTCGTCCCTGAGATCGCCGGTATCTCCGCGGGCGGCATGCCGGCCCGGGTGAAGTGCCTGCACGCGCTCGCCGGTCACGCCCTCGCAGCGGGCCCCGGTGTCAACCCGATCGGCGACCTCGCGCTCGAACGCGCCGCCTGGTCACCCGATGTCTGCGAGTGCGCGGTGGAGCCTGCGACCGGGGGATCAGTAGGGAAACCAGAGTGAGACGCGCCGTCACCCTCGCGATACTCGGGGTCACGGCATCCGTTCTCCTCGTCGCGCCCCCGGCCGCCGCAGACCAGGTGCGCGACCTCCAATACTGGCTCGCAGAGTACGGGGTGACGCAGGCGTGGAACACGACGCGCGGCGCCGGCGTGACCGTCGCCGTGATCGACACGGGAGTCGACGGCAGCCATCAGGACCTCACCGGCACCGTGATCGGGGGAACGGATGTCTCCGGCGAAGGCAGCCCGAACGGGCAGACTCCCGTCGGCAACAACCCCGATCACGGCACCCTCGTCGCCTCGCTACTCGCCGGGCACGGTCACGGCAACGGTAACGGGGTGATCGGCGTCGCCCCTGAGGCGAAGCTGCTCGCAGTGTCGGTGGGCTTCGGGGTCGGCTCCAAGACCTCCGACGATCAGGTGGCGGAGGCGGTGCGCTGGTCGGTCGACAACGGAGCCGACGTGATCAACATGTCGCTGACGCGGAACACGCTCGAGTGGCCGCAGAGCTGGGACGACGCGTTCCTCTACGCGATGGAGAACGACGTGGTCGTCGTCGCGGCGGCCGGCAACCGCGGCAGCGGAACCGACGTCGTCGGCGCGCCCGCGACAATGCCAGGCGTGCTCACCGTCGCCGGCGTCGATGAGCGCGGCATGGCGAGCGAAGACGCCTCGTCCCAGGGCATCACGATCTCCGTGGCCGCCCCGAGCGAGAAACTCGTGGGTGCCGCGCCCGGAAACGAGTACTACCAGTGGTCGGGAACCAGCGGCGCGGCGCCGCTCGTGTCGGGCCTCGTCGCCCTCGTGCGGTCAGCGCATCCGGAACTGAACGCGGACAACGTCATCAACCGCGTGATCCGCACCGCCCGGGCCGTCGGCGGGCAGGTCCCAAGCCCGCTGTACGGGTACGGGCTGATTGACGTGCGGGCGGCGGTTAGCGCATCCGTCGCCCCGGTCGAGGCGAATCCGATGGGGGACCTGGCCGAGTGGATCCGGGTGAACCGGCGTGCGGAAGGTGCCCCTCCCGTTTCCGAGCTCCCGGTGCCGGCGCCCCAGGCGCCACCCGAACCCCCACCGGTCGCCGAGCCGGCGAACCCGCTCGGGACGCTCCTGCCGACGGTCGCCCTGCTGCGCGACGTCGGCATCCCACTCGCCGTGTTCGGGGTCTTCGGCACCCTCCTCGGGATCGTTCTGCGGGGCGCTGTGAAGCAGGTTCGGCGACCGCGTCCGTGATGCGCGTGCGTCGGTAGGGGCATTCCCCGCCGTGTAGATTATCTCCGTGCCGAAAATCCTGATCGTTGGCGGCGGCTACGCCGGTTTGTACACTGCCCTCGGGCTCGAGAAATGGCTCACCACTGGTGAGGCTGAGGTCGTGCTTGTCGACCCGCTGCCGTACATGACGTACCAGCCGTTCCTTCCCGAGGTCGCGGCCGGCTCCATCGAGCCCCGGCACGCGGTCGTCTCCCACCGTCGTCACCTGTACAAGACCGAGGTCATCACCGCGAAGGTCACCGCGATCGACCACGCGGCGAAGACCGCAACGATCACCCCGGAGATCGGCGCCCCCTGGCAGATCGCCTACGACGTCGTCGTCGTGACGGCCGGCGCCGTCTCGCGCACCTTCCCCATCCCCGGCGTCGCGGATGAGGCGATCGGACTCAAGACGATCGAGGAGGCCACCGCGATCCGCGACCGCGTCCTCGCGAACTTCGCTCGCGCCGCGAACCTCCCGGCCGGGCCCGCCCGCGACCGCCTCCTCACCTTCACCGTCGTCGGCGGCGGCTTCGCCGGTATCGAGATCTTCGGTGAGCTTCGCAGCCTCGCGAGCTCCTTGCTTCGCTACTACCCGAACCTCAGCTTCGAAGACACGCGATTCCACCTCATCGAGGCGATGGGGCGGATCATGCCCGAGGTGTCGCTGAAGACCAGCCACTGGGTGCTGAAGAACCTCGCCCAGCGCGGCGCGGAGGTGCACCTCGAGACCCAGTTGTCCTCAGCTGTCGGCGGCGTGATCGAGATGTCGAACGGCGAGAGCTTCGAATCCGACCTCATCGTCTGGACCGCCGGCGTCATGGCGAACCCCGTGCTGCGAGGCACCGACCTTCCGCTCGAGGAGCGCGGCCGGCTGCAGGTCGGCGCCGACCTGCGGGTCCGTAACGATGACGGCGTGGTGGTTCCGGATGCCTGGGGCGCAGGCGACGTCGCGGCCGTGCCCGACCTCACCGGAAACGGTGTCGGCGGATTCTGCGTGCCCAACGCGCAGCACGCGGTGCGCGAGGGCAAGCTGCTTGCGAAGAACATCGTCGGGGTGCTGCGCGGGGATGCTCCGGCGGAATACCGTCACAACAACCTCGGCGCTGTCGCGAGCATCGGACTCGGCGACGGCGTGTTCCAGTCCGGCAAGATCGCGATCAAGGGCGTTCCGGCCTGGTTCATGCACCGCGGATACCACGGTCTTGCTATCCCCATGTGGGAGCGCAAAATCCGCGTCTTCACCAACTGGGTGCTCAACTTCTTCTTACGTCGCGACATCGTCTCGCTCGAGGCACGGGAGACCCCGCGAGAGGCGTTCGCAACATTCGCGTCCCGCCCCAAGGCCTAACCCGGCGGCGTTAGAGCGTTGCCCTCGTAGCCCAATCGGCAGAGGCAGGCGACTTAAAATCGTCCAAGTGTGGGTTCGAGTCCCACCGAGGGCACACCGCTCGGGACGGTGACGAGCTCGCTAGACGAGCTGCGGCTCGACGTAGCGCACGAAGGCCCACGTCGCGACACTCAACGTTGCGAACGCGCCGGCCGTGAGAATCCACGGCAGGACGGCGGCGCTCGTGATGGCACCGCCGAACACGACGGCGGCGACGACGGTCGCCACCACGAGCACGGTCCCCAGCCACACCGGTGGTGACCACTCGAGGATCACCCGACCCGGAAGAGTCGCGAGCGGCAGCACGAGCACGAGCGCGGACCCCATACCCGCGAGGCACAGCGTCGCGAAGGTCTCGCTCGCGACCGAGGACCAGAATCCCTCGACCGGGCCGAGCAGGGAGAACGCGAGCCAGCCGACGAGACCGAGCGCCACCACCACCCCGACCTGGGTGAGATTGACCAGCGCGCGCTGCCGCACGGGCGTCGCGGCGGCGAACACGGCACCGGCGAGGACGCCGACGACGAGCGGCGGATCCATTCCCGACCAGCGTGAGAAGAACGCTGCGAGAGCCGCGGCGAGGAGCATGAGCGGCAGGAACCGCAACCGACTGGCTACTCTGTTCCAGCGTGAGCCGAGCCGAGTCGCGACGGACGCTCCCACGATGTTGAGGATCGTCAGGCCCAGCCCGACGGCGAGGAACAGGCGCAGGTAGCGCACCTCACCGCTGAGCCCTCCGGTGAGCACGATGAGCGCCGCAGCTGCGGCGAGGGGCACAGCCCCGGCGAGCCACGCGTTCACGGGCTTCGGCACCTCCGCGTCTGAGACAGTGCTGAGGCGCGAGGGGCGCAAGCCCTGGTTGCGTCCGGTGAGCCGGCCGCGGGGGATGGTGATGCGTCCGCGCAGGGCGGAGGCGAGCATCCGCAGCGGCAGAGCCACAAGGACGAGAAACAGGATTCCGAGCAGCGGCGCCGTGTACCACTGGGCACGGGTATCCGTCTGTCCGAATCGGAGCCAGTCCAGCCCGCTGCCGAACCCCGTCGGGGTTCCCCAATTCGTCAGCGCCTCGGCGAGGGTCGGGCCGGAGCCGTCGGGTTCGGGATAGTCCGGCTGGCTGTCGGGCGGCACGGGCGCCGACGAGCCCGGACCCGGCTCGGGAACCGGGGTCGGCGTGCCGAGGGGAGCGGAGGGGGCCGGCGTCGGTACGGGGGTCGCGGCCGAACTCGCGCCGAAGAAGACCCGGATCGGTCTGCTCGGTGACCCGAAGTTGCCGGCAGCATCGCGTTGCACCGTGTGCAGGGCGTGGTGCCCGCGAGCGAGCTCGCCGATGGAGCAGCCCCAAGCTCCACCGCTGACGACCGCGGCGCAAGCAGGAACGTTATCGACGTAGACATCGACCCACGCGCCGTTCTCTCCCGTGCCGAAAACGACGGACGGTTGCTGGGAGACGCGGCCACCGTCCCGCGGGGCGGTGATCACGGCGCTCGCCGGGGCGTCGCGATCGATCGCGATGACCTGCCGGTTCGATTCCGCGGACAGTGCCCCACCGCCGATCGATGGATCCGACTGCCGGGCGCGTACGTCGTACGTTCCGCTCGGCTGCAACGTGTTGCACGACCAGGACCCACCCGGCGACACGGGCACGCGCGCGCAACTGGAGCTGACGGCGCCGTTGACGTACACGCTCACAAAGGAGCCGGCGCGGCCGCTGCCCGATACGGGGCCGGTCGTCAATTCGCGGCTGCCCATCGTCGGGGGACGCAGCACGTCGATGGTCGTCGAGCCGGATGTCGGACGCTCGCCAACCCCATCGGCGAGCGTCTCCACGGCCTGCAGCGTGATTCCCGAACCGTTCGGCAGGGCGACCGAGCCGCAGTCCCACGCCTCGAGCGCGTCCGCGGGAACGGTGCACAGCCGCTCGCCCGTCGACTCGAGGGTCACGATCACACCGTTGTCGGCCTGCTTCGCGCCCGTCACCCTCGCCGATCCCGTGCCAGAGAACCCGGCCGGGTCGGTGCTGATCGTCGTCGCGGGGGCGGCCAGTTCAGCGTCGGGCGCGGCCGAATGGCTGGTGGGAGGAGCAGGTTCGGCCGCGGCCGTTTCTACTGCTGCGGCGGCGGGATCGGCCATCGGCCCGGCCAATGCCGAGAGCGCCATCATCGCAACAGCTATTGCGGCGATCATGGTCGATGCCGAGCCGACGAGGTTCGATCCCGAGGCGCGAAGCGGGCGTCGGGGATCGATGATGGAAGTCTGCTGCACCGTGTTCCCATTTAGCGTGCCCAATGCTTCAGAGTCAAATCTGGTGGGCCAGTGTCGCGGAATGGTTACCGTATTGTTTCCCTCAATGATGCGCCGCCGGCATCCGGAGAGTCCAGCCCCCCAGTTTCCTTCGAGTACCGAACGAGCGCCAGAACACTCGGATTGCCTTGGTTATGCTGTGCGCTATGGAAATCCTCATCGTCGTCGGCGTGCTCGTGCTGCTGGCCGTCATCGTCGGCATCTACCTGTGGGCGACCTACAACAGCCTCGTCACCCTCAACGTCCGCGTCGATGAGGCCTGGAGCGACATCACCGTCCAGCTGAAGAGGCGGGCCGACCTGCTGCCCAACCTCATCGAGGCGGTGAAGGGATATGCCGCCCACGAGAAGAGCGTCTTCGAGTCGGTCACGAGGGCCCGCGCCGAGACTCTGCAGGCGCAGGGACCGGCGGACGCGTCCGTCGCCGAGAACCACATGCAGTCCGCCCTCAAGAGCATCTTCGCCGTGGCGGAGGCGTATCCGCAGCTTCAGGCGAGCCAGAACTTCCTACAACTGCAGGGAGAGCTCGTCGACACCGAGGACAAGATCCAGGCGTCGCGCCGCTTCTACAACGGGGGTGTCCGCGAATTGAACACCAAGATCAAGCAGTTCCCGAACACCCTGTTCGTGCGTGGTCTCGGCTTCACCGAGCGGGACTTCTTCGAGGTGGCGGATGCCGCGGCGATCGCCGAACCGCCCCGCGTGCAGTTCTAACTCCCGTAGATGTATCGCGCGATAGCCGCCAATAAGCGCAACACCGTACTCATCATCGCGCTGTTCCTCGTGCTCATCGCCGCGCTCGGGCTCGTCGCCAACTACGTGTGGGGCGGCGGCTCGTGGACGATCTTCTACGGCACCATCATCGGCGCCGCGATCTACACGTTCATCCAGTACTTCGCCGCGAGCAGCCAGGCTGTGGCGATGAGCGGCGCCCAGCAGATCGAGAAGCGCGACAACCCGCGGCTGTACCGCATCGTCGAGAACCTGTCGATAACGACGGGCATGCCGATGCCGAAGGTCTATCTCATCGACGACGCCGCGCCGAACGCCTTCGCCGCCGGCCGTGACCCGGAGCACGCGGTCGTCGCCGCGACAACCGGGTTGCTCGACATCATGGACGACTCCGAGCTGGAAGGCGTCATGGCCCACGAGTTGGGACACGTCAAGAACTACGACATCCGAGTCACCACCATCGTCTTCGGCCTCGTCGTCGCGGTGGGCTTCATCGCCGACATTCTGCTGCGGATGACCTTCTTCTCGAGGGGCAACCGCAACAACTCAAACCCCATCGTGCTCGTGCTCGGACTCGCCGCGATCATCATCGCCCCACTCGTCGCCGGCGTGGTGCAGGCGGCGGTGTCCCGCCAGCGGGAATACCTCGCGGACGCGACGGGTGCCCTCACCACGCGCCATCCGGATGCCCTCGCGAGCGCTCTGGAGAAGCTCGGCGCCTACGGTCGCCCGATGCGACGTCAGAACTCGACGATGGCGCACATGTGGATCTCGGACCCTACGAAGCCCGGCGTCATCGATCGCCTGTTCAGCACGCATCCGCCGATCGCGGAACGCGCCGCGCGACTGCGCGAGAGCGGTCGCGGGTTCTAGCCGCAACGACGCCCCCACACACACAACCCGGAACGGCTGCGACGACACCCTCAGCGCCGGGTCAGTGCCGGAACGGCACAGGTGTGCCCCCCCGGGTAAAGATTTGCGCTCCGTTCACTCCGGGGGTGCCGCGAACGGCATCGCCATCGCTATGCTCCGAAGGAAGGTCAACCGGTATCCCAGCCCGCTCCACAGCGCGGACGGCCGGCTTGACCAGTCGGAGGTACTCGTGTTCACCAGTCACCACCTCACCGGACTTGCCGCCGCCGCGGCGCTCCTCGTCGCCCTCACCGGCTGTGCGGGAGGGGATCCCGCACCCGAAGTAGAGGGTGCAATCGACCCCGCAACCGCCACGAGCGCCGATGACTTCGGCGGTCTCGACGCGCTCGTCGAAGCAGCCCAGGCCGAGGGGCAGCTCAACGTCATCGCGCTGCCGGAGAACTGGGCCAACTACGGCCAGATCATCCAGGCGTTCCAGGACAAGTACGGAATCACGGTCAACTCGGCCGATCCCGATGTGTCGAGCGCCGAGGAGATCACCGCGGCCGAGAACCTCAAGGGCCAGGACACCGCACCCGATGTGTTCGACCTCGGCACCGCCGTCGCCCTCGAAAGCCTCGACTACTTCGCGCCGTACAAGGTCGCGAACTGGGACGAGATCCCCGAGGAGAACAAGGAAGAGACGGGCCTGTGGGTCAACGACTACACGGGCAGCATGTCGATCGGCTACAACTCGAACGTCGTCGACGAGCCGGAAAGCCTCGACGATCTGCTCGGGGAGGAGTACAAGGGCAAGGTCGCACTGAACGGCGACCCGACCCAGGCCGGTGCCGCGTTCGCCGCGATCGGACTCGTCGCCGCTCAGGAGACGGGATCGCTCGATGACTTCCAGCCCGGCATCGACTTCTTCCAGCAACTGAATGCGGTGGGCAATTTCCTTCCGCTCGACCCGACGGAGGCGACGATCGCGTCTGGCGAGACCCCCGTCGTCTTCGACTGGAGTTACAACAACCTGGCGGTCGCTTCCACCGTGGACGGGTGGAAGGTGACGACGCTTCCCGGCGTCGCCTACACGAGCTACTACAACCAGGCGATCAACGTCGACGCTCCGCACCCTGCCGCGGCTCGCCTGTGGCAGGAGTTCATCTTCAGCCCCGACGCGCAAAACCTGTACCTCGCGGCCGGTGCTTACCCGGTGACGCTCGAGGCGATGGTGGATGCGGGAACGGTCGACCAGGACGCGCTCGACTCCGTCGGCGCGCTGCCCGACGATCTGGTCACCCCGACGACGGAGCAGAGCGAGGCAGGCGCGGCACTTCTCGCCGAGAAGTGGGCCGCCGCCATTGGCTGAAGGCACCGGTAACGCGAGATGACGGTCGCGAACGCGCCCGTCCTGATCGACGGCGGCGTCGGGACCTCCGAGTCCCGGCGTCGCCCCGTCGAGCGCGTTCGGCGAGGACGAGGCCTCGTGAAATACCTCGGGCTCACACCGTTCGCGTTCTACGTGCTGCTGTTCCTCGCAGTGCCGACGCTCCTCGCACTCGGCACCGGGTTCCTCGACGGCGACGGCTCGCTCACCCTCGACAACATCACCGCCCTGTTCGACCCCGTCATCCTCGGTGCGTTCGCCAGTTCGTTCTGGGTGTCGGCCCTCACCGCGATCGTCGGCGCGGTGGTCGGCGCCCTGGTCTGCTACGCCCTGTTGGGCACTAGACCGGATGGCGCGGTCCGCTCGTTCGTCGACTCCGCGAGCAGCGTGCTCGCTCAGTTCGGCGGCGTCATGCTCGCTTTCGCGTTCATCGCGACCATCGGCATCCAGGGCCTCGTCACCGTCATCTTGAGGGATCGCTTCGGCACCGACATTTACGCCGACGGTGTGTGGCTCTACCAGGTGCCCGGCCTGCTGCTGCCGTACCTCTACTTCCAGGTGCCGCTCATGATCATCACGTTCATGCCGGCACTGCAGGGGCTCAAGCCACAGTGGGCGGAGGCCGCGGCGACCCTCGGCGGCACCCGGCTCATCTTCTGGACGCGAATCGCAGGCCCCGTGCTCGCCCCCTCTTTTCTCGGATGCCTGCTGCTGCTGTTCGCGAACGCGTTCTCCTCGTACGCGACGGCGGCGGCGCTCATCAGCCAGGGCGCCCAGATCGTGCCGCTGCAGATCCGCGCGGCGCTCATCAGCGAGACAGTGCTCGGCCGGGCGAACGTCGCCGGCGCCCTCGCCCTCGGCATGATCGTCGTGATGGTGGTCGTCATGACCTCTTACTCCGCGTTGCAGTCGCGCACGGCGAGGTGGCAGCGATGAGCACCGACGCCGTGAGGATCGGCGCCGAACCGGGGAAGGTCGCCCGCACGGTGATCCTCGGAGCCGTCGGGCTGGTCTTCGCGGTCCCGATCCTCGCCATGATCGAGTTCACCTTCCGTGCGGGTCTCGGCGGCGGCTACACCCTCGACCACTGGGCGGCCCTCGTCGACCCTGAGCAGAACACGAAGTACCGCCAGCTGTTCACCGCCATCGGCAACTCTCTCGTACTCGCCGTCGTCACCGTCGCCATCGTGCTCGTGATCCTGCTGCCGACGATGATTCTCGTTCAACTGCAGTTTCCTCGGCTGCGCCGCCCGCTCGAGTTCATCTGCATCGTTCCGATCACCGTTCCCGCGATCGTCCTCGTGGTCGGCCTCGCCCCGGTCTACGGCGTCGTCGTGCGGATATTCGGCAGTTCCGCCTGGACCCTCGCCTTCGCCTACGGAATCACCGTGCTGCCATACGCGTACCGGTCGATCCAGGCGAACCTCTCCGCGGTCGACGTGATCACGCTTTCCGAGGCGGCCAGGTCGCTCGGCGCGAACTGGCTGAACGTGCTCTGGCTGGTACTGCTGCCGAACCTGCGCCGCGGCATCCTCGCTGCTTCCCTCATCTCGGTGGCGGTAGTGCTCGGCGAGTACACGATCGCGTCCCTGCTCAACCGCGCGAACCTGCAGACCGCGCTCGTGCAGGTGTCCAAGTCCGACCCGTACGTGGCCGTCATCTTCGCGCTCCTCGCGCTCGGACTCGTGCTCGTACTGCTTCTACTCATCAGTCGAATTGGTTCGACCCGACCAGGCCGGAAACGAACATGACCGATCCCATCCACGCGCACCCGACAATCGAGGCCGCGCAGCCCGGTGCCACGGTCGAGCTGATCAGCGTCGTCAAGGACTACGCAGGGCAGCGCGCGCTGAGCGGCGTCAGCCTGTCGATCAGGCCGGGCGAATTCGTGGCCCTTCTCGGTCCCTCCGGCTGCGGTAAGACGACGGTGCTGCGCTGCCTCTCCGGCCTTGAGCAGGTGAACGGCGGCAGCATCCTGATCGACGGGAACGACGTCGTCGACGTCCCGGTGAACCGACGCGACATCGGAATGGTGTTCCAGTCCTACTCCCTGTTCCCGCACATGACCGCGTTCGAGAACGTGGAGTTCGGTCTCCGGATGCGCAAGGTCGCCAGCGGGGAGCGTCGCCGACGCGCCGCCGAGACCCTCGACCTCGTCGGGCTGAGTTCGCTCGCGAGCAGGTACGCGCACCAGCTCTCCGGCGGGCAGCAGCAGCGTGTCGCCCTCGCCCGCGCGCTCGTCACCCGCCCGCGCGTGCTCCTGCTCGACGAGCCGCTCTCCGCCCTCGACGCGAAGGTGCGCTTGCAGTTGCGCGACGAGATTCGACGTATCCAGACCGAGCTGGGCATCACGACGCTGTTCGTGACCCACGACCAGGAGGAGGCGCTCGCCGTAGCCGACCGGGTCGCCGTGATGAGGGACGGCAACATCGAGCAGATCGGAACGCCGGAGGAGCTGTACCTGAACCCGACGACACCGTTCGTCGCCGACTTCGTCGGACTCAGCAACCGGCTGCCCGCGCACCAGGCCGGGGGAGTGGTCACCGTGCTCGGCCGTGAGCTCGCGCTGCTCGGCGAGAGACAGCCCGACGGACCGGTCTTCGCGCTCGTCAGGCCGGAGGACGTCGCGCTCGCAAGCGACGGCGTGCCCGCGACCGTGCTCGCCTCAAGCTTCCTCGGGTCGGTGCGACGAACCCAGGTGCGGGTGTCCGAGGATCTCATCCTGTCGATCCAGCACGAGGTCGGCGAACGGCCCCAGCCCGGCGACCGGGTGCATATCACGCTCAAGGGGCGGCCGGTCTCGGCGAGCCCCCGCGTTTAGAATAACGAGGTGACGTTCGGCAGGCGCAAGACCACGGTGGTCGTGCCCGCGCGCAACCAAGCAGCTCAAGCTCCGGCCGGAAGGGCGGCTTTGCCCGGCACCCCGGACGACGAGGCGGTGCCAACGGCCATCCGTATCGCTGGCGCCTGGTCCTGGCGCATCCTCGCGATGGCGGGTGTGATCGCGCTGATCGTGTTCCTCGTGATCCAACTGCGACTCATCGTCATCCCGATCATGGTCGCCGTGCTGCTCGCCGCCCTGCTCGTACCCTTCGTGCAACTCCTTCGGCGGCACCGCTGGCCGAAGTGGCTCGCCGTTACGCTCGCCGAGGTCGGGCTCCTCGCGATCGTCAGCGGGCTCGTGTTCCTCGTCGTACTGCAGATCCGCGACGATTTCCCCGACCTGCAGGTGCAGACCGTGCGCGCCTACCGGGATTTCGTGGCGTTCCTCGCCCAACCGCCGCTGAGCCTCAGCGAGGCGGACATCAACCAATACGTGGCGGACGCCACGCAGGCGCTGCAGACCGACGGCGGACTGCTGGTCAGCGGAGCGCTGTCGTTCGGCTCGACCGCGGGGCATTTCGCGGCGGGAGTGCTGCTCGTGCTGTTCGCAACCCTGTTCATGCTCATCGACGGCAAAGCGATCTGGACCTGGATCGTGCAATTGTTCCCGGTTCGCGCTCGTGCCGCGGTCGACGGGTCCGGTACCGCGGGCTGGGCGACGCTCACCAACTTCGTGCGCGTGCAGATCTTCGTCGCCGCCGTCGACGCGATCGGCATCGGCGCGTTCGCCTACTTCCTCGGTCTGCCTCTCGCCATTCCCATCGCCGTGGCGGTGTTCCTCGGCTCGTTCATCCCCGTCGTCGGCGCGGTGCTGACCGGCGCGATCGCCGTGTTCATCGCCCTGATCTACGAGGGGCCGATCGTCGCCCTCATCATGCTCGGCGGCGTGCTGCTCGTGCAGCAGATCGAGGGCCACGTGCTGCAACCCCTCGTGATGGGAACCGCGGTGAAGGTGCATCCGCTCGCCGTCGTCGTCGCTGTCGCGTCCGGCGGTTTCCTCGCGGGAATCCCCGGTGCGCTGTTCGCGGTTCCGGTTGTCGCTACGGTGAATGCAATGGTCAAATACACCGTCAGCGGCGCGTGGCGAGAAAACCGTAACCCGGATCTGAAGGATGTTCGCAATGCCTGAGATGAGACTGCCGACCGTTCCTGTTCCGGAGGCGCGCGCGACCGTCGGTCCGAGCCTCGCCGATTTCGAGGCCGCACGTGAGCTCGTATCGCGGGTCGCCGACGTGACGCCGATGGAGAGCTCGCGGTACCTCGCCGAACTGCTCGGCTCGCCTGTGCATCTCAAGTGCGAGAACCTGCAGCGCACCGGCTCGTACAAGATCCGTGGGGCCTACAACCGGTTGGCGCAGCTCACCGCCGAGGAACGCGCGAGGGGCGTCGTGGCGGCCTCCGCCGGCAACCACGCGCAGGGCGTCGCGTTCGCCGCGCGGGAACTCGGCATCAAGGCGACCATCTTCATGCCGGTCGGGGTGGCGCTGCCGAAGCTGCAGGCGACGCGCAACTACGGCGCCGATGTCATCCTGCGCGGGCACACGGTCGACGAGCCGCTGCGCGCCGCCGCCGAGTTCGCCGAGACCTTCGGAGCGGTGCTCATTCCGCCGTTCGATCATCCGGATGTCGTGGCGGGCCAGGGCACGCTGGGCTTGGAGATCCTCGACCAGGTTCCCGACCTCGACACGGTGATCGTGCCGATCGGCGGCGGCGGGCTCATCTCCGGCGTCGCGAGCGCCCTCAAGCAACGCGCTGCCCGGGACGGACGCACCGTTCGGGTCATCGGCGTGCAAGCGGCAAACGCGGCCGCCTACCCGGTGTCGCTAGCCGCCGGCGAGCCCACCGAGATCACGATCCTGCCCACTATCGCCGACGGGATAGCTGTGAGCCGGCCAGGGGCGCTGAACTTCGAAATCATCAAGGACACGGTCGACGAGGTGCTCACCGTCACCGATGACGACACTGCACGGGCGCTCCTGGTGCTGCTCGAACGCGCGAAGCTCGTCGTGGAACCGGCAGGGGCGGTCGCGGTCGCCGCGATCCTCACCGGCCAGGTGAAGGACCTCGGCACCACCGTCGTGATCCTGAGCGGCGGCAACATCGATCCGCTCGTCATGGAGCGCGTCATCTCGCGGGGGCTGGCGGCATCCGAACGCTACCTCAAGCTCCGGCTCATGCTTCCGGATCGACCGGGTCAGCTGGCGAGGGTCGCCGAACTCATCTCGGAGGCGAACGCGAACGTCGTGGAGGTGTTGCACACCCGGCACGGACGCAACGCCCTGATCAGCCAGGTCGAACTCGAACTGAGCATTGAGACCCGCGGGCCGGAGCATGTGCGCCACGTGCTGGAGCGGCTCGGCGAGGCCGGCTACGACCCCCGCGTCGATTACTGAGCACACACGCCCGAGACTGCGGGAAGGTTCTTCGGCCGACGCCCGAAGCCGTGGCGTTACTCAGCCCGTGTACGGCTCGACCTTCGAGATCGCTACCGTGATGTCCTTGCCGTTGGGCGCCGTGTAGGAGACGGAGTCGCCGACCTTGTGCCCGAGGATGGCTGCGCCGAGAGGACTGCCCTCCGAGTACACGTCGAGGTCCGTGTCGGCGTCGACGATCTCGCGACTGCCGAGCAGGAACACGCTCTCGTCACCCTGAATCGTCGCGGTCACGACCGTGCCGGGCTCGACGACCCCGTCGCCGTGCGCCATCGCGCCGACCTTGGCGCGTCGCAGCAGCTCGGTGAGCACGCGGATCCGCGCCTCAATCTTGCCCTGCTCCTCCTTGGCAGCGTGGTAGCCGCCGTTCTCCTTGAGGTCGCCCTCCTCGCGCGCCGCCTCGATCTTCTTGGCGATTTCGGTGCGTCCCTGCACCGAAAGCTGCTCGAGCTCTGCGCTGCGGCGATCGAAAGCTTCCTGGGTCAGCCAGGTTTCGGTCGATTCGGTCGCCATGGTGTACTCCTAGAGCCTCGTGGTGTGCCCCGCCGTAACGGTCACCCCAAAGAAATAAGACCGGCTGGGAGGCCGGTCTTCGCGTAGTGCACGACAGTTTACGCGGGCCAGCAGCGGTAGATCAAGCCGGTCACCGCCAGCTCCGTGGTGTTGACGCGCTCGGTGAACGCCCTCGTGCGCCGTTCGGAGGCCGGGATCTCCACTATCTTCCAGCCCACGATGCCGTGCGCCTCGTTCTGTGCCTGCAGGGCGCAGCGCGCCTCGTCGCCGGGCGGAAGACTCACACGCCAGGCGACGTTCACGCCGTGTTCATCCAGCACCTTGTGGCCGGTGTCGACCGCGTCGACGGATGCCGTGGTGCCGTCGAGCCCGCCCCAGACGACCCAAGCGGTGAATACCACGACGAATGCCGCCGCCGCCGCCCACATTCCGCGACGAGTCCAGCGAAGTCGGCCGGGGGTGCGCCCGTATCGCTCTTCGAGCGAAGCAGATCCGGCGGCGGGCTGCGGCAAACGAGGCATCCTTCCTGAGAACAACCTCCCCGGCTACGCGCCGTCGAGGGCGAGGGCGGCGGCGATTAGGCTGATCTCTAGGCTATGTGGTTTTACCTAGGAGTTTTGTGACACGGCGATTGCTGGCGGTCCACGCCCACCCCGACGACGAATCGAGCAAGGGCGCTGCGACCTACGCGTACTACCGCAGCATCGGCGCGGAGGTGATGGTCGTCAGTTGCACCGGTGGCGAGCGTGGCGACATCCAGAACGAGGCGCTCACCTCGCGGGCGATGGCAGACCGGGACATGGGCGGACTGCGCCGGATCGAAATGGCGCGCGCCGCCGGGATCCTCGGTTGCCAGCACCGCTGGCTCGGGTTCCACGACTCGGGACTGCCGGAGGAGGGCGAGTCCGTGCCGGCCAACTCGTTTGCGGTCATCCCGCTCGAGTTCTCCGCCGCGCCGCTCGTGAAGATCATCCGCGAGTTCCGTCCGCAGGTGGTGCACACCTACGACGAGACCGGCGGATATCCGCACCCCGACCACATTCGCGCCCACGAAATCGCGCTCTACGCGATCGATGCGGCCGCTGATCCTGCCCGCTACCCGGAGGCCGGCGAGGCGTGGACCGTCTCGAAGGTCTACTACGACCGCATCTTCAACTCTGCACGCCTGAACGCCGTCTACGACCGGCTCGTGGAGACCGAGCCCGGTTCGGAGCGCACTGAGCAGATGGCCGAGCTGAAGGAGTGGATGGGGGAGCGTGAGGAGAAGACCGTCACGACCAGGGTTCCCTGCGGCGAATTCTTCGAAGTCCGTGATGACGCTCTGAGGTCGCACGCGAGCCAGGTGCCGCCGGACAGCAGGTTTTTCTTCTGGCCGAACGATTTGCAGCGCGAGGTCTGGCCTTTCGAGGACTACCAGCTCGCGCGATCGCTCGTCGACAGGGAAATCCCCGAGGACGACCTGTTCGCGGGAATCGACGACTCGGAGGTCGCCTCATGATCGCTTTTGCCGCCGTTGCGTTTGCGCGCGCGCCCGAGGAGTTCGACCCGAACACGGTCACACCGGGAGTGATCGGCTTCGTGATCACTTTCGTCATCGCCGCCGTCGTGGTGCTGCTCGCCCTCGACATGACCAGGCGCGTGCGACGCACGCGCTACCGCAGCGAGATCAACGAGCAGCTCGACGCGGAGGAGCGCGACGCGGAGTTGCGCGACGCGGAGCAGGACGGGACGGAACGCGACATCCGACCGCCCGACGAGGCGCCGCCGCGCTAACCCGCTCCGCTCTGCGATCGCTTTGCCTCGCCGACCACCTAGCCGAGCGCCGGAGGGTTCGTCGCGACGATGAAGATCGCCGTCCAGTGGCAGAGGAACGCCGCGAGGGTCAGCGCGTGGAAGATCTCATGGAAGCCGAAGCGGCCGGGGAACGGGTTCGGGCGCTTGAGACCGTAGACGACCGCGCCCGCCGTGTAGCAGGCGCCGCCCACGAGGATGAGCGTCATCATCACGGCGTTCGCCTGAAAGAAATCGACGATGAACGCGAGCGCCGCGTAGCTCAGCAGCAGGTACAGCGGAACGTACAGCCAGCGCGGTGCGCCGATCCAGAAGACACGGAACAGGATGCCCAGGCCGGCGCCCACCCAGACCAGCCAGAGCAACACCGTCGCCTTCTCCGGCGGAAGCGCGAGCACCGTGATGGGGGTGTAGGAACCGGCGATCAGCAGGAAGATGTTCGCGTGATCCATCCGCTTGAGAAGGCGGCGGGTGCGATCGTTCCAGTCGAGTCGGTGGTAGAGAGCCGAGACGCCGAACAGCAACATCGAGGAGACCACGAACACGGTCGAGCTGATCCTCGCCGCCGCCCCGGCGGCGGACACGAGCAGCACGATCCCGAGCACGATCGCGAGTGGGAACGTCGCTGCGTGGATCCAGCCGCGCCAGGTCGGCTTGCGGTCCGAGATGTCGATCGAATCATCGAGAAGCGGAATGTTCGGCAGGTCGGAGCCCGGCTCGGCCTCGACACCCGCCTCTTCGGAGGGGCGCGTCATTCCGTCAGTTTATGACAGGGCCAGAGCAGAATTTGCGCCCATCGGGAGGTCGGTGGACTACCGTAGGGACGTGCGAAAGAGGGAGATGCGACTGGGCCGCGGCATCCTCTACGGGCTCTACAAACGTCGAATCCGCCGCTGGCTCGCCACCCAGGAGCTGCCGCGGCACGTGGCGATGATCCTCGACGGTAATCGGCGTTGGGCGAAGCAGAGGCTCCTCGAGACGGCGGCGCACGGTCATCGGGCGGGCGCCGCGAAGTTCCGCGAGTTCCTCATCTGGTGCGACGACCTCGACATCGACGTCGCGACGCTGTACCTGCTGTCGACGGACAACCTCACCGGCAGGCACAGCGAGGAACTCGAGGAGCTGTTCGACATCATCGCCGACCTTGCCGAGGACCTCTCCCGGTTTCGGAACTGGCGAGTGCAGCACGTCGGCTCGACCGACGGCCTGCCGGCGCGGCTCGTCGCATCACTCGAGGCGGCGGCCGAACGCACCAGATCGAACACCGGCCTGCACATCAACCTCGCCGTTGGCTACGGTGGTCGGCGCGAGATCGCCGACGCCATGTGCAGCATCGTCAGGGCGCACGAGAGCGAGGGAGGCGCGCTCGACACACTCGCCGAGATACTCACCCCCGAACTCATCGGCGACCACCTCTACACGGGCGGGCAGCCGGATCCCGACCTCGTCATCCGCACCTCCGGCGAGCAGCGTCTGAGCGACTTCATGCTGTGGCAGAGCGCGCACAGCGAGTTCTATTTCGTCGAGGCGCTCGGTCCGGACCTCCGCGAGGTCGACTTCCTGCGGGCACTGCGTGACTACGCCACCCGCCACCGCCGGTTCGGCAGCTGAGGCCCGCATTCAATGACCGCCATCGATGAGTTCGCCGCGGACTTCGACGAGGAGCCGGGGTTCCTGGACTTCGCGCGCGTCGGCCCGCCAGGCCATGCGGTACTCGCCGAGCAACGGGCCCTCGGGGAGCTGCTTCGACGCGCGCGGTTCGGTAGCCTCGAAGAGCTCGGCCGCCAGGACGAACGGATGCGGGTGGCCGTCGCCGATCTGATCCGGTTCCGACCAGACCAGGTGGTGTCGCAGCCGAATACGAGCTCCGGCCTCATGCACACCATGTTCGGGTTCACCGGGGGTGTCGCGCTGTCGGCGGCCGAGTTTCCGAGCGTCACCTTCGCGGCGGTCCGCGCCGCAGAGTCGCTGCACGTGCTGAATCCCACGTGGCTGGACACCGACTACGGCAAGGTCACGCCCGGCGCCATCCGAGACCAGCTCACACCGGCGTGCGGTGCGGTGGCGCTGAGCATCGTCGACTTTCGGACCGGATATCTGGCCGATCTCGACGGCATCCGTCAGGTCATCGGCGATCGACTGCTGATCGTGGATGCCATCCAGGGCTTCGGGATCGTGGACGCGCCGTGGGAAGTGGCCGACGTCATCGTCAGCGGCGGGCAGAAGTGGGTTCGCGCGGGGTGGGGCACCGGATTCCTCGCGCTCAGCGACCGCGCGGCCGAACGGCTGACGCCGGTGATGTCCGGGTTCGCCGCGACCCTGGCGGAGGAGCCGCTCGACGAGGTGCTGCCACCGCGGCCGGGGGCGGGCGCCTTCAGCATCAGCCGTCCCGACCCTGTCGCGGAGGCGATGTTCGCCACGGCGCTCGAGAATATCGCGGCGGTCGGAGTGGAGGCGATCAACGGACGGATCGCCGAACGGGTCACGGAAATCATCGACCTCGCCGACGAGTACGCGATCCAGGTCGCGTCCACCCGTGCCGAGAATGAGCGCGCGGGAATCGTCGTGCTCGCCCCCGATCCCGACCAGCTGACCATGCTCACCGCGTCCCTCTACAACCACGGCATCACCGCGACTACGCGGGGAGGGCAGGTGCGATTGAGCGCCCACGTCTCGACTGGGCAGGACACTCTCGCCATGCTCCGAGCGGCGATGCTCAGCTTCGGCACGGCCGTCATCGTGTAGCCCACCCGGCGCGCGTGTCGGAGTAGCCTTTTTCGCGGTCTGGTCGTAGTTTCGAGGTATCAGGTACGGCACCTGATCGAGACGGCCATGTAAGTTCGTTTCGCGATTGCTCACTGGCCGTCTGTGCGACAGTATCCGAGCGCTAAGCGCTCGGGGATGGAGTGCAAGTGTCCCCGGTTAACCACCCGAACAAGCAGAGCCCCGGACCAGCGACAGGGCTCAGCAGAACCGGCAAAAGCAAGAGCACGACCGACGAAGTGACCTACGTTCTGGATACGTCGGTGCTGCTGTCAGATCCGAAGGCGATCTTCCGGTTCGCGGAACACGCCGTCGTCCTCCCGGTCATCGTGATCACGGAGCTCGAGTCGAAGCGGAACGATCCGGAGATCGGCTACTTCGCGCGGCAGGCCCTGCGCAACCTCGACGAGCTGCGCGTGCAACACGAGCGACTCGACTTTCCGATCGCCGTCGGGCAGGACGGCGGATCGCTCCGGGTCGAGCTGAACCACTCCAACATGTCGGTCCTGCCGTCGGGGCTGCAGCTGGGCGACAACGACTCGCGCATCCTTGCGGTTGCGCTCAACCTCGCGAACGACGGGTTCGCCGTCACGGTTGTGTCGAAGGACCTCCCGTTGCGCGTGAAGGCGGCGTCGATCGGACTCGCAGCGGAGGAGTACCGTGCAGAACTCGCGGTGGATTCCGGATGGGTCGGCACCGACGAGATCACGCTCGGGTCGGATCAGATGGCGGCCCTCTATGAGAGCGAGAAACTCAGCACGCGACTGCTCGGCGACGTGCCGATCAACACGGGCCTGGTCATCCACTCCGATCGAGGGTCGGCGCTCGGCAGGGTCACCGCTCGCGGCGAGATGCGTCTGGTGCGCGGGGACCGGGACATCTTCGGACTTCACGGTCGCTCGGCCGAGCAACGCCTCGCCATCGACATGCTGCTCGACCAGGAGATCGGGATCGTGTCGCTCGGCGGCCGGGCAGGCACCGGCAAGTCCGCGCTCGCCCTGTGCGCGGGACTCGAGGCGGTGCTGGAGAAGCAGCAGCACCGCAAGATCATGGTGTTCCGTCCCCTCTACGCGGTCGGCGGCCAGGAGCTGGGGTTCCTTCCCGGGGACGCGGGCGAGAAGATGAATCCTTGGGCGCAAGCCGTCTTCGACACGCTCGGTTCGGTGGTGTCGCAAAATGTGCTCGACGAGGTGCTCGAGCGGGGCATCCTCGAGGTGCTTCCGCTCACCCACATTCGGGGCCGTTCCCTGCACGACGCGTTCGTGATCGTCGACGAAGCTCAGTCGCTTGAGCGCAACGTGCTGTTGACCGTGCTGAGCCGCATCGGCCAGAACTCCCGCGTCGTGCTCACCCACGACGTCGCTCAACGGGACAACCTGCGGGTTGGGCGTCACGACGGCGTCGCCTCCGTCATCGAGACGCTCAAGGGACACCCTCTGTTCGGGCACATCACCCTGATGCGATCAGAGCGTTCCGCGATCGCCGCGCTGGTGACGGAGATGTTGGAGTCCAACGAATTGGTGTGACTGCGGAACGGCGCACGAGGTCGGGGAAGCAACGATCTAAGCTCGATGGGTGACCGTCATCCTGATCTCCTTGTCAGGGTTGCTGGGACTGTTTTTTCTCTGGGGCCTCGTGTCGCCGCGCAGTCAGTGGTACGCGCTGGTCGGTTGGACGCGCGCCGACCCGCGCTCCTCGGAGCCCAGTTCCGGGGCGTACGGGGTGGGCCGATTCGTGTCGCTGATCGGGCTGCTCGCACTCCTCACGATCGCGGTGAGCTGGGGAGTCGGCGCGATCGATTTCGATCAGGGCGACCGCGAGCGGCCGAGGAGCGAAGCGGAGCGGGTGTGGGGAAGCCCCACCCCGTACGTCGTTGACCGCGTGTTCACGCCGCTTTCCGCGCCGCAGGAGGTGCTCGTACCGCAGCCGATCAACGGGTACCAGATCGTCATTCCCGACGCGCGGCGACCGGAGTACCTCTTCGAGTCGGGCAAGATCCGCCAGGCGGGCCTCGCGACGGTGCCCGGATTCATCGGAGTGGTGCCGCTGCCGGGCACGGTCGCGCTGGACACCGCCGATGTCGTCGTGCACGTGCGTGGAGACGACCGGTGCATCCCGCAGCAGGTCACTGTGATCGGCGCCGACAATGCCGTGCAGGTCGGCGTGTTCTTCGGGCGACCGGATCCGGCAGATGGATCCGGTGCTGCGCAGCTCGGCAATTGCGACCCGGCGCCGCCGATAGACCGAGCCCGCGCGTTCCTGATCCCGATCGACCTGTCGTCGCCGCTCGCGGGCCGCGAGCTGCAGGCTCTCGACGGCACACCGATCCCACTCGTGCCGCTGCCGTAGCAGCGGGCGTCGCGACCCGGGCGCGCTGTGCCCTAGCTGGCGGTGGGCGGACTCGTCATCGACAGCACGTCGAGGGCGGAGTCGAGCTGCGCCTCGGTCACCTCGCCGCGCTCGACGAAACCGAGGTCGATCACCGACTCCCGCACCGTGATGCTCTTCGCGACCGCGTTCTTAGCCACCTTCGCCGCAGCCTCATAGCCGATCACGCGGTTGAGTGGCGTGACGATCGCCGGCGACGACTCAGCGAGCGCGCGGGCGCGGTCGAGGTTCGCCTCCAGCCCGTCGACGGTCTTGTCTGCGAGCACACGGGTCGAGTTGCTGAGCAGCCGGATCGACTCGAGCAGCGCCGTGCCCATCACCGGAATAGCCACATTGAGTTCGAACGAGCCGGACGCCCCGGCCCACGCGATCGTCGCATCGTTGCCGATCACTCGCGCGCCCACCATCAAGACCGCCTCGGGAATCACCGGGTTGACCTTGCCCGGCATGATCGAGGAACCGGGCTGGAGATCGGGGATGTGCAGTTCGCCGAGTCCGGCGTTCGGGCCGGAGCCCATCCAACGCAGGTCGTTGCAGATCTTGGTGAGGCTCACCGCGATCACACGGAGTGCCCCGGATGCCTCGACGAGCGCGTCACGCGCACCCTGAGCCTCGAAGTGGTCGAGCGCCTCGGTCACCGGCAGAGCAGAATTCTCGGCGAGCTCGGCGATGACCTTCTGCGAGAAGCCGGCCGGCGTGTTGATGCCCGTGCCGACGGCGGTCCCGCCGAGCGGCACTTCGGCGACGCGCGGGATCGCCGACTCGATCCGCTCAATGCCGAGCCGCATCTGCCGCGCGTAGCCGGCGAACTCCTGGCCGAGCGTGACCGGCGTCGCATCCATCAGATGGGTGCGGCCGGCCTTCACGGCGGTCTTCCACAGCTCCGCCTTTGCCTCGAGGGCCACTGCGAGATGATCGAGCGCGGGAATCAGGTCGTGCAGTAGCGCGCCGGTGACCGCCAGGTGCACGGAGGTCGGGAACACGTCGTTCGAGGACTGCGACGCGTTGACGTGGTCGTTCGGGTGCACGGGTGAGCCGAGAATCGCCGACGCCAGGGTCGCGAGCACCTCGTTCATGTTCATGTTCGAGGACGTTCCGCTGCCGGTCTGATATGTGTCGACCGGGAACTGGTCGTGGTGCGCGCCCTCGATGATCAGTTGCGCGGCGTCGACGATGGCCTCCGCGACGGTCCCGTCGAGGATTCCCAGCTCTTTGTTGACGGCGGCCGCGGCGCGCTTGATCCTCGCAAGCGCGACGATTTGCGCGGACTCGAGCCCTGAGCCCGAAATCGGGAAGTTCTCGACCGCCCGCTGTGTCTGCGCTCCGTACAGGGCGGACGCGGGCACCCTCACCTCGCCCATCGTGTCGCGCTCGATGCGGAAGCGGTCCGAAGCCGAAGCGGCTGAAGGCAACCCGTCGGAAGCCGTAGCGTCCGGGGTAGACAGGGAGAGGGGGGAGGTGGTCACGACGTTGAGCCTTCCAGGAGAGTGAGGATCAGAGGGTGCCGACGCGGATGTCCGGCACCGCGCGCCCCTCGAGCAGGCGATAGTTCGCGCCCACAACAGCCAGCGTACCCGCGGCGACCGCGTCGCTGATCAGCTCTGAGGCCTCGAGCAACTCGGCGATGGTGTCGCGCAGATGCTCACGGCCGACCTCCTGCGAGTCCACCTCGTGCATGGGGAGCGGCGGGTCGGGGGTGCCGGCAACGCGGCGGACCGCGGGAACGATCTTCGCGATGAGATTTGCGATGTGATGCGGCAAGGGGGCGGCATCCGGCCCCTGCGACTCGATAGCGGCGAGCACCGCACCGCACTCGTCGTGACCGAGCACGACGATGAGGGGAACGTGCAGCACCCCGACGGCGTATTCGAGCGAGCCGACCACGGAGTCGGAGATGATCTGACCGGCGTTGCGCACGACGAACAGGTCGCCAATGCCCTTGTCGAAGATGATCTCGGCGGCGAGCCGGGAATCGCTGCAGCCGAACAGCGCCGCGTCCGGCTCCTGCCGCTTGGCGAGCTTCTCCCGACGCTCGACGTCCTGCCGCGGGTGCAGCGGCATCCCGGCGACGAACCGCTCGTTGCCGCGCAGCATCTCGTGCCACGCCTTCGCGGGCGTTCTGGGCGTGCTCGCCGTATCGTCAAGCGTCATTGCGTCGTTTACCCCTCGGTAGGTTGTGCGGTGAGAGCTGCCGCGAGAGTGCGGAACTCCGTGTCGTCGGCGGTGCCATACAGCACGTAGTCGCTCTCGCCGACTGCGGCGACCATCGCGAAGGCGAGGTTGCCGGGGTCATCGCCGTCACGATTGTCGTAGGTGGCCCAGTGGACGCCATCGATGGTCTCGGAGCCGGTCTGCGCGGTTCCCTCGAGCTGGTTCGCCACCCAGGTGTCGTTGGCCCCAATGCCCTGGCGAAGGGCGATGAACTGCTGCTCAGGGGTGACGAAGCCTACCGACCAGGTCGGGATGCCGTCACCGCCGGTGCCCAGGCTTGCCGAGTTCGACACCCAGCCGGGGGGAAGTGCCGGGGCGGCGAGGGGCGCGTCGACCGAGGCCTCGGATTGGGAAGCGATCGCCGAGTAGTCGACGGGGTCGCGTGCAGGCTGGTCGGGTCGAACCACCGCGAGCACGAGGATGAGCACGATGCCGAGCGAGGCGCCGATAGCGAGTGCGAGATTGATCGGTGTCTGGTTGGCGCGGTGCTTGCGCGATGCCTCCGCCTTGCGCGCGGCAGTCTCCTCCGGAGTCTCCGGCCGCCCGAGCTCCGCGACGACGCGCGCCGGTTTCACTGCGGCCGGTTCGCCACCACCTGTCCGTCGCGGCTTCACTGCGAGATGTTGCCGCGGGCAGCGTCGAGCCGCGCCTTTGCGCCGAGGAGCCATTCCTCGCAGCGTTTCGCGAGCGCTTCGCCGCGTTCCCACAGCGCGAGCGACTGCTCGAGGGTGGACGAGCCCTGCTCGAGCTCGTTGACGACCGTGATGAGCTCGTCTCGGGCCTGTTCGTAGGTCAGGTCGGCGACTTCGGTCGCGGGTTTCACAGCCACACACCCATTCTACCGAGCTGATTCCGAGGCCAGCACCGTGGCATCGGCGATTGTGGGAAGCGAGCCGTCGGCGAGGGTGAGGAGGATCCGTGCCCCCGCATCAACGTCGAGCGCGCGCCGAACGATCGCGCCGTCCTCGAGCTGCGCGATTGCGTAACCCCGGTCGAGGGTGCGCTGCGGAGACAGGGCTCGAAGGTGACCTCGCAGGTCGTCGATCCGGTCTTCGGCGCGCTGAATGCGCCGTTCGACCAGCTCGGCGCTTCGTCCGACGTAGCGGGACAGCTCCTCCGCCCTGACATCGACGAACGAGATCGGGTTCGCGAGCACGGGCCTCGAGCGCAACTGCTCGACCCTGTCGATCTCGCGGGAGAGCAGGCCCGTGAGCCGCATTCCGAGCCGCGCACGCACCTGCTGCACCTTGCTCAACTCCTCTGCGACGTCGGGGACCACCCGTTTCGCCGCGTCGGTCGGAGTGGACGCCCGCAGGTCCGCCACGTCGTCGAGCAGGGGCCGGTCGGCCTCATGCCCGATCGCGCTGACCAGGGGAGTGACGCAGGCCGCGGCGGTGCGCACGAGATTCTCGTCGCTGAACACGAGCAGATTCTGGAAGTCGCCGCCGCCCCGCGCGACGATGATGACCTCGACGGTCGGATCCGCGTCGAGGGTGCGGATGGCCGCGGTGACGTCGGCGGCGGCGCGGTCACCCTGCACCGCGGTGTGCACGATCCGGAACTCCACGGACGGCCAGCGCAATTGCGCGTTGCGCAGCACATCCTTTTCGGCGTCGGAGTCCTTGCCGGTGATCAGGCCGACGCAGCCGGGCAGGAAGGGCAGCCGCTTTTTGCGGTCCGAGTCGAACAGCCCCTCCTTGCGCAGGGACTGGCGCAACCGCTCGAGCCGCTCGAGCAGGTCTCCGAGACCGACGTGGCGCATCTCGAACACCTGCATGGTGAGGGTGCCACCCTTGACCCAGTAGTTGGGTTTGACGAGCGCGACGACGCGGTCACCCTGCTTCAGATCATCCGGAAGCTTTGCCTTCACCGACGACCACACCGTGAAGCCGACCGTCGCATCGACGGAGAGGTCCTTGAGCTTGCCGTAGACGTTGCCGCCGGAGTTGCCCCACTGGGTTATCTCGCCCTCGACCCACACCGCCCCGAGCCTGTCGATCCAGCCCTTGATCTTGTTCGAGAGCACAGCAACAGGCCAGGGGGTGTCTACGGTGGCCGGGCCGTATTCGATCGTCATCCGTGCCCCTCCTGATCGTGCGGTCTCGGGTCACACCGGCCCCGCTTCCGTGGCCTGCGCCTCGCAGCGGTCGCCCAGAGCCTGCGGCGTAGAATCGGTTTTGTGACAATCACTAACGGCGCGCTCGCCACACCGCCCGCCACCGCTGTCAGCATGGGGTTGCCGCGCGTTCCCGCCGTCCGCAACAGGCTAACCGATACCCCCGTCACCGGTGGAAAGCGGGTACTGCTCGCCGCGCCCCGAGGCTACTGTGCAGGAGTGGACCGCGCGGTAATCGCGGTCGAGAAGGCGCTCGATCGCTTCGGAGCGCCCGTGTACGTGCGCAAGCAGATCGTGCACAACATCCACGTCGTCTCCACCCTCGAGAAGAAGGGCGCCATCTTCGTCGACGAGGTCGGCGAGGTGCCGGAGGGGTCGCACATCGTATTCTCTGCCCACGGGGTCTCGCCCGCTGTGGTTCAGGGTGCCGCGGACCGCAACCTCGAGGCCATCGACGCGACCTGCCCGCTCGTCACCAAGGTGCACCGTGAGGCGGTGCGGTTTTCGCGAGACAACTTCGACATCCTGCTGATCGGCCACGAAGGCCACGAAGAGGTCGAGGGCACGATGGGACACGCTCCCGAGCGCACGACCCTGATCAACAGTCCGGCAGATGTCGCGGCCCTCCAGGTCCGCGACCCCGACAATCTGGTCTGGCTCAGCCAGACCACGCTGAGCGTCGACGAGACGATGGAGACGGTGCGTCTGCTGCGCGAGCGTTTCCCGAACTTGCACAACCCGCCGAGCGACGACATCTGCTACGCGACCCAGAACCGCCAAGTCGCGATCAAGAAGGTCGCGGAGGAGGCGGATCTCGTGATCGTCGTCGGCTCCGCGAACAGCTCCAACACGGTCCGACTCGTCGACGTCGCCCTCGAGCACGGCGCGAAGGCCGCGTATCGGGTGGACTACGCGAGCGAGATCCGGCAGGAGTGGCTCGACGGGGTCGCAACGGTGGGCGTCACCTCCGGGGCATCCGTTCCGGAGGTCCTCGTCCAAGAGGTGCTCGACGACCTGGCCGACGCCGGATACGGTGACGTGAGCCAGGTCGTGACGGCGGAGGAGGACCTGATGTTCTCGCTGCCGAAGGAACTGCGCAAGAACGCCGACGGGGAGCCAGACTCGCGCGGCCTCGGCGGGAGAACGAGACGACTGGATTGGCAACGCTCATGAACGACGAACGCCCCCGCCCGAAGTACGGCGAATACGCGACTCCGCAGAACCAAGCCGAGGCCATCGCCGGCTCGCTGCCGCCCGTGTCGCCCGTGCTTCGCCCGCATGCCGGGGAGACCCCGGCGGCAACCCCGTCAGGTCGGGAGCGTCCACGCCGACGCTGGGATCTCATCCTGAGCGCAGCGTTGCTCGCCTACGGGTTCGTCAACGTCGTGGTCGGCCTCGTCCAGTACTCGAACGTCGCCGAGATCGTGAACCAGGCCTATGAGCTGCAGGGCATCGGGGAGTTCACCTCCACGGAGTTCGCGGACTCGATCGGCATGGCGATCAGCGTCATCAATGTCGCGTTGTACGCGGTGACCGCGCTGATCACGGTTCGACTTCTGCGCGCGCGTCGGATCGCGTTCTACGTGCCCTTGATCGGCGGTGCGCTCGCGGCCATCGTCGTCGGCGCGCTGCTGCTCACACTCATGTTCGGTGACCCCGCCTTCCTGTCTTACGTCAACCGCTCCGCCTGAGTCCGCGGGCACGGCTTCCGTCACCGTTGGGGTTGAACGCCGCGACTTGCCCACTTTTGTCGCTTCCCGCGAGGAGAAGCGGACAAAAGTGGGCAACTCGGTGCGGAGGCGACCCGAACGGCTACGAGCCGGAGTGCCCGGCCGAACCGAGCTGGCGGGTCGCGTCGACAACGCGCGCGGCCATCGCCTTCTCGGCGATCTTTCCCCACGAGCGCGGGTCGTAAATCTTCTTGTTGCCGACCTCGCCGTCGATCTTGAGGAAGCCGTCGTAATTCTTCAGCACCGTATCGGCAATCGAGCGGCTGAACGCGTACTGCGTGTCGGTGTCGATGTTCATCTTTACGACGCCGTTGCGCACGGCCGTCGCGATCTCCTCGTCCGTGGAGCCGGATCCGCCGTGGAAGACGAGGTCGAGCGGGTTCGTGCCGGTGCCGTACTTCTTCTGAATGCCCGCCTGGATTTCGCCCAGCAGTTCGGGGCGCAGCTTCACATTCCCGGGCTTGTAGACGCCGTGCACGTTGCCGAAGGTGAGCGCCGCCATGTAGCGGCCGTTCTCGCCGAGGCCGAGCGCCTCGACGGTCGCGATTGCGTCGTCGAGGGTCGTGTAGAGGTGCTCGTTGATGTCGTGGCTGACGCCGTCTTCCTCGCCGCCGACGACGCCGATCTCCACTTCGAGGATCGCGTTGATCGCCTTCATCCTGGGCAGGATCGTCTTCGCGATCTCGAGGTTCTCCTCGAGTGGTACCGCTGATCCGTCCCACATGTGGGACTGGAAGATCGGATTGCGCCCGGCCCTGACCTCGGCCTCAGATGCCTCGATGAGCGGCATCACGAAGCCGTCGAGCGCGTCCTTGGGGCAGTGGTCGGTGTGCAGGGCGACCGTGACGGGGTAGTTCTTCGCCACCTCGGTGGCGAACGCGGCGAAGGCGAGTGCCCCGGATGCGCGGTTCTTGACCGACTGGCCGGCGAAGTAGTCGGCGCCGCCGGTAGTGACCTGGATGATGCCGTCGGACCCGGCCTCGGTCAGGCCCTGCAGCACAGCGTTGATGGTGGAGGACGAGGAGACGTTGATCGCCGGGTAGGCGAAGCCCTTCGACTTGGCCTTGTCGAGCATTTCGGCGTACTGCTCGGGGGTTGCGACGGGCATGGTGTCTCCTTGTGCTGGGGCGGAAGCTTTCCTCGCGAATCCTGCTCGCGGGCTCTGCCAAAGTCTAGCCAGCGAAGCCTCGCCGCGACGGCCCGGTACGGATCGCTAGGCTGGAGGCGGGCACCGCTGCTGCCGCCCGCCAACACCCGCAAACCTTCGGCGGCACATCATCAGGAAGACCCCATGGCGAGCGAAGAAACCGGAACGCTGTTCCTCAATCCCGACCGCAACCTTGCGATGGAGCTGGTGAGGGCCACCGAGGCGGCCGCCATTCGTGCTGTGCCCTTCATCGGTCGCGGCGACAAGAACGCCGCAGACAAGGCCGCCGTCGACGCCATGCGCAAATTCCTGGGCACCGTGAACTTCGACGGCGTCGTGGTGATCGGCGAGGGGGAGAAGGACGAGGCTCCGATGCTCTACAACGGGGAGCATGTGGGCAACGGCCGCGGCCCTTCCTGTGACATCGCGGTCGACCCGATCGACGGGACCTCGCTCACGGCAGCAGGTCGGCAGAACGCGATCTCGATGATCGCCGTCTCCGACCGAGGGAGCATGCTCGACGCGTCATCCGTCTTCTACATGGACAAGATCGTCGTGGGCCCCGAGGGGGTCGGCGTCGTCGACATCCGCAAGCCGATCGGCGAGAACCTGCGCGCCCTCGCGAAGGCGAAAGGCAAGCCGATAGAGGAGGTCGTGGTGGCGGTGCTTGACCGGCCCCGGCACGCACAGCTCATCGACGACATCCGTGCGGCGGGAGCCGGCACCCGGCTGATGCTCGATGGAGACGTTGCCGGCGGCATCAACGCCGCCCGTTACGGCACACGAATCGACATGTGCGTCGGCATCGGCGGCAGCCCAGAGGGAGTCGCGACGGCGTGCGCGATCAAAGCCCTCGGCGGCCTGATCCAGGGCCGGCTCGTCGCCTCGACCGATGACGAGCGACAGCGCGGACTCGACGCCGGCCTCAAGTTCGACCACGTGTACGAGGCCAACGACCTTGTGACCAGCGACAACACCTACTTTGTCGCCACGGGGGTCACCGATGGCGGACTCGTCGGCGGTGTGCGCCGCAAAGGTCCGATCATCCGCACCGAAAGCATCGTGCTGCGCGGACGCTCCGGCACGATCCGTCGCGTCATCGCGGACCATCTCGCGGCGAAGTGGCTCGGCGAGATAGACCTGACCGAGTTGAGTGCTCCCTAAGGCGCACCACGGGAGCCACCTGCGTACAGTCGTCGGCACCGGGTACCGGCGGGCGGCGGGGACTGCGAGCTGCCACGGGCGGCGCGGCGCCGCTCAGCCGCGCTGCTGACTGCCCGATGCGCGAGGGCGCGGAGTACCGGGCGAGGTCACGCGCTCTTCTTTTCCGCCTGCGCGGCACCGCCGGCCAGCAGACCGTCCATCTCGTCGTCGTCGATCGCTGTCGTGTCGATCACCCGGTGCGCGAGGGCCTTGTTCTCCAGCGCACGTTGTTCCTCGAGCTCGGTGGTCAGTTCGATCGCGGAGAGTCCGCGCGGCGACTCGTCGATGACCTCGATGGTTCCGATGACTTTCGACTCGTCGAGGGCATTGAGCTTGCGCGCCGAGGGGAGCACCTGACGTTCGAGCGAGCCGACGAAGGAGTTGTAGTGCTTGACCGTCCCCTCGATGGAGCGGCCCAGCTTCTCGACGTGTGAGGCGAGTGTCGACAGGCGGCCGTAGAGTTCGCGGCTGAGGTCGAACAGCTGCTTAGCCTCCTGCGTCACGACATCCTGCTGCCAACTGAATGCGACGGTCTTGAGCACCGACCAGAGCGTGACCGGCGAGGAGAGGGCGACCCGCTTGCTGAACGCGAACTCCATAATGGTCGGGTCCGCTTCGAGTGCCGAGGAGACCAGGGACTCGTTCGGGATGAACGCAATCACCATCTCGGGGCTCGCGTCGAGTCCCTGCCAGTAGGCCTTGCTTCCGAGCGTCGTGATGTGATCGCGCACGGCCTTGACGTGTTGCTTCATGAGTTGCGCGCGGCGGGCGAGTTCGACCTCGGATGCGGTCGCCGGGATTGCGCTGGCCTCGAGGAAGGAGTTGAACGGCACTTTCGCGTCGACCGCGATGCTCTTGCCCCCCGGCAGGTACACGATCATGTCGGGGCGTCCCGCGCCGGCGTCCGAGGAGATGCTCGACTGCACGTCGAAATTCACGCGCTGCATCAGGCCGGCCGATTCGACGACGCTTCGCAACTGTGTTTCCCCCCATACTCCCCGGGTCGCATTGTTGCGCAAGGCGGACGCGAGCGATTCAGCGGTATTGCGCAGACGCTCTTCGGACTCGGTCGCATTTCGCAGTTGCTGGCTGAGCTGTCCGTGCTGCAAGCTGCGCTGGGCCTCGAGCTCCGTCACCTTGTGCTGCATGACCCGCAGTGACTCCTGCACCGGGCTGAGCGCCTGCAGCACCTTGCTCTCGGCGCGCTCGCGCTCCTCGCGAGCCTTCCGTTCGGTGTTCTGCCGTTCGACCAGCTCGCGGTACTGGCCCTCTTGGTCGTGGACCCGCTCCCGGAGCGCCTCCACCGTGGCGGTCATCGATGCGAGCTCTGCGGTGAGCCGTGCCTGCACGCCCGCCTCGTCCGACCTGATCCGCGCCACCTCAGCCGCATGTTCACCGACCAGGCGAGCCTCGAGAACGGCCGGGTCCTCACCCATCTCGACGTCCGCTTGCCTAGTGCGCGCGAAGAGCCAGCCGACGAGCGCGCCGATGGCCATTCCGACGAGGAGGCCGATGATGATCGCAAGGATGAGGTCCATGCGCCCAGTGTCGCAGCGAGCACCGACATCGCCCGGCACCCTCGCCGCGCACCGTCGAGGCGGTCGCCGGGAAAGTCGAACGACGAGCACGCTCCGCACGACCTAACATTGCCCCATGACCAACGTCGATCATTGGGTGAATGGCGCTGCCTTCACCGGAGAATCCTCCCGCACCTCGCCCGTCTACAACCCCGCCCTCGGCACCGTCTCACGCGACGTCCGACTCGCCACGACCGGCGACGTCGACACCGCAGTGCAGGCAGCGAAGGTCGCTTTCCCCGACTGGTCGGGCGCCTCCTGGTCGAGGAGGCAGGGCGTTTTGTTCACCTTCCGTGAATTGCTCAATGCGCGCAAGGAGGAGGTTGCGGCGATCCTCACGAGTGAGCACGGCAAGGTCACCTCCGACGCGCTCGGCGAGGTCGCCCGCGGGCTCGAGGTGGTCGAGTTCGCCTGCGCGATGCCGCACCTCGCAAAGGGGGAGTACAGCGAGAACGTTTCTACGGGCGTCGACGTCTACTCGACCCGCCAGGCGCTCGGCGTCGTCGGCATCATCAGTCCGTTCAACTTTCCGGCGATGGTGCCGCTGTGGTTCTTCCCGATCGCGATTGCCGCCGGGAACACCGTCGTGCTCAAGCCGAGCGAGAAGGACCCGTCCGCCGCGATCTGGATGGCCGAGCTGTTCAAGGAGGCGGGCCTGCCCGACGGCGTCTTCAACGTCGTGCACGGCGACAAGGAGGCGGTCGACGCGCTGTTGCAGCATCCGGATGTCGCGTCCATCAGCTTCGTCGGATCCACCCCCATCGCGAAGTACATCTACGAGACCGCGTCGGCCGCAGGCAAGCGCGTCCAGGCCCTCGGTGGCGCGAAGAACCACATGCTCGTGCTGCCAGATGCCGACCTCGAACTCGTCGCCGATTCCGCGATCAATGCCGGTTTCGGCTCGGCGGGGGAGCGATGCATGGCGATCAGCGTCGTCGTCGCGGTCGAGCCGGTCGCCGACGACCTGATCGAGAAGATCGCGTCGCGGATGGCGAACCTCACGGTCGGCGACGGGACCCGGGGCTGCGACATGGGGCCGCTCATCACGCGCGAGCACCGTGATCGGGTCGCGGGCTACATCGACGTGGCGACCGCGGACGGAGCGACCGTCGTGGTTGACGGACGCGGCATCGCGGTCAACGGTGAGGCCGACGGATTCTGGCTCGGCCCAACCCTCCTCGACAAGGTGGCGACCGATTCGAAGGTGTACACGGACGAGATCTTCGGCCCGGTGCTCTCGATCGTGCGTGTCGCCTCCTTCGACGAGGGGCTCGCGCTCATCAACGGCTCCCCGTACGGCAACGGAACGGCGATCTTCACCAACGACGGAGGCGCCGCGCGCCGCTTCCAGCGCGAGGTGCAGGTGGGCATGATCGGCATCAACGTGCCCATTCCCGTGCCGGTCGGCTATTACTCCTTCGGCGGCTGGAAAGACTCCCTGTTCGGTGATGCGAAGGCGTACGGTCCGGACGCGATCCACTTCTTCACGCGGCAGAAGGCGATCACGTCGCGTTGGCTCGACCCCTCGCACGGCGGCATCAACCTCGGGTTCCCGCAGCACGACTGAGCCGCGCATGGACGCTGAGGCGCGCGTGCCTGCGCTGTGCGAATTGCTCCGTCAGCGTCTGCGTCGAGCCGTCGGCTAGCCCAGCGCCATCGCCGCGGCACCGACCGGCCCGATGGAGCGGATGCGGCATCCGGTGATCGTCGCCAATTCTTCGATCGATGCCGCGCCGTGCCGTTTCGCGGCGTGCACGACGATCGCGGCGCACGCCTCGGCGTCGGCGAGTGCGTCGTGATGCGCGAAGTCCTCGAACCCGGCCGCCATCGCCGCGACGGGCAGCCGGTAGGAGTCGAGGTGATAGGTCTTGCGGGCGATTTGAAGGCTGCACAGGTAGTCGAAATCGGGGATGTCGATGAGGCTCGCCAGGCACGCGGCCCTGATCACGCCAAGGTCGAATCCGGCGTTGTGCGCGACGAGGGGATCGCCGCCCGCGAAGGCCACCAGGTCGGGTAACTGCTCACTCCAGGGCAGGGCGTGCGCGACATCCATCGCTACGATTCCGTGGATACGCGTGTTCCATTCGGAGAATTCATCGTGACCGAGCGGGGGACGAATGAACCAGCTCCTCTTGTCGACGACCCGGCCGTCCCGGACCTTCACGAGCCCCACCGAGCAGGCCGAGGCGCTGGAGGAGTTGGCGGTCTCGAAGTCGATCGCGGTGAAGTTCAGTGGCACGCCTCGATGGTCTCACCCGCGACCGTCATTGCCCGACGCGACCCGCGGCAGCCGCGTGACGCGCTCGTGGTCGTCGAGGCCAACGCCGAAGTCATGTGAGCAGCCGCGTCACCGAGTCGACGAGCGGCTTCCCACCTGTTCGGGGGCGCCGCTCCAGTCTCGACCGGAATCCCGAGGCAGGCCAGCGCCGGCGGTCGCTCTCGATTCAGGAACGGCGGGCTCGAGGAGGAGACGCGCTCGCGCAAACGGTGGCTCGGCGTGTATGTTCCTGCGTTGCGAAAGGGAAGAGGGCGCGGGTCGGTGCCCGCATTCCTGTGCGGCGCCGCCGCCGCGGTACCCTTGACCCTCGTGGCTCTCACTATCGCAATCGTCGGACTTCCGAATGTCGGCAAGTCCACCCTGTTCAACGCGCTGACCAAGAACTCGGTGCTCGCCGCGAACTACCCGTTCGCGACGATCGAGCCGAACGTCGGGGTGGTGAACCTTCCGGACGAGCGCCTCACGAAGCTCGCCGAAATCTTCGGGTCCGAGCGCATCCTGGCCGCGCCGGTGTCCTTCGTCGACATCGCGGGCATCGTCAAGGGTGCCAGCGAGGGGGAGGGGCTCGGAAACAAGTTCCTCGCCAACATTCGCGAGGCCGACGCGATCGCGCAGGTCATCCGCGGGTTCGAGGATGCGGATGTCGTTCATGTCGACGGCGAGGTGAACCCGGCATCCGACATGGAGACCATCAACACCGAACTCATCCTGGCCGACCTGCAGACCCTCGAGAAGGCGCAGTCGCGCTACGACCGCGACCTGCGTGCGAAGAAGATCGATCAGGGGACGGTCGACGCGGCGGCGGTCGCGGTGGCCTGGCTCAACGACGGCAAGCCGCTGTCCGCGTCCTCCATCGATCTCGAACCCATTCGCGAACTCGGGCTGCTCACTGCGAAGCCGTTCATCTACGTCTTCAACGTGGATGAAGCGGTGCTCGGCGAGCAGTCGAAGCTCGATCAGCTCGCCGCTCTCGTCGCCCCCGCGCAGGCGATCTTCCTCGACGCAAAGCTCGAGTCGGAGCTCATCGACCTCGATGCGGACGATGCCGCCGAGCTGCTTGCGAGCACGGGCCAGACCGAGAGCGGACTGAATCAGCTCGCCCGCATCGGTTTCGACACGCTCGGCCTGCAGACCTATCTGACCGCCGGTCCGAAGGAGACGCGGGCGTGGACGATAGGCAAGGGCTGGACCGCGCCACAGGCGGCCGGAGTGATCCACACCGACTTCCAGAAGGGCTTCATCAAGGCCGAGATCGTCTCCTTCGATGACCTCGTCGATGCCGGCTCGATGGCCGAGGCGAAGGCCAAGGGCAAGGCGCGCATCGAGGGCAAAGAGTACGTGATGAAGGACGGCGACGTGGTGGAGTTCCGATTCAACCTGTGACTGGCGCCTGATCGACTGTCCGCCGTTCAGTGATCACTGCTGAGCGGCAAGACGAGTTCCAATTCATCGGCGTGACGTCAACGTTGTGCCCGGGCTCAGGCCCGGCGATTCCACCGTCAGGAGATCCGCTCTGTCTTGATCCGGCAGGCCTGCCCATCAACTACCGGTCTCCGCCGCGAACCGGTCTCGCGGGGCCCGCACCCGAGACTCCCTAGACTCACACCATGCCGTTCACTACGCCGCCGCTCTTCACGACTCGTCCCACGATCCGCGGGACGTTCGGCGTCTCCGCCTCGACACACTGGCTCGCCACCGGCACCGCACAATCGGTGTTGGAGCGCGGCGGAAATGCCTTCGACGCCGCGTGCGCCGGCGCGTTCGTGCTGCAGGTTGTCGAACCACACCTCAACGGCCCGGGCGGTGACCTCGTGGGCGTATTCGCGACGGCGGAGCAGCCGGGCACCCCGGTCGTGCTGATGGGCCAGGGCCCTGCTCCTGCGGGGGCGAGCATCGAGCACTATCGCGCTGAGAGGCTCGGGCGCGTTCCCGGCAGCGGGGCGTTGGCTGCGGCGGTGCCTGGCGCGACCGACGCGTGGCTGACGCTGCTGCGGGATCACGGCAGTTGGGAACTTGACGACATCTTGGCGCCTGCCATCGCCTACGCCCGCGACGGATACCCCGTGCTTGCAAACGTCACCGCTGCGATCACCGGGTTGCGCGCGTTGTTTCAGGAGCACTGGCCGACGTCGGCCGAGTTGTGGATGCCGGGAGGCCAGGTACCGCAGCCAGAGACCCTGCACACCAATCCGCGACTCGTCGAGACCTGGACGAGGCTGCTATCCGCGGCGACCGGTTCGACCCGAACGGCGCGCATCGACGCCGTTCGCCGGGAGTGGAGTGAGGGCTTTGTAGCGCGCGCGATCGACTCCTTCGTGCGAACTCCACACCGTCATTCGACTGGCGGCGACCACGCCGGTGTCATTCGTGCCGAGGATCTAGCCGCTTTCTCGGCCGGGTACGAACCTGCAACGACCGTCGATTTCCGCGGCACCACGGTTGCGAAGAGCGGGGCGTGGGGTCAGGGGCCGGCGTTGCTGGCGATGCTGCGAATCCTCGACGGATTCGGCGAAGAGAGACTTGACCCCTCCACCGAGCTCGGTGCGCACACGATCATCGAGGCGGAGAAGCTGGCGCTCGCGGACCGGGACTCCTACTTCGGCGATGCCGCTGAGGTTCCCCTAGACCGCCTTCTGTCGATCGAGTACGCCGCGCAGCGTCGTGCTCTCATCAGCGATGATGCGTCGTTCGAGTACCGACCTGGCGTCCTCGACGGGCGCACCCCGTTTATTCCGGCGCTCCAGAGCGACGTGGCGGGTGACGCGTCGACGGGTGAGCCCACGGTCCCTTCGCTCGGTGAGCGGAGGGGCGACACCTGTCACATCGACGTCGCAGATCGCTGGGGCAACATCGTCTCCGTGACGCCTTCGGGCGGCTGGCTGCAATCCTCTCCGACCATCCCCGATTTAGGATTCGCGCTCGGCACCCGCCTTCAAATGACTTGGCTGGAGCCCGGCACACCCTCGTCACTGACCCCTGGCACTCGTCCGCGCACCACGTTGACACCGACTCTCCTCCTGCGCGGCGGGCGCGCCGTTGCCGCCCTCGGTTCCCCCGGCGGCGACCAGCAAGACCTGTGGCAGCTGCTCTACCTGCTGCGCACGATCGTCGGCGGGTACTCCCCGCAGGCTGCCATCGACGCGCCGGCCTTCCACACGACGGCGTTCCCGAACTCCTTCTGGCCCCGCGTATGGACGCCCGGCGGGGTGACGGTCGAGGATCGACTCGGTGATGCGGTGATCGCGGGGCTCGAACGCCGGGGGCATCGCGTCACGCGCGCGGGGGACTGGTCCTTGGGTCGCATATCGATGGTCGGCTACGAGCCCGCAACTGGCATGCTTCTCGCCGCGGCCAATCCGCGCGGCGCTCAGGGCTACGCTGCGGGGCGCTGAGCGGTCACCCGCAAAGAGCCTGTACTGCGTCGGCGATCGCGCGAGCCGCAACGGTGACATCATCGATTGACACCCACTCCTCCTGCACGACGTCATCCCCGAAAGCGCGACGGCCCGGCCCGAACATGACGGTGGGCATGCCGAGCGAACATCCGTAGCCTGCGTCGAAGGTGTTACGGCTGGATACTGGCGTGTGGGGGCGGCCGCTAGAGGCAAGCGAGTCCAGCACGGAGCGGACGACCGGATGCGCTTCGTCGACAAGAGCCGGCAGCATCACAGCTCCCTCCCTCACAGTGAATCCCTCACCGACGGTGGCGATCAGGTGCTTTTCCAGTTCGATCACGGCTCGGCCGGGGGATTCACCCGGCAGGAGCCGGCGGTCGACGATGAGGCGACCGGACGAGGGGATGGTGTGCGGCGCAACCGGATGAAACACGAGTTGGTACGGTGTTGCGGTCGCGCCGCCGAGCTGCGGATGCGGGGGCGGGAGCGGAGCAGTCCTGAGCGCCGTAATGACCTCAGCCGCGATCGGGATCGGATTGAGCGCGATGTCGGGTTGGCTCGAGTGCGCCGAACGACCGGCGAATTCGACGACCACATCTACCCGCCCGCGGTTCGCCACCGACACGTCCAGGCCTGTTCCGAAAGCCAGCAGCGCGGCGTCTGCGCGAGCACCCAGGTCATCGATGATGCGCCGGGAACCGTCATGACTCGAACGGCCCTCGGTATTCACCGCGACTATCAGCGGGCGACGCAACGACTCGAGGTCGACGAGTGTGAGCGCGGTGAGAACGGCCGCCATGGGACCCTTGTTTTGGCTCGCCCCCTGGCCAACGGCGACCGGTCCGTCGACACCCCGCGGGGCGCCATCCTCGAGGTGGCTCGCGAGCGCGTCGGCGTGATCATTGCCGTGCTGGGAGACGATGTAGGTCTGGATTAGGAGGGCGGCCTCTCCCGGGGGGCCGAACCATGCGACGAGGTCGCCGGCGTCGTGGCGTAGCAGCTGCGACGGCTTGAGCGCCGCGACGAGTGGCGCGACGACATCGGTAACCGCCGCGCGAATGAGAGGATCTCCAGCCTCCAATTCGTGGGCATTTCGGGGAACGCCGCTCGGCGTGCGAAGCAGGGCAAGCAGTGTCTTCGCTACCTGATCTTGCAGACGGGTGCTCATGGTCGGACTCCCTAGGCGACGATCGGAGGACGGGTGCCAGGGCGCGAAGGCCCTGGCACTCCGCCACGATGAAGGTGAGTGATCAATCGGGAGCTAGAGGCCGGCGAGCAGCTCCGACAGTACGTCGGCCTGCTCGGCAACACCATTCGAGGCCGATTCGACCTCAGCTCCGGGCAGTGGGTCGGTCAGACGCCCGGCCTCTTCGATCTCCGCCAGGAACTCCGGGTCCTCGAACACGAGCAGCAGGATGTCACGCAGGTATTCGACTCGATCGGCGGGAGTGCCCGGGGCTGCGACGAATACCCGTTCGAGGGAGTAGATGTTCCCGAAGGCGGTGAGTGTCTCTTCCGCGTCGGCGTCGAGAGCGAAGTCAACCGCGAGCGGGATGTCCTCGACTCCCTCCCGAGTCTCGGTGTCAAAGATCATGAGCGCGCGCATCTCACCCGTCTCAATAGACTCGCGCGCCGAGCCGTAGGAAAGGAAAGTGGCGTCTACCTCGCCGCGCAGGATCGCGGTGGTGATGTCGCTCGTACCTTCGTACCCGGTCACATTCTCGCCGGGGAAACCGAAGGTCTTCGCCGCTAGCGCCGCGCCGTAAAACGCGTCGGAACCGGCCCCCTCGATACCGAAGGTCACGGTCTCCTCTGCGGCGATGAGATCTTCGGCCGTCTTGTATGGGCTGTCGGCCGAGACCAGGATCACCGGCGGTCCCGAGGCGACGCGACCCAGCCATTCCCACTCGGCGAAGTCGAACTCGACCGATGGGTTCTCGGTCAGCTGCGCGAACACGTGGCCTGGGTAATTGAGCAGACCGACCGTGAGTCCGTCCGCGTCGCCGGTGAAGATCGTGTTGTCCCCAATCAGGCCGCCGCCACCGGGGATATTCTCCACCGTCGTCGAGAGTTCGCTGACTCGCTCGATGCTCGCCGCCACCGCCCGCATATAGAAGTCGAATCCGCTGCCGGCGTCATGCCCGCCGGCGACCGAGATCGTCGAGTTGGCGGCGTAGAACTCACTCGCCGTCATCTCTTCGGAGGATGGTCCGCCGGACGAGCAGGCGGACAGACCGAGTACTGCGATCGCTGCGAGCGCGGAAAGTGTGGTGCGTTTGCGTCGAGTCACGTAAGTGAGCCTTTCGATTCGATGCTGCGGGGAAGTTCTGCAGTGTGATGGTGCAGTGGAGCCTGTGGAGCGACCGGGGGTCAGAAGAGGGTCCAGATGAACCCGGAATCCCACGGCATCTCGAGGAGGAGCACGAGGATCCCCACCGAGACACCGGAAATGAGGATTGTCGAGATGATCACCGCGACGACGGGCCGACGGTCGACGAGGGTGAAGGCGGCGACATAGACGGGAAGTGCGACCGGCAGTCCCAGCAGGAAGGCGAGTGCGGGGATCACGGCGAGTGATCCCAGCACGAGGATAAGTCGACGCCGAAGTATCGGGTCGGTGAAGACGATCGCCTCCGAGTCGTCGATCGGTTCGCCCACGTAGCGCCGTAGCGGAGCTACCCACGGACCGACGAACTGGACGATAGCCAGCACGAGCACGGCACCGCCGATGATCTGAGGCACCACACCGGCGCCGTCGGGGAATTCGAGTGTGCCGAGGAGGTAGGCGACCGCGACGACGATGATCACCCCTGTCGTAACCTGGTCGGCACGCGCCAGAAGGGTGCCGTCAGGGGCGACGGCGCTGCGCTGCGGGTTCGGGTGCACCATGGCTCATACCTCCAGGCTGACGCGGGATCGACGGCGGAACAAGCGTGCGAGTATCGGCCGGAACAGGAGAAGCAGGACCAGCGCCAGGATGACGAGCGTCAGCGGGCGCAGCAGGAACTCTGGCCCGTAGGCGCTCAGCGAAATGAAAAGTTGCCGTTCGACGACGGGCCCGAGCAGGAACCCGAGCGTGATTCCCGCGAGTGAGTACTTCAGCAGTCGCAGCCAGTAGCCGACAAGCCCGGCCCCGATGACCACGTAGATGCCGAAGGCAAGGCGGTCATCAACAATGGCCCCTCCGATCGCGAACGCGATGAGGAGTGGAGCGAGCACCCCAGGTGAGACTGTGGCCAACCGGGCGACGTACGGAGCGATGATCATGCCGAGAACACTGCCGACGATTCCCGCTACAGCGAGCGACCAGGCCATGTAGTAGACGGAGTCGAGATGCTCGTTCATCAGCTGGGGACCGGGAGGCAGTCCGACGATGTAGAGCACGCCGATGAAGATGGCCATCGCCGATCCTCCAGGTATCCCGAACGCCAGGGTCGGAATGAGCGAGCCGCCCTCTTTCGCATTGTTTGCCGACTCGGCGGCGATCACGCCCTCCACCGATCCCTTGCCGAACTCCCCGGGGTTCTTGGACCGCTGCTTGGCGGTCGCGTAGGAGAAGAACATCGCCACCGTGCCGCCCATCCCGGGCAGCAGCCCCACGATCGACCCGATGAGACCGCCGCGGGCGACGTGACCGCGGTAGCGCCAGGTGTCCGCGATTCCCTTCCGAATGCCGACATACTGCGCTGCGAGACCGCCGCCGATCGACACGCCGGCGTTCGATGAGATGGACCTTCCCCTGGAGTAGATGTAGATCATCTCCCCGACCGCGAACAGTCCGAGTGTGATGGCGTTGATGCTGAACCCGTCGTATAGCAGCAGGGAGCCGCCGGTGTAGCGCAGCGCCCCGGTTATCGCGTCATAGCCGATTGTCGAGAGCATGATGCCGAGCAGGCCCGAGAGGATCCCCCTCGTTACGCTTTCCGAGGTCAGCACCCCGATGGCGAGCACGCCGAGCAGGGAGAGCGCGAACATCTCCGGTGCACCGACAGCGAGGATGATCGTGCGCACGACGGGAATGAGGAGGGTTAGCGCGACCACCCCGAACAAAGTGCCGAGGACTCCGGCAGCTGCGGCCGCGGAGAGAGCGCGAGCACCCTCGCCCCGCTTCGTCATGGGGTAGCCGTCGAGACTTGTGATCGCTTGCTCGCCCGTGCCGGGCGTGTTGAGGAGGATCGCGGGGATCGAGCCACCCATCGAGACGGCGCTGAAGGCGCCGAGCACGAGCGCGAGTGCGGCGTTCGGTTCCATTGCATAGGTGAACGGCAGCAGGATGGCGATCGTCACGGTTCCCCCTAGGCCGGGGAGGATGCCGATGATGAGCCCGATGATGATGCCGATGAGGAGAAAGAGGAGCGAGAGGGGCTCGAGTAGGGCGAGGAAGCCCTTGCCCATGGTCGCCCCGACCTCGATGAGGAACTCAGGCATGGGACCGCCTCGCAATCGCGTTCGCGTGGTTCGAGACGGCGGCCGCCCGCGAGAGGGGCCAGAGCCGGCCGGAGACAACCTTCATGGTGCAGGTTTACCGGTTGTCTGTTGACTAGGCAACCTTTGCGCCAATTTGTAACACCCTCGAAATCAGGCATTCACGCGATCGCAATGGCGCGGATGGCGGCGGTTGTCTGTTGTCTGCGAAGATGGCCGACGAGGCTGCATCAGCTAGCCTCTCTCGATCAACCCCGGAACCCTCAAGGCTGGAGGACAGGAATGAGCGGCGGAATCCCGGCACCTAGACGGCAGTCCTTGCCCGATATGGTCGCGGACAATCTGACCGGGGCTATCGAGAGTGGACGCTATGTCGCAGGGGAGAAGCTGCCGACCGAGCCGGAGCTCGCCCGGCAGCTCGGCGTAGGTCGAACCTCGATCCGAGAGGCGATCCAGCGGCTTCGTCTCTTGGGCCTCGTTGAAGTTCGAAAGGGCCTCGGCACATACGTCATCGACGTGCGACGGTCGGACCCGATTCTTGCTTTCGCCGCTTGGGCGGCGGAGCACGAGTTCGAAATTGTCGCTTTGTTCGAGGCGCGGATGACCCTCGAGCTCGAGGCGACGGCGTTGGCGGCCGCCCGACGAACCCCCGCGGAGCTCACGGAACTCAAGCGCCTCGCCCGTGAGCACATCAACGCCGAGGCCCACGACTCGATCGATCAGCTCGTCACGACCGACGAAGCCTTCCATCGGCACCTCGTCGGGTGCAGCGACAATCAGATCATCGCGCGCATGTACGACATGCTTGTGCCGGGTCTCGTGCAGTACCGCCGCATGTCCCTCGCTCTGCCAGGCTCCGCGAAACGCTCTGGCGCCGACCACGGGGGCATCGTGAAAGCGGTCGCGGCGAGCGATCCCGTGGCAGCGCGCGCCGCATCAAGGGCACATCTCGCCGTGCTCAACGACGAATTCATCGACGCCGCGGGACTCTCACGGCGGCACCCTCGGCAAAGTGGAGGGAGTCGCCAATGAGTGCCGACTTCTTTGTCTCGACCCACCTCAACCACCGATGATCGGAGAACCACAGTGAAGTTCGGACTTCTGCTTCCTCACTTCGGAGAGCACGCCAGTCGCCATACCGTGCTGGGCGGATCCCGCCTGGCCGAGTCGCTCGACTTTGATTCGGTATTCGTGCGGGATCACGTTGTGTACGAACCGCACTCCGGGATCGAGGGCGAGGACACGACGTTCTACGACGCGGTCACCACGATCGCCGCGATCGGCGCGGTCACCGAACGGATCACGCTGGGAACGGGAGCTCTTATCCCGTTCCGCCATCCTCTCAACCTCGCGCGAGCGCTGGGCACCATCACGGCCCTCAGCGGTGAACGGTTGCTCATCGGGCTGGGAACGGGCCGCTTCGATCGAGAGTTCGAATCCGTCGGTCTTGGTGGACTCTCGCGTCTGGACATGATCCGGGAGCACGTTGAGATTCTCCGTGCACTCTCCTCCAACGGGGTCGCGTCGTTCGACAGCGAGAACTATAGGTTCAGCGATGTGAGCATCAGTCCGGTGCCCGCCCCTGGCCTCCCCATCTGGTACTGCGGCGGAACGCCCGCCTCGGCCAGAATCGCGGTGGATGAGGGCCTCGGTTGGCTCCCCGGTCGCATCACCCTCGAAACCATCCGCTTGCGCAGGGACACGATGGCCAAGCGCGCGGAAGCGGCAGGACTCGCTCGACCGCCGATCGCTGTCATCGCCCCCACGCGTATAGGGACGACGCGCGAGGATGCCCTTGCCGGCATCGACGTTCCCGGACTGCTCACCTGGGCAAACGACTTCGGCAAGTGGTGGGTGAAACCCGAATCCGGCCGGTTCGAGACCGCGGAGGACCTCAAGGGCTCTCTCATCGCCGGATCCCCTCAGGACATCATCGCCGAGGTCGAGGATTTCCGCGAGGCCGGGGTCGACCATTTGATCTTTGACCTGCGGACCCAATACGACCGTTGGATGGAGCTCATCGAGCTCATCGGGCGCGACGTGCTGCCTGCCGTGCGTCGACCCGCGTGACCGCCGCGCCGCGACCATCGATGGAGGAAGTGCCGGAACGTCTGCTTCGTGCCGTCTCCAGCGGTTGCGAAAGCGCCTTCAAGGCGCGTATCGCCGGTGGCAGAATAGGTTGATGACGCTGCACATCACCGGCGATTCCGCCGCCGACGCCCTCCTCAGCGAGGACCCTTTCGCCCTGCTGCTCGGGATGCTGCTCGACCAGCAGATCGCCATGGAGACCGCCTTCGCGGGGCCCGCGAAAATCCGTGAACGAATCGGCTCGCTCGACCCGGCCGCGATCGCCGGCTTCGACGCCGACGACCTCGCCCGCGCCTTCCGTATTACGCCCGCGGTGCATCGCTTCCCCGGTTCGATGGCGGCGCGGGTGCAGACGTTGGCAGGCGTCGTTGCGCGGGAATGGGGCGGCGATGCCGCAGCGATCTGGACCTGCGAAGATCCGGACGGCGCCGAGATCCTTCGCCGGCTGAAGGGCCTGCCGGGGTTCGGGGAACAGAAGGCGAGGATCTTCCTCGCTTTGCTGGGCAAACGATTCGGACTGTCTGCGGAGGGCTGGCGCGAGGCGTCCGCTCCTTACGGAGAGGACGGGTCGTACAAGTCCGTCGCCGACATCGTGGACACCGCTTCGCTTGGCCGGGTGCGTGAGAGCAAGCGGGCGGCGAAGGCCGCGGCGAAGGCGACCCAGTAGACGCGGGGCTGCCCCAGGAAAGGCGTTACCGCACAGGACCGGCAGCGCCGTCCCCGCTCGTGTTGCCGCGCGGGTCGTCGCGTGCACCACGAGGAGCGTCGCCACCAGGAGTGCCGCCGCGCTGGTGGCCGTGCGCATCGACGTCCGGGTCCACATCGTTCGCACGCTTCAGTCGCTCGTCGGATTGCGCGCGCACCTTCTGCGCATCCGCCTGGCTTTCGGATCCCTCGCGGCTCAGTCGCTCCGCATCGACCTGCGCCTGCTTCGCAGCGGCCTGCTTGCGCATAGCCTCGGCCTCGCGTTCACGCGCGCTCAGGTCGGCCTCCTGGGCTTCCGCGCGCAGTTCGTCGGCCTTTCGCCGGTCGTTCGCCGCTTTCGCCGCCTTGCGGCGTCGAGACGTGACGACGGCGACCGCGACTATCGCGAGGACCACGATGACGGCGACGATAATCCAG
Organism: Microbacteriaceae bacterium; assembly: GCA_025465095.1. Taxonomy (GTDB): domain Bacteria; phylum Actinomycetota; class Actinomycetes; order Actinomycetales; family Microbacteriaceae; genus Marisediminicola. The sequence goes on along the minus strand of JAODME010000008.1, from coordinate 11,118 downwards.
ACCAGTGTCATGTCCATGACGGGGTACGCCTCTCTGCGAGGTGAATCCGGGCGATTCACCCTTCACAGCGTGCCCCGGTTCCCGTGCGTTTGGCAAGACCCCTCCGTCGTGCTCGTTCGGGCGCGATACGTCGCCATCGCCATCGCTATCGCAGTCGCAGCAGATCAGGAGCCAATGGTCCGGCCGAAGTCCCAGCGGAGCGCGATGTCGCCGTGTTCCCTGTCCGCGTGCCAGCGAGGCGTGATCGGTGATCGAGCTCACCGTGCAAGACCAGGAGTCGTTCCGCGCCGCACCCTGACGAGTGATGCCAAACCGAAGTAGGTTTGCGGGATGGAATTCAGATACCTCGGCAACTCCGGGCTCAAGATCTCCGAAATCACCTACGGCAACTGGCTGACCCACGGTTCGCAGGTGGAAAACGACACGGCGACCGCGTGCGTCCGAGCCGCCCTCGACGTGGGCATCAGCACCTTCGACACGGCCGACGTCTATGCGAACACCAAGGCGGAGACCGTACTCGGCGAGGCGCTCCGGGGGGAGCGCCGGCAGTCGCTCGAGATATTCACCAAAGTCTTCGGCCCGACCGGACCCAAGGGCCACAACGACACGGGCCTGTCGCGCAAGCACATCCTGGAGTCGATCGACGGCTCTCTTTCGCGCCTGCAGACTGAGTACGTCGACCTCTACCAGGCCCACCGGTTCGACTACGAAACCCCGCTCGAGGAGACGATGCAGGCGTTCGCCGACATCGTCCGCCAGGGCAAGGCGCTCTACGTCGGGGTGAGCGAGTGGACAGCCGACCAGCTTCACGCCGGACACGCGCTCGCTAAGCAGCTCGGCTTCCAACTGATTTCCAACCAGCCGCAGTACTCCGCCCTCTGGCGCGTGATCGAAGCGGATGTGGTGCCGACATCCCGGGAACTCGGCGTCTCGCAGATCGTCTGGTCGCCGATCGCGCAAGGGGTGCTCACCGGAAAATACGTGGCGGGCGGAAAGCTGCCCGCCGGCAGCCGCGCCACCGACGACCTGGGCGGCGCGACCATGATCAAGCGGTTCATGAAAGACGACGTCCTCACCCGGGTGCAGCAGTTGCGCCCGATCGCCGACGAACTCGACCTCACCCTCGCCCAGCTGGCGGTCGCGTGGGTGCTGCAGAACGACAACGTGGCATCCGCCATCATCGGCGCGTCTCGACCGGAGCAGGTGCAGGAGAACGTGAAGGCGAGCGGTGTGACCATTCCACAGGAACTCCTCACCCGCATCGACGACGTGCTCGGCGACGTCGTCGAACGCGATTCGGCGAGAACGAAAGACTCGTCGCCCAAGACGCGGGAGGCGTAACCACCGCCCGCATGTGTCGCCGCGGAAGGTGCGCGCCCACCGTGGGCGGCGCGCCGCTGCGGTCCGGTCGGCGTGTCGCTCCGCAATGCCTTCCGCAGCGACAGCAGCGCCGGGGATGATGGAACCATGATCCCGTTCCTTCCCGCCGCGCTCCCGGCCCTCGTGGTGCCCGGAGCCGACTTCCCGCCGTGGGCGCCGTTCGCGTTCGGCGCGATCGGGCTCGCGACCGTCGCGGTGCTCATCTACCAGGCGGTGCGCTACTTCCGGAACAACCGCGACTGAAACCGCGATGCCTTCGCGGTGACCTCGTTGGTAGGCTGGGCACACAATCGAACACCGGACCCATGACGCGATGCGGGAGAGCCTGTCCACGACAAGTTGACAGGCACCGAAGGTGCAATTCTCCCCGCCAATCTCTCAGGTATTAGTACCGCATCGAACAGGTCACTCTGAAAACCACATGACAGAGGGGGAGTTCCCACAGCAGCATGGGCGCCGGGCATCCGCTCGGCCGTGACGACCTGGAGAACTCTCATGACCGATCCGACCGCGACCGAACAGCGGGTGTCGCCGCTGCACCGCATCCACACAGCGGCCGGCGCAAGCTTCACCGACTTCGCCGGCTGGCAGATGCCGGTGCGCTACAGCTCGGAACTCGCCGAGCATCATGCCGTGCGCGAGGCGGCCGCGCTGTTCGATCTGTCGCACATGAGCGAGATTCTCGTGCTCGGTCCGGAGGCCCCCGATGCGCTCGATTACGCGCTCGCCGGGAACCTCTCCAGCATGGCGGTCGGCCAGGCCAAATACTCGCTGCTGCTCGCCCGCAGTGGCGGCATTCTCGACGACGTCGTCGTGTACCGAACGGGAGAAGACCGCTACCTCGTGGTCGCCAACGCCTCCAACCGCGATACGGTCACCGCCGAACTGCTCGACAGGTGCTCGCCGTTCGAGTGTGAGGTGCAGGACGAGAGCGACGACATCGCGCTCGTCGCCCTTCAGGGGCCGCGCGCACTCGAGATCCTGCGGGAGGTGCCGGGAGTGAGCGCAGACGGGCTCGACGAGCTCGGCTACTACCGGTGTGTGGCGGGCGAGTTCGGCGATCACGCACTGCTCACCGCCCGCACCGGCTACACCGGAGAGAACGGCTTCGAGCTGTACCTCGCCCCGGAGGCCGCGCCCGCGCTGTGGGAAGCAATCGTGGAGACCGGCGCCGGCAGCGGCCTCGTCACGGCCGGCCTGGCAAGCCGCGACACGCTCCGACTGGAGGCGGGAATGCCGCTCTACGGCCACGAGCTCGGGCCGCACATTCTTCCCGTGCAGGCGGGACTGGGTCGGGTCGTCGACCTGGCGAAGGAGGGCGACTTCGTCGGGCGTGCGGCCATCGAGCTCGGGCCGGATGAGGGCGCCCGCGTGCTCGTCGGCCTGGAGTCGGGAGGCCGTCGCGCCGGTCGCGCCGGCTACGCCGTTTACGCCGGCGAGGACAACGACCCGGTTGGCGAGGTCACAAGCGGCGCACTCTCGCCGACCCTGGGACACCCGATCGCGATGGCCTACGTCGACCTCGAGTTCTGCGAACCCGGCACCGAGCTGTTCCTCGACGTGCGCGGAACGCGAGTTCCGGCATCCGTCGTCCCACTCCCCTTCTACAAACGAGAGGCCTGACCTTGGCAGACACAACCGCCCTCCGGTACACCGAACAACACGAATGGGTCCTCGTGGAGGGAGAGATCGCGACCATCGGCATCACCGCGTATGCGGCAGACAAACTCGGTGACGTCGTGTTCGTCGACCTGCCCGCGGAGGGCGCGACGGTCGCACAGGGCAAGGTCGTCGGCGAGATCGAGTCGACGAAGTCGGTAGGGGAGGTCTTCGCGCCCCTCGACGGCACGGTCACGGAGGCGAACCAGGCCGTCCTCGACGCGCCCGAGCTCGTCAACAGCGACCCGTTCGGCGAGGGCTGGCTCCTCAAGGTGCGCTTCGAGTCCCTTCCGACGCTGCTGAGCTTCGACGAGTACTCCGCGCTGGTCGGGGAGTGAACGCGGACCTGTCGGGCTTCGCGGTCCGTCACATCGGGACGGACGCGGCGGCGCAGGCCCGTATGCTCGCGGCCGTCGGCTACGACTCGGTCGACGCTCTCGTCGTCGCGGCGGTTCCCTCCTCGATCCATGTCGACGCGTTCCGCTCGGCAGCCGAGTCGGTGCTGCCGCCCGCCGCGACCGAACGCGAGGCGCTCGCCGAACTTCGTTCCATAGCTGACCGCAACACCGTGAACCGGTCCATGATCGGGCTCGGCTACTACGACACGATCACCCCCGCCGTGATCAAGCGGAACGTGCTCGAGAACCCGAGTTGGTACACCGCATACACGCCGTACCAGCCGGAAATCTCACAGGGGCGCCTTGAGGCGCTGATCAACTTCCAGACGATGGTCGCCGACCTCACCGGCATGACGACCGCCAACGCGTCGATGCTCGACGAGGGTACCGCTGTGGTCGAGGGCATGCTGCTCGCCCGTCGAGCATCCGAGACGGTGTCGAACGTCTTCCTCGTCGACGCGGACGCGCTGCCGCAGACGAAGGCGCTGCTACAGAACCGTGCGGAGGCCGTCGGCATCGAGCTCGTCCAGGTCGATTTCCGCACATCGGATGCAGCCGTGCCCACCGCCTTCGGCATCTTCGTGCAGTACCCGGGAGCCTCCGGAACCGTGTGGGACCCGTCGCCCGTGATCGACGCAGCCAAGGAGCAGGGCGCGATCGCGGTCGTTGCCGCAGACCTGCTCGCGTTGACGCTGATCACCCCGCCTGGCGAGCTGGGAGCCGACGTCGCTGTCGGCACGAGCCAGCGCTTCGGGGTGCCGATGGGATTCGGCGGTCCGCACGCGGGCTACATGGCGGTGCGCAAGGGACTGGAACGCCAGCTCCCCGGGCGTCTCGTCGGAGTTTCGCAGGACGCGGTCGGCCACCCCGCCTACCGGCTGTCCCTGCAGGTGCGGGAGCAGCACATACGCCGTGACAAGGCGACCTCGAATATCTGCACCGCGCAGGTGCTGCTCGCCGTCATGGCGTCGATGTACGCCGTGTACCACGGCCCGCAGGGGTTGAAGCAGATCGCGACACGGGTGACGCTGCTCACCCGTGTTCTCGCCGAGGCCGCGACCGAGGCGGGCCACACCGTCATGAACGCCAACCACTTCGACACGCTGACCCTAGGAACGGGAACGGATGCCCGCGAGCTCGTCGCCCGCGCGTACGAGGCCGGCGTGCTGCTCCATCTGGTCGACGACACTCACGTCCAGCTGTCGGTGGACGAGACCACGACCCTCGACGACATCCGATCGGTCGCACGGATTCTTGGAGGGGAGCTCGCGGACGACCCGGTTGCGCGGAGCGTCGGAGGCTGGATCCCTTCTGCGCTGCACCGTTCGAGCGACTACCTGACCCACCCCGTGTTCAACACGCACCGGTCGGAGACGGCGATGATGCGTTACCTGAAGCATCTCGCCGACTACGACTACGCGCTCGATCGCGGCATGATCCCGCTCGGCTCCTGCACGATGAAGCTCAACGCCGCGACCGAGATGGAAGCGGTCAGCTGGCCGGAGTTCGCCGGTATCCACCCGTTCGCCCCCGAGGCGGATGTGGACGGCTACCTGTCGCTCATCGAGCAGCTGCAGGGCTGGCTGGCGGATGTCACCGGCTACGATTCGGTGTCGCTGCAGCCGAACGCAGGCAGCCAGGGCGAGCTCGCCGGACTGCTCGCGATCCGCGCCTACCACCGCGCCAACGGCGAGGACGCGCGAACCGTCTGCCTCATCCCGCAAAGCGCGCATGGAACGAACGCCGCTTCGGCTGTGCTCGCGGGGATGAAGGTAGTCGTGGTGGCGACGGACGAGCTCGGCAACGTCGACCTCGACGACCTGCGCTCGAAGATCGCCGAACACTCCTCCTCTCTTGCCGCCCTCATGATCACCTACCCCTCCACGCACGGGGTGTACGAACATGAGGTCGGTGCGATCTGCAAGGCGGTGCACGACTCGGGAGGACAGGTCTACGTCGACGGCGCGAACCTCAACGCCCTGCTCGGGTTCGCGCGGTTCGGCGACTTCGGCGGTGACGTGTCGCACCTCAACCTGCACAAGACGTTCTGCATCCCGCACGGTGGAGGAGGGCCGGGCGTCGGCCCGGTCGCCGCAAAGGCGCACCTCGCGCCGTTCCTGCCCGGGCACCCCATGGCGCAACGCCCCTCGACTCGAGCGGTCGACAAGCCTGAGCATCGGCACGCCGTGAGCGCCGCCCCCTACGGCTCTCCGAGCATCCTCCCGATCAGCTGGGCGTATGTCCGGATGATGGGAGCGGACGGCCTCAAGCAGGCGACCGGCGCAGCGGTGCTTGCCGCGAACTACGTCGCTGTGCGGCTGCGCGAGCACTTCCCGGTGCTCTACTCCGGGGACAACGGGCTCATCGCGCACGAGTGCATCCTCGACCTGCGTCCGCTGACGACTGCCACAGGAGTGACCGTCGATGACGTCGCGAAGCGGCTCATCGACTACGGATTCCATGCCCCGACGATGTCGTTCCCGGTCGCGGGAACCCTCATGGTCGAGCCGACGGAGAGTGAGGACCTCGCCGAAATCGACAGGTTCGTCGATGCGATGATCGCGATTCGGGCGGAAGCGGATGCCGTGGGCGCCGGCTCGTTCCCCGCCGGCGACAACCCACTGAGGAACGCGCCGCACACTGCCCAGTCCGTCATCGAGGGGGAGTGGCAGCATCCGTACTCCCGCGAACAGGCGGTCTACCCGGTGCGGAGCCTCATCCGAGGCAAGTACTGGCCGCCGGTGCGTCGCATCGACCAGGCGTGGGGCGACCGCAACCTCGTCTGCGCGTGCCCACCGCCGGATGCCTTCGCGGACTGACCGTCGCCGTGGAGTGGCCGTGTCAGGGCTGACCGAAGAACGACGGGAACGCCGAGGCCACCCACGGGTAGCCCACGAAGATTGCCGCATCGATGGCGAAGTGCGCGATCACGAACGGCAGGAGGCGTCCGAAACGCGAGTAGAGCCAACCGAAGAGCAGCCCCATGGCGAAGTTCCCCAGGAAAGCGGGTGCGCCCTGGTACAGGTGGTAGCTGCCGCGGAGGAGCGCAGCGGTCAGGATGATCGACCAGTTTCCCCAGCCGAGGTCACGGAGTCGGGCGAAGAGGTATCCGACGACGATGACCTCCTCGGTCACCGAGGCGCGCACCGCGGACAGCAGGAGGATCGGGACCGTCCACCAGTAAGTGTCGAGCGCGGTCGGCACGACGTTGAGCGTCATTCCCAGAGCCCGACCGGCCAGGTACAGCCCGATCCCGGGAACGCCGATCACGAGCGCGAGCGTCAGTCCCGACAGGATGTCGCGGCCCGGCCGGGCGAAGTCGATTCCTAGTCGCCCGAGGTGGGGTCGGGCGGCGTTCCACAGCAGGAAGATGACGAGTGCGACGGGGACCAGGTCGAAGAAGATCGCGAGAAACTGGTAGATGAGATCGAACACCGGCCGCTCGCTGAGCGAACGGTTGAGCGTCGTCGTCTGCGACGCGATCGGTTCGGCCCGAGTGGCGGAATTCACGATCGACACGACCGAGTACACGGCGGACGCTCCGAGCGACAATCCGAGCACAAGCAGGAGTTCGGTGACCAGACGACGGCGACCGGGGCGCGCCGCGGCGTCCGGGGTGGTTCTCGACAAGGCGCCCTCCGATGCTTGGATCGTACCGCTCCGGTTCACCGACCAACGGCTTTGCGAAGCGGCTTCCAGCAGTAAACACGCGTCGGCCGGGCCGTCAGCCGTGGGAATTGTAACGCGGACGCAAGAAAATTGCGTCTGCGTCACCGGTGTGTAACTTTTCTGCTCAGCATTTCGCGACTGGCGCAAGCCCTGTCCAGGGTTCTCGTATCCGGCACGGGGGAACGCCGGATTCCGGTGAAGGCCGAGAATTTGGGCGACACGCGGTAGACTAGGTGTGCAGGGCACCAGAGATGTGATCCTGCACAACCCCACAGACCCATTCCAGCGCGTTCGCTGGCCGCTGTGCCTGTCAGATCGCGCCATCGCCGATCACGGCGTGCAGTACGCCCGTGCGACGCCCAGCAGTCAAGGACTCACGCATGGCCATCGCCACCCGCAACGATCTGCGCAACGTCGCAATAGTCGCCCACGTCGACCACGGCAAGACGACCCTCGTCGACGCAATGCTCAAGCAGACAAACTCGTTCGACGCTCACTTCGAGAGCGAAGACCGGATGATGGACTCGAACGACCTCGAACGCGAAAAGGGCATCACGATCCTCGCCAAGAACACGGCGATCTCGTACAACGGCAAGCATGCCGCCGCTCACGGCGCGGGCGGCCCCATCACCATCAACGTCATCGACACCCCCGGCCACGCCGACTTCGGCGGCGAGGTCGAGCGCGGACTGTCAATGGTCGACGGCGTCGTGCTCCTCGTCGACGCGAGCGAGGGCCCGCTTCCGCAGACCCGGTTCGTACTGCGCAAGGCGCTCGAGGCGAAGCTCCCCGTCATCCTGCTCGTCAACAAGACGGACCGTCCGGATGCCCGCATCGACGAGGTCGTCGCGGAGAGCCAGGACCTGCTCCTCGGCCTTGCGAGCGACATGGCCGACGACGTGCCGGACCTCGACCTCGATGCCATCCTCGACGTGCCCGTCGTCTACGCCTCGGGTCGTAACGGCGCCGCGAGCGACAACAAGCCTGAGAACGGCACCCTGCCGGACAACGCCGACCTCGAACCCCTGTTCGACGCCATCCTGACTCATGTCCCGGCTCCCACCTACGACGACGAGCACCCGCTGCAGGCGCATGTCACGAACCTCGACGCGTCGCCGTTCCTCGGTCGCCTCGCCCTGCTGCGTGTCTTCAACGGCACGATCAAGAAGGGCCAGACCGTAGCTTGGGTCAAGCATGACGGCAGCGTCGCCAACGTGCGCGTCACCGAGCTGCTCATCACCCGGGCCCTCAGCCGCTTCCCGACCGACTCCGCGGGCCCCGGCGACATCGTCGCGGTCGCCGGATTCGAGGACATCACCATCGGCGAAACCCTCGCCGACCCGGACGACGTGCGCCCGCTGCCGACCATCAAGGTCGACGACCCTGCCATCTCGATGACGATCGGCACCAACACCTCGCCGCTCGTCGGCAAGGTCAAGGGCCACAAGCTCACCGCGCGCATGGTCAAGGACCGCCTCGACCGCGAACTGGTCGGAAACGTCTCCATCAAGCTCGTCGACATCGGCAACCCCGCGGCGTGGGAGGTGCAGGGTCGCGGAGAGCTCGCTCTCGCGATCCTCGTCGAGCAGATGCGGCGCGAGGGCTACGAGCTCACCGTCGGTAAGCCGCAGGTCGTCGTCAAGCAGATCGACGGCAAGGTTCACGAGCCGTTCGAGCACCTCACGATCGACTCGCCGGAGGAGTACCTCGGCGCCATCACGCAGCTCATGGCCACCCGCAAGGGACGCATGGAGAACATGACGAACCACGGCACCGGTTGGGTGCGGATGGAGTTCATCATCCCCTCGCGCGGCCTGATCGGGTTCCGCACCGAGTTCCTCACGACCACCCGCGGCACCGGCATCGCGAACGCGATCTCGCACGGCTACGAGCCGTGGGCCGGTTCCATCGTCACGCGCAGCAACGGCTCGATCGTCGCTGACCGCTCCGGCGTAGTCACCCCCTTCGCGATCATCAACCTGCAGGAGCGGATGTCGTTCTTCGTGCAGCCGACCGAAGAGGTGTACGAGGGCATGATCATCGGGGAGAACTCGCGCTCCGACGACATGGACGTCAACATCACGAAGGAGAAGAAGCTGACCAATATGCGCCAGTCGACCTCCGACACCTTCGAGTCGATGACGCCGTCCCGCCAGCTCACCCTCGAGGAGTGCCTCGAGTTCTGCCGTGAAGACGAGTGCGTCGAGGTCACCCCGACCGCGATTCGCATTCGCAAGGTCGAGCTCGACGCGAACGCACGTGCCCGCTCGACGTCGCGCCTGAAGAAGCAGGACGCTTGATGCGTTTTGGCAGGCTCGTTCTCGCGGCGGCGCTGCTGGTCGGCGCGGCTCCGGCCCTCGTCGGCTGCGGCGTCGCAGAGAACATCGTCGGCGGCGTCACGGACGAGGTGCGCAGCGGCGTGGATGACGCGATCGGCAAGGCTCTCGGCGGCGCCGGCATCACCACGAATGGTCAGGTGCCTGACGGATTCCCGATGGACGCGGTTCCTGTCGTCGGCGAGGTGGTCGGCGGAGGCGCCGGACCGAACGCGACCGGCTGGGTGCTGAAGACACGCCTTGAGAGCGCGGCCGACTTCGTTACCGCGCAGGAAACGCTAGAGGGCGCAGCCTTCACGGCATCCGGAGTCAACAGCGACTCCGACAGTGGCTTCGGCAGCTTCACGTCGGCCGACCACGTGGTGGTTCTCACCGTCGCGACAGGGTCCGACGGTGTCGTCAGCGCGACCTACGTCGTCACCCCCGCCTAGCGGATCGTGCACGACAGCCTAGAGCGCGTGCTGTTCGTGCACGCGCACCCCGACGACGAGTCGATCACGACCGGCGGCACGATCGCGAAGCTCGTCGACGAGGGCGCCCAGGTCACCGTGCTCACCTGCACTCGCGGCGAGAGCGGAGAGGTCATCCCGGCCGACCTGCAGCACCTGCTTGATGACCAGGAAGCGCTCGCCGCGCACCGGTCCACCGAACTTGCGGAGGCGATGCGCCTTCTCGGCGTGACCGACCACCGCTGGCTCGGCGCGGCGGACGCCCGCATGATCGACCGGGCCCCCCGCCGCTACCGCGACTCCGGAATGGTCTGGGGCGAGGCGGGCCCAGAGCCGATCGCGGAGCTGCCCGCGGATGCGCTGTGCGCCGCCGAACCTGGCGAGATCGCCGCCGACATCGCGACGGTCATCGCGACGACGGGGGCCACCGCCGTGGTCAGCTACGACGCGTATGGAGGCTACGGGCATCCCGACCACATCGCAGCTCACGACGCTGCCCGGCACGCGGCCGAGGTCATGGGTGTTCCCTACTACGCGATCGACCCGACCGGCAGGGACGCGGCCGCGAACCGGGTGGTGGATGTCACGGACGTCCTCGATCGGAAGACAGCTGCGCTTCACGCGCATCGCAGTCAGTTGACCGTCGACGGAGACCGGATGTTCATGCCGGGCGGCCAGATCGAGCCGATCAGGACGGTCGAATCGTTCCGGCGCCTCGACCGGCACCGCACGCTGCCCCGGCCCTGGGCCGAGCAGCCGTGGAGGATACGGATACTCGGTGTCGCCGCAGCGCTTCTCGGCGGCGCCGCCGTCGGTGCCCTCGCCACCGTGGCCCACCAGACGCGCTCGAGCATCGCCGGCATCGACGTGCCAGTCGGTTTGATCGTTGGGCTTCTGATCGTTGCCGCGCTGCTCGCCGGGCTCCGAATCCTCTGCGACACCCGGCACCTTTCCGGCTTCGCCGCGCTCGGCATCCTCGGCACGATAGCGGCGCTGTCGCTGGAGAGCGCCGGCGGATCCGTGCTCATTCCTGACACCGTACCTGCCTACTACTGGATCTACGGCCCCGTCATCATCGCCGCTGTGGTGCTCGCCTGGCCGAAGTTCGGTCAGCTCGAGCGGGATAAGATTGATCGAACGCCGCAGCCGAAGGGAACCCCCGCACCGTGACCTACGTGATAGCCCTCCCTTGCGTGGACCTCAAGGACCGGGCGTGCATCGACGAGT